>NZ_CAMFFZ010000006.1:0-82246 GCF_945949885.1 Veillonella parvula | reverse complement strand
CCGCCCAACCCGTTTTGGGCATCCATCGGACTGTCTGTTACACCACTCCCGCTTGGCTCCGGTGTACAATACGAGAGCCGGGTTTCGCTGGGATACTTGAACCAGAGTTTTCAAAACGCTGTCAGGGATGGTATCCGTTACGGGCTGGAGCAGGGCTTGTTCGGCTGGAACGTAACGGACTGTAAGATTTGCTTTGAATACGGGCTTTATTACAGTCCGGTCAGCACGCCGGCGGACTTCCGCTCATTGGCCCCGATTGTATTGGAACAGGCATTGAAGGAATCGGGGACGCAGCTGCTGGAACCTTATCTCTCCTTCATCCTCTATGCGCCCCAGGAATACCTTTCCAGGGCTTATCATGATGCACCGAAATACTGTGCCACCATCGAAACGGCCCAGGTAAAAAAGGATGAAGTTGTCTTTACTGGCGAGATTCCCGCCCGCTGTATACAGGCATACCGTACTGATCTGGCCTTTTACACCAACGGGCGGAGCGTATGCCTTACAGAGCTGAAAGGATATCAGGCCGCTGTCGGTCAGCCGGTCATCCAGCCCCGCCGTCCAAACAGCCGCATGGACAAGGTGCGCCATATGTTTCAGAAGGTAATGTAAAGATACATAATCGTCAAGACGGCAACAATCAGAAGTTATGGAGGGTAACAATGGAATATAGTAAGGAAGATTTAATGGAAGCAAAAAAGCAAATTTGGGGAGTGGGAGAGAACATGGGAACAGAGGAAAGTAAAAAAATCTGGGAGGAGAACGCACAATTTTGGGATAATGCAATGGGTGACGAATCTAATGAATTTCACAGAGAGGTAGTGCGTCCCAAAGTAACGGAACTTCTATCTCCTAATCCTGCGGATTACATTTTGGATATTGCGTGTGGCAATGGAAATTATTCTTCGTATCTTGCACAAAGAGGCGCTTCGGTTGTCGCTTTTGATTACAGCAAAAAAATGATAGAATTGGCTAAAAGACGGCAATCACAATATGCAAAACAAATTGAATTTTATGTGGCGGATGCGACCGATAGAAAAAGTATATTAGAATTAAAAAGAAATCGAGCCTTTACGAAAGCAGTTTCTAATATGGCAATTATGGATATTACGGATATTGAACCACTTCTTATGGCTGTTTATGAACTGTTGCAGGAAAGCGGAATTTTTGTCTTTGCAACGCAACACCCTTGTTTTGTCACGTTGACTGAAAAATATATGACACCGCACAGTTACTATGATATAGCGATTGAAGGGCAACCGAAAGAGCAGATTTATTATCATCGTTCCATACAAGATATTTTTAACCTTTGTTTTAGAGCTGGATTTGTCATTGATGGATTTTATGAAGAATGTTTTAAAACCAACAAAGAAATTCCTATGGTAATGATAGTAAGGCTTAAGAAGGTAAAACGTGATAGCTTAAAATAAATTCAAGTTTGTCGGGTAAATAGCAAACCCAGCCGAGCCAGTCAACGGTCAAGATGAACGGCGCATATGCGCAGCCGTTGACAGCCCCGCCCGCCTTTGCTGGTAGGCAATCAAGGGGCGACAGCAAGAAGTGCCACCGCCCCGCACTATTATTCAGAAAGGGGAATTTCCATGACCGACCAGATAGCCTATCAAGAATATATCCAGCGCAGGTACAACGCCTTTTGCAAGACTGTTATCCGCTGTGCCGCCTTGGACAAGATTTTGAAGCTTAAACGGCAATGGGAACGGCAAGTTTCCCTTGACTATCTGATGAACGAGAAGTTTGTCCAGTTTGCCGCGTCGGAGCCGGACGAGGAATACCCATTTACCGTCTGCGGTCAGACCGTCCTGCTCTGCAACGCCGCCCTTGCCGACGCGATCTCTGTTTTGCCGGAGCAGACGCGGGAAGAAATCCTGCGCTATTACTTTCTGCGCCAGCCGCAGCGCGTGATCGGCGCGTGTATTGGCCGGTCACGCAGCACAGCGGGGCGGCATATCCAGCTTGCCTTGCAGCGGCTACGCGAAGAAATGGGGGTGAGCCGGTATGAGTAGACTTCTCCCCTATGAAACAATCCTCAAAGCCCGTGAGGGCGACCCAGAAGCCGTGAACGCTGTCCTGCTCCACTACGCCGGATATATCCGCTATTTCTCAAAAGTGAACGGGCAGGTCAACGCCGAGGTGGAGGACTATGTAAAGCAGCGGTTAATTGACTGTCAATTCAAGTTCCGGCTTGACGAACCACCGGACAAGTCATAAAAACTGAATACCAGCCGCCACCGACGCGGCCAGCGAAAGCAGTAAGTCTTGAAAAAGATTTACTGCTTTTTTTGTTGTCCGGCTCCGCTCCCGGCCATTTTGCCCCCTGCCGGTTGTAGTAGTAAGCGAGGAGGGAATTTTTCTGCCCTGGTGTTTGGCATTTGGAGCATTTACCCGTAGTAGAGGGCAAAGAGAAAGGATTTCTCCAACACCGGGTAGAAACCACTGCGTCCGGTGTCATTTTAGCGAAAGCGGGCAGGAATGCCCTTTACAGGATTAGTAGTAGCAGAAAAAGAGAAACAAACTTTTGTGGTTGCAGTTTTCCAAAAAAGTGGCGGACGGAAGTGAGAGAAAGTTTGCAGTCACGGAGAGCAAGTTTCTACCACGGTGCCAAAATCCGCAATTCTGCAGTTTTGCCCCTCGCGGGAAACTTGTTGGGGAGTGCCTTCCCCAAACCCTGCTCATGCGCCCTTACGGGCGAGAAAGGAGGTCACACCATGCGAAAGAAATACAACACGCCCCACCGCAGCCGCGTTGTGAAAACCCGGCTGTCCGAAGATGAGTATGCCGACTTCACAGCGCGGCTTGCGCCCTATGGTATCAGCCAGTCCGAATTTCTCCGGCAGGCGATACGGCGGGCGACCATACGCCCGGTTGTCCATGTGTCGTCGGTCAATGACGAGTTGCTTTCCGCTGTCGGGAAGCTGACAGCCGAGTACGGCAGGATCGGCGGCAACCTCAATCAGATTGCCCGGTATCTGAACGAATACGGCGTACCCTACAACACCCTTTCCGGCGAGGTACGCGCCGCCATATCCGACCTTGCCGTCCTCAAGTATGAAGTCCTCAAGAAAGTAGGTGACGCGGTTGGCAACACTCAAGCATATCAACTCTAAAAACGCCGACTACGGAGCCGCCGAGCAATATCTTCTCTTTGAGCATGACGAGTTTACCATGAAGCCCGTCCTTGATGAAACCGGCAGGCTTATCCCCCGCGAGGACTACCGGCTGTCCACGCTGAACTGCGACGGGGAGGATTTTGCCGTTGCGTGTATGCGGGCCAATCTCCGCTATCAGAAAAACCAGCGGCGGGAAGATGTGAAAAGCCACCACTACATCATCAGCTTTGACCCGCGGGACGGGCCGGACAACGGCCTGACCGTAGACCGGGCGCAGGCGTTGGGGGAACAATTCTGTAAAGAGCATTTTCCCGGCCACTAGGCCCTTGTCTGCACCCACCCGGACGGGCATAACCACAGCGGCAACATTCATGTGCATATCGTCATAAACAGCCTGCGGATTGAGGAAGTGCCGTTCCTGCCCTACATGGACAGGCCGGCCGATACGAAAGTCGGCTGCAAGCACCGATGTACCGACGCTGCCCTGCGCTACTTCAAATCCGAAGTCATGGAGATGTGCCACCGGGAGGGGCTTTATCAAATCGACCTCTTGAACGGCAGCAAGAACCGCGTCACCGACCGGGAGTATTGGGCGCAGAAAAAGGGACAGGCCGCGCTGGACAAGCAGAACGCCCCCATGATTGCCGATAGTATCACGCCCCGGCAGACCAAGTTTGAAACGAACAAGGAGAAGCTGCGGCAGACCCTACGGAAAGCCCTTGCCACCGCCGCCAGCTTTGACGAGTTTTCCTCTCTGTTGCTGCAGGAGGGTGTGACCGTCAAGGAGAGCCGGGGGCGGCTTTCCTACCTCACGCCGGACAGGACAAAGCCAATTACCGCCCGGAAGCTGGGCGACGATTTTGACCGCGCCGCTGTCTTTGCCGTTTTAGAGCAAAACGCCGCCAGAGCAGCCGAAGCGCCAGCCAGATCCCCCGATCCCCCACGCACCATAAAAGACCGCTTGCAGGTTGCCAGAGCCGAGATAGCCGCCCCGAAACAGGACGGAGTGCAGCGGCTTGTGGACATTGAGCAGAAAATGGCCGAGGGCAAAGGCCGGGGCTATGAACGCTGGGCGAAGATACACAATCTGAAGCAGGCCGCCAAAACGCTGTCCGTCTACCAGCAATACGGCTTTACTTCCCCGGAGCAGTTAGAAGCCGCCGTTGACACCGCCTATCAGAAAATGCGCCAGACCAGCGGCGAACTGAAAGCACTGGAAACGAAGCTGCAAGGGAAAAAGAAGTTGCAGCGGCAGGTGTTGGCCTACGCCCAGACCAAGGCCGCCCGCGACGGGCTGCGGGCACAGAAATCCGAGAAAGCCCGCGCCGCATACCGGCAGGCCCATGAGAGCGATTTTATCATAGCCGACGCAGCAGCCCGGTATTTCAAGGCGCATGGCATTACCAAGCTGCCCGCCCGGAAAGCGTTGCAGGCCGAGATCGAGCAGCTTATCTCCGAGAAAGACGGCCTGTATAACACCTATCACGAACAGAAACAGCGGTTCAAGGAGTTGCAGACCGTCAAGCGGAACATCGACCAGATTTTGCGCCGGGACGAGCCGCACCGCAGAAAGGAGCAGAGCCATGAGCGATAACCTGCCCCACATGGACTACCGCCAGCACCGGCGGGCGCGGCGGCTGGTACATGAGTGCTGTAACTACGATGAGGGGAACTGCCTGCTATTGGACGACGGGGAGCCTTGCGTGTGCGTCCAGAGCATTTCCTTTTCCCTCATGTGCCACTGGTTCCGTGTGGCTGTCCTGCCCCTTGACGGGGAGCTGGCCGCAGCCCTCTTGTGCCGGGGAAGCCGGAAACGGTGTGCCGTCTGCGGGGCGGCCTTTGTCCCCAAATCCAACCGGGGAAAATACTGCCCCGACTGCGCCGGGCGCATGAAGAAAATCAAAGCCGCCGAGAGAAAGCGGAAACAAAGGCAGAGATGTCACGCTTTAGAGCCTTTCAAACCCGCATAAATCAAGGCTTTTTTCGTGGGTGTCAAAGGGTACGCGATACATTTATCCTTTTCCCCCGGAAACGGCGTTTTAATGCGTGACAATACGCCAAAATCAACCCGAACACAGGGAGGTGATCCTATCGCTGATTATATCAGGGCAGACACGCGGCTGCCCGCCTATCTGCCGTATCCCCGTTTCCTGCTGAAAATGGAGATTTCACAGACCGCCAAGCTGCTGTATTCGCTGCTGTTAGACCGTTCCACCCTCTCCCAGAAAAACAAGTGGCTGGACGACGAGGGCAGGATTTATATTATCTATCCCATCGCGGAGATAGCAGAAATACTGGATAAAGGCAGCACCACCATCAAGGGGGCGCTTAATGAACTGGACACGGCGGGGCTGTTGGAACGGGAACGGGGCGGCTTCTCCGCACCGAACCGGCTTTATGTCAAAGTACCGCCAGTGCCACAGGTACAGTTTTCAGACCAACTGATGGCCGGAAGTCCGCCCCTCATAGAGCCGGAAAACCGTCCTACTGATGGTCAGAAAACCGACCTTATGATGGTCGGAAAACCGTCCCCTAACCAAACTACTATAAACAACCTTACAGAGAGCCAAACAAAGGGAGTGAGTGGGGGGCCGTCCGCGCCCTATGGCCGATATGGAAATATTTTTCTGTCACAGACCGAATACGACGAGTTGCAGGCAGAGTACCCTGACAGGCTGGAACGGTTCATCGAGGAAATGAGCCGCTACCTTGCCGCCAACGGGAAAAGCTACCAGAACTATGCCGCCGCCCTGCGGATATGGGCGGGGAACGACAAAAAGGAAGCCCCTAAAAAGGGCATACCAGACTACTCATGCAAGGAGGGCGAGAGTTTATGAAGAATGAAATCAACGCGGTTTTGGAGAATATGACGACCACCATCCCGGAGCCGGAGGACTACACCGGCGAGGACGGTTTACTGTACTGCGGCAAGTGCCGCAAGCCGAAAGAAGCCTATTTTGCGCCGGATAAGGCCGCTATCTTCGGGCGCGACCGCCACCCGGCAGAGTGCGACTGCCAGAGAACCGCCCGCGAGGAACGGGAAGCCGCCGAAAAGCGGCGCAGACACCTTGACACCGTGGAAGAACTGAAACGCCGGGGCTTTACCGACCCCACCATGCGGGACTGGACTTTCGAGAACGACAACGGCAGGAACCCGCAGACCGGGCTTGCCCGCCGGTATGTGGAGCATTGGGAAGATATGCGGACAGACAATATCGGCTGCCTGTTCTGGGGCGGCGTAGGCACCGGCAAAAGCTACCTTGCAGGCTGTATCGCAAACGCCCTCATGGAGAAAGAAATCCCCGTCCGCATGACGAACTTTGCTCTTATCCTCAATGACCTTGCCGCCAGCTTTGAGGGGCGCAACGAGTACATTTCCCGCCTTTGTCGTTATCCGCTGCTGATCCTTGACGACTTCGGCATGGAACGCGGGACGGAATACGGGCTGGAACAGGTGTTCAATGTGATTGACAGCCGTTACCGCAGCGGCAAGCCGCTGATCGTCACGACCAACCTTACGCTGGACGACCTGCACAACCCGGAGGACACCGCCCATTCCCGGATTTATGACCGCCTGCTTTCCATGTGCGTCCCGGTACGCTTTACCGGCGACAACTTCCGGCAGGAAACCGCCAAGCGGAAAATGGAGAGCATGAAGAAACTGATTACCGACTGAAAGGAGTATTGCCTATGGCAGATAACAAGCAGCACGACACCCGCACCACCCGCCGCCCTGACTGTGTGACGGAAATCCGCATGGGCAATTCCGTCCTTGTCGTGTCCGGCTATTTCAAGAAAGACACCACAACCACAGCCGCCGACAAAATGGCGCGGGTACTGGAAGCGGAAGCCGCTGCTACACAGGAGCCGACTTATCCGGCGTGAACCGGGGCATGGAAAAGCGGCCATGCCAGGGAGCATGACCGCTGGAACGAAAATCGGAAGTGCTTTAGCAATTCTTAATCTCATTCTCTATAAAATAATTTGCAATTTCAAAGGCTTTTATTCTTCTCTTTGCCAATGTGATTTGTGATTTATAACGCTCGGAATTATCCTTTGATTCAAATGTTTTTACTGTTTCTCTTAGCTTGTGCAGAGTTGAATCAATTTGCCTTTTGGCCGCGGTTAATTCATCTATTGTATACTTCATGTTTTCTCCTTTAACTTCTGATTTTTTTGTTAAATCAGAGTATACCACGGAGTTATGAACTTTTCTACTGCAAATATGGGACGACAACCCATACCATAAAAATCGGAAAATTGAAAAGCTGTAAAGAAGCAAATTTAACGCTTTTGCCGCTGTACAGCCCCCGCCGTTCCGTGGTACAATGAAACCACGGAATAGTGGGGCTGGCTGTCGGAAACGGAGGATTTTATGTTAAGACAAGCCACCCAAAACCTCATTACCGCCCTTTATCCGAGATTGTCCCACGAGGATGAATTGCAAGGCGAGAGTAATTCCATATCGAACCAAAAAAGGATACTCGAAACCTACGCAAAACAGAACGGCTTTACCAATCTGCGCTGGTACACCGACGACGGTTTTTCCGGCGCGAACTTCCAGCGGCCCGGATTTCAAGCCATGCTTGCGGACATTGAAGCCGGGAAAGTGGGTACGGTCATCGTCAAGGACATGAGCCGGTTAGGGCGAAACTACTTGCAGGTAGGGTTTTACACGGAAATGCTGTTCCCTCAAAAGGGTGTGCGTTTTATCGCTGTCAACGATAATGTGGACAGTGCCAGCGAGGGCATGGACAACGATTTTACCCCGCTGCGAAATCTGTTCAATGAATGGCTGGTGAGAGATACGAGCAAGAAAATCAAGGCAGTGAAAAAGTCAAAAGGCATGAGCGGCAAGCCTGTTACCAGCAAGCCGGTTTACGGCTATGTGATGGACGAGGACGAGAATTTTATTATAGACGAGGAAGCCGCCCCGGTGGTGCAGCAGATTTACCAGCTTTGCCTTGCCGGGAACGGCCCGACCAAGATTGCCCGTATGCTGACGGAGCAGCAAATCCCCACGCCGGGGACGCTGGAATATCAGCGGACAGGCAGCACCCGCCGTTATCACCCAGGCTATGAGTGCAAATGGGCGACCAACACCGTCGTTCATATCCTCGAAAACCGAGAGTACACCGGATGTCTGGTGAACTTCAAAACGGAAAAGCCTTCTTATAAGGTCAAGCACAGCATAGAGAACCCCGTCGAGAAGCAGGCCATTTTCGAGAACCACCATGAGCCGATCATCGACAAGGAAACATGGGAACGGGTGCAGGAGTTACGCAAACAGCGCAAACGCCCGAACCGCTACGATGAAGTGGGGCTGTTCTCCGGGATTTTGTTCTGCGCCGACTGCGGCCATGTGCTGTATCAGCAGCGGTATCAGAACAAAGACCGCAAACAGGACTGCTACATCTGCGGCAGCTACAAGAAGCGCACCCGCAACTGTACGGCGCACTTTATCCGCACCGATCTGTTGACCGCTGGTGTCCTGGCAAATCTCCGGCAAGTGACCGAATACGCAGCCAAGCATGAGAGCCGGTTTGTGAAACTACTTGTCCAGCAGAACGAGATCGGCGGCAAGCGAAAGACCGCCGCAGCCATCAAGCAGCTTGAACAGGCGCAGGAACGCATTTCTGAAATCAGCCGCATTATCAAGCGGCTGTATGAGGACAATGTAAACGGCAAAATCAGCGATGAGCGTTTCATGGAACTGTCGGCTGACTACGAAGCCGAGCAAGCGGAGCTGAAAAAGAGAGCCGCCGCCCTGCAAGCCGAACTGGACAAGTCACAGGCAGCTACCGTCAACGCCGAGAAATTTATGGGCATTGTCCGCAAGCACCTTGCCTTTGAAGAACTGACCCCCACTCTCTTGCGGGAAATGATCGAGAAAATTGTGGTGCATGAGTGCAGCTATGATGAGAACGGCACCCGCAGGCAGGACATTGAGATTTATTACAGCTTTGTCGGCAAGATTGACTTGCCCGAATAACCGCCCGACCTATCCGACACAATGGCCAAGTGTCGGATAGGAACGGCAAAATTTTTTGCACTTCTATTGCTTCTTTATCACACATAAGCAAATACACAGGTAATGTTATCCCAACGACAGGTGTTGTATTACAACAAGATACAGTACCACCAATTGATAAAGCTGCCTATGTTCAAGTTAAACATATGGTAACGCCTCGTCTTGGTTTAGCTGCTTGGTACTTACGCTCCTTTGGTGGTAGCGACTATCGTTTCTATACGGCGAATGGTAATGCTACAGAAGCACATGAGTTTAACAATGTGGCTAATGTATTTGGTGTAGGTGCTAAGTATCAATTAAATCATAATGCAAGCATTTCCTTCGACTATGGTCAAAACCGTAGTGACTATGGTCGCTTCATGAATGGCAATACTCATTATGAACATAAGGCTGGTTCATCTCAATTCGATATTAAAGGTCGCGATATAGGTGGGACACCTCATTTCTGGGCATTGCGATTCGATGTAGGTCGTGTAGATATGAATAAACCAGGTTCTTGGAATGCTTATGTGGATTATAAGTACTTCGGACATGGTTCCTTCTTCGGCGGAAATGGCACCGAAGCTGTACCTGATCGTTATTTAGATGGCATTAAGAGCTTTACATTTGGTGGGGGCTATGTACCAACTAAAGATCTACTTTTACAAGCATTCTATACATTTGATGCAAAAGGGATCAATAAACGAGACACATTATATGGATCTGAAAACTTCAAACTTGGGAATTATACTCGTTTCCAAATGACGTATAAATTCTAAAAAATAGTCCGATTTGTCCAAAACGTATATTTTTGGTCTATTCGGAGTAGATATGCAAGATACACTTTGCTAACATTAAAATGTGAATGATATTCAATGTCATTATATGTTGGTGAAGTGTATCTTTTTAATTTTGTGTGGGAGATACAAGTCATATGTTTAGTTAGAAATTTAGGAGGGCACAATGACCCGGTGGGGACATACAAAGCGTAGCATAATTTTGTCTAGTGCAGTTGCCTTGTGGCTTAGTGCGCCTTTAGTGGTTTGGGCAGATAATGCGACTGTCACTACAGATGTTGTTCATGTCAAAGGTACATGGGCAGAAGAAGAAGCAAAACTGAACTCACAGCAAGTGCAAATCATTACCAAGAAAGAGATTGAGAAGAAACAGGCGAAGTCCGTCGAAGACATTATTTTTACGCAAACAGGCGTATCTAGAACGGTTGATGCTATGGGGCGTGTAGGTGTATCTATTCGAGGGGCAGAAGCCCGTCACACCCTTATCCTTGTAGATGGTCAACCAGTACTAGGTGATTTTGATAAGTACTCAGGTGCGGCCGACGAAGTACAGCGTATTGGTACAGAGAATGTAGAGCGAATTGAAGTTATTCAAGGTGCGGCTAGTGCTAAATATGGTTCGGATGCTGTCGGTGGTGTAGTTAATATCATCACTAAAAAAGCACAAAAGAAACCATCTGTACAATTTAATGCAGAAGGCATGCGTCGGAAGAGTGATGGCGATGTTTTCCCATTCCAAAATTTCTTTATTCGTGCTGATTCAGGTCAAATGGGGAAATTGAAGGTCGGTTTGTCAGGTAGTAAACGAGATCTTATGCCAGTTCTTGCATCTGTTAAACGTCGTGCTTCTGGCATGGCCTTTGACTATGCAAAACATAACTTTAAGCCAAATGTACTTCGTTACTATGGTGACGCGGCAGATATTGGTCTAGTAGCGACCTATGAGGCTAATGATAAAAATAAAATTGAAATGCGCCTCAACCGCTATACAGAAGACCTCGTACGAGATGTTAAGCATTCTGACTCCGACTTAGAGCCACAACAACACTTTAAACGTACGGCAGATCGTAATACAGCTAACTTACAATGGTCTTCTAGAGCCGGTAAGAGTGACTGGACTGTTGAAACAAACTATTCTCGCATTAAAGAAAATGATGTAGCGCTAATTAACTATACAGGACGTTCTGCTTATGAAGGTTCCAATGAGTTGCGTTATATCGATAACATCGATCATCGTCAATTGGATATTCGCGTAAATGCAAATACGCAAGTTAATAAAAATCATTTGCTCAGCTACGGTGTTAGCTATGCTCGTGAAGAAGGTTCTGGTAGCCGTTTAAAGAGTTCTCCTAATACAAGCACTATGTATATCGATCCATGGGATTACGATAAGAGCTTGTTAGTAGACCGACTTGATCGTCTTGTACGACGTAAAGGCGACAATAGTGTTAGAGTTTATTCTCATATCCATGATTACAAATTTATTAATTCTGGTGGCGGTATGCCGCAATGGGATATGGATTACGAATACTACGGTGCCGAAAATGATGCTCAAAAACCAGGTATTACCTATGACGATTATGTAAATTATGGTTTATCTGAAAGCCGCTTAAGCGACTGGTCTAGTACAGCTCCAAATAACCTACCTGTTACAGATGAGTTTAAGGCTCGTTACAAAGCTTTAGAGAACCGTTTGAAAGCAGAGAATCCTGAATTATCTGCTACCCGTGCCAATATCGTAGGTGATTACTTTAAATATGGTGAGTCTAATGATCCAGAAATGCGGAAAAAAGCACCTAAGCTAAATGGTAAGGCTTTCTTAGAAGAGTATCGTAATCGCGACCAACGCTTGACTACTGGTAGTGGTACGATTCGCAAGTTAAATGCTTACATTTCTGACACTTGGCAAGTCAATAAGAACTTAACATTGTCTCCGATTGTGCGTTTGGACAATAGTAGCTTGTTTGGCTCTAACCTATCCGCATCCTTGGGCATGACATATAACGTTAATGGTAATACACATCGCAGATTTAAAGCCAATGTAGGTACTGGTTATACAGAGCCTGGTATGGGCGAACTGTGGTATAACTGGGAGATGTACGCGTCTAACCCGGTAGGGATTGGGGTTGCAAAACTCGGTTGGTACTGGGCTGGTAATCCTAATTTAAAACCTGAAAAATCACTCAACTTTGACATGAGCTTGGAAGGGGAAAATAAAAATACCTATGCTCGTGTAGGTGTATTCCACAACCGTATTAAGAACTATATGTCTGTATACTTTACTGGCGACTTTATGGACTTTGCACCATATCTTAAAGGTGATGCAAAATACCAACGTGCTCCAGATATGATTTATAGCTTTAAAAATATTGGTAAAGCTGAAATTACGGGTGTTCAAGCTGAGGTACAACAAAAATTCGGTAAACATTGGTCTGGTAAGTTAGGTTATACATACTTACATGCAATCAATAAGAGTGATCCGACAATGCCTCGTCAATTACTTGATAAACCAATGCACAAAGTTGACATTGGTATTACCTATGACAATCCTAAGTCTGGTTGGAATGGTTCCATCTGGGGCGATTACTATATCAACATGCTTGATAGTAATACTCTCAATAACGGTGGTAACTACTGGCCAGATATCTTGTCTGGTGATGCAGGCGTTTACAAGAAGCAAACATATGAAAAGAAAACATTTGGCATTTGGAACGTAATGGTTCAAAAACGTTTCAATAAAAATGCCATGATGTATTTTGGCATCAACAATATCTTTAATCATCGCGATGATGACCGTGCTACACAAGAACGCGTCTACCGTATGGGTGTTAACCTTAAATTTGGTGGTGGCGATAGTAGTAAAACTACAGCCATCGGCAAGACTAAGGATGGTACGAATGTTAATGCTACAAGTGCTAATGTAGCTAATGATGAAGTGGTAAATGCAGAATCTGGTGTACAAAATGTATCTGATGTAGTTCGTTTAACTGATTTTATTCGTTCTGATTTTGATACTACTAAAGAACGTGGTGTTACATTGCTTGGGGACTATAGAGCACGTTGGATGGCACATGATGGCTCTAACAGACCACAATCTCCATTTAGAGCGAATTCCGCTATCGCTTCTGCAAAAGCAAATATGTACGATGCAGACCGTCATAGCTTTGAGCAACGATTACGACTTGGCTTTGATGCTCGACTCAATGAGTTTACAAACCTCAAAGTTATCGGCAGTGCGACTGGCATGAGTGGTGTAGATACAAGTTGGACACAATCTGATTCCAAAGGCTTTAACCATCAACGACTCGATACCGTTGATCTTACAAGAAGGGTTAAAAAATGGGATGTATCAGTGGGTCGCTTGACAGAACCTATGGGTGCTAGTGGTTACTGGTTCGGTCAATCTTATGATGGCGTTCGTGCTGTTTGGAATGGCCATGACTCTCAAGTTCGTATTGGGGTTGGTACTTTCAAACATAGCACGGGTATTACTGATTCTGCATATACTCATGCAGTCCATGAAGTTATCTTTAGACCGCCAACAGCAGCCGAATTAATTGGTATCAACCGCGATGACTATCCATATGATATTAATAGTGCTACTAAGACCGGTTCTGATGGAGAAAAAAAATCTACAGAAGATGCACCAGCACCAGATAGTCCTAATGGCATTTATGATTCTACTTACAAAGGTAAGACAGATAGTATTTACTTCTATCAACAGCTAAAAGGTTTGCAAGATGAGTATGAAGCATATAAGGCTACATTGAACCTAAATTGGAGCAATCCAAACCGGGATCAAGAAATTGAAAAGGCTAATGCTAAATTAGCTGAAACTCAGAAAAAACAAGCTCAAATTATGGGTCGCTTACAAGATATTCTTACAAAAGCATATCCGAATGATATGGCTGAGAAGAAATTCTCCCTTGATATACCATCTGGTGGATATGCGATGTATGAAATCACTAATAAGAAAACAGGGGAAAAACTGTATAAGACAGGTGGCATTATGTATAATGTGAACTCTTCCTTATACCCTGAATACTTAAAAGAAAAGGCAAAAGGTGTTATCGTATCTACGGATAATAAAGAAGCTTTATTGAATCCGAAGGCTTATGTTGATAAACATGGTGATGCGATTAACCAATCTATCTCTGAAATTGCTAAATATAATGCAAAAGATAATTGGAGTAATTATAACAATAGTGAGCTTGACGAAGTTTGGGTGAAACAAGCTGATGGTACATTTAAGAAATCTTATGATTACTATGGGCAACTATCAAGTGATTATGAATTCACTGGTTTCTTAGGTGCAAAGACTTATAAATATGATAGTGGTAAGTATGTATTTAGTGATTATGATGCTAAAGATGCACTATATAAAAAGAACTTTACAATGACTACTAGTGATTGGGGCGAAGGTGGTTCTGTATATGGCTGGAGAATGCCTTCTGCTATGTTCAACTATCTCTACAATCTTGAAAAAGTTGTGCATGATGCAGAATCTGAAAATAAATTACCTCGTGAAGCTATTGGTAAGATCATTGGCAACTTGATTAGAACAGAAGGGGTAGTTCTTGAAAAAGATACTGTACCTGCTATCGATAAAGCAGCATTTATTCAATACAAGAAGCAAATTGGCTCTCGTCTTGGTTTACAAGCTTGGTACTTACGTTCCTTTGGTGGTAAAACACATACATATTTAAATGCAAATGGCAATGGTAATGATGAGTACAACTTCTCCAATGTAGCTCATGTATTTGGTATTGGTGCTAAATATCAACTTGGTGCCAATGCAGTTGTTACTGTTGATTATGGTCAAAACCGTTCCAACTTAGGTCGTTACTTGAACGGTAACACTGTATATCAACATGAACGTGGTACGGCAGACTTTGCTATTAAAGGTCACCAAATGGGCGGTACACCACATTTCTGGATGGCTCGTCTTGACATTGGTCGTGCTGATTTAGATGTTCCAAAATCTTGGAATGCGTTCATTGATTATAAATACTTCCAACATGGCTCATTCTTTGGTGGCAATGGTACAGGCGCTGTTCCTGATCGTTATTTGGATGGTATTCGTAGCTTTACATTTGGTGCCGGTTATGTACCACGTAAGGACTTGCTCCTTGAAGCATTCTATACATTCGATGCGAAGAGTACTAATAAACGAGATACTTTATATGGTAGTGAAAGCTTTAAGTTAGGCGATTATACAAGAATTCAAGGGACCTACAGGTTCTAATGTTCAGTCTATAAACAGACAGAAAGGTTACAAATATGGAAAATTTAAATTATGTCATTCACTTATTTCATAGTGGCGGGTATGTAATGTATCCATTATTACTCTTGTCATTCATGGTTATCGCTATAGCTGCAGAACGTGCTTTCTTCTATCGTAAATATGCAGGTAAAACATTTGTTGTAACTCATGCAGTAAATGAATTAGCAAAACTACAACGTTGGGATGAAATCGATAAAGTAATTAAAGAAAACCATTCTATTGCAAGTCGTATTGCGGAAGCAGGCTTAAATAATGATTTCAGCGAAGAAGCAATGAAGACAGCTTTTGCTGATCAAATGGGGGTTGATGCAGTTGGTTTCCGTAAATATATGGATTACCTTAGTGCTACAGTTACAATCTCTCCATTATTGGGCTTGCTTGGTACGGTAACAGGTATGATTAGCTCTTTCAGTATCCTTGACTCAGGTGCCGGTGCATCTGCCATTACTGGTGGTGTAGGTGAGGCCCTTATCGCTACAGCATCTGGTTTGTGTGTAGCCATAATGGCGTTTATCGTTTACACAATTTTTAGTCATCGTTTGGATTCCATTATTAACCAAATTGAAAATATGTGTGTTAATATAGTTACAGCTAAACGAGAAGGGTGGAAATAATTATGAACTTGCAAAGCTTTCGTATGAAAACTAAGCCGGAATTTATGATCATTCCAATGATTGATATCATCTTCTTCTTGTTGGTATTCTTCATGATGAATAGCTTACAAACAGTTGCTCAAAAAGCATTATCTGTACAATTACCTAAAGCGAGTAGTGCTTCTGCACCAGCTCAATTGCCAGTTGTATTTACATTAGATGCAGAAGGGCATATTACAATTGATAACAATCCAATGAGTATTGATCAAGCTGAAGCTATGATTAAACAACGTATTCAAGAAAATCCTAATGTCAGTGTTATCTTGCAAGCAGATAAACGTGCGGCTCATGGTCAAGTAGTAGCGATCATGGACATGCTAAAACAATCTGGCGTTAAACGCTTAGCTATTGCAGCTGAACAGAAAGGATAACTATGGGACTAGGCATATCATGGAAAAAAGCAGCCATTATATCCGCCGTAGTTCATCTAGTTGCTCTTTTTATTGCCGTAATCTTTTTTGTAGTGGTTCCAGCCATTCAAGAAATGGAAACCTATGAAATCGACCTCACACAAAGTGTGCTCGATGATGGCGGCAGTGGTCACGCAGGTGGTGGCGGAGGTAACAGAGCAGATTTGTTCCCTAAACCATTATCTGCAGATGAAGTAGCGGCAAGGACAAAGGCTGTTGTAGCAAATGTTGAACCATCTACAGCTACAGATATTCCTGATGCAGTAGATGTGGCAGCAAAAGGAAGCGAAAATAAAGCCAATACACCTGGTGATAATTCCGCTGTTGGTGGCACAGGCCCTGGATCTGGTGGCGGTTCTGGTGGTGGTCATGGTACCGGTGAAGGTACGGGTATTGGTGATGGTAGAGGTCATGGTACTGGTACAGGTGACGGTACAGGTGAAGGTGATGGTCACGGTACAGGTAAAGCAGCATTTAATACGGCTGGTTTCTACGCAGCTGTAGACAGTCAAAAACAAATCCCTTATGCGGCAATTAAACGTAAAATGAATGTAGACGTTACAATTTATGTAGCTGCTCGTTTGGATACAGAGGGTAACCTAATTAGCGTTACACCATTGAGTGGTGGTGATGAAATATTTGTTGAAGCTGCCCTTGATGCAGTACGACGTGCCACACCATATCCAAATCCTACAGGAGATATACAACCAGTAGAAGTTCCTGTACACTTTGTAGTACAGGCCGATGGTGAAGACGAAGAAGAATAAATTTATCTAAGTAATAAAGGAGATAATTATGAAATCTATTATTTTATATTCATCCCTCACGGGAAATACAAAAAGCGTAGCGGAAGCAATAGCTTCTGTTATGCCTGAAGGGACACCTTGCGTTCCTGTAAAAGAAGCGCCTGATAATTTAGCTGATTATGACACTGTGTTCGTAGGTTTCTGGGTAGACCGCGGTACAGCTAACAAAGAAGCGGCTAAGTTGATTGAAACTTTGACAAATCCTAACATCGTATTCTTTGCTACGTTAGGTATGTATGCTGATTCTGATCACGCTCGTGAAAGTATCGATAAAGCATCTACATTGTTGCAAAACAAAGAATCCCTTGTAGATGGGTTTGTATGCCAAGGTAAAATCGATCCTAAAGTAATCGAAATGATGTATAAAATGTTCCCACCTGGATCTGCACATGGTCAAAGCCCAGAACGCGATGCGTTACATAAAGCGGCTGAAACTCATCCAGACGAACAAGACTTTGCAAATGCAAAAGAATTTACAAAATCTGTACTTGCAAAGTTGCAAGCCTAATTTCTGAAAGGGGATTGGAGTATGAGTTTAGCAAGTTTCTTTGAGTCCATTCCGGAGAAGCAGCGAAACCTACAACTAGGTTTAGCCTGCGATAATCCGATGAGTGGTGCATTTCCTCATAAACGTGTTGTTCATGCAGGTCTCAATGGTACGCTCGTTTCTCCAAAAGAAACGCAAGCCGTTTGGGATGCATTAATGAATGGGGCTCCTAAAAAGGGCGAAATGCAATGCGCTTACATTCATATTCCGTTTTGTAAGACAAAATGCACATATTGTGGATTCTTCCAAAACGGTACGAGTCAAAGTGTTGAAGATCAATATATTGATGGTCTTATCAGTGAATTAAAGCTCGCTAGTGAGCGTCCGAGATTAAAAGATGGCTTAATCCATGCCGTGTTTATCGGCGGTGGCACACCAACATCTTTATCTCCTACAAACTCTGAAAGACTGCTCAAAGCAATTAAAGCGTACTTGCCATTGGCAAATGATTACGAACTTACCTTAGAAGGGCGTATTCACGATTTAATTCCTGAAAATCTTGAAGTTTGGATGGCAAATGGTGTTAACCGTATGTCCATCGGTGTACAATCTTTCAATACAGAAGTACGTCAAATGGTAGGTCGTTTAGATACGAAAGAAACCGTATTAGAACGTTTATCTGCCTTGAAAGCTTATGGTCAATGCTCTGTTGTTATTGACTTGATCTATGGTTTGCCTGGTCAAACTATGGAGGTTTGGGAAGAAGACTTAGCAGATTTGGTAAGCTCTGGCGTAGATGGTGCGGATCTATATCAATTAAATGTGTTTGATGGTAGTGATCTCAATAAAGATATTGCAAACGGCAAAGTTCCAGCTGCAGCCACAACCGCGATGCAAGGTGAGATGTTTGAATTCGGTCGTAAATACCTTGATGAACGTTCCTATCGTCGATTGAGTGCCGCTCATTGGAGTGCTAATAATCGTGAACGTAGCTTGTATAACACTTTAGCTAAATCGGGCGTTTCAATGTTCCCATTTGGCAGTGGTGCAGGTGGTAACGTCGACGGTTATGGTATGATGTTACATCGTGCATTAAAGCCATACGAAGATATGGTTACCTGCGGTGAAAAACCATTTATGGCCCTTATGAAACAACGTGATTTACAACCTATCGTGAACCAAGTAGTAAGTCAATTAGAACAAGGGTTCCTCAATATTATGAGTTTAGTAAAACTGGATTCAAGATTAGATGAATTGAACTGGCTCTATAAATTATGGGAAAAACGCGGTCTTGTTGCCTATAATGGTTTACTTTATAAATTAACTGCAGCAGGTGAATTCTGGACTGTAAATCTTACACAAAGTACATTAGAAGCAGTTGAATATATCCTGACTGGTAAGAACTCCTTTGCTGTAGAAGCAGTAGCTGCACAAGATACAAAAACAACTTCTAAAGACAATCCTAATCAAGAAGTACGGGGGATTGGGCAAGGTAAAGCTAATATTTCTGTACCAACTGATGAAGATTCTGAAGCACAACGTAAAGAAGCTCTCATTGCTAAGGCGAAAGCTGAAATTGCTAAGAGCGTTGCTTCTGGCGAAGCAGCAGAACGAATGGTACAAGTTATGTACAATTTAAGTGCTGATGAGATTGAGTACATGATGGAACGTATGATGTCTTAAATTTTTATGTTACACCTCAATTCTAACAACCTCTCCCAATAACTAACATATAATATACAAGACATATTACGTGACATATACGTACTACTTGTAGTACAGAGTAACCCCAGACGAGCGTCTGGGGTTTACTTTTTATAAAGCGAAAGGTATTCTGTAGGTATAAGACTTAAATGAATTTTAAAAGTAAAACAATCAATGTATAAGAATAAATATATAAGTCTATAAGGACAATAAAAAATAATTGTTGTTAAAGTCATAAACCAATAAGTAAGATAGTGAATCTATAAGATGTGAAGTGATATTGCTTGTATAGCTAATAAAAGGCTTAGGAGGTTAGTATGAGTACATTTCCTCAAAAAAAAATAGATATTGTAGGTATCGGGGCTAGCACATTAGACCGCTTCATCGTTGTGGAACATTACCCAACGGGACGTGAGGTACAACAAGTTGTATCTTCTACCACCGATGGTGGTGGACCTGTAGCCACAGCATTAGCCGTTGCAGGTAAATATGGTGTACGTACGGCCATGATTGATAGTATCGGTGACGATATGGTGGGGCGTCATATTTTAGATGACTTCAAAAAATATAATGTTAATACCGATGCTATCCACATTGAAACGGGGGAAAAGAGTGGCGTTGCTACAATTCTTGTAAAGCATAGTACGGGGGAGCGGGCTGTGTTTTTTGAACGATCCACTGCAAAAGAGCCGGCCTTTTTAGAAGTACATAAAGAGTTAATCAAAAATGCTTTTATTTTGCATATCAATGGTCGACATCGCCAATTCATGCGCTCTGCTATGGCTATTGCAAAAGAGGTAGGCACTATCATTTCTTTAGATGGTGGTGCTCAGCGTTACGATGAAGACATGAAGCCTATTACAGAAGACAGTCATATCGTTATCGTAGCTCGCGACTATGCTGAGAAGTATACGGGCTCAACTAATTTGGAAGATGCTTGTCGTATCATTCATGACCGTGGTGCTTTAATTGCAGGTGTTACGGATGGGGCTAATGGTAGCTATTTTGTATGGCCTGATGGTACAGCGTATCGTTGTGAGCCATTCCCGCAAAAAAGTATTGTAGATACTACGGGGGCAGGGGATAGTTTTCATGGTGCTTTTTTGGCTAGTTTAGTAAATACAATTCATTATATGAATGGACAAGAAAATACTTTTATTATTAAGCCAGATAGTACATATATAAATGCTGTAGATGTGCTCAAACATTGTGCACATTCTGATTTAGAGAAGGCCGCTATTTTTGCATCTGCTGTAGCTTCCCTAAATACGCAAGGCATTGGAGGGCGTAGTCCGCTACCAACTCTAAAAGTCGTGCATGAACTTACAGGTTGGGAGTAAGGTTATGTGGCAAAATACTTCACAAAATCATGTACAGCAATATATACAACAAAATCCCTATCGTCTATTAGCTCTTAGCTTTTTGGCTGCCATGACTATAGGGACGATATTGCTCATGTTGCCCATATCAAATGCTCAAGGCCATAGTACAACGCTTGTAGATGCAGCTTTTACCGCAGTATCTTGTGTTTCTGTAACAGGATTGGCGACAGTAGATACCTATTATCACTGGTCCTTGTTTGGCAAAATCGTCATGGTAATCCTTATCCAATTAGGTGGTTTGGGAATTGTTTCCTTTACTACTATTATTGCTCTAGTATTAGGGCGACGCGTAGGTCTAAAAAATCGCGTGCTTTTGTCAGAGGATGTAGGGCAAGATGGCATGAAAGGACTTCTACACATTACTAAGAAGCTAACCATTTATACCTTTTGTGTCGAAATTATTGGTGGCATTGTCTATACCATTCAGCTATATCCCTATATTGGTGATGCTGCTTTATATACGGGGATTATGCAATCTGTTTCCAGCTTTTGTAATGCAGGATTTATATTCTTTGATAATGATCTACCTTATGCTATGGTGGGCGATGTATTATTTAATATGAATACAATGGCCCTTATTATAATAGGTGGTTTTGGTTATCTCGCAACTTTTGATATTTGGTCGCATCGAAAGCTACGACGTTTTGTAGATTTAAAACTACATACAAAAATAATGTTAGTTGGCACAACGGCGCTCATCCTTTTAGGGACTATTATTTTCTTAGGGATTGAGTGGGCAAATCCCAAAACTTTTGGCCCTTTACCTATATGGAACAAGGTCATGGCTTCTCTATTTCAATCGATTACACCTCGTACAGCAGGTATTTCAACTGTAGATTATAATGCTTTACATCCAATTACCCTGTTTATTACCATCATTTTTATGTTTATTGGGGCAGGGTCCAACTCTACAGGGGGCGGTGTTAAAATTAGTACCATTGCCGTCGCTTTTCTAGCATCGCGTACATTATTTAATAACCGTCCTGATACAGAGGTTTTTGAACGTCGTATTTCGTTGGTTACTGTACTTAAGGCAAATGGAATAATCTTTTTATCTATCCTTCTTGTTTTACTGGCTACTTGCTATTTGGCTTGGGATGAGCCGTATAACTTTATTCGACTACTTTTTGAGGTAACCTCTGCCTTTGGGACCGTAGGTCTTACAACGGGTATTACACCTGATTTATCTGAAAGTAGTAAATGGGTGTTGATGCTTGTCATGTTTACGGGGCGTGTAGGGGTTATGACTGTTATTGGCACCTGGGCTCTAAAAACAGCACCTACTAAACCGATTAGCTATGCAGAAGAAAATGTATTGTTATAAAGAGTGATTTGAGTAAATACACAAGAGGTAATATATGAAACATAAAACGATAGCAGTTATAGGTCTTGGTCAATTTGGTGGCACTATTGCTAAGATGTTAGCATCTATGAATCATGAAGTATTAGGTGTAGATATTGATCCTGAAGTTGTACAGAAAATATCACCTTTTGTAACACACGCTATAGTAGCAGATACAACGGACGAACAAGCAATCAAGGCATTGGCATTAAGTCAATTTGATATGGTCATTGTGGCTATAGGTGAGAATCTTCAAGCAAATCTAATGACATCTATGCTTCTTAAAGAACTGGATGCTCCTAAAATAGTGGCAAAGGCTGAAAACAATATACAAGGAAAAATGCTTCATAAAATAGGTGTAGATCAAGTGATTTATCCTGAATATGATATGGCATTACGTCTTGTACAATTTTTAACGCGGGACCATGTGATGGATTATTTGCAACTATCTAAAAGTATTAGTCTTATAGAAATTAAAATGCCTTCATTCTTGGTAGGAACTTGTTTAAAGGACTCCAACTTGCGTGAGAAATATAATCTTAATGCAGTAGGTATAAGACGTGGCGAGGATTTAGAAGTACCACCTAATCCAACTACCATTTTCGGTGAAGATGATAAATTATTAGTCATTGGGAAGAATTCTGATTTAGATGCATTAACGATGTAATGAGTATACGAAAGAGATATAACCATATCGAAAATATATGATATAATAAAAATAGAATTCAGTATAGGCCATACGTATTCGTATGGCCTTTTAATATAGAAATGAAGGTTATTATGACAGAGGAACAATACATAACGGCATTGACCAATAACCCACATGGAATCCGTAATATTCCAAATCCCACGGAAGTAATGCAGCTAACTTGCGTAGCTCAAAACGGTATGCTGTTACAATATATCAAAGAACCTACTCAAAAGGTGATTGAAACAGCGCTTTCACAAGCACCACGGGCCATACAGTTCGTAGAGTATCCTAGTGAAGCGTTGTTGAGTGCTTTGGTAGAAAAGGACTGGGCGGTTTTAGAATATATTGACAATCCGTCTGACGCATTAATTCAAAGTGCATTAGCTCAATCAGGCTGGGCTATTCGCTATATTGAGAACCCATCTGAAGAATTGCAATTAGAAGCGGTGAAGGCGAATTACGATGCCTTACAATATATCAAGGCCCCAAGTGAGGCTGTGCAGTTACAAGCCGTGCAAGGGAGTTACTTAGCCTTGCGCTACATTGATGAGCCTAGCGTAGCTGTTCTAGAAGCAGCAGTAAAGCAAGATCCACAAGCAATGCGTCAAATTACAAATCTCACAAAGGACTTGGCGTTACATCTGTTTAAGGTAAGT
Source organism: Veillonella parvula (assembly GCF_945949885.1). Classification (GTDB taxonomy): domain Bacteria; phylum Bacillota; class Negativicutes; order Veillonellales; family Veillonellaceae; genus Veillonella; species Veillonella parvula_B. The sequence continues at coordinate 58,896 of NZ_CAMFFZ010000006.1, read as the reverse complement.
GCGGCTGTCGTAGGTTATATACCTAATACATTGGGCGTTACGGTAGATGAAATCAAAGCTATCATCATTAATGCCGTTGCTAGTGATATCGTTGATGAAGACTATGTACGCGAGTTAATCAACAATAAAGCTATCGGTGGACGTCAATCAAAATGGCCTATTGATATATTGTCACTTATTGATATGTATGGTACTAGAACTGTTAAGAAAATCGCAGTGAGTGAATATTTGAAATATTAGGACGGAGATACAATGAACTTTATAGATACAATGGCAAGTGTTGAATTAGTGCTTGCCGCTAATCAAGTGCCCTTGCTCGTTGGTGAGACTGGTATTGGTAAAACCTCTCTCGCAGCGCGTGTAGCAGATGTACACGACTGGGAACTCGTTACTATCGATGGAAACCTGTTAAAAGAAGGTGAAATTGGAGGCTTGCCAACAGTAGAAACGGTGACGCATACAGATGGTCATGGAAATACACGAGATGTGAAAACTACAGTATACGCTGTGCATCATACATTGGAACATGTGGCACAAGCCGTAGATAAAGGGCGTCAAGTATTGTTGTTTATCGACGAAATTAACCGCGCAGAACATGCAGTGCAACAAGAGTTGATGAACCTTATCTTAAATCGTGAAATCAATGGTTTCTCCTTAAGTGATCAAGTGCGCATCATCGCTGCTATGAACCCTGAGGATTCTTTTGATTACCAAACGATTGATATGGATCCGGCACAACAAAACCGTTTTGTATGGCTTTATATGAATGCTGATTACATGCAATGGATTGACTGGGCTATCGGTGCAGGCATTGAAGAAAAGGTTATCGAATTCATTTCTTCATACCCAGAATATTTAAATCAACGTCATGAAGACGATATCGATGCCACACCTCGCTCCTTTGAACGCGTTTCCGGTCTATATAGGATTTTTAAAAACCAAGAAGGCACAAGCTATAGTCGGGATGTATTTATGAATGTTATCCGCGGTAACGTAGGCAAACTCATTGCTGAGGCCTTTGTAAACTTTATCGAGTCCGACCAAGAACCTCTTATTACTTTTGACGATGTATTGGTGGCGGTTCAAAGACCAGGTGCTATTATGTCTATGGCTGAGCAGGTTAAAGGTGAAAGCCCAACTCGCCTTTATATAGCAGCAAAAAATATGTTGCATCGTTTAAATCGCAATAGTAATGCCCAAGAAATTCATTACTTTGTAGAATTCTTGACCTTGTATCCAGGGGACTTGCGCGTAGCGGTTATGAAAGATCTTCGTAACACGTATGAGCGCGTTTACGCTTATGCTATTGAAGATGATCTCTTTGTAGACACCTTTTTTGAAGCTCAAAAATAATTCTATGTTAGTAGTTAGCTGAATCGAAGCTGTCTATATAGATAACCGATTTTAGTAAATTATTAGTCATGAGACTAATTGATATATGGAATATAATATTAATTAAATCTGTTTTTTTAAAGAAAAGGAGGTGTAAATATGCAACGAAACTTAGATAAGGATGATATACGTGATGCGTCGGATCTACTGTCTCATATCGATGGTTGGGAAAAGACGAGTTCTTATGATGCGGAGGCTATCGAGACGCTCGATCGATGGCATGCGAAACGAGAGCGCATACATCGTGAAGCAGAGGCTTTGTATACGCAAATATACGCATCCTATGAGGCCTATGTAGATAGCTATGAAGAACAACATCATAGCATGGCGCCTGAACTCATAGCGGCCGATCTTATGAACCATAATATGTCGGATAGCCATATAGGTACCATCGGTCGTGCTCTTGAAGATGTACACGTAGAAGGTACGGACCTTGCCGTTATGCAGCAAGCGGTAATGACGCCTGCCTATGAGCAACGGTTGTGGAATATATTGCATGATGTGAATAGCTTACTCCTTGAAGAAGACCAATTCTTTGGTTACTTTTATTTACAAATGACTCATCGCATTCGCTTTGATATAACCAGTGCCTTCGGTATTAATCTTAAACAGGGCGGCTATGTGTTATATATAAATCCCTTTATCTTGTTACGTCAACCGCCTGATGTGATGAAGGATGGCATTAAGCGTGAAGTTCTTCATATTATTTCTGCTCATTTGATGCGGGTAAAAGCACTGAGCCAAGGCTTTCACAAAACAGCAGTCCATATGGCTATGGACATGGTCGTAAATGATTACCTTGAACATGTGGACCGTGATGCGGTAACGGTGGCCAATGTAAATACGCGTTTTGGTTTGTTATTAAAGCGTTTCCGTACCATTGAATACTATGCGAAGGCTATTGATAAGGTCATGAAAGAAAACCCAGACCTTTTTGTGCCTATCGATAACGCAGATACAGCGGTTGCTATGGAGTTTGACCCTCAAACCAGCCATGATATTTGGGATGAATCCGATTCTATTGATACAGATACGATGGACCAAATCACGGAGCGCTATATCAACGAAGCCTCAAAGGGGGATATGGAAGGCTATGTGAAAAGCCTTATCGATACATTCCAAAAGACACGTCGTGCCTTGCCTTGGTATTTCTACCTTAAAAAGCTAATGGGCAAGGTAGCGAGTGGATACAAAAAAACGACGATGCGTCGTAATCGTCGCCAACCTGAGCGTTTGGAATTATCTGGTACATTACGTCAACATAAGGCAAATGTATGGGTAGCTCTCGACATGAGCGGTAGTATAACTGATGTGGAGTTTACAAATGCTTTAGAGCAAGTGCTACAAATCGTGCATGTTTATAACCATCGTATTACTGTTGTAGAATGTGATAATGAAGTACGCCGCACCTATACGATGAAATCTGTAAAAGATGTAAAACCTCGCCTCGATGTGCGTGGTGCTACAGCCTTTACCCCTGTATTCTCTCTGGCTAATCAAAACCGTGTAGATTTACTTGTATACTTTACAGATGGCAAAGGGGAAGAACGTTTACGGGAAGCTCCTAAAGGCTATAAAGTACTTTGGGTACTAACAGGTGAGAACCCACAATTATCTTTGCATAACCCATACGGCATGGTTCGTGAACTCGGCTATGTTGGTGTTGATGAAACTCAAGATATTGAAGAGTTTGTACGCATGGCCAATCGCGGTGGTTTTTCCATGGCAAACCAAGAAATTTAGTATATTAGGTTTACGATGTCTTTTAATAGTTTTGATTTTGAAATATGATGGTATATAAAAAAGACGTAATCCTCTGGATTGCGTCTTTTTTAGTTCTGTGGATTTATTATTAGCTGTTAAGCTCAATAGAGGAACCTGGATCGATAATGAGTGCTGTTTGGTTATACTTGCCTTCTACAAGGCTTGTAAATACACCTGGTTCACGGTCGATAACAGGCCATGTTTTGTAGTGAATTGGAATGGAAATACGCGCTTTTACATAAGAGGCAGCAAGGGCTGCATCTTCAACCCCCATTGTGTAATTATCACCGATAGGAAGAAGTGCGTAATCGATTTCACAAAAGCGATTTAATAATTTCATATCGCTAAAGAGTGCTGTATCACCAGCGAAGTATAGGATATCTCCGTAGAAATCTACGATACAACCTGCAGCGTGACCGCCAGGGATGCCAGCGCCGTGGAAGGCAGGAACCATTCGAACAGAACCGAATTCAAAGTCGAACTTGCCACCTAAATGCATGGCGTGTGTACGACAACCGGCAGCTGCTGCTTTACCCGCTACCTCAGCCGTAGAGATAACGAGGGCGTCATTTGCTTTGGCAATAAAATCTGTGTCTCCATAGTGATCATCATGGCCATGACTGACAAAGATATATTGGCATTTGATATCTTCTTTTTTTGCGATATCCCATGTATTACCGGTCAAGAATGGGTCGAAAATCATGGATACATCGCCACGTGTGAGCATAAAGCAAGCGTGACCAAAATAAGTTAGTTTTGTTTTCATAGGAACACTTCCTTCCTTGTACATACAATTCTTAATTCTATTGTATAATATAATAAATGAAAATAAAACTATTGGTGATAATTTATACATAATTAGTAAGGATATATTATGGATTTAACACATTTTGATCAAGATGGTAATGCTTGGATGGTAGATGTATCAGATAAGGATATTACAACTCGTACTGCTGTGGCAGAAGGCTTTATTACTATTAATGATGCAATTTATGAACGCATTGCGGCGGGAACAATAAAAAAAGGGGATGTTCTTAGTGTGGCCCAATTGGCAGCTATTATGGGGGCGAAACAGACGAGTGCTCTCATTCCGCTTTGCCATCCGTTGGCATTGACTAAAGTTGAGGTGCATTGTACTCTTGTTGATGGTGAAAGTCCAGCCTGTACGGATTCTACACATAATAGAGCTGTTAAAGTTCATGCTACCGTAAAAACGACAGGAAAGACAGGTGTTGAAATGGAAGCACTTACGGCGGTTCAAGTAGGACTTTTAACAGTCTACGATATGTGTAAAGCTATTGATAAGGGGATGATTATAGGCCCTACATATCTTGTAGAAAAAGAAGGCGGGAAAAGTGGACATTTTGTCCGTTCCTTTGTAGAATAATATAGATATAAAGAATAGGGGATTGAAAATGGAAATAGTACTTTATGAGCCTGAAATTCCAGGTAATACAGGAAATATAGCGCGTTTATGCGCCGCTAATCATATGACCTTACATCTCATCAAACCCCTTGGCTTTTCTATTGATGACAAGCACGTAAAACGAGCTGGCCTTGATTACTGGCACTTGGTAGATGTACAGGTACATGAAAATATTCAAGAATTATATGAGAAATATCCTGATCGTAGATATTTCTATGCCACTACCAAAGCAAAGCATACTCATTCCGAGGTGAAATATGAAATCGGTGATATGCTCGTTTTTGGGCCTGAAACAAGAGGGTTGCCTGAAAGTTTATTAGATGGTAAAGAGGATACATGCATTCGTATACCCATGGTAGATGAAGCACGTTCTCTGAACTTATCTAATGCGGTGGCGATTATAGCTTATGAAGGTATGCGTCAACTTGATTATCCAGATCTTAAGGCTGAAGGCAATTGGATTCAATCTAAATAAATAGACTTTCATAATTGAGAAATATATTATACGTATGTGTTAGAAGATCTACCAAATCTATATGACCGGTAGCGATTTTAACGGTGTTGTTTGGAGGAGGATATTATGAACTACGATAAAGCTCATGATTTAGCTCACGCAATGCGTGAATCTGAAGAGTACAGAGAGTTAATGGCTGCTCAGGAAGCAGTGAAAGCAGATGCAGTAGCAACGGGTTTGGTTCGCACATTTATGGCTCAACAAATGCAATGGGAATATGCTAAGTTGTCTGGTGCTCCAGAAGCGGATGAGTTGCAAAAGAAACAAGAGGAATTGATGCCTCAAATTCAAGAAAATGCTGCAGCGGCTGCTTATTTGCAAGCGCAAATGCGTTGGAGTCAGATTTCTAATGATATTTATAAAATCATTAGCGAACCAATCACTGAGGGGATGAAAGTGTTAGATCATGGCGAACAACAACCAAAACATTAAGGTATTACAAACAGCTTTATTAGAAAAATTACCATGTACACGTGTACGAGAGCAGGAGCTTCTTTGTCATCATACGACATTCAAAATTGGAGGACCTGCGGACTTATTTATTGAACCTACTACGATGGCAGAACTTAGTTTTACACTTCGTACCATTCACGAATTAGATGTGCCTGTAACTATTATTGGTTGTGGATCTAATATTTTAGTGAAAGACGGAGGTATCCGTGGCGCTGTCGTATCAGTTCGACATATGACCCAAATCATGGATTGTAACGAAAACACATTGTGCATCGGTTCCGGGTATATGTTAAAGGATGCTTCTAAATTTGCTTGGGCGAATAGTTTATCTGGTCTTGAATTTGCCATTGGTATTCCAGGCACACTTGGTGGTGCCGTATTTATGAATGCAGGTGCTTATGATGGGGAAATGAGCCATGTAGTTACTGCAGTGAGAGCCGTAGATTTCCAAGGAAATATTAAAGAGTATGATGGATCTCACTTGGACTTTGCTTATCGTCATAGTGTATTCCACGATAATCATGAAGTTATTGGGGAAGTCATTATGACACTCAAACCAGGCGACAAGGATGCCATCAAGGCACGTATGGATGAGTTAACAGAAAAACGTGAATCAAAGCAACCTTTGGAATATGCCAGTGCAGGTTCAACCTTTAAGCGCCCACCAGGGTACTTTGCAGGTACATTGATTGAACAAACAGGCCTAAAAGGTTTGTCTGTAGGTGATGCGCAAGTATCTCATAAGCATGCTGGCTTCGTAATCAATACAGGTAGTGCAAGTGCGAAGGATGTACTTGACCTGATTAGTGAGGTACAACGTCGTGTGTATGATCAACATGGTGTACATCTCGAACCAGAAGTACGCATGATTGGTGAAGATTAATACAAATCAAATACTAATATAAGATTTCTTATGTAATGTTACTCTTTTAAGGATGACGGATTCATAAGAAATCTTTTTTTATAGTTTTTAAAAGAGTATGATAGATTTATAGTTAGTTCATGTTTTGGAGGCGATGATATGAATACTTTGTTGGCCCAGGAGATTTATGATAAAGCGCTAGCGTGTGGGTATGACAGTTGTGGTATAGTGCCTCTTGATGCACTTGATTTTTATAAAGAGCGGTTGATAAAGCGTTTAGAAGATGTACCTGAAAGTAAAGAGGTATATGCGCATAGTAAAGATTTTTTAGCATTAAAAGAAAAGTATCCTTGGGCACAATCCATAGTGGTTTGTACTGAATATTTTGGTGATTATAAGTTTCCTGTATCTCTTCGAAACCGATATGCAAAAGGGTTGTTGTTATCTTTGTCAAATATTCCTCACAGTGATGAGTTTAAACGACGGCAATCTTTTGAAGTTTGGCTTGGTGAAAATGGAATACGATATATTGGCGGTGAAACGGCGAAACCTGCCGGAATTATTCCTTTGCGGCCCGCTTCGGTAGCAGCTGGTTTAGGCATTTATCGAAAAAATAATTTTTTTTATGGCCCTAAAGGTTCTAGCTATGAACTGGTAGGCTATTTAATTGATGAGTCCTGTGAGTATATTCAACAGTTAGAGATACCACCATGTCCGGATTCTTGTAATTTATGTCAGCAAGGGTGTAGGACAAAATCCTTATCTGCACCGTTTACTATGAATCCGTTAACATGTGTATCTTTTATTAATACATTCGGTGATGGTAAGTTACCGGATGGTGTCACAGACGATATGCTGGAGGCGTGGATATTAGGTTGTGATAACTGCCAGGATGCATGCCCTTTTAATGCAGACCATGACTGGAGCATAGGGCTGGATTATCCTGGACTTGATGAATTAGAGCCGTTGCTACAGCCAGAATATATTTTGAAAGCCTCTGATGAGGAGATTATAAAAAAGCTGATTCCTAAATTCTGTTTCCATTTAACAGATAAACAAATTCCGTTGTTGCGTAAATCTGCTAAGCGGGCGATAGCGCGTAAATAGGTTTTTGTCCTAAGATGAGTCAAAAGTATAATCGAATGTTGAAATTGCCATGATTAGAATAGGTGTACTATTTTGACTTTTTTCTATAGACTGCGTTATAATTAACTGTTGCCATTTTTGGAAAATATACCTACATAGCTACTTTCACAGAGGCTATGTGATATAGAATATACTGAAAGAATTAAAGGGAGGATCTTATGATTCGCGAAAATCTTCGTAATGTAGCGATTATCGCCCACGTTGACCATGGTAAAACTACTTTGGTGGACGCATTATTAAAACAAAGCCATGTGTTCCGTGAGAATGAAAAGGTAGCAGAACGCGTAATGGACTCCAACGACTTGGAACGTGAACGCGGTATTACTATTTTGTCTAAAAACACTGCTGTTATGCATGATGGCATCAAAATCAACATCGTTGATACTCCAGGCCATGCTGACTTCGGCGGCGAAGTGGAACGCGTACTTAACATGGTTGATGGCGTATTGCTTCTCGTAGATGCTTACGAAGGTCCAATGCCTCAAACTAAATACGTTTTGCGTAAAGCATTAGAGCAAAAATTGAAACCAATCGTAGTTATCAATAAAATCGACCGTCCTGACCAACGTGTTAAAGAGGTTGAGGATGAAGTCCTTGAATTGTTTATGGAGCTTGAAGCTGATGATGATCAACTCGACTTCCCTGTGGTTTACGCATCTGCTCGTTCCGGTGTGTCCAAAACCAACTGGGATGATGAAGCTGTAAACATGGAACCGTTGTTCAAAACATTGATTGATGAGATTCCGGCACCACAAGGTGATATGGAAGGCCCTCTTCAATTCATGGTAACTACACTTGATTACGATAACTTCATCGGTAAAATCGCCGTAGGTCGTATCGTTCGCGGTAAAATGAAAACTAACCAACAAGTGGCAATCATGAACGGTGAAAGCACTCGTAAAGCGAAAATCGGTCGTGTGTACACATACAATGGTTTGAATCGCGTTGAAACTGACGAAGCTGAAATGGGTGATATCATTGCCTTTGCAGGTATCGACGATATTAACATCGGCGAAACAGTAGCGGATGCTGAAAATCCTGAAGCATTACCATCCATCTCCATCGACGAACCAACATTGTCTATGGTGTTTTCCGTAAATAACTCTCCATTCGCAGGTCGCGAAGGTGAATTCGTTACATCCCGTCACTTGCGTGATCGTTTATTCCGTGAAGTAGAAACCAACGTTTCTATGAAAGTAGAAGAAACTGATTCTGCAGATGCGTTCAAAGTATCTGGTCGTGGTGAATTGCATTTGGCAGTATTGATTGAAACTATGCGTCGTGAAGGCTACGAATTACAAGTAGGTAAACCTCGTGTAATTTTCAAAACTATTAACGACCAATTGTGTGAACCGCTCGAAGCGTTGACCATCGACGTACCTCAGGAATTTATGGGTACCGTAATGGAAAATCTCGGTCAACGTAAAGCTGAGTTGACTAATATGGTTGAATTGGCCGGTTATCTTCGTATGGAATTCGTAGTTCCGGCTCGTGGTCTGATCGGTTTCCGTGCACAATTCTTAACAGCTACAAAAGGTAATGGTATTATGAACCATGTATTCCATGGCTATGCACCATATAAAGGTGAAATTCCTTCCCGTACACGTGGTGCTTTGGTAGCATTCGAAAATGGCGAAACTACTCCATATGGTTTGAACTCCGTTCAAGATCGTGGTACATTGTTCGTTGGCCCTAACCAAGACGTGTATGCAGGCCAAGTTATCGGTGAAAATACACGTGAACTTGATATGGATGTTAACCCATGTAAGAAAAAACATGTTACCAACATGCGTTCCAGTTCCTCTGATGAAGCGGTACGCTTGACTCCACCTCGTATCTTCTCTTTGGAACAAGCTCTTGAGTGGATCAACGATGATGAACTTGTTGAAGTAACACCTGAAAGCATTCGTATGCGTAAAACAATCCTTGATCGTAATGCACGTGCGAAAGCAGCGAAAAATAAAAAATAATATCTCATGCGGATATAATGGCGCTCCTTAAGGAGCGCCTTTTTTATCTAATCTATAAGTTTTCATCTAATATATTCTTATAAATTATATATCCATGAAAATGGATGATAATTTTATCATTTATGATTAATGGGTATAAAAATAAGTTAATATACTAAATACGCATGATAACTTGCTAATAGGGGTATTGGTATATACGAAATATTTGTAACGCTGTATAATAATATCAAATTTGTTGAAATAAGTTATTGATTATGGAGGTTCTTATGAATAAGAAAATCTTAGCTTCTTTATTTGCAGTAGGTTTAGCTGCAGGTTGTGTGTGCTCTTCCGTTGATGCGCATGGCGTATTCTTTGCTAACCGCTTAGATGAAAAAGCGCTAGTACTTGGCGAAGGTCCTGTTGATGATGCGTATAGCCCAGAAATGGTAAAAAGCATCATTGGTTTAGATAACAATGGCATGGTAATTCCTGTACAAGTTATTAAACATGAAAAAAATGTAGTAGTTGTACCAAATGATAAATTGGGTATTACAGTAACTGACTTTGACTATGGTTATTGGACAAAAGACAAAGATGGCAAAACTGTTCATAAACCAATCTCTGAAGTACCTGGTGCTCAAAAAAGTACACATGCCATTAAATATGATGTTCACTACTGGAATGCAGAAGCAAAACCTTTCAATAATAAAGATGCTTTCATTCAAATCATTCCATCTGTTAATCCATTAACTCTTAGAAAAGGTGATACATATGAAATCCAAGTCTTGAAAGAAGGCAAACCATATGCAAATGCACCTTTAATCAAAGACGTAATTAACGATCTTACTAACGAAAGCAAAGCTGATGAAAACGGTAAAGCAACTGTTGCAGTAAGTGCTAACGGCCTTAACGTAGTAGGCGTTGAAGTGGGTTTCCCAACTCAAACTAAAGGTGAGCAAAATAAATACTTCAGTGCATTGTCCTTCATCATCAATCCTGAATAATATAGGATATACTATTTACTAAGTGTGTAAAATAAACAAGACCTCCTAAGTTGGACTTAGGGGGTCTTGTTATATTTTTAGGGTGTACGTATAAATGCGTTCTGTGAGAGCCTCGTATTAAGCGAGGTAAGAAAGAGAGATTTTTATGAAATTACAACGAAATGTATCGGCTGTGATGGCTGCGTTGGTATTAACTGGAATGACCTGCTCTGCATTTGCTACAGAAATTAATGCCACAAGTGATAAAGCGGAGGAATTGCTTGGATTAACAATGGGGTCACCTGTACAAACACAACCGGAAGTTAAGCATATAGAAGATACCTTGACGGTTAATGTGCATGGTAAAAGCTTAACAGATACAGGTAAAACTAAAAATGTATCAGGTATTTATAATGGATTTGGATCACAATTGACGGTGGATAAAGATTTGATTGTACGTCTTAAGAATGATGCACCAGCCTCAAAAAGGGAACTCGGTCATTACTATATGAGCGCTGTATATGCTGGTTACGGCGGTAAAGTGCCAAGACTCAGCAAGGACAATCCTGATAGAGATTATGGAGATACTAATATTCACGTCAAAGGCAATGTAGATATTGATGCTATCGGTGTCGGCTTACAAGCTAATAAACGTGGTCATATCATTGTTGATGGTGGTGGACGTATCATCACTCATCCTTTAGAAACTTCTGATACTTACTCTGTGGTGGCAGAAGAGGGTGATGTATACGTTAATACTGGCTCTGACGGAAAACATCTAGGTTCTAAAGAATTGGTCGCTGTTGGGAATGTAGGATTAATTAATAAGGATTATGGACGTGATCCAAATCATAACGAAACGCCAACGAATATAGCATTAGCTTTTACAACACCTAATTCTAAACTTACGGGTGCCGTACTAAATGAATATGCTGAAAGCAATAAGAATCCTCATAATTCTGGTGCTGACATTTACTTACAAAATGGAGGAACTTGGAATAATGAATGGATTGGTATGGAGCGTCCTACCCCTAAAAGAGAACGTCCATCTGGGGATAATGCAGCATATCTATACAAGGGCAGTAAGGTTCGCAATCTCGTAGGTGGATCAAGTCCATCGGCAGCCGGTATACTTCATCCTATTGATGCACGACCTATTACAATTCAAAATTATAGCGGCTATGTGAATGCTGTTTACAAGACCGGTGTTCCAGCTAGTGAAAATGGAAAGGGGAATATCGTTGTTGAACATGCTGCAGATAATAGCCATATTACGTTGCAAGGCGATGGAGCTAATTTGACTAATGATGATAGCTACCGTAAGGAAATACAAGCCTTAGCCGATAAATTACAATATACTGGCAATGATAAGAAACTGAGTACAACTGTTCAAATCAATGAAGGTATTACTCGTCCAGGTGCTGTTGCAGAGCTTGGTGCAAATCATTTTGACTCACAGGGGCGCCTTGTTGTGGGAGATACGACAAAGATTAATCGTGCTAGTGAATCATCCTTGGTAAGTGGCACAAAATCTGCTCTTACATCGACCGCTATGGCATGGAAGAGTAATACCAATGATTTACAACGCCGTTTAGGAGATCTTCGTTTAGCTAATACAAATCAAGGTGTATGGGCGAAATATATAGGCGGTAAATCTAAAATTACAGACGGCGCTGATGCACATATGACGTATAATGGTGTACAAGTCGGCTACGATCATAAGGCTTCTAATGGTTGGATTTTGGGAGGTGCCATTGATTATAGTACATCCAGTAATTCTTATACCAATGGCAGTGGTGATGGTAAACTTGGTGGTATTGCCTTGTACGGCACGAAACAAAATGATGATGGTCGTTATTTAGATATTATCGTTCGTGGTAATCGTTTATCCAATAATTATAACCTTTATACTGTTGGTGGACAGCGGGTAAATGGCAAGTATCATACTTATGGTACATCATTGAGTGCTGAATACGGTAAGCGCATCAAGAAGCAAAATGGATTCTATATCGATCCTAGTGTAGAGTTTATTATAGGCCGTTTGAATGGTGTATCCTATGATGCCTCTGTTGTCGGTGGTGGTTCTATGCATGTGAAAGCTGATGCTGTAAACTCTGCTGTAGGTAGACTTGGTATTGGCATTGGGAAAGAAACAGAAAAATCCAATATCTTCGCTAAGTTAGCACTAGTGCATGAGTTCTCTGGTAAGGCAAATACAACATATTCCGCACTGGGTAATCCAACAGTACAAACAACAGTAGATTTGAAGGATACTTGGCTTGATGCTGAAATCGGTGGATCTTGGAATGTTCGTCCTAGTACATATCTATATGGTACATTCACTAAAAACTTTGGTGCTATCGTAGAAAATACATGGCGTATTGATGCTGGGATACGGCATAATTTTTAATTGAATATTGCATTAATGGTCCTTATAGCGTATGCTGTAAGGACCATTAGTATATAAGGAGTTATTTATGATTAAGATTTTATTCATTAGGAGTTGTAATGGTTAATATTTTATTCATCTGCCACGGCAATATTTGTCGTTCTACAATGGCAGAGTTCTATATGAAATATATCGTTAACAAGGCTGGTTTAAGTGATTCTATTTATATTGAGTCCGCTGGTATATCTCGTGAGGAGATAGGAAACGACACCCATTATGGGACTAAAGAGAAATTAGATGAAATGGGTATTCCTTATACGCGTCGTAAGGCTCGTCAAGTAACGGTTGATGACTATCATAATTTCGACTATCTTATTATCATGGATGAAAATAATGGGCGGAATTTAAAACGTATCATTGGCAATAACATAGACTCTAAAGTGTATAAGGCCATGTCGTTCGTTGGTGAAAGTAGTGATGTAAAGGATCCTTGGTATACGGGAAACTTTGACGAAACCTATGATGATATAAGTCGGAGCTGTGATGCTTTACTAGAATTGATTAAGGCAAGAATATAATAGAGATAGCCCCTATAGCTAGCTAACAAGATGCTTAACTATAGGGGCCTTTCTGTAATAAACCTAGTATCCTATATACTTTATACTATCGAACCATAGCGTAATATGGTATAATTTTTAGGTATTCATGCGCCTATAGCTCAGGGGATAGAGCGCCGGTCTCCGGAACCGGGTGCGCAGGTTCGAATCCTGCTAGGCGCACCAAATAAAAGGCTTCTCGAAATTTAGAGAAGCCTTTTTTGTATGTCTATAATTAGTCTATAGGACAGAGAATTATATATTCGTATATCATAATTTAGCGTACTTTAGTGTTCTAACTTTACTATCTATATTTATTACACTGAATTCCTCTAGATCTAAATTCATTCATGAGTAGGTCTATTGATTTATCAATGATTTCTTCATTTGTTATATATACCATCTTTTTGTAATAGACCGTACCATCAAATTCTATCCAACGACTTGTCTTACCATTTAGTTTGCAAATCTTCATTCTGCCTGCCCAGTTTCCCATACTGCGGAATTTTGCCCTTAGAGAAGCGTACTTCTCGAATATCTTTTAATTTATAGGTTCTTTTCATTAATCCAATGCCTATTGAGACTTGATCATCTGTAAAATAAAGAAGTTTATAACGTTCTTCTGGAGGCATGGATTTAATTATAGATAGGTTATAAGTAGCAAAAGCTACAGCAATGCCGACTAATACAAACATTAGGATTATTATATAGATTCCCATATTTTCAATCCCTTCTTATTTCTATTATAATAAAAATAGGTATCGGATGAAATAATTTGTATAATCAACTTTGAAGCGCTATTTGTATGTATTAATGGGAGAGAAATATATGGCGATACATGCATGAACTAGTTAGAAATAGATAACTACATGAGTTGAGTTGCTGTTAAGCTGTCGATATAGAGTTTTATATTTAATAATATCGAAATAACATAATAAATGTGATTTGGGTAACACGTTTTGTTTTGAGAATGATGTACAATAAGGATAACTATATGAAAATCTGAACATCTTAGCCGGAACACTAGGACATATAGGGGAGCGTTAAATTACATAGTGAATTTAACTAAGTGAAAATTACTTATATATGTATCTATAACTCATCCGTTTGAGGATGTAGCTATTTAGAGGGGATAATATGACAAATAAAATACAGGAGCTCACGGTCAACGAAACGTGGCGCGATGAGCAAAACGCATGGAACCATCGTTCCGAGTACTTTGTAGAAATGCACAATCGCGAGGATCGCAAGGCACAGGTCACTGATTTTTTAGCCTTCTTAAAGGATGAAAATTTATTACCTTCATCGAATGATCGTACACTTGATGTAGGCTGTGGTGTTTGTGACTACGCACTTGGGTTAGCTCGGGAAGGCTATAAGGCGACTGGTATCGATTTATCTGATGGTATGATTCGCGGTGCTAAACAATTGGCAGAGTCAGAAGGTTTAGATCTTAGCTTATATATCGGACCTTGGTCTGATGAAACTCGTCGAGAACTAGGTTGGGATAAAAGCTTTGACTTGGCATACAGTATCTTCTGCCCAATAATGTTTGATGTAGAAAATATTCGCGCCATGCACGATGCAAGTAATGATAAATGTTTATGGATTGCATTTAGCGAACGGAGTGACGAAATGGTAGATATGCTATCTGAACATTTCTTTGGTCGTGATTCTTTTCCGTGGAATGGTAAGATGAAAGAGTGTTTAGATGCTATCCATGAGATGGGGCATAATGTAAAAGTAATTTATAAAACGGTTCCTGAAACAGAGGTTATGTCTCTTGAAAAGGCAGTTAATTATTTTACCATGCGACTTCATAATAATGGATGGGGAGACATGGAAGACATGAAAGAAGAGATTAGAAATCTCATTGAGCCACTAGCTATTGATGGAGAAATCCATAATAAGACTGTTGATAAGGTGGCTTGGGTTTCATGGTCTGTGAAATAGGAGAGAAACATGACAGTTGATGAGAAACGTAAGTTAGAACTAAAAACTATGTACCAGATTATTGGCATCTATTGTCATAATAAGCACCACACTCCTAAAGGACAACTCTGTGAGGAGTGTCAAAAAGTTTGGCAATATGCTGAACATCGTATAGATGTATGTCCTCATATGGAAAGCAAGACCTTCTGCAGCGTATGTAAAACGCATTGCTATGCGCCTACGTATCGTGAAAAAATACGTGAAATCATGCGCTATGGTGGACCTAGAATGTTATTTATATCACCAATTCAAGTTATTCGCCATATGTATTTAGAGTGGAAGGATAGAAAAAGGAGTCGTACTTCTTATGAAAACTGATATGATTGTAAAGACAGGAATGTTTGTAGCATTGACGGTTTTACTATCTTATATATTTGCTATTCATACTACATTTATACATATTACCTTTGGATTTTTATCAACCGCTATATTTGGTATTCTTTATGGGCCTATGGCAGCAGGTATAATGGCTGCTATTGCCTGTTTTATAGGTATGTCTTTATTTGGACAAGGGGTATTCTTCCCCGGCTTTATCATATCTGAATTTCTTGTAGGCTATGTGTATGGGTATTTTTTACACGGACGTAATGTTACATTTAAACAATTACTTTTACCGGAGACGATTGTTACTGTATGTATACATCTGATATTAAATACAATATGGCTCACAATATTTTATAACAAAGCAGTATCTGCTATATTTATTGGACGTCTTATTAAAAATATCATTTGTTTCCCTTTAGAAATTGCATTGATTTTAATTGTGTATAAGGCAGTCAGTAAGTTTATGGTACAAAAAAAGCCATAATCTTACAGTATACTAAAATGCACCCCTAACATTAGATTATATGTTAGGGGTGCATTATTATTTGTAAATATAGCGTTTTACGCGAGTGCTTTGTCTAATACAGTTTTGATTAAAGATTTTGTTTGGGCATAGCTTTCACCAGGTTGCGCCTCGTATTGTTTGTCGAGGTCGAACCATAAGTTCGGATAGTATTCATATGGGTGAGTTTTGAAGAGCTCATGAGCATCTTGATCTTCAACCCAGTTGATATGAATATCTGCGTATGCAGGATTTTCTGCAACGAGTTCATCGATAGCACGGAATGCATTAGCGCAATAAGGGCAACCGTTTAAATGGAAACCTAATATTTCTTTCATGATATTCAGTCCTTTCAAAATAGAATCTACATATATTTCTATAATTTGAGATTTTATACATATTCATGTACCACAACATATGGTACACTACTGAGTATAACATATCTATATAAGATATTCAATTTTTTAGATATATCAGATGTGAATATTGAGAATTCGATATACATGCATTATATAAATAAGGAGATACCTATGATTTCAGGCGCACAGTATCTGGTAAAAGCCCTTCAAGAGGAGCAGGTAGAGTTTTTGTTTAACTATCCTGGGGCGGCTACTATTGATATCATGGATGAATTATATAAGCAAGATAAGGTAAAAGTGATTTTGCCGCGTCATGAGCAAGCATTGGCCCATGCGGCAGATGGATATGCTCGTAGTACCGGTAAAGTAGGGGTTTGTATGGTAACCTCTGGACCTGGTGCTACAAATCTTGTGACTGGTATTGCTACTGCTTATTCTGATAGTGTTCCTCTCGTTTGTATTACAGGCCAAGTTGACTTGGGTCTGATGGGCAATGATGCGTTCCAAGAAGTAGATACTGTTGGCATTGTACGCAATATCTGTAAATATGCTGTTACCGTTCGCGATCGTAAAGAGCTTGGCCGTATTTTGAAAGAAGCCTTTTATATTGCTCGCACAGGTCGACCAGGTCCTGTGGTTGTGGATATTCCTAAAAATATTCAAAAGGCTATGGGCTCTGATGAGTATCCTAGTGAGGTTAATATTCGCGGTTACAAACCAAATACCACTGTTCACGTAGGTCAAGTTAAAAAGGCCTGTTCTATTATCAGCAAAGCTAAAAGGCCTCTATTTCTATTAGGCGGTGGGGTAAGCATTAGTGGTGCTAACGACCTTATGATGGAGTTGGTTGAAAAAACAGGGATTCCTGTAGTAACAACATTGATGGGAAAAGGTGCTATTGATAGTCGTCATCCATTGTATCTTGGTAATGTAGGGATTCACGGTGGTTATGCGCCTAATGTAGCCATAACTGATTGTGATGTGATGATTTCTATTGGTACCCGTTTTAACGACCGCATTACAGGCAAGTTAAGTACCTTTGCACAAGATTGTAAGATTATCCATATTGATGTGGATGCTGCATCTATTTCTAAAAATATTAAGGTCGATATTCCAATCGTAGCAGATGCTAAATTAGCTATTGAAAAATTATTGGAATATATTGAACCTCATGATCTTGGTGACTGGCCAAAACAATTACAGCTACTTAAGGCGGAGCGTCCTGTCACTCAAGCTGATGAAGAGGGGCTAACACCTCAAACTGTTATCGAGTACATCAATCATCACTATGAACATCCTATCGTCACAACCGATGTGGGTCAAAATCAATTGTGGACTACCCAGTTCCTTGATGTGAAAGGGCAATATCAAATGTTGACGTCCGGTGGCTTAGGGACTATGGGTTATGGTTTTCCTGCTGCATTAGGTGCGCAAATGGGAAATCCAGATAAGCGTGTATTTGCTATCTGTGGTGATGGTGGCGTGCAAATGAATATCCAAGAGTTTGCCACTGCTATGCACTATCGTTTGCCTGTGACACTGATTATCTTAAATAATGGTTTCCTTGGTAATGTGCGTCAATGGCAACAATTATTCTACGATAAACGGTATGCTTGTACGAATTTGATGATGGATGAAAGCGCCCTCGTAACGCGTGATGTGATCGATAATGATGAGTTTGAATATGTACCGGACTTTGTAAAATTAGCAGAAGCTTATGGCGCAAAGGCAATGCGTATTACAAAGGTAGAGGACATCGAAAAAGGATTCCAATTGGCGGATACTTTCAAAGATGGCCCTACATTACTTGAGTTTATCATTCCAACAGAACTCAATGTGTTGCCAATGGTACCAGCAGGTAAGTCTTTAAGTGATATGTTGTTGAAGGATAAAAAATAGGAGGGGCTATGGAAGTACATATGAAAAAACGCTGTATTTCAGCGTATGTAGAAAACCAAATCGGTGTACTAGCTAAGATTTCAGGCCTCTTCGCAGGCAAAAATTATAATCTTGATACATTGACTGTAGGGGAAACTGAAGATTCTACCATGTCTCGTATGACAATTGAGCTCACATGTGATGATTTGACATATGAACAAATCATTAAACAGCTTAATCGCAGTGTAGAGGTGATTAAGGTTATCGACTTTACGGACATGCCGATTACGAAAAAAGAATTACTATTTATCAAGGTCAATAGCTGTAAAGAAGCGGATAAACAAGAAATCTTCCGCATTGCCCAAACCTTTGATCTATTAGTTGTGGATTATAATCGTAAATCTGTACTAGTACAATGTGTAAAGACCGTATCTAAAAATAATGACATGATTGCCTTATTTAAAGATATGTTCGTCAATCGTATTGAAGTTGTACGAGGTGGTAGCGTAGCTATCGAAGCATTATCTACACCTGATAGATAAGGTGTGTACTCTAGCACTTTAAAAGCGATTTAGGTCTATTCAAATATATAATACATGTATTTGAATAGACCTATTTTTTGTGGCTTAAAGCGTGTACAACTTAATATGATATAATATGTATATCGAGCATTATTGATATAGAGACCTTGGTTGTATGCCAAAGTCTTTTTATATAGGAGGTACTATGAGCTTATTAGATGATATTTTAGCCCATAATCGAGAATATGTAGAAGATCAAAATACAGGTTATGTAGATACAGATACAAAGTGTAGTAAAATGCCTAGTCGTGAAATGGCAATTGTTACATGTATGGATACACGTCTTGTTAACTTCTTAGAAGATTCCATGGATATTGGGCGTGGTGAAGCGAAAATCGTAAAGACTGCAGGTAACTGTATTACAGGTCCCTTTGATGGCGTTGTACGTAGTTTACTTGTTTGTATTTATGAGCTAGGCGTTAACGAAATCTTTATCATTGGTCATCATGAATGTGGTATGGCAAAAACTACGGCAAAAGATTTAACAGAAAAAATGTTGGCTCGTGGTATTGCATCAGAAGCGATTCATATGGTCCGTAAAGAAATGGAACGCTGGGCTGATGGCTTTACACATCCTGCTGAAAATGTAGAGGATACAGTAGACGAATTGCGTATGAATCCTTTGATTCCTAAAGATGTGCCTGTTCACGGTCTTATCTTCCATCCTAGAACGGGTGAAATCGAAGTCATCGTTAATGGCTATACACAAATGAAACAATATTACGAAAAGAATTAGAATTATATGAACAAAAAAAGATTAATTATATCCGTGCTAGCCATTATTGCCTTGGTCTGTGTTACTATAGGTGGATATGTCCATAAGGATGCTATACAGCGTCGTATAGCTAGAACTGCTGCCGTTGTAAGTGGACAAGAAATTAAGGCACTCCTCGATTCTGAAAGTCGTTATATTAGGCAAATTGTAGCTCAAGATAACAGCACGAGTCGTACTATTATGTGGCAATCAGATAGCAGCGAAGCTGATGCGGTAATAGAGTATCGTCTTGTTGGAGCCGATACGACTCAAACGATAAGAGCTACAGACAAAGCTTTTACCGATGATGGTAGTACTACCTATATCCATGAGGGGACATTAACTGGTTTGGCGCCTAATACTAAATACGAATATCGAGTTGGTTATGGTAGTGATCGCCGTAGTGATTGGTACTCCCTGGAAACGGCTGGCGCCAGTGTGTATGATGTTCTTATCTATCCAGACTCTCAGTCGGGGGATTATTCTCAGTGGGAAGAGATTGTAAAGGACTCAGCACATCGTAACCCTAGGACCGCCTTGTATATTAGCATGGGTGACCTTGTAGATAATGGAGAGCAGGCCTATCAATGGCGCACTTGGTTAAATTCCATTAGACCGTTGAGTGCTAATGTGCCGTTAGCAACGACATTAGGCAATCATGAGATGTATACATTAGATTGGAAAATGCGCGAGCCTTATGCGTATTTGAATTACTTCGCAGTTCCGCCTAATGGGAATGAAATTTTTAATCGTCGTTATTATTCCTATGACTTCGGTGATGTTCATTACGTTGTATTAGATACAATGTTATATGAAAGCAATCATGAGGATAATCATGATACGTATCATCCTGATTTATACGATGTACAGGTTCAATGGTTACGCCAAGATCTTGCAGCTAATACGAAAAAATGGACTGTCGTTCTTATGCATCGAGATCCATTCCAATATGCCTTTGACCGACCAGGTGTAAGTCGAGATGTTGGTTTCGATGACGAGGGTGTATTATTTATGCCTATCTTCGATGAATTTAATGTGGATTTAGTCTTATCTGCTCATTTACATACATATCGCAATCGCGGTCATGTGCGAAACTTTGATCGAGACCCATCTGGTCCATTATATATTCTTACAGGAATAGCTGGTGATGCACGACGTCCTAAGTGGAAGCAACATCCATTAGATGTATATGTAGCACCTCAGCCTGAAACGAATAATTATATGGCTATGACAGTAACACCGAATAAGTTGATTGTAAAATCATTTTTACCTGATGGTACTCAGCTCGACGAATCCGTCATTGAAAAATAAGAAAAAGACACCTTCTTTGGAAGGTGTCTTTTTTTCTCTAATCAAAGGTAGCAAGAATCTATGAGTAAAATTGATTTACAATATAACAAATAAAAATACGGAAGATTTGTATAAATACTTGCTAATTATGGTAGGTAGTATTATAATACGTGTATAGATTATAAAAATACACAAAATATGTATAAAATATACATATCGTGTATAAAGGAGATAGCCTAATGAATGTTTTACAAGATTTAATTAAGAAATATGCCTCCCAATATAAAGAACAAGTTGTGGAATGGCGCCGACATATTCATAGCCATCCAGAGTTATCTGGTGAAGAGAAACATACATCTTTATTTATTCAAAAGGTGCTTGGTGAACTAGGAATTCCCTTTGTAAACGATATTTCTGATTATGCAGTTATCGGTAAGATAGAAGGTGCTCATACAGGCCCTGTTATTGCATTGCGTGCCGATATGGATGCATTACCCATACATGAAATAACAGGCTTGCCCTTTGCTTCACAAAATGAAGGTGTTATGCATGCCTGTGGTCATGATAGCCACATGGCAATTTTACTTGGTGCAGCGGCGATTCTACAATCTATTAAAAATCAATTACATGGGACCGTGAAACTCGTATTCCAACCTTCCGAAGAAGAAGCTTTATTCCCAGGGGCTCAAGGTATTGTCGATAGCGGCATCCTCGACGATGTGGATGAGATATATGGACTTCATGTGTGGCCTCAATTGCCAGTGGGAACTGTAGGTCTTAAAAAAGGTAATCTCATGGCTGCATCCGATCACTTCCTCGTACACATTAAAGGTAAGGCTACTCATGGTGCAGAACCTCATAATGGGGTAGACGCAATTGTAGCAGCCGCAAACTGGATTGTAAATGTGGAATCCATGGTGGCTCGCGAAACGAATCCTATGGAAAATCTTGTGTGTACAATTGGAGTGATTAATGGTGGTGATCGATACAATGTGGGCTGTGGTGATGTGTATCTTGAAGGTACTTGTCGTACCTATGAACCAGAAAAACGTGATTATATTGAGCGACGTTTGGGTGAAAGCTTACAGGCCCTCGATGTGATGTTTAAAACGGAAAGCACTTTGGATTATAAACGTGGTCATGGTGCTACTATCAATAATCCAGAGGCCATTGATTACGCCACATCTATCGTAGAAAAATATTTTGGCAAAGAAGCGGTGGTACATCCTGAATTCCCGTCTATGACGGCAGAAGACTTCTCCGCCTATCTTCATAAGATTAAAGGTGCTTTTCTTTGGTTAGGCACTGGCTTTGAAGGCAATCCGGCTTTGCATAATGCAGCTTTTACCATCGATGAAAGCATCCTCGAACCAGGTATCACAATGATGTCAGCGTTGGCCGCCGAATTCTTACAAGAAAAGTAGTTAAATAAGTAGTTTGAAATAAGAGGTTATCATGAAAAGTTTACAACATAAATCATTTAAAACAATGCTTCAATATACACCAGAGGAAATTAAATACTTTTTAGACTTGGCAGCTAAATTAAAAGCAGATAAAAAAGCGGGGAAGGAGATTAAAACATTAGAAGGTAAAAACTTTGTTTTGATCTTTGAAAAGGACTCAACACGGACACGTTGTGCTTTTGAGGTAGGGGCTTCTGACCAAGGTGCTTTTACAACATATCTTGGTCCTACTGGTTCTCAAATGAATAAGAAAGAATCCTTAAAGGATACGGCTCGTGTTCTTGGTTCCATGTATGATGCTATCGAGTTTAGAGGCTTTGACCAAGAGGACGTAGATACATTGGCGGAATACTCTGGTGTGCCAGTTTGGAATGGGCTTACCGATATGGATCATCCTACACAAACCTTGGCGAATTTTTTAACAATTCAAGAACATATCGATAAACCATTGAATGAAATATCCTTCGCTTATATTGGTCATGGACAATCTAATATGTGTAATGCACTGATGAGTGGTGCCGTTAAAATGGGGATGGATTTCAGACTCATTGGCCCTAAACAATACTGGCCGGCTGGTCCATTCTACGAAGAGTGCTTAAAAGTGGCTAAAGAAACGGGTGCTACTATTACTTGTACAGATGATGTAGCTGAAGGCGTTAAAGGCTTAGATGTTATTTACACTGGTGTGTGGGTAACGATGGGTGATACTTACGATATGTGGGAGGAACGTATCAATACCTTTAAACCATTCCAAGTAAATGCAGAAATGATGGCATTAACTGGCAATCCAAATACTAAGTTCTGCCACTGTTTACCTGCGTTCCACAACACAGAAACACAAGTGGGTAAAGATATTTATGAACGGTTTGGCATGAATGGCATTGAGGTGACCGAAGAGGTATTCGAAGGTCCAAACTCTTTAGCGTTCCAAGAAGCAGAAAATCGTCTCCACACGATTAAGGCAGTTATGGTTGCCACCTTTGGGGATTATCCATTGAAATAAATTCATCCTCCTAAATGGTGATGAATCGTATAGTTTGTTTCCTATTTATATTGGATAAAGGGCTATATAAATAGGTGTGAGTCACCAATAGGTGAGAATTGAGGTTTATTATGACACTCCATAGAGTATTTATTGTTGGTCATGAAGGCACAACTGGTCTTAGAATTCATGAACGATTATCCGATCGAAAAGATATAGAACTCTTAGCGACTGCTGATGAGGATCGCAAAAATGTAGAGGCCATTAAAGTGGTTGCAAAAAAAGCGGATCTTGTATTTCTATGTTTACCTGATGTGGCATCTAAGGAAATTATGGCCGCTATTGGTGATTTTCCATGTAAGGTTATTGATACTTCTACAGCGTTTAGAACTACAGCTGGTTGGGCATATGGGTTTCCAGAACTTGGTGAAAGCTACAAAACAGATATTGCAACTAAAAAACATATTGCAAATCCTGGCTGTCATGCGAGCGGTATGATTGCTTGTATAGCGCCTCTTGTAAAAGCAGGGCTCGTGCCAGCGGATTATCCTTTCACCATTATATCCTTAACAGGCTATAGCGGTGGTGGTAAAAAGATGATTGGCCAATATGAAAGCAATCCAAAAGACTATTTCCTTTATGCTCCTCGTCAATATGGGCTTGGTCAAGAACATAAACATTTACCTGAAGTACAACATGTATGCGGTATTAGTGAAGCGCCAATTTTTATGCCAATCGTTGATGACTACTACTCTGGGATGGAGGTTACAGTAGGTATTCATAGTCGTTTATGTCATAAACCTGTTTGCATTGATAAGGTGCAACAAGTATTAGAAGACTTTTATAAACATAGTGCGATTATTACGGTCGCACCATTTACTGAAAATAGTAACACTAGCATGTTAAACGCTAATCAATTAAGCAATACGGACAGCATGAAAATCTATGTGACTGGTAACGATGAACGCATTATGGTTCACGCTATATTCGATAATTTAGGTAAAGGTGCATCTGGTGCGGCTGTTCAATGCATGAATATCGCATTAGGTTTGCCAGAAGAGACTGGATTGGTATTGGGGTAGAGGTAATACTATGAAGGACGTAACAAATGCAATGCGGGCGCAGATACTAACGGCGGCCGTTCCATATATAAAACAATATACCGATCAGTATGTTGTCGTTAAATACGGCGGCAATGCCATGGTTGATGAAGAGTTAAAAAAATCTGTCATGAAGGATTTACTATTACTTCAATTAGTGGGGGTCAAAGTAGTCCTTGTTCATGGTGGTGGCCCAGCTATTAATAGTACCTTAGAGGCGATGCAAATTAAATCACATTTTGCTAATGGATTACGCGTTACAGATGAAGCAACAATGAATGTTGTACAAATGGTATTAGCCGGCAAGGTGAATAAAGGTCTCGTAGCGAATTTAACGGATCTAGGTGGTAAAGCTGTTGGTCTCTGTGGTGTGGATGGCAACATGATTCAAGTTCATAAACAAAACGAAGAACTTGGTTATGTAGGTTATATTGATGCTATTGATACGAGCATTATCCATGACGTAATCAGCCGTGGCTATATTCCGGTTATTTCTTCTATCGGCATGGGTGCCGATGGTAATACTTACAATATTAATGCTGATACCGTAGCCGCAAAGATTGCGGGCGCTCTCAAGGCGGAAACAATGGTGGCTATGACCAATATTGATGGTGTACTGCGAGATGTACATGATCCAAATTCTTTAATTCCTAAAATTACAATGGCTGAGGCGGCTCAGTTAAAAGCCGATGGTATTATAGCGGGCGGCATGATTCCTAAGGTGGATTGCTGCTTAGAGGCCATAGAAGCAGGTGCGCAAAAGGTATTCATCATCAATGGAGAGATTCCACATGCTATTCTTATTGAGTTATTAACCGATGAAGGTCTTGGCACAATGTTTGTTGCGTAATATAGTAGATATAATACTGGTAATCATCTATAGGTTATCTTTTATATAGATAGACGACGGCAAGGCCGTACGTTTGGAGGGTATAATGAATAATACAATCGATTTCGAACAACAAGATAAAGAATATATAGCCAATACGTATGGTCGGTTCAACGTATGCTTTCAAAAAGGGAAGGGTTCTCTCTTGTGGGATGTAGAGGGTAAAGAATACATTGACCTTGGCTCTGGTATTGGTGTAACGGCTTTTGGTGTTGACGATGATGAGTGGACTGACGCTGTTACTAAGCAGTCTCATGCGTTGAATCATATTTCTAATTTATACTATTCTTTGCCACAGATTGAACTAGCGAAACAGCTCTGCGCGAAAACGGGGATGAAAAAGGTGTTTTTCTCTAACTCTGGTGCGGAGTCTAACGAATGTGCTATTAAGGCAGCGCGTAAATATAGCCATGATAAATACGGCGAAGGTCGTCATGTAGTTGTTACCTTGGTCAATAGTTTCCACGGTCGTACTATTACCACCTTGTCTGCTACAGGACAAGATGTATTCCATCAACATTTCTTCCCATTTACGGAAGGCTTTATTCATACACCAGCCAATGATATTGATGCGGCTTTGAAAGTCCTTGCTAATCCAGCTGTTTGTGCTATCATGATGGAACCTATCCAAGGTGAAGGTGGGGTTATGCCCTTAGATAAAGAGTTTGTCCAAGCGGTAACAAAATATGCGCATGAACACGATCAACTGGTACTTATCGATGAGGTACAAACTGGTAATGGTCGGACTGGTAGTCTATATGCATATCAACAATTTGGCATCGAACCAGATGTGGTATCTACTGCAAAAGGCTTGGCGGGAGGTCTACCAATGGGGGCTACTTTGTTCAATGAAAAGATGCAGTACGTTTTAAATGCTGGTGCCCACGCTACTACCTTTGGGGGAAATCCAATCTGCGCGGCTGCAGGGAACACTATTATTAGCCGGTTAACTCCTGAATTTCTCGATTCTGTAAAAGTAAAAGGGGAATACGTAAAATCTACCTTAACTGGTAAACCTGGTGTCATTGGTGTTAGTGGTATGGGGCTCATGCTCGGTATTGAGACTACAGTAGATGCAAAAGCTGTCATTGCAAAATGTTTAGAAAAGGGCGTAGTATGCTTATCTGCTAAAAATAAGGTACGACTTTTACCAGCCCTTAATATTCCACAAGAACAATTAGAAAAGGCGATACGTATTTTGGCTGAAGTGATTGAAGAATTAGCTGCAAAATAAGAATTCGTCTAGCTTTCATAAATATTGTTTACTATAGTTATGTAACATTGAACTATGGAAATAAACCGATGATTATATAGACTTTAGTCCGTATTCGTGTTACCCTAGAAGAAACAGTCTATATTGGAGGAGTGAATATGAATACAGAATCCTTACGTAATGAAGTATTGGTTCCGGCGGTAGCAAAAACGTTGGACATTGCTGCAAAAGCAAAACCTACAAAAGAAGAAATTATCACAACGGCGAAAATCACCGCTGCTGTGACAGTTGCAACAGCTGTTGTATCCTTAGCGGTACAAGCAGTATTGCGTAACCGATAAGAAACTGAGAAAACGACATGGCGCTGCCTGTCGTTTTCTTTTACATTTATCCTGTTATTCCCCTAAATAAGGGGCTTTTCTTGGTGCAAGTAAGTTGTGTATTTATAAATTCGTAGACTGTATAATCGTTATATATTAGCGATGCATATTGATATGCAATTGATATACTGATATTAGAGGAGGCGATACGATGCATAGTCGCGATTTAATAGAGCAATATAAAAGCTACGTTCAAGATTGGCGTAGATATTTTCATAAACATCCAGAGCTCAGCAACGAAGAGTTTGAAACGACAAAGACACTCGCTAAAGAATTAGGATCAATAGGCGTAGAGGTTCATGTAGACACAGAACGTGGTATAGGCTTAATCGGTATTATCCATGGTGCTAAGCCTGGAAAGGCTATTGCATTGCGCGCCGACATCGATGCACTGCCTGTTCATGAACATAATACAGTGGACTATAAATCTGATGTAGAAGGTAAAATGCATGCTTGCGGTCATGATGGACATATGGCTATTTTATTAGGTGCGGCTAAAATGCTAATGTCTATGAAAGACCGTATTGAAGGCGATGTGTATTTAGCATTCCAACCTGCGGAAGAAACTGGCGCAGGGGCTCCGGATTTCATCAAGTTTGGTGACTGGTATGATAAGGTAGGTGCTATCTTTGGTGGTCATGTGTGGATCGATTTGCCTGCCGGTCTCGTATCTGTTGAGGAAGGCCCTCGTATGGCTGCGAGTAGCCAGATTACTATTAACGTAAAAGGAAAACAAGGTCATGGTGCACAGCCACATCAAGCGGTCGATGCTATCGTGGTGGCTAGTGCCATCGTTATGAATTTACAAACCGTAGTGTCTCGTAATGTTAGCGCGTTAGACTCTCTTGTACTAACTATTGGGAATATTCATTCTGGCTCTGAATGGAATGTTATCCCTGGTGAAGCTAAAATGGGGGGGACCATTCGATTCTTTGATCCGGGCCAAGAAGAGTATTATGTTGAATCCATACGCCGTGTAGTAGAACATACGGCTGAAGCCTATGGCGCGACTGCTACATTAGAATATGTAAAAAAAGTACCACCTACTATCAATGATCCTGAATCCAGTGAACTTGCAGAACGTGTTGTTATTGATACATTAGGTAAAGACAAGCTTTCTAAGATGCGTAAAGTAATGCCGGGGGAAGATTTTGCATGGTATTTACAAGATAAACCAGGATGCTTTGCCTTTATTGGTATTCAAAATTCGGAAGTAGAGGCTACCTTCGATCACCATAATAATAGATTTAATATGGATGACTCCGTACTATCTGCGGCATCAGCGGTGTATGCGGAATATGCCATTGCTTGGTTACAAGAAAATAAATAAATTTTAATCTGATAAACCCCTTTACATTTTTCGTAAAGGGGTTTATTATATTCCAATATTAAATCATATGTAATTAAAATGGTTTCCTGTTAAAGTACAAGTTTTAGTGCTTTGCGGATAAAAAGGGCCTTTCTTCGCCGGACGGTTCTAGAAGCCAGAAAGGATGTAATGAACGATCAAGTTTCTATTTCAACAGCAAATATTCGTGGTGCTTTTGGGGCATTTTTTATCCCCGGCATGTACACAGCTTTATGGGCTGGTTTTGTGCCATATTTAAAAGCAAAGCTTAGTATTGGTGCAGATGTATTAGGTTCCATGATTTTGTTGCTCAGTGTAGGTTCTTGTTTATCCATGGCTATAGCAGGTAAGCTTGTAGAAAGCTTTGGGTGTAAGAGAGTCGTTTTGCTCGTGCTTTTAAAAATCTTATCGCTGCCTGTTAATCAAAGTATTTGGGGACTTCTCATCGTACTATTTATTGCGATGGTTGTAGTTAGCCAATTTATGTTGACCTTTGGTAGTGATCCAAATGCAAAGGTTACTAAAAAATCTAAAAGCCCATTGTCCTTTCATCCAATCGCTCTTATTTTTGGTTTATTGTCCTTTGTTTCTTATTTGGTAGAAGGTGCTGTAGGGGACTGGAGTGCATTATATTTATTGGAAGATAAAGGGATTCTTATCGAAGAGGCTGTCATGGGTGTAATGCTCTTTAATGGTACTATGTGTATAGGCCGTTTGCTTGGTAATAGATTAGGTAAACATTTAACATCAAAGCAAGTTGTTGTTGGTGGCTACTTACTTGGCTCTATTGCGATGGGGCTTATCGTGTTCTTGCCAGGTCATGCATCCATGTATACTTACTTATTATTGGGTATTTCATTAGCTATGATAGTACCAAACCTATTCTCTGCAATGGGGGAACAAAATGTCATTCCTATGACACAAGCGGTCGCAACATCCACAATGCTCGGTTATATGGGTATTTTGATGGGACCTGCCTTAATTGGTTTCATTGCGCACGGTACAAGTCTTACAGTAGCATTTATCGTATTGACTACATTGCTTGTTGTAAGTGCAGGTATTGGTAAATACGCATACCATTTAATGAGTAAAGACTGTGGTCTTAGTGAAGAACAAATTTAATAGCCTATAATTAAGGAGCTACGATTTTCGTATCGTAGCTCCTTTTTCATATTTTTATATTTTATGTATTTCTCGCATTAAAAAGCCACAGGTCTAGAACCTGTGGCTTTTAGAACTATCATTATATATTGATTAGATTAGCGATCGCCATTGAAGATGGAGTTTTTAACAAGCACATAGTCTACTTTGCGAATGGCTTGTAGAGTCGTACCGCCAGCGTAAGAAATAGCGGATTGTAAATCTTGTTCCATTTCAGTTAATGTATCGAAGATAGAACCTTTGGAATCGATGAAGATTTTTTTACCTTCTACATTTTTGCGTTCCCCTTTTTGGAACTCAGAAGCGGAACCAAAGTATTCTTTTACAGCTTTGCCGTCAACAATCTTTTCTTCCCCTGGGGATTCCTCGTGACCTGCAAAGAGGGAGCCAATCATAACCATGGTAGCACCAAAGCGAATGGATTTTGCGATATCTCCATGGTCACGAATACCGCCGTCAGCGATGATAGGTTTAGTAGCTGCTTTTGCGCACCAGCGAACAGCCGCTAATTGCCAGCCACCAGTACCAAAGCCGGTTTTCAATTTTGTGATACATACTTTACCAGGACCGATGCCTACTTTAGTCGCATCAGCACCAGCATTTTCTAGTTCACGAACTGCTTCTGGAGTGCCTACATTACCAGCGATAATGAAGGTTTCAGGTAAGTTCTTTTTTATGTATTGGATCATTTCGATGACCGCATTGGAATGACCATGTGCAATATCAATAGTGATATATTCTGGGGTTAAGTTTGCTTTCTTAAATTCATCAACTAAAGCAAATTCTTCAGCTTTTACGCCGATAGAAATAGAAGAATATAGGTTAAGGTCGTGCATACGTTTTACAAAGTCCATACGACGTTCTGGTTGGAAACGATGCATGATATAGAAATACCCTTCACGAGCTAATTTTTCAGCCAACTCTTCGTCGATAATAGTTTGCATATTAGCAGGTACTACTGGTAAGCGGAATGTGCGTTTACCTAATTTTACATGTGTATCACATTCGCTACGACTGGAGACAATACATTTGTTAGGAATCAATTGCACGTCTTCATAATCAAAGATGTTAGTTGTATTAATCATAGTTTCTATATCTCCTTCGAGTATTACATATTGAACCTGTACCATTATACAAGAGACTCATAAAATTTTCAATACGTTCCGAATATTTTGTTTGGTGTAAGGGATAAACTGTAGTACAATACAAGTAGATTGTATAAATAATATATTCATTTATAAATATATGGTAAAAGGAGGTTGATTAATGTGGAACAGTCTAAAATCCGTATGCTTGCTGAAGCTGGCGTAGCAATTGCCATTGCTCAAGTGTTGTCATTTATTACGATTTTTCATATGCCACAGGGGGGCTCTATTAAGGCGGCAGCTTTGGTACCACTCATGATTTACGCATATCGTTGGGGCGGAACACGAGGGATCTTCGTAGGTATTGTATATGGTATATTACACTTTATTTTAGGCTTTAAATCATCTGTTCATTATTTAAGTATTGTATTAGACTACTTGGTTGCTTACGGTGCTATTGGCGTTTGTGGTTACTTTAAAGATTCTCTTTCTGGACTTATCACTGGATCCATCGTAGGTATTGTATTGCGTTGGGGGGCATCTGTTACGAGCGGTGCTGTAGTCTTTGCTAGCTATGCTCCGCAAGGGCAGAATCCTTGGGTTTATTCTATGATTTATAATGCATCCTATATGGTGCCAGATGGCCTTTTAAATATTGCAGTTTTACTATTCATTTACCAAGGTGTTAAACGAGGTTTACAACGTCGTGGATAAATTAGGTTTAATTATTTTGGCTGGAGGACTCAGCGCTAGAATGGGGCAACCTAAAGCTTTGTTGCCTTGGATTAATGGTGAAAGTCTTATATCTCATGCCCTTCGTAAGGGCTTAGATGCAGATGTTCAAGATATTCTTATCTCCATCGGTGATGACGAGCAATTAGGACTTGCTATACAGACTCATATTATAGATACATTATCGAACGATGAGAAAAATAAGGTTTCTATTGTTCGGGATTCTATTGGGCGATGCGGACCTTTAGGGGGGCTGTATAGCACTCTAGCGGTTGGTACTAGTTCTGCTTATGCAGTAATGGCAGTAGATATGCCATTCATGGAAATGGATTTGTATTATGATTGGCTCTATCAAGTAGAGCATAATGATTGGAATGTCATTGTCCCATATAGTGAAAGTGGTAAATCTGAGCCGATGGCCGGTATTTATAGGCCATATATTGCGTCCTTAATTCAATCTATTCTTGTTGGCGAAAATGTATCCTTGCATCATGCTCTTGACGTCATTGGGCATGTTGAGTCCATTGATGCTACTGACTATAGCTGGGAATTAAGTAATATTAATCGCTTTGAAGATTATCAATGGGCGCGAGCTTTGGCGGAAAATGAATTTCGCCGTGTACCTTTAATTAGTGTGGTCGCATCAAAACGTAAAACAGGTAAGACAACTGTTGTAACGCGTCTTGTGTCTGAGTTACAAAAAATCGGTTTATCCGTTGGTGTTGTCAAAAGCGATAAACATGGCTTTCAGATGGATCATGAGGGAACAGATACAGATCTTGCTTATAAAGCTGGGGCTGATGCGGTTGCTATTGCAGGGCCTACTGAAACAGCGATTCGCATACGTACAAAAGAACAATCAAACCTGTATGAAATATCACAGTTTATGCCTGTAGATATAGTTATACTAGAAACGAGATCACAA
Organism: Veillonella parvula; assembly: GCF_945949885.1. GTDB lineage: Bacteria > Bacillota > Negativicutes > Veillonellales > Veillonellaceae > Veillonella > Veillonella parvula_B. The sequence goes on along the minus strand of NZ_CAMFFZ010000006.1, from coordinate 26,461 downwards.
GGAATCGCTCCAATTATAGAGGTTACTCAAGAGGGGCATACGGAAGAGCTAATCTCGGATAACATGGACCGAGTGGCGACGATAGAAATTGGCAAGTTAGATCAAGACGTATCTGAATTGGTACGTCATATACAGGAAATGATGAGGAGTTTAAATGGCCGTCGTTACTGTTGAGAAGGCGCTCCAATTGTGGAATGAAGCCTTACAAACGCAAGTTCATAAAGTTGAAACAATAGATGTTAAGGCTGCGAAGGGGTACGTGTTAGCAGAGAATATTATTGCTCCCACAGACGTACCTGCATTCCCAAAATCTGCTATGGATGGTTATGCCATCGCCTACGAAGAAGGTCGTAATGAATATATCGTTGACGGTATCATTGGTGCTGGTGTTGTATGGGAACATCCCGTAGACGTTGGTCATGCGGTGCGTATTATGACTGGTGCACCAGTACCAGACACATGTGATACTGTCATCATGCAAGAACAAGTGGTTGGCACTGGTGAACCACAAACTACAATTACGATTCAAGGCAAATATCATTGTGGTGATCATATTATTCCACAAGGTGAGGAGTGTGTTGCCGGCACCATTGTGATTCCACGTGGTACAGAGGTAACATCTACAGTACAAACCATTTTGACGGGACTTGGTATTATTGAGATATCTGTTAATGCCATGCCTCGCGTGTTAGTTCTTACCTCTGGTCACGAGGTTATTGAACCTGGTGAAAGTTTAACACCTGGTAAAATTTACAACTCTAATCGAGCTATGATTTGTGGCCTCTTGGAGGATTTAGGGTTTCACAAGATAACACACTATCATGTAAGTGATGCTCCGAAGGAGCTAGATTCTGAAATCAATCATGTTTTGAAACTTAGTGAAGAAGCAGATATTATTATCAGTTCTGGTGGTGTATCGGTAGGTCTTTTTGATACGATGCCTCTTATTTATGAAAAACTAGGGGCAAAATCTATCTATGCCCGTATTCAAATGCGACCGGGTGCAGCATCTTATGGTGCGGTTACCCCAAAAGGTCAGATTATCTTTGGTTTGTCCGGTAATCCAGGGGCTGCCTTTAATGGGTGGCATTTAATCGTAGCACCTACCTTGAAGCGTTATAAAGGGTTGGCTAATTGGACGACTCCAGTGGTGGCTTGTGTAATGGATACAGAAATCTTCAAACGTAATGCCTTTGATCGTTATGTACAAGGGAAAGTCATATTTTGCGGTGGAGCGCCACGTTTTGTGGCTAATCGTCACTTTAATAGTAGTAGTATGTTAGGGCTATATACTGTGAATGCGTTGGCATGTATTCCACGAGGGATTCATGCAGTACATCCTGGTGATACATTTAATGTGTATCTATTAGGCTTGCTGCCTGCAGTTTAGACCGTATTGATTTTTAGATTCTTACTCTAATGCTTTAGATTTTTTAGCGTTTTAGAGTTATAGATACAAATATATCTAGTTAAATAACTATAATATTTATAGTTAATCATAATATAAAAAGACGAGGTCTCTTAGGAGTCCTCGTCTTTGCGTTTATTCAAAACATTTCGTTTATCCAAAAATATTTTAAATTTTGCCACCAAAGATACTGAAATTTAATCTCAATTAAATTATAATAAAATTAAGGGAAGGATATTTTTTAGTTATATCAATTGGGTTTTGATAAAACTGTTTAAATCTACTTTTTATTTACTTTTACTATTATATAGCTATTAAGGAGTGATTTCTATGAGTAAGACTTTCACAAAAAATATTCCGGTAAACGAAATTTTACATCTAGGCGAACACCTGGAGTATAAAGAGGGGCAAGTGATTAGTATTACGATTGCCCAAAATGAGCGACTCAGCATTACATTATTTGCACTGCCAAAGGGTGAAGAAATCTCTACACATGTAACTGTAGGTGATGCGATTGTGCAAATTCTCGATGGTGAGGCGCACGTCGTTGTTGGTGATGTGGAACATACTGTGAAAGCTGGTGAAACCTTGATTATGCCATCGGAAGTACCTCATAGCCTAGATGCAAGAGAAAGCTTTAAGATGCTGTTGACCGTAGTTAAATAAATATATCATAATAAATGCATCCCTTATATCAATAAGGGGTGCATTTTATATGTATCCTTTACAAGCTAGAGCCACACCTAAAGATCATCATGATGGAATTGTAAAATCTTTGGTCTCTAATATTAATGAACTTGAACAGAGTGGACTTTTTGAAAGCGTTCAAGTGTATAAACGTGATTTAGAACAAGTATATAATTCAAAATTATGTACTGAATCTGTTGGAGCGGTTGTAGACCAAATTTTATTCGGTTCTTGGTCTCAGGATGAAATCGATTTGTTGGCGCTAGGTAGAACACAAGAACAGGAGCTGCGAAAGCAGTTATGTTAAAGGACTTTGGAAATTATGGATTACTTCGACTATTCATATAAACATAATTACATAGAGTTTAGCAGCAACATATATCGAGTTGGTACATACCATTACAATTGGTATGGGGAAACGGAGATTTTTATCTTGTTAAAAGGGCGCGTTGAGATGAGTTGTAATGGCGAGGTGTTTACACTAGAGCCACTTGATGCGGTTATTATTTCCCCTTAAGAGTACACTCAAAACTTGCTTTGGAGGAGGATATAATAGCTTTTGCAATTCATGTAGGAAACGAGTTTTATCAACAGTATGATCCAGACTTTGGATCGTACCAATTTGTTGTTCGTTCTGATAAAAGCACTCGTCATAATCAATTTTTTACGACATTGCGTCACCATGCGGCTTTGATGATGTTGTTGATGGCTAAAGGTGAAAGTCCTGTGCATCGCATGTGGGTAGAGCATCATTATTTAGCATTAGCGGGCGATGTGTTTAGGGAGTTTGATCCGGTTAAACTTGTTCACGAAAATGCTAGGCCTGGTGATATAAAGCCGGCTACCTTTGATAAGATGAGTGCTTATATCGATGAACATTATCAACAAAAAATTGAGTTAGAAGATATTGCTAAAATTGGTGGCTATAATGTGGCCTATACCTCTCAGTTCTTTAAACGACAAATGGGTATTTCCTTTGTTGACTATGTATTGCGTTTAAGACTAAGAGCGGCAACAACTCGTTTGACTAGCTCTGATGAGGCAGTTGCTAGGATAGCTAGCAGTTGTGGCTTTGCAGATATTAAAGCCTTTAATGTGGCTTTTAAAAAACATTTCCACGTGACACCAACAGAATATCGTAAACAAGTAAAAGAAATTGGACGTAAAACAACATTACAAAACGGGGTAGAAATTGTTTCTGTTGAAAATCAAGATGTTCTTGATCTGTTACACTCGTTCTTGTCCTATGAAGATGATTCGAGAGCTAAGAGTGAGCTAGAGTTTATGAGTCAAAAACTAGAAACTTTAAAAGCGAAGTTGGCCGACGTGGTAAAGGCATTATAACGAATCTTCTAATTAATGATTTAACGCCAATATGTTGTAAATAAAATTTGGACTAATGTAAATTAAATTTTTTTTGACATATAGAAATATTAGGATTGGGTGATTTTCTATATATTAAAATACTCTAAAGATAATAGAAAAGCACTACTGTTGATAGGTAGTGCTTTTTTTGTATGTATTTTTTTGGTGAATTTATATAATTTTATAGTCTCGGAATAAGAAAAATATATAGAAAACTTTAATTTTTGCTTAATTTAATTCAAAAATTTGTCTGTTAATTTGGATAGTTAGATTCTCTAAACTGGGTAGAATATAGTTCATGAGGAATTAACAATAACATAAAGTTAATCAATTTGGAGGATATACTGAATCAAGTAAATTTTATGGAAAACTTAGGGAAAGTTGCAACTGTTACTGCTGTAGCCATGTATGTATCTTACTTCCCACAAATTATGAACAACTTAGCACATCCAGGTACTGGTGATTGGATCCAATCTTTAGTAGCGGCCGTCAACTGTACATTATGGGTATTATACGGTTTGTTTAAAGAACATAGAGATATTCCAGTAGCATTAGCCAATGCACCAGGTATCTTTTTCGGTTTAGCAGCAGCTATTACGGCTCTTATGTAATATTGATGAGTAAGGCTGTTATGTTATTAAAGCTTGGTATAAATATAATAATCAAGATGTCGTTGACCGAAGTTAAATAAATATATCATAATAAATGCATCTCTTCGATTAGAAAGGGATGCATTTTTGTATTTCGGTTAACTATTTTGTAGGTATTGAAATTAGTGGAGAGACCTTTGTTTGTATTATTTTTACTAGAAAAGATTACCTTTTAATAATTAGTTATTTGATTTTACAGGGTTTACAGGGAATGATTAGATATCATGGATTACTTTCACTATACATATAAACACAATCATATAGATTTTAGTAGCCACATATATAAGGTTAGCACATATCATTACAACTGGCATGGAGAGACTGAAATTCTTATCTTGTTGAAGGGTCGTATTGAGATGAGTTGTAATAGTGAGGTTTTTACGATGGAACCTCTTGACTCTATTATTATTTCTCCTCAGGTGGGGCATGCCACCCTAGCGCTTGAAGAGGATACGACGGCTCTTGTTATTCATGTAGGGAAAGATTTTTTCCAGCAGTTTGATCCAAATTTTGGAATGTATCAATTTGTGGTGCGTTCAGATAAGTCGAATCGGCATAATTCGTTTTTTACCTCTTTACGACATCATGCAGCGATGATGATGTTGATAAAGGCGAATGGTGAAAGTCCCATTAATCGTATGTGGTTAGAACATCATTATTTAGCATTAGCTAGTGAGGTATACGATGAAATTAATGCGGTTAAGTCGATATATGTACATTCAAAGCCTGTGGATATGACTGTAGCTACCTTTGATAAGATGATTGCTTATATTGATGAAAACTATCAACAAAAGATTGAGCTAGAAGATATTGCAAAAATTGGTGGATATAATGTGAACTATACATCACAATTTTTTAAACGCCAATTAGGAGTCTCTTTTCTTGAGTATCTGTTGCGTTTGAGACTACGAGAGGCCACAGTTCGTCTGGTCAACTCTGAGGATGGGGTAGCGCATATTGCGAGTAGTTGTGGCTTTGCAGATATTAAAGCCTTTAATGTGGCCTTTAAAAAGCACTTCCATACGACGCCATCGGAATATCGCAAGCAAGCAAAAGAATTAGGACGTAAGACAAAGCTTCATGATTGGAAGGAGATCATCTCTACACAAGAGGAAGATATTATAGAAGTACTACAATCTTGCTTACCCTATGAACATGATACTAGGCATAAGCTTGAGCTAGAGGAAGCGAATCAAAAGTTACAAGATGTTAGAGCTCAGCTTGAAGTAGTTGTTAGGAAACTACAGGGCTAGAATTACCTTTTTATATCACTATAATGGTGGAATTATTTCATCATTTTAAGTTCTAATTATGATAAATATACAATCATTAGGTATAGGTAAATTTGTATATATTATAATCCTATAAAAATAAATGGTAAAAGAGCACTACTTTTCGATAGGTAGTGCTTTTTTTGATATTTTGGTATAGGTGTAATTGTATATTTTAAATGGGTAAAAATATAATCATATAGGTGATTTTGTATTAATTTGTCTTGCTTTCACCATCAAAAAACAACTTGTAAATTGGATAGTTATATTCTGAAAAAAGAGTAGAATGAAATCATCGAAAGGAGCTAAGGTTCCGAAACAGAAATAATTTGCATCTTAAATAATGAAGTCTTTTTGGAGGTTTACGATGAGTACGAAAGAACAACAAGTGCAAGAAATGACAAATGTCATTGCAAAGTTCATTGCTTATGTAGCAAAAAAGTTGCCTGATGATGTAGAGGCTAAAATCAAAGAGCTTGCAGCAGATGAAAAAAATCCATTAGCAAAAACAATTTATGAAACAATGAAAAAGAATCAGGAGTTGGCCTTCGATTTAAATCGTCCATCCTGCCAAGATACAGGTGTTCTACAGTTTTGGGTGAAGGTTGGTTCAAACTACCCATTGATCGGTGAATTGGAAGAAATCTTGCGTAATGCTACATACCAAGCAACACAAGATGCGCCACTTCGTCATAACTGTGTAGAAACATTTGATGAATTTAATACTGGTAAAAACATCGGACGTACAGCACCTTACATTACTTGGGATATCGTACCTGGTCGTGATGATGTAGAAATCTTCCCATACATGGCTGGTGGCGGTTGTTCCTTGCCAGGCTCTGGTAAAACATTGATGCCAGGTGAAGGTTATGAGGGAGTAGCTAAATTCGTATTAGATTTGATGACAAGTTATGGTTTAAATGCATGTCCTCCATTATTGGTTGGTGTAGGTATTGCTACATCCATCGATACTGCGGCAGCTATGTCTAAAAAAGCCTTGATGCGTCCCGTATCCTCTAAAGCAGATAATGAAAAAGCAGCATATATGGAGCAATTACTGGAAGATGGTATTAACGCATTGCACATTGGGCCACAAGGTATGGGTGGCGATAAATCCGTTATGGGCGTAAACATCGAGCACGGCTCTCGTCATCCATCTGTAATTTCCGTAGCTGTAAACGTTGGTTGTTGGAACCATCGCCGCGGTCATGTAGTATTCGATAAAGACGGTAAGTACGAAATTCTATCTCACAAAGGAGTGACATTCTAATGGCTAAACATATTTTGACAACACCTATTCAAGCTTCTGATCTCGAAGGTATTAAAGCAGGGGATATCATTTACTTAAATGGTCACATCACAACATGCCGTGATGTAGCTCATCGTCGTCTTGTTGAATATGGTCGTGAATTACCAGTAGATGTTCGTAACGGTGCCATCTTGCATGCTGGTCCAATCGTGCGTGACCATGGGGATGATAAATTCGAAATGATTTCCGTAGGTCCTACTACATCCATGCGTATGGAAAAATTCGAATATGAATTCGTAAAGCAAACTGGTGTACGTCTTATTGTAGGTAAAGGCGGTATGGGGCCTGAAACAACACGTGCCTGTAAAGATTTTGGTGCTCTTCACTGCGTATTCCCAGCAGGTAATGCGGTTCTTGCCGCAACAGAGGTAGAGGAAATCGAATCTGCTAATTGGCGTGAACTTGGTATGCCTGAAACCTTGTGGACTTGCCGCGTTAAAGAATTTGGTCCTCTCATCGTATCCATTGATGCAGATGGTAATAACTACTTTGAAAATAAGAAAGTAGAGTACAATGCGAAAAAAGAAGAAGTGTTAGAAGAAATTTACAAACACGTAAGCTTCATTAAATAATTTCATTGTGCGCTTTAACTTAATAGGGGGATTATACGAATTTTGTACAATCCTCCTTTTTTGTACCCTTTTTAGGTATATTACACGTAGTGGGAGGTATTTATGGATACAAGTGTAATGATAACTCTTGGCTTCTTGGTGTTTGCCATCGTCATGTTTGCATGGGAGAAAATTCCATTGTCTATTACAGCGATGATTGTGGCTGTAGGCTTACATCTAAGTGGTGTATTATCCGCTAAAGATGCATTCGCAGGTTTTGTAGATCCAAATGTGTTGCTCTTTATGGGTATGTTTGTTATTGGTGCGGCTTTCTTCGAAACGGGTGTAGCCGTAGAGGTAGGGAATGTAGTTCATAAATTTGCTAAAACTGAAACATCCTTACTTGTAGCTGTTATGATGATTACAGGCATTTTATCTGGTTTTTTATCTAATACTGGTACAGCCGCTGTACTGATTCCTGTAATTATCGGTATTTGTAAAAAGAGTGGCTTTAAACAAACTAAATTATTGATGCCATTGGTGTTTGCTGCTGCAATGGGTGGTAATATTTCTCTTATCGGTGCGCCTGGTAATATGATTGCACAAGCGGGCTTACAACAAGCGGGCCTAGGCTCTTTTGGTTTCTTTGATTATGGTTTAGTAGGTTTACCAATCCTTATCGTAGGCACTATATTCTATGCTACAATTGGTAAACGTTTCTTACCAGATGCTCCAAGTCATCAACCGGATGGTGCTTTTGAAAGTAATGAAGATTATAGCCATGTACCATCTTGGAAAAAATGGACAGCTGCCATCGTATTAATCTTGACAATTGTTGCTATGATTTTTGAAAAACAATTAGGTGTAAAACTCTATGTAAGTGCTTGGGTAGGTGCACTAGTCTTGGTGGCTACCAATGTTATAAGTGAAACAGCAGCTGTAAAATCAATCGATATGAAAACAATTATGCTCTTTGCTGGTTCCATGGCTCTTGGGGATGCAATGGTTAAAACTGGCACTGGCAGTGTTATTGCGGATATCATCGTTAATAGTCTCGGTGCAAGTCCATCTCCAATTGTAGTATTGGCAGTTCTGTTTGTATTAGGTGTGTTTATGACGAACTTCATGTCTAATACAGCTACCTGTGCATTATTAGTTCCCATTGGGCTTAGTCTAGCATCTCAACTTGGCTTTGATCCAAAAGCCGTTCTTGCGGCTATCGTAATTGCTAGTTCTTTAGCTTATGCTACTCCAATTGGTATGCCAGCAAATACTATGGTATATAATATAGCGGGCTACAGCTTTATGGATTATGTGAAAGCTGGCTTACCGCTTATTGTTGTATCTAGTATTGTGGCGCTTGTATTACTGCCAATTCTATTCCCGTTCTAATCTATTTTTAGACAATAAATGCCTAGTGTATGAGTTCATGCACTAGGCACTTTTTATGTATTTTAGCTATATCTTTAGTTATATACTAAAGAGTAACAATTTATTAGTCAAAATACTTAATTTGTTAATGATTAGTATTAGACAGAAGGTCCACTTTCATATATAATAGATTACTGTAGTTGTACAAATATACATCTACAGTAGACATTAAATGTGGTTTCATAGTTGTTATATAGTTTTTGAGCTGGCCATGGTGCCGAGGAGGCTTTATGTTAAGCGATATTGAGATTGCCCAACAGAATACAATGGAGAAGATTCAGGTTATTGCCGATAAATGTGGTTTAACATCTGATGATATTGAACAATATGGTCATTATAAAGCGAAAATTTCCTTTGATGCCATTCGCCGTTTAGAATCTAAGTCAGATGGTAAATTGGTGCTAGTCACAGCGATTACGCCAACACCAGCCGGGGAAGGTAAGTCTACAACGAGCATTGGCCTCGTACAAGGCTTACAAAAAATTGGTAAAAATGCTATCGCTACATTGCGTGAACCATCCTTAGGTCCTGTGTTTGGGATTAAAGGCGGCGCCGCAGGTGGCGGTTATGCTCAAGTTGTGCCAATGGATGATATCAATCTTCACTTTACAGGTGATATGCACGCTATTACAGCGGCTAACAATTTATTATCCGCTATGATTGATAATCACATCCATCAAGGTAATGAATTGCAAATTGACTTGCGTCAACTATCTTGGACTCGTGTTCTAGATATGAATGATCGTGCTCTTCGTAATGTGACAGTTGCACTTGGTGGTAAAGTATGTGGTTTCCCTCGGGAAGATCATTTTATGATTACTGTAGCTTCTGAAATTATGGCTATTCTTTGTTTAGCTAAGGATTTAGAAGATTTGAAAGAACGTTTTGGTCGCATCGTTATCGGTTGTAACTTAGTAGGTGATCCTGTTTATGTTCATCAACTTGGATGCCAAGGTGCGATGGCTCTCCTTATGAAAGATGCTATCAAGCCAAATCTTGTACAAACATTAGAACATACACCGGCCATCGTTCACGGTGGTCCATTTGCTAATATCGCTCATGGATGTAACTCCATTGTAGCTACAAAACTAGGGCTTAAACTTGGTGATATCGTAGTTACTGAAGCCGGCTTTGGTGCGGATTTGGGTGCTGAAAAGTTCCTTGACATCAAATGCCGCTATGGTAATATTTTCCCTGATACAATCGTTATCGTTGCCACGTTACGAGCTCTTAAAATGCATGGTGGTGTACCAAAGCAAGAACTTAATGCAGAAAATGTTGAAGCCGTTACAAAGGGGTTCAGCAATTTGCAAAAAGCCATTGAAAACATGCGTTACTTTAATGTGCCTGTATTAGTGGCAATCAATAAATTTGCCAGCGATACAGATGCAGAAATTGCAGAGTTGACTCGCTTGTGTGATGAGTTTGGCGTGCCTGTAGAACTTAATGAATGTTGGGAAAAAGGTGGCGAAGGCGGCACTGATATGGCAAAAAAAGTCGTAGAGTTACTTGAGGGTCCTAAGCCAGCACCTAAATTCGTATATGATTTGGAAGATAGTTTAGAGGATAAAGTTAATAAAATCGTTAAAACTATTTATGGTGGCGATGGAGTTATCTTTACGGACAAAGCCAAAAAGCAAATTAAACAATTAGCAGATTGGGGACTGGATCGTTTGCCTGTATGTATGGCGAAAACGCAATATTCCTTATCTGATAATCCAGCATTATTAGGGGCTCCAACAGGATTCACTATTACTGTATCCGATATTCGTGTTGCCAATGGGGCAGGCTTTATTGTATGTCGTACAGGTGATGTAATGGTAATGCCAGGCCTTCCTAAACGTCCTGCTGCTCTTAATATGGATATTGAAGCAGACGGCACAATTAAAGGCTTATTTTAATAGATATTGTTTATAGTAGAACGTTTCTTAACTGGAGATTTATAGTGTCTGCTATAATTAGTTATATTTTTATTGTGTTCAATATTTGTAGATTTTTATAGTAATTACAAAGCGATAACAAGACATATCTTGTTATCGCTTTTACATGAGGCCTTGTTATGAAATTAGTGGAACAACGAGTGATAGATTTTGTCGCTGCTACTGCATCTAAAGAGCCAACACCAGGTGGTGGTGCTATTGCAGCACTAACTGCCGCAACAGGTGCGGCTTTAGCAGAAATGGTAGCAAACCTTACATTTGGTAAAAAAGGTTATGAAGCGGTTCAGACCGAAATGGAGGAGCTTCAAGCTAAAGCAGAAGCGATTCGCGAGCGCATGCTCGAATTATCTCAAGCTGATGCGGATGTATTTAATATCTTTATGAACGCATTAGGATTGCCAAAGAATACAGATGAAGAAAAGGCTGCGCGTACAGCTGCTATTCAACAAGCATACAAAGATGCTGCTATGGTACCTTTTGAAATTGGAGAATTAGCGAATCAAATATTTGATTTAGCAGAACTAGCCTCTCGTAAGGGTAATCAAAACCTTATTACAGATGGTATTATTGCGGCTATTAATGCGCGTGCTGCGGTGAAATCGGCTTTTTTGAATGTGCGTATTAATTTATCTGGTATTAAAGATGAAAGTTTTGTAGCAGAACTAACATCTAAGATGTATGCCATTGAAAAAGATCTTGATGATAAAGAGTCGGCTATCATAGGGCTATATGAATAATAAGACATTATAATATAAATCGAATAATATAACCGAGCAAACTATAAAAGTTCGGGAAATAATATAAAGAGAGTCTATTAATACATATAAAATAATAGACTCTCTTTTTTCTATTGTTAAAATCCGAACGATAGTGTAAAATAAATGGGTGATATTTCGAGATTTTATGTAGGAGACATTATGACAGATCAAAAACAAATGAATACGGTCGATAGCATGCTGCCCATACCACAGCTCTTTGCCTTTGGTTTACAGCATGTACTTGCCATGTATGCTGGAGCTGTTGCGGTACCGATTATTGTGGCACAGGCGATGAATTTACCGGTGGAGGATTTGATTCGACTTATTACAGCAGACTTGTTTACCTGTGGCATTGCGACCTTAATTCAAACATTAGGCTTCGGTAATATAGGTGGGCGTATCCCTATGATTCAAGGTGTTACCTTTGCATCTGTCGGCCCTATGACTATGATTGGGGCACAGCATGGTATGACTGCCATTTACGGTGCCATTATTGTAGCAGGTTTATTTACCTTTCTAGTAGCTCCATTCTTTAGTCGTCTAATTCGATTGTTTCCACCGGTTGTAACGGGGACGATAATCACCCTTATTGGTATTAACTTGATGCCAGTTGCTATTAACTGGATGGGGGGCGGTGTAGGAAATCCAGAATTTGGAAGTTATACGAACATAGGGCTTGGATTTCTTACGTTCTTAATTGTTGTATTGGTATACAAGTTTACTAAAGGTTTCTTAAGTAATCTTTCTGTATTAATAGGTTTGATTGCAGGTACAGCGATAGCTTTTGCAATGGGCGTTGCTAATTTTGATGAAGTTGGTCAATCTCAATGGGTTGCTTTCATAGAACCATTCTATTTTGGCTTTCCTACATTTGATTGGGCTTCAGTGCTATCTATGATTATCGTAATGCTTGTTGTCATGGTAGAGACGACAGGTGATAGTATTGCTATCGGTGAAATCGTAGATAAACCCATTGGTCGCAAGGAATTAGCCTCTATTATTCGCGCCGATGGTATTTCCACTGTAATTGGTGGTATCCTTAATAGCTTCCCATATACGGCATTTGCTCAAAACGTTGGTCTTATTGCTGTAACAGGTGTTAAAAGCCGATTTGTAGTAGCTGCATCTGGAGTGATCTTAATTTTGTTAGGTTTATTTCCTAAATTAGCGGCTATTGTTGCTAGTATCCCAAATGCAGTACTTGGTGGTGCTGGCATTGCTATGTTTGGCATGATTGTAGCCAGTGGTATTCGCTCTCTTGGTAAGGTTAGCTTTGATGGTAATCATAACTTGATGCTAGTTGCTATTAGTATCGGTGTAGCTATGGTTCCCATTGCGGCACCAAATTTTTACGCTAACTTCCCTGATTGGGCACAAATTATTTTAAAATCTGGTATTACCTTTGGTAGTATTACGGCAATCTTGCTTAACTTATTACTCAATGGTGTTAATCATGGCGATGAAATCCAAGAAATGGGTCGTCGCTAAATAATATATACGAGAACTCTATTCCTATAGAATAGAGTTCTTTTTAGTGATTAAATTCACAGGGAAAATGTATGAATACTATGCTATAATATATAGATAATTGTAGAACTATTTTCGGTACTTTTACCAAAATGAGAATTCTCAGTTTAAATTTACAATTATATGTTCATATAAAGTTATGTATATATGGTATATTCCCATAAGAAGGGAAGGGCTAGATGGCAGACGGAAAAATTATTGCTATCTCCATTAGTGAGCGAAAAGGACAAAAGAAACATAATATAGAAACTGCTAATCTCATTGTAGATCATGGGATGGAAGGCGATGCGCACGCAGGTAATTGGCACCGCCAAATCAGCTTACTTGGCATTGCGAGTATTGATCATATGCGAGCACAAGGGGCAGATGTCAAACCTGGTGATTTTGCAGAGAATATCACCGTTGAAGGCATGGTGCTTTATGAATTAGCGGTAGGTACCCAATTACAAATGGGTGCTGATGTAATTCTTGAAATTACACAGATTGGCAAGGAATGCCATCATGGTTGTGAAATCATGAAACAAGTTGGTTCTTGTATCATGCCTACACAAGGTATCTTTGGTAAGGTTCTTAAAAACGGTACGATTCGCGTAGGTGATGAAGTATCTATTATTAAATAATTTTGAATTGGTAAACGAGGTGTGTTATGAAAGACGCATGGGGCCGTACAATTGAATATGTACGTCTGTCGCTGACAGATGCGTGTAATTTTTGTTGTCCCTATTGTCGACCTGCAGAAATTACGCCTCAAAGTCAAACACAACTATTGTCTGTTGATGAGTGGATGAAAATATTAGGGGCTTTTCATCATATTGGTGTGAAGGCGGTACGCCTCACAGGTGGTGAGCCATTACTCTATCCTCATATTGAAGAGCTACTAAGTCGTATCAAAGAATCAGATTGGTTTGAAGATATCTCTATGACTACCAATGGCAGTTTATTAGCCTCACGAGCGCAACGGTTAAAAAAACTTGGCTTGAATCGTGTAAATATCAGTTTGGACTCTCTTGAAAGTGAAGCCTTTGCTACCTGTGTAGGTAAAGATGGTCAACTTGAGTCTGTGCTAGATGGCATACGTAGTGCTATTAATGCTAACTTTAAATCCGTTAAGATTAATACCGTTTTATCTCGTTATTGGTCTGATGATGAAGTTAAGGCTTTGTTGCAGTATGTAGAGAAATGGCCTGTTGTATGGCGGTTCATTGAATACATGCCGTTTCAAGGTGACGCATTTCATGGCCCTACCTTTGATGAATGGAAGGCTCAATTAGAACGCGTTAGTGGCGGATCTCTCACAGAGGTTCATTCTATTTATGGCTTTGGACCAGCTACATATTTGGCACTACCTAGTGGTAAGGCTGTGGGCTTTATTTTTTCTATGTCTCATAGTTATTGTGATACCTGCAATCGTGTGCGCCTTACATCTGATGGCCAAATGCGATTGTGCTTGTTGCGAGATGATGAGGCTGACCTTGTATCGCTCGTGCGCAATGGTGCCTCAGAAGAGGCTTTAGCTAAGCATATCGAACGTGCTTTGCAACGAAAACAAGAACGACATGATGGCATAGGTATGGAGCAACCAGAACGACCAATGTGGCGAATCGGAGGGTAGTATGGGATTTTTTGATTTTTTAAAACCAAGATCAAAGGAAAATATTGAATCATGCTGGTCTGGAGGCAAGATGCTTCAAGTCCATATAGAATACAATACACAAGAAACCGTATTTACTTATTTTGGTCGTTATGGTTTACAGTTTAGCGTTCCTAAGTCTAACTTAACGAATGTTATTGTTAAAGAAGTAAGCCGCACTCATAGTGTGCTTCAACTATATAGTGGTGAAGATTGCGTCGGGACTAGTGATTTGCTCCCTACTGAGGCCTGTAATATTATGAAAGATTGGGTATTACAATATTAATAATATTAATGTTGATATTTTATAGGAGTGTAATAAATATTCTTTACATTCCTATAAAATAGGCATATAATTAATCATGTCATGGACCACTAGCTCAGCTGGCAGAGCACCTGACTCTTAATCAGGGTGTCCAGGGTTCGAACCCCTGGTGGTCCACCAGAGTAAAGAACTCACATTTTGTGTGAGTTCTTTTTTTGTAAATAATTTTTATTTACCTTTTATATATCTTTTTAGACTTTACATATTTATTTACATGGTTAATATACGTTGTGGTTTAATCTTATCTTTTCCTAAATGAGTAGTCATTGCTGTAATTAAGTTTATGAATTTTGACATTAATAGAATACGACATTGATACAATAATATATTTTATAGACAGTAAAATTATAATAGCTTATGATGGCTGTATAATAGTTTTTCTCATTAGGAGGTACCAAATGGCAGAAGATGTTTCTAGAACACAAGATGTGTATAAAGATGCTGGACAAAGTGTCAACTTCACTACTTTGTTATTAAATCGTAAAGATCATGAGGCAGAACTTGAAGTGATTCAAGATATGGCAGATCGTATTCAAGCCATTAAACGTTCTGTTAGTATTCGTGCTAATGGTGAAGGATGGGGCATTGCTTTTGGCTTTAGCTGTAAAGCCTGGGGTTATTTGTTCCCTAATGCACCGGTACCAAAAGAGTTAGAAGATTTTCAAGGCATAAAAGGTGATAAACAAGACGTACCAGCTGTTGCAGCTGATTTATTCTTGCATGTTCGCTCCAATGATGAATCTGTTACTTATACTGTAGTGGATCAAATTATGGGGTTTTTACGTCCTATTACATCTGTGGTAGATGAAACTCATGGCTTCCACTACGAACAAGGTCGTGCGATTATTGATTTTGTTGATGGTACGGAAAACCCTGTTGGACAAGAGACTGTAGAGTGGGGCGTTATTGGTAATGAAGATCCTGAATTCACTAACGGCTCTTATGCATTTGCACAAAAATATGAACATGATCTTGATGCATGGCGTGCACTTCCCACAGAAATGCAAGAAAAATTCATTGGTCGCAGTAAATTTAGCGATATTGGATTAGAGGATGATGAAAAAGATCCGGCAGCTCACAATGTAGTGGCTCAAGATAATCGTGATGACGAAGAACACAAAGTCGTTCGTATGAATGTTCCATTTGTTCAACCAGGACATGGCGTACGTGGTACATATTTCATCGGTTATGCTCGTTACTGGGATGTAACTAAAACAATGCTTACCAATATGTTTACGCAAAACGATAAATTGCTTGATTACTCTAAACCTATTACTGGCATGTTATTCTTCATCCCATCTCTTGATACATTGGATGCTATTGCGGAAGGTGAACTATAACCGAATTCTGATTAATATTGGAAAGCTGTATATTCACTTAATTAGTTAGTAATATTTGGTTTTATCTATTAGATTAAAATTTATTATATAATTCTATAGAAAGCGCCCCAAGTGGGCGCTTTTATGCTATAATAAATCTATTAAACTCGTAAAAATCCATTGTAGTTATGAATGAGGTATTCCATGAATTATACTAGCACCCGAGGTACCGTTGCGGTAAATGAAACATATGCATTGTTGCACGGATTAGCAGAGGATGGTGGTCTATATGTACCATCTTTATTTCCTACAAACTGCTTAACTTACAATGATGTGAAAGATAAAAACTACCAAGAAGTAGCAGCCGTTGTTTTAGCAAAGTTGTTTCCATGCTTTTCCGAAGCTCATTTAAATGAAATGATTAATTCTGCTTACTGCGATGCTAATTTCAGCACTCGCGATATTGCACCATTACACTCTTTATTGGAAAAAGTTTCCGTATTGGAACTATTCCATGGCCGCACACAAGCTTTTAAAGATATGGCATTATCCTTATTTCCATACCTTTTAGTAGCTGCTAAGGAGGCTGAGGGCGAGAAAAAAGAAGTACTTATCTTAACTGCTACCTCTGGTGATACTGGTAAGGCGGCTCTTGAAGGATTCAAGGATGTACCGGGAACTCATATTCAAGTATTCTATCCAACTGATGGCGTTAGTCCTATGCAAGCGGAACAAATGCAAAAACAAGAAGGGGAGAATGTTAATGTTACGGCTATTTATGGCAACTTTGACGATGCTCAGCAATTCTTGAAGCGCCTCTTTGTTGATAAAGCGACTGCAGAAGAAGTCGCTGAAAAAGGAGTTATGTTCTCCAGTGCGAACTCTATCAATATCGGTCGCTTAGCGCCACAAGTGGTTTACTATGTAAGTGCCTATGCTGAACTGGTTGCACAAGGTGCAATCCACGAAGATGAAGCTTTCAACGTTGTAGTTCCAACAGGTAACTTCGGTAATATCTTGGCTGCTTACTATGCTAAAAAAATGGGTATTCCTATCGGCAAATTGATTTGTGCATCTAATCAAAATAACGTACTTACTGACTTCTTTGAAAACGGTACATACGATATGAACCGCCCATTCTATACGACAATTTCTCCATCTATGGATATTCTTGAGTCCTCCAACTTCGAACGATTCTTGTACTATATATCTGGTGAAGATAGCGAACGTACAGCTGGCTGGATGAAAGATCTTAAAGCCACAGGTAAATTAACTGTTAACGAAGAAGAACTAAAACGCGTTAAGGCAACCTTTGCTGGTGCCTACGTTGATGATGAAGAAACAAAAGCAATCATTGAACAAGTATATAATTCTTATGGTTATGTAATGGATCCTCATACGGCGGTTGCTATGGGGGCGTATATGAAGGAGTTGGAGAAGCATCCTGAAGATGGCGCTCGTCATACAGTGATTGCATCTACAGCACATCCGTTTAAATTTCCTACACCAATCTGTGAGGCATTGGATATCAAGGTAGGTGAGACTCCTTATGAAAGCTTAGATAATATTTCTGCTGTAACGGGTGTTGCCTTCCCTAAACAATTGGAAGCGTTGCAATCTAAACCATTGCGCTTTACAAAAGCAATCGACAAAGAGAATATGAAACAAGAAATCTTAGACTTTGTAGATACATTCTCTAAATAATACAATGCCGCCTTTCATTAGAAAGGCGGCATATCTATATGTTTCTTATTGAGTAATCATTTTTTCATTAAATTAACATTCATCATATATGATATGAAATTTTGTTAGTATTTATTGATGTATCCATTATTTATAGAAATATGGGGTTATAATTATATAGAGAAATATAATTATAGGAGGGGCTATGGCTAAAAAGGGCCTTATATATGCATTGTTATCCGCACTTTTATTTAGTACGATGAATGTATTCGTAAAACTGTTAGGGACAAATATTCCACCTGGGGAGATCGCTTTTGCCCGTGGGTTCTTTGGGACTGTTGCGGTGCTCATTATCATGTATGTGAAGGGCATCCGATTTTCAAAAGAGGATCGGGGGCTCCTCGTCATGCGTGGCTTATACGGCGGTTTTGGTATGGTATGTAATTTCATAGCATTGGTACACATAAAATTATCTGATGCAACAATTCTATTTCAAACGACAGGAATATTTGTTTTTATCTTTAGCGCTCTATTTCTGAAGGAATCGATACCTAAAGGGGCTGGTAAATGGCTTGGAGTCATTTTGATTGCTGTCTTAGTAATGGTAAATCCTTTTAGTTATGAATCATTTTCTTGGTATGCATTGGTAGCAATTTTAGGTGCTGCTTTAGCTGCAGCGGCCTATACGACGATACGAACTATTAGTAAACGCGGAGAACATAGTAATTTTGAAATCATGGCCTATTTCATGATTACTGGCATGATTGCGGGCCTCGTCACTACTGATAAGCTCGTTATGCCTCAAGGTACAGATTGGCTTATTATCTTCGCTATCGGTGGTATTAGTGTAGTGGCTCAGTTTTTCTTGACTGGCGCCTTTGTTACGACCAATGCTGTAGTGGCTCAATTCTTGCAATACGTTGGCGTATTTATTAGTTCCTTCTATGGTTTTTTGATTTTTGGTGAAAGCTTATCCATAGCAACAGTAGGAGCTGGTATTGCTATGTTTATATCCTCTGTCATGTTGGCACGTCTTAAAGAACAGAGTGGTCCATTAAGAGAGGGCAAAGTCATAGAGGATAAAATTAAATAAATGTCGAATATATACAGTATCAGACTGTATATGACAGTGGGGGTGCTGATTACATTCGTGATTGGCACCTTTTTACATAAAAGATAAAATACAGGGGTATTAGTTAGTGATTTATTGTAATGAAATATACTAGAGCTTTTTCATTTTGAAAGTAGCTACAGACGGAGGAGCTATGTATATAAAATGGATGCATATTGAAAACTATAGGAACTTAGCGGATGTAACGTTGAGCTTTCATAATGATATTAATTATTTTGTCGGTGAGAATGCGGTAGGTAAGTCTAATTTTTTAGATCTCTTAGAAATTATCATGGAGTGCCATGGGTTTGTTGAAAGTGATTTTACGGATGTAAATAAGCCTATTCGCATTGACTTTGAAATCTCTCTAGGTGAGTTAAATTATAAAAGCATGTTTACTGCTAATGAGGGACCGACCTATCGTTTGCGACTTGAACAAGTTGTACAAGAGGTATATCCACGATTATGTAGGGTTACGGACGAAGGCATTGAGCCTATGGCATTGTCTATGATTCGTCATGCTTTATATGTGTGTCATCGCGACACCTCAGAGCAGGAACTGTTTTCTATACCGTCCTCTATATATGTAGAATTAGGACAGCTATTACAAGCTTATGTGTCTCGATTAGAAATGCCTACTGATGATTTTCAGCGTGAAATTGTTAGTTTACGTAAGGATTTAGATCCTTACTGTATGCTCAATATTCAACATCTTGTAGAGGTATTGTCTACATCCTCCGCTATGGAACGTAAGTATTCTGCTGATAATGTACGATTGATTATGGCTGTGGCTCTCAAGATTTTGGCTCAAATTTATATGAAAGTGAGTAGTGCAACTACAAATTTAGAATCTTTACTCGTATATGATGCAAAGGGACACAAGTTTTTACCAATCTTTATAAGTGTGGATGAGCCTGAGCTACATTTAAGTCCGTATTTGCAACGGGCTGTGCTCAATTATTACCGTCAAATTGCAACTAATGAAAATGAAGAGTTTTTAGCATTGCTGCGAGATATTTTTAAAATAGATGGATTATTAGGACAGCTCTTTGTGGTTACTCACAGTACGGATGCACTAGTTGACGATTATCGTCATATTATTCGGCTTTATCGGGATGAAAATAATATGGTTTGTGCAGCGTGTGGAGTTACTTTCAATTTCCCTAAAGAGGTAGAGAAACACTTGATTATGCATTTTCCTGAGGCAAAAGAGGCTCTATACGCTCGGTGTATTATCATCGTAGAAGGGGAGACTGAGTACGGTAGCTTTACAGGCTTTGGTAAAAAATTAGGCGTGGACTTTGACTATTTTGGAATCTGTCTTATCAACGCTCGGGGCGAGTCCTCTATCAGTAAATTGCAAAAATTGTTTAATAGATTCTCTATTCCAACAGTAGCCCTCTATGATCGAGACGTAGAGGGAAAATATGCAAAAGCACATAGCAATATATTCTATACGGAGGAAATCTGTTTTGAAATGGATTTTGTATCGTATTTACTTGCGATGCATAAGCGTTCCATAATGGATGCCATCATCAAGGACATTATTGATGACGCTCGTCCGATGGTAACAAAGGATATGGCGCGGCGTGGTTATGCTAAATTAGGTATTACTAAAAGCCAAATTGTACAACGATGTTTACCAAATATTTCGGATCGTAAGTTGGATGATTTACATATCTATTACTTCTCTTGGTTTTATGCTAATAAAGGAGTAATTGTAGGGCGTCGTATAAGTCAATTTTTAGAAGCTTCTATGATACCTCCTGCGTTTATCGCCGTAATAGAGCGTGCTAAACTTCTTTCGCTGGGTTTAGGTTGATGGAGCCAATACATTATTACATCTAATTAATAGAGTCTAACCAAAGTTTTGTTAGACTCTATTTTTTAGGAGGTAACATAGCGTTTTAGAGTGTAAGCATAGGAAATATGGTGTAAAAAATACGCATAATAAGCGATTTATTACAATAATAGATAGAATTATGAAAAACTATATTAACTAAATTTTAAAAACTACATCGAAATTTCTTGACATCTTTTTATCTTTATTTTATGATTAGTACTGTTATTAATGTATTCTCAATTAAACGTATCTAGGAGTATGAAAATGAAAGACTTTTTAAACGACTTTAAAGCATTTGCTTTCAAAGGCAATATGATGGACCTAGCTATTGGTATGATTATTGGTGCTGCTTTCACAGCATTGGTTAATTCTGTTGTAAACAACCTATTTATGCCTGTTCTCAGTGTATTCACAGGTGGTATTGATTTTAGTAATTTGTACTTGCCATTGAGCACAGGTTCTAAAGATGCATTCATGGCTGGTGCTGATATTGCTACAGCTCGTGCAGCTGGATCTGTATTGCCATATGGTACATTTATTACTGATTTGATTCAATTCTTGATTTTGGCATTTGTTGTATTCTTGATGGTTCGTGGTTTGGCTAAAATGATGAAATCTGCGAAAGAAGAGGAAGTGGCAGAAGCACCTACAACGAAAGAATGTCAATTCTGTAAATCTGAAATCAATATCAATGCAGTTAAATGCCCTAACTGTACTGCAGATTTGAACTAGTTCAAATTTAAATTATACATAAAAGGAGTGAGGTTTTGACCTTACTCCTTTTTGTTGTATTACGTTAGTTTTCTAGTATAAAATATAATTATAATATATAGAATTTTTTAGGGAGGGATATACATGGAAAAGAAACCTCTAGTAGTAGTAAATGGACTGGTTCGCAAAGATGCGATTGCATATTTAAAAGAGCATGTAGATGTGCGCCAATGGACTGAAAAAACAGTAATGCCTCGTGAGACTTTGAAGGAATGGCTCGTTGATGCAGATGGGCTATGGTCTGTAAGACCTTTAGATGTAGATGGAGATCTCGTTAAAAATGCACCGAATTTAAAGGTTATAGCACAAGCGGCCGTAGGTTATGATAATGTAAATATTGATGAACTAACAGCGGCAGGTATTCCTTATGGCAATACGCCAGGTGTTCTCAATGAAACGGTAGCAGAACTTGCATTTACGTTGATTGCCACGGCTAGTCGTCGTATTATAGAAAATGCTAACTTTGTAAAAGACGGTCGTTGGGCTCAAAGACCTTCTAATATTAAGGGCTTTGATTTAAGTCGCCGTACCCTTGGTATTATTGGTATGGGCGCTATCGGTGTATCTATCTCACGTCGCGCTCGTGCCTTTGGCATGACCGTTGTATACCATAATCGCAACCAGCGTATAGATGATAAAATTCATAAAACAACTTATATGGAGCTAGATGACCTTTTAGCTACTAGTGATGTAGTTTGTGTAATGGCTCCATTAACAGATGAAACTTATCACATGTGCGATGAAGCGTTCTTCAAGAAAATGAAGAATACTGCATTATTCGTTAACGTTGGTCGTGGTCCTATTGTAGATACGGATGCGCTCATTAATGCACTTAAAACAGGTGAAATCGATTATGCGGCGCTGGATGTAACAGATCCAGAACCACTACCTGCTGATCATCCATTGTTAGAGGTAGAAAACTGCCTTATCGTACCACATATTGGTTCTTACACAGATAGAACTCGTTATGACATGTCTATTTTGACAGCGGATAATATCATTGCCGGCGTTCATAAGAAACCGTTAAAAACATGTGTGAATGAAGAAGTAAACTACAAGAAACCTCAAATGGATGTAGAGTCTGCGCTAGAAGAGCTTAAAAAGGCTGGTGTTGATTTAACTGATTTCGACTAAAAGTACAAGACATTAAAAGATATGCGGTTTTATACAAAGTATGGTAAAATAAAAGAATATTTTTCCTATGGAGGTAAGAACGTTGGAACATAAAGACATTGAAAAAGATGTAGCTCCTGAAGAAGTTGTATCTGTTAACTTTATTGAAGCTATTATCAACAAAGATAACGAAACTGGCAAATACGGTGGCCGTGTATTGACTCGTTTTCCACCAGAACCAAATGGTTACTTGCATATTGGACATGCTAAATCTATTTGCCTAAACTTTGGTATTGGTAAACAATACAATGGTTTAACAAATCTTCGCTTTGATGATACAAATCCTGTAAAAGAAGATGTCGAATATGTAAACTCCATCATGGAAGACGTTAAATGGCTTGGATTTGATTGGAATGAAGACCCACGCTATGCATCTGATTATTTTGACCAAATGTATGAGTATGCTAAGAAATTAATCACCCTTGGCAAGGCTTATGTAGATGATCAAACTGCAGATGAAATTAAACAAAATCGCGGCGATTTCTCTACTCCTGGTGTCAATAGTCCATACCGTGATCGTAGTGTAGAAGAAAATTTGATGCTCTTCGAAGAAATGAAGGCTGGCAAATATAAAGATGGGGAAAAGGTATTGCGTGCAAAAATCGATATGGCGCATCCTAATATCGTAATGCGTGATCCTGTTATTTATCGTATTGTAAATACAGAGCATCATAATACGGGTAATGAGTGGAAAATTTATCCTATGTATGATTTTGCCCATCCTATTGAAGATGCTATTGAACGCATTACGCATTCTATTTGTACATTAGAATTTGAAGTTCACCGTCCATTATATGATTGGGTGTTAGAGGAATGGGATGATACTGAAATTCCTCAACAAATTGAGTTTGCTCGTTTGAATGTAACTAAAATGGTTATGTCCAAACGTAAATTGCGTGCTCTTGTTGAGGCAGGCCTTGTAGCTGGTTGGGATGATCCTCGTATGCCGACAATTTCAGGTTTGCGCCGCCGTGGTTATACACCGGAATCTATTCGTGATTTCTGTGAGCGCATTGGTGTAGCGAAGGCGGATAGCGTTGTAGATATTGCGTTGCTTGAGTTCTGTATTCGAGAGGACTTGAAACTTAAAGCTAAACGCCCTATGGTTGTGGTAGATCCTGTAAAGGTTATTATTACAAATTATCCAGAAGGCAAAACAGAACTTTGTACAGTTGAAAATAATCCTGAAAATGAAGAACTTGGTAATCGTGAAGTTGTATTTGGCCGTGAAATTTATATCGAACGCAGTGACTTTATGGAAGAACCAGTTAAGAAATTTTTCCGCTTAGCACCAGGCAAAGAAGTACGCTTGAAAGGAGCTTACTTTATTACATGCACGGATGTTATTAAAGATGAAAATGGTAATATTACAGAAATTCACTGTACATATGACCCTGAAACTAAGAGCGGTAGCGGTTGTACACGTAAGGTTAAGGGCACATTACATTGGGTTGAAGCATCTACTGCAGTAGATATTGAATCCCGTTTATATGATTACCTGCTCAAAGAAGATTCTGATGGCAAGGATTTCTTAGGTGATTTCAATCATGAGTCTTTACAAGTATTCAACAGTAAAGGTGAGGTAAGTCTTGCTACAACTGTACCAGGGGATCATTTCCAATTTTTGCGTCAAGGTTACTTTGTAACTGATAAAGATAGTACTTCAGACCATATTGTAGTGAACCGTATTGTTGGTTTACGCGATAGTTGGGCTAAGGCACAAAAAAAATAGCATAACGCATTATATTAATGCTTTCATGAGGAGAAAAATGAAAAAAATAGTACTACTTGCTACGGTAGCGGCTGTGTTGGTATCTATGCCTGCTACGGGTTCCGCAGCGAACATCAAGTCCATTTTAAATAGAAGTCAAACTGTAACATATCAAGGTGTTAAATTGCCTGAAGGCGTTACTATGTATCAAAATAATCCTAAAGCATTGTTTGCTGGGGAGGGTAAAAAAGATATTAAGTCTGTACTTCTTGAGGCGGGCGCATCTTCTGCGGATGTATATACATTAAATATTAAAAACGAGAATGAAATGCAATATGCTATTTATGCTAATGTTGTGTTAGGAAAACAATTATCCAGTCGCATGAGTGAAGCAAAGCATATGAATACAGATTCTTCATCTCTTGGAGCATTAGCAGCTGCTATTAACAATGGCGATAGCCCTATACTTGGTACTTTCACGGTAATAAATCCATTAGTAAAACAAGGCAATGCCTATGAAGGTACATTGAAATATAAAAGTATAGCTAATAATAATTCTTATAATGAGATATTACATATTAGTATTTCTGAAGATAAATATACAGGACCAAATGCTCATTTAATCGTTGTTGATGAAGCTAATGATAGTGTTGTATTCCCTAAAGTTAAAGGTTTATTACATACCAAATAATAAATAATTATTGAAAATACATATCAATTATTCTTGACAATTTTTCTCATCAAGAGTACTATGAGCCTATAGGAATTATTCTCATTAGAGGAAATTCTAACGATGTGCAACAGGCAGGTACTATTATGATGAATTCAATTGACCATATCATTGGATATTATTGTGCACCGGCAATTCGAGGTATTAAGCTATCGAACTTGGTTTCTATTCCACGGGACATGAATGAACAAATCCAATTTGTATTGACAGAATATAATAAAGCGTTCAATGAAAAAGGATTGTTCTTTTTTGAATTATGTCGTTGTAAAGCGAGAAGACTATTATTGGTATTCCGTGAGAAGAAATTAAGAGACTATGTACGCCAACCTGCGGTGATGTCATTTTTGAAAGCCTACGGTTATCATGATCGAATGAGCATTATGGAGATGCTTGAACATCTTAGATATCGTATGGAAGTAAGCCTTGAGTTTCCACATGAAATCGGCATTTTTCTAGGTTACCCATTAAAGGATGTGAAATGTTTTATTTCTTATCGTGGTGGAGGATACCGAATGTGCGGAGAGTGGAAGGTTTACCATGATGTGGTAAATGCGCAACGCTCTTTTTTGTGTTACAAAGCATGTCGTGAATTTTGTCAAACTCAATTGATGTTGGGAAAAACATTTAATTCATTGGTCGCAAGAACGGCCTAGGAGGTACAAGATGATTGGTGTAATTTTTTGGTCCGGTACAGGCAATACAGAACGCATGGCTTATGAAGTAGCTGAAGGTATTAAAGCTGCAGGTCAAGAAGTTGAAGTAAAATCCGTTTCTGAAGTATCTGTTGATGAAGCAGCAGCTTATGAAAAATTAGCTCTTGGTTGTGCTGATATGGGTGCAGAACAATTAGAAGAAGGCGAATTTGAACCATTCTACACTGAACTAGAAGGCAAGTTGAGTGGTAAAAAAATAGCGATCTTTGGCTCCTATGGTTGGGGTGGCACTTGGTTGGAAGACTGGGGCACTCGAATTAAAGATGCTGGTGGCGAATTAGTAGCTGATGGCGTAGCAATCTTGGGCGAACCTGATGATGATGGTAATGCACAATGCCAAGAATTAGGTAAAACATTAGCAAATGCTTAATTTGATTTCAACTACTAAATAAATACTAATAGTTAATAATAAAAAGGCTGTAATGACGATAATTCGTTATTACAGCCTTTTTTCATGTACTTATGATTGATATGATAAAGCAAAGGTCATTAAAAATTTTAGCTTAATTGTAGAATGAAATTGAACAACTAAAAAATCCATAGTGAACCTTGTGT
>NZ_CAMFFZ010000005.1:0-90365 GCF_945949885.1 Veillonella parvula | reverse complement strand
CAGCTATCAGCTATCAGCTATCAGCTATCAGCTATCAGCTATCAGCTATCAGCTATCAGCTAATAATATTTTATTTAAATAGCTAAATCAATACTATACAGTACTTATCTTTTATAAGTTTATTTTGTTACTCGTACGGCAAGACCGCTGAAGCTTTCAACAGTGCCCACAATAGCAGCACAGTCAATACCCGCCTCATAAAAGGCCTCGACAAGTGTCTCACCTTCGCTAGCAGGAACAGAAAATAGTAACCCGCCAGAGGTTTGAGGATCAAATACAATATCCGTCCATACAGGATTCAAGTCCTCATCAACTTGTACTTCAGTTATAGCCTTGCGATTACCATAAGATGCAGCTGGAATTAAGCCCATTTGAGCCGCCTCGATGACATCATCAAAAAGAGGGATATCGTAAACTTTAATATGAATCGTTACATCAGAAGCACTTGCCATTTCAACGGAGTGTCCCATGAGGCTAAAACCCGTAACATCTGTACAAGCATGAACTGTAAAGTTATGTGCCACCTCGGCCGCTGCACGATTTAAAGTACTCATACTAGTAACAGCCTGTTCCGTACCTACAGGAAATAAACCTGCTTTCAGAGCATTATTCATAATACCTGTACCGATACGCTTTGTTAATACTATCACATCCCCTACTTGAGCACCTTTATTTTTCCAAATCTGATTGGGATTCACTTGTCCTGTCACAGACATCCCAAAAATAGGTTCCTTATTTTCAATGCTATGTCCACCTACGATAGCTGCACCAGACTCGGCTACAATCGAACCAGCCCCATTTAACACATCCGTCAAAACACCTTGCTCGACGAGAGGAACCGGAAAGCCTACGATATTCATCGCCGTTAAAGGGGTGCCACCCATAGCATATACATCGCTTAATGCATTGGCAGCTGCAATTTTACCAAATAAAACAGGATCATTAACCATAGGAGTAAAGAAATCTAAGGTTTGCACCAATGCAAAGGTATCAGAGATTTGATATACTCCAGCATCATCGGCACCAGTCATATCTGCGAGAACATGCTCGTTAGTAACGGGTGTTACAGCTTTCAGCACACGGTTCAATATATGAGGCCCAATCTTACACGCACAGCCTCCACTTGTCACATAATCGGTAAGTCGTACCATAAGCCCTCCTTACTCATTTTCCGGCAATCGAGATACGATTTTCTTAACTGCCTTTTCAAATTTAGGGCGCGGCATCAAGAGTTGATGACCACAACCATTACATACGACGAGAAAGTCCGTGCCAATACGTTTAACTTCCCACTCGTCACTGCCGCAAGGATGTGATTTTTTCATCTTCACTACATCGCCTACGTAATATCTAACAAATGCCATAGCGCCTCCTTTAACTTCTGTCAGTATTTATATATTTATTATACATAAAATAGTTACTTCTATAAATATACCCTAATTCTATAGTTCAATCCTCTATTATATATAACCATAAAATTTTCACCCTAAATATATAATGTGCAATTTTAATATATCTGCTGTTCTTATAATTAAAGCATAAATCAAGAGAATTATTATTTTATAACCGCCAAAAGGTCACAGAAATTTTGCACTTAATCATTATATTTTATGGGGAAATATTAGTGCATACAACGAAATCAACATTAATAACTAAACAATAATGATTTTTCATTTAGTTATCATTCTCAATATCAAAACAGGGATTTTTTATAAACCCCATACTATTCATTCTTTATAAATCCGCATTTTTACTGCATTGATAATATTTATCATTTAGAAAATTTTCGAAATAAATTTTATAAAAAGACTTGCATTTCTCATTTAGTATGTTACAATATAGTCAACAATGATTATTCGTTAAGTATACGGATAACACATTGTGTATAAAACTGTTAGGACGGCAAGTGCCGAAACACACAAATAAGTAAGTACTATTTTAAGAGTTAGGCAAGTGTCTATTTAATCTAAGAATAAGTTTTCTTAACTAAGGCGAAGTCGCCCTCGAAATTATAGAATAAGTATTCTATTCCATTGCATTCACAACCAAGTGGTTATGAATATATATGTTAAGTAACAATTTTGAAAATTATCGTAAGTACAAAGGAGTATTATAATGGCAGAATTAAAAGGTTCTAATACTGAAAAAAATCTTCAAGCAGCATTTGCTGGCGAATCCCAAGCATTCCAAAAATATACATTCTACGCTAGTGCAGCTCGTAAAGCTGGCATGAACGAAATCGCTGACTATTTCGAAGAAACAGCTCACAACGAATCCGCACATGCTAAATTGTGGTTCAAAGCTCTTCATGGTGGCGATATTTCCGCTGATATCGAAGCTAACCTTCGCGATGCAGCAGCTGGTGAAAACTACGAACATACTACAATGTACAAAGAATTCGCTGACGAAGCTGAAAAAGAAGGCTTTGCTAAAATCGCTTTCCAAATGCGCGAAGTTGGTAAAATCGAAGCTCGTCATGAAGCTCGTTACCTTGCATTAGCAGCTCAAGTATCCGGTAACAAAGTATTCCACAATGACGAACCAGTAGCTTGGATCTGTGCTAACTGCGGTTACGTACATGTTGGTGAAGAGGCTCCAAAAATTTGCCCTGTATGTGCACACCCACAAGCTTTCTTCCACCGTTTCGTTGAATCCATCTAATCTGTAAGTACGACACTAACTAGATTAATAACCTGTAAGTACAGATTTTAATAAAACTATACCTGTAAGTACAATCTAAACTTACAGTAAGTACTGACAACTTCCTTAACAAAAAGACGATGACATTTGTCATCGTCTTTTTTTGCATTCTTTTGCTATATTTTTATTTTATCTACTAAATTTTTAAATTGTTGTGCTGCTTCATATGGATTATCTGCATGAGCAATAGCAGATATTACGGCTACTCCACTAGCACCTGCTTCCAAAACAGACTTTGCGTTATTTAAGGTAATACCCCCGATACCAACGCATGGTAATGTTAAACCTTCTGCTTGTAACTCAGCAATGCGCTCAGGTCCGCACGGCAATTGAGCATCAGGTTTGCTACTTGTAGTATACATAGGGCCTACACCAACACAATCCGCATAAACTACATTGGTCTTATGAAGTTCCTCCACAGAATGAATGGATATACCAACAACCTTATTCCCTACAAGATTACGAACGTCTTCTAAACGCATATCCTCTTGTCCTACGTGAACACCATCAGCGTTAACAGCCACTGCTAAGTCTACATCATCGTTAATAATATAAAGCACATTATACATGGCACAGATTTCTTTTAACTGCTGAGCTAATTCTAATTTTTGTTGTCCTTCTAATGTTCCTATGCCCTTCTCTCTAAATTGAAAGCAGGTCACACCACCTCGACAAGCGGCTTCAACAATGTCCAGTAAATGGCTTTCATTAAAACCTACATCTTGCGTACCACTAATAAAATATACCTTTAATTGATTGGGCACAACTACGGGCCGTATTCGGTTTTCAGATAAAATCATCGCATCATCGAATTGATATAAGGCATCCAGAAATGCCACACTAAAACTACCAGGTTTTACGCCGCTCGCCTTAACCGCACTTTCACCAGCTAGACCATAGTAAGCCAGTGCATACGCAAGGAACTCACCTATAGACATGTTATACATGAATGGATAATAGATACTAAAAAATGCAGCTAACACAGCACCTAATAAACAACCGGTTCCAGTTACGGCTGTCATGATTGGATGACCATGAGGAACTGCAAATACACGGGTTCCGTCAGAAACATAGTCCTCTTCCCCCGTTGCGACAACAGGACAATTAATAAGGCGTGCCAAACGATACGTAATGATTGCGCTATCCTCAACTTGTTCACCATCTACGACCTTACCAGAGAGAGACCTATCAATCTTATGATTTGTATTAAGAGCATCATAGATTGCTTTGATTTCACTTTGGTTCCCTCGTAGCAACGAAATAGCATCAGTTTTAATCAAGTCTAAAACTACAGATAATCGATACGCCCCAGCATGACAGCCCACAGGATCTAGCACAATGGGTACCTCATGAGCCTTCGCTAACTTAACAGTCTCTTTGTAATAAGTTACCTTATCTGGTGTAACGGTCCCAATATTAATGAGTAGTGCAGAAGCATGAACGATAATATCTTTTAAGTCTTCGCTACACTCACTCATCACGGGCGATGCTCCGATGGCTAGTAAACCGTTAGCCGTAAAGGTTCGCACTACATCATTTGTAATGCAAATAATAAGCGGACTTCTTTTGCGTAGAGTCTCTAATATATTCAGTTCGGTCCAAGTTGAGCTATTTATATATGGATTTTCATAGGTCATATAACTATCTCCTCTACTCATTTTTCAAGAATTCATCCATCGTTTGAGGACCATTTGTCAATAAACCATAAGCCATGTGATTAACAGGTCCGCAGCCATTTCCAAGCACTGGATTATGCTTAATAGCCAATGCAATATAGTTCTTTGCAATACCTATGGCATCCATTACATCACGCCCTTTCGCGAGCTCTGCCGTAATAACCGCCGAGAAGGTACAACCCGTACCGTGAGTATGAACAGTATCATATTTAGGACTTGTCCACGTATGCATATCTCCATCTTTGGTGAAAGCATAATCCGTTGCATCATCTCCAATATGCCCACCTTTAATGATGACCACTTGAGGTCCTAATTCACGTAAAATACGGTTAGCAGCTGTTGTAATGTCACTTTTACAAGAGATAGCCATGTCCGCTAACACCTCTGCCTCGCTACGATTAGGTGTAATGACTGTGGCGACCGGAATGAGTTTAGATTTTAAGAAATCGACAGCCTCACCCGATACAAGTCGATCACCGCTGGTGGCAATCATAACTGGATCCATCACATAAGGGATGTTCTTACTCACATAAGGATAAATGAGATCCATCATCTCTGGTAAAGCAATCATGCCCGTCTTAACGGCTTGTGGTGCAATATCTGAATATACATCGTGTAACTGTTTTTCTATGCTTTCTAGCGATAGGTGTTCTACGTGATGTACACCCGTTGTATTTTGAGCCACCACAGAAGTAACAACGGCCATGCCGTATACATTTCGACTTTGGAAGGATTTTAAATCAGCCATAATGCCAGCGCCACCACTAGGGTCAGTACCGGCAATTGTTAATGCAGTATGTAGTTTCATTATGCCTCCTTGTGTAACAGATTACGTCGAGATAAGATTTGTAATACTACGAAGCCAATGCAAGCACCTGCAATGGAGCTCATGGAAAAGGATGTAATCAAGGTCAATAATGCCAATGGTTTGCCTAGTAGGAAATGAGCAATTGGATAGCTTACAAGAGCACCAATAAGTCCAGTGCCAATGATTTCGCCTAGAGCCGCTGCCCAGATGGCGTTGTATTTTTTATATAAGTACGCAGATAACCAAGCGCCAATCATACTGCCTGGAAAGGCTAAGGGAGAACCTAGCGCTAGTACATTACGTAAGCAAGAAGTGCTAAAGGCAGCGCCTACAGAGACTCTCGCCCCTACTACAACGGCCAAGATTACATTTATCATATGTTGAAATGGAAAAATACGAGCAGGGCCAATAGGAATCGACGTAGTCGATAAGACGACACCTAAGGCCACACATATGCTAGCAATAATCATTTTTTTCATAATACCTCCAAGTAAATAAAAATGAGACCACCTCAAATGGAATGGTCTCGTAATAGTTTGGTATCATGTTTCATTCCACTTCCCTACGCCAGTATTATCTGGATCAGGTCTAGGGTTTTGAATGGTCAATCTCAGCAAAAGCACCCCTAGTGGCAATATATTTTTATAATCTAGTTATAACATTATTATACAATCTATGCAACAAAATAATTGACGGTTCCCGTAGCACCTCGTATAATGAAGCCATAATGGGGTGCTCACACAAGTGGGCTGAGAGTAAGCTAAAGCTTTAACCCATAACCTGATTTGGATAATGCCAACGTAGGGAACATAGAGGATTAATGGCCGAGTTCCTGTGAGCTCGGCTTTTTCTATGGCTTCCTGGCAAGGAGGACGTATGAAAGATACACACATCACGCAACCACAATTTGCCATGATATGGTTCGGTGCCGCTTTATCGATTGCGGAAATTATGACCGGTACCTATCTGGCTCCCTTAGGACTTACACAAGGTCTCTATGCCATCATCTTAGGTCATATTATCGGCGGCATACTACTCTTTGGGGCCGGTCTCATCGGTGGTCGGCTCCGGCAAGGTAGTATGAATACTACCGCTTTTAGCTTTGGACCATTAGGAGCAAAGGGCTTTGCCTTTTTAAATATGCTCCAGCTCATCGGTTGGACCAGCATCATGATTTACGATGCCATGTTAGTCTTACAAACACTGGCACCTCTATCACCTATGATTTGGGCCATTGCCATCGGGGCCCTCGTCATTTTGTGGCTCTTCATCGGCCTCCACAATACAGGCTATATTCAAGCCATCGTATCTGTTTTATTACTAGGCCTCACACTCTACATGGGAGTTCACATGATTTCTAAATGGCCTAGTGACAGTAGCTTCATGACTAACGGCAATATGAGCTTTATAACAGCCCTTGAGCTATCAATAGCTATGCCCTTATCTTGGCTTCCTCTCATCAGTGATTATACCCGTGAAAGTAAACATCCTTTCACCGCATCACTTACAAGTGCTACAATCTACACGGTAACGAGTATCGTCATGTATACCTTAGGTCTTAGTGCGGCCATCTTTGGTGGTGGAGACTCTATTATTACCATTATGATGAATGCAGGCC
Source organism: Veillonella parvula (assembly GCF_945949885.1). Classification (GTDB taxonomy): domain Bacteria; phylum Bacillota; class Negativicutes; order Veillonellales; family Veillonellaceae; genus Veillonella; species Veillonella parvula_B. The sequence goes on along the minus strand of NZ_CAMFFZ010000005.1, from coordinate 83,563 downwards.
TTGGCCTAGCAGGGCTCCTCGTAATTATCTTCTCTACTGTCACTACAACCTTTATGGACGCTTACTCTGCAGGTGTTTCTAGCACCACAATCTATAATAGTGCATCTAGTAAGGGCATTGCAGTTATTGTTACCATCGTTGGCACTATTGCAGCTATCTTGTATCCGATGGACGATATTACAGACTTCTTATACCTCATCGGATCTGTCTTTACCCCAATGATTGCCATCTTGCTAGCGGACTACTTTATGAATCGTCAACAAGTGCAAACTCTATCGGCTTTTTTAGTACGCGGCACAATTTGGGCTGTATCGGTCGGTTTATATCACTATATGTTACACAGTGAAAGCACCGTAGGTGCTACATTACCAGCCTTTACAATGGCCTTTATCATAACTACTATCATTGGTTTCGTAAGTAAAGCAGTAAAGGTCTCTACAGAAGTTAAACAACCATAATAGGATATATACAACAAGCATCCAAGATAGGAGACTAACTAAATAGGAACTGCTATATAAACAATAAAACCCCTTTAGGAGCAATAACTCGTATGAAGGGGTTTTGTTATTTAGATTCTTTTATTTACATTATTGTTATTTAGATATTTGAATTTGGCCTTCTTCACAGGTCCAGTGCCGATCTCCAACCATTTCGGCTTCGCTTTCATCATGAGTTACCCATACACAAGGTACATCCCACTCGCGAATAATGGACACCAAATCTTCGCGCACATGCTTTCGCAAGTTCCAATCTAAAGCAGATAAAGGCTCATCGAGAAGCAAGATAGTCGGTTTAGAGTAGAGCGCACGCCCCAAAGCAACTCGTTGCTGTTCGCCACCAGACAGGTTGCCAGCCTTCGTTTTTCGGTATTTCTCAAGGCCTAAACGCTGCAATAGACTATTACACATGTCAGGTGTGCCTCGTTTGCTATAGGTAATATTATATTCCACAGACAAATGCGGGAATACGATATTGCCTTGTGGCATATAGCCTACCTGACGTTTTTGAGCGGGAACCCAAATCTTATTATCTCGATCCACCCACGTTGTTTCATTACAGTGAATACTACCTGTAGTGGGTTTTACAAGTCCTGCAATGCATTTAATGAAAGTACTTTTACCACTGCCGGATTGACCTGTCAAAACGGTAATACCAGAAGGAAGTACCCCATCGGCTTTCACAGTCATAGAAGGTCTAGCTACGGTAAAGGAAAATGTAATCATCGGACCTCCTAATTTTTATCAATGTGACGGAACAAGGACCCCTTTGTGATGAGGTGAATCCCACTCAACAATGCCAATGTGAGCACACAAATATAGATAACTAATTCAAAAGCATCCATGTACTGCCCTGCCTCTACGTAAGAGTAGATAGCAAGTGGCATGGTGCGCGTTACCTTTGGAATATTGCCTGCAATCAAAATGGTAGCACCGAACTCGCCCATAGCACGACAGAAGGCTAAGATACTGCCCGTCAAAATGCCTTTCCAAGCGAGTGGTACGGAGATAGTAAAAAAGATACGTAACTCTGAAGCACCTAATGTACGCGCTACGTCCTCCATATTATGATCGACGGATTGCAATGCTGAACGCACCGTTTGATAAAACAGCGGAAATGCAATTACAGAGGAGGCTATCACGGCACCGGATGCAGCAAAAACAACACTCATACCATGAGCTTCAAGCCAAGCACCAAACGCATAACCTGGAGTAAATACCATAAGTAACGCAAAACCAACAACTACCGGAGGCAGTACAAGTGGCAAGGTAATAAGTACATCAAGAATAGCAATACCACCCCACTTGCAACGGTTCATCCAGTAACAAGTCGCTAAGCCACTTAAAATAACTATAATAAGAGCTATACTTGCCACCCATAGCGACAGCCATAATGGACTCATGTCACGCCCCCTTTCTATACACAACAACTCTAAAGTATGTGCTATATCCATTAATTCAAAAATACTTTTCAAACAAATTATATGCCCAAAATCATATCATATGTTAGATTATTAAGCACTCATCACTACAAATGAGTAAAAAAAAGCATACAGTGAGCAATCATAAGATTAGTAATATCAATAATATCTCTATTGTATCATAAGAAAACGCTAGCCCTGAAGGCTAGCGCTTTACTCTTATTTAGAAGTAGAGAAACCGTATTTTTCTAATACTTTTTGGCCTTCTGGGCTCATTACGTATTGGTAGAAGTCTTTTGCCAATGCGTTGTCATATTTTTTAATAATACCAATTGGATAGATAACTGGATCATGGGAATCAGCCGGTGTTACTGCAGAGATTTCAACTGCATCGCCCGCTGAGATAGCATCAGTTTTATAGATGAAACCAGCATCTCCAGCACCTTGGCTAATGGAAGCTGTTACAGCTTTTACATCTTTAGCGTATACTACATTAGGTTCTACCTGTTCCCAAACGCCTAGTTTTGTTAATACTTGTTTACCATAGTTACCAGCTGGTACTGTTTCAGGATTGCCCAATACGATACGCTTTACTGTAGCGATTTGATTTAGCTCAACCTTAGGTTGACCTTTTGGAACTACGAGAACGAGTTCATTAGTTACGAATGGCTTTACATCAGTTACCAAATCTTTTTCTTGTAACATTTTCATATTTTTCTCGTCAGCAGAAATAAATAAACTAGCTGGTGCACCTTGTTCGATTTGTTGACGTAATGTACCAGAACCAGCGAAGTTAATAGCGATTTGATCATCCGCTAAGTTATGGCTTTTTTTGTAAGCATCAGCCAATTCTGTAAGAGCACCTTTAAGGCTTGCTGCAGCTTGTACAGTAATCTTTTCAGATGTGCTTGGTTTAGCTGACTCAGTTGGTTTACTTGCATCATTACCACAACCTACTAAAAAAGCAAGCATGAAAACGCTCATTAATACTAATAAAATTCGTTTCATAATTCCTCCTGTGCATCCCTTAAAACGCCATACTGTAAACGCCATGGTAATACCTAGAGATACTTCGCGTACTAACAAACTGAAATATACAATATATACATATTATACTAAAAATCGATGGTTGAAATCGTATACTAAAATCACATTCTAAATAGATATTTCTGATGATTATGATAAGTAATCATAATCAATAAATTTTTAAGCCCCAAACAATAGATACTATGGTATGATAATACTATAAAGGATAAAAATATTTTAGAAAACTTATTCACTTATAGCTTATATAAAACAACTGTATATTTACTACATATAGTTATACGATAAACTAAAACTATGCCTTATATATTAACTAATATATTAAAGAAAAACTCTAGGTGAGATGATGAATCTATTCGAATTAGTAGGCCATATTTTTATGAATTCTATGGTCCCTATCTTAGTACTTATAGGCGTGGGATTTATATTAGATAGAAAATTTAAACTCGATCTATATACGCTGAGTAAACTAAACTTTTATATATTGTTACCTACCTTTATATTTCGAGCGATGTATGAAGCTAAACTTAACTCAGGTACTTTGGAGATTGTATTCTGTGCGCTCTGTGTACTCATACTAAACTCCATCCTTTCAAATGTGGTAGGTAAGATGCAAGGATATGATGTGGCTAAGATCGCAACCTTAAAAAACTGCGTTATGTTTAATAACGTTGGGAATATGGGTGTCGCCCTTGCTATCTTTGTATTTACTAACATTCCATACGTCATCGATGGTGCTACCCCCTATGCTAATCTAGGTTTAGTGAGTGTTGTATCTATCATGATCATACAAACTATTAGCAGTAATACCTACGGTTTCTACCAAGCGGGAGCAGGACGATTAACCCCTCGGGATGCACTAAAGGTCGTATTTCACATGCCCATGGTATATGCTATCCCTCTGGCGCTACTTTGCCACCTACTCCCTTTCGATTTACACGGGCTCTTCTTCTTTGCACCACTCAATATATTTGCCAATGCCTTCGTTGGCGTCGCTATGATTGCCTTGGGTGTTCAAATTAATAGAACACCTCTAAACTTTTTCAAGATGGATGTCATGCTCGCAACGATCTTACGACTCATTGTGAGCCCACTTATAGCCGCTGGTATTACCATACTATTTATAATGTTCTACGGCCCTATGCATCCAATAGCAGCGCAAACTATCATCATAACCTACAGCGTACCTACCGCTATCAATATGTCTCTTATTGCTATTGAAATGAAGAATAATCCAGAATATGCTACACAAATCGTAATGGGAACTACCATTTTATCCGCTATAACTATGCCACTGTTTATTACTATAGCCTATTATTTATTCCCATTATATTAAAATAAAAAATCATAGTTATAAAAAATCACTCATAGCCATATGACTATGAGTGATTTTTTATGCCTTAGCATTTAGCCTTGTTAAACAAGTTACACAAGCTGTAACAATTATAGCACCAATAATTTCATTCAAGGCTAAATTATGATTAAGAATAACTACATCTAAAGCTAAAGTAACTATTGGTCCCATTGCACTAATAACTGCTGCAAGAGATGCATTAATTCTTTTAAGACCAAAAGACATCAAGTATGAAGGAATGATAGAACAAAAAATGGCCAAAAATACTAAATAAATCATAGTATGAGTTTGAAGCGTTAAAAAAGTAGTAAAATTTTTGCTATCACTTATAAATCCAAAAAGTAAAAGTACTGTAGTTATACACATATAAGTACTAGTAAAAATAGTAGGACTAATATTCGAAACAGCCCTCTTACTATAAATAATAAACAACGCCCAAAAAATGGCAGAAAGTAAAACTAGTGAAATACCTATTAAAGTATCTATAAGGTGGTTATCAACGGTAGGATTAAACATAATTGCTAAGCCTAGCACAGTAGATACAATTAGAACTACTTTTGAAAATGTAATGCGTGATAAATCTGAAGATAACAGAAAAACGTAAATTGGAAATGTAAATAGAACGGCACGTTCTAATGAGGCAGATATATATAATAATCCTATAAAGTCAGCTATAGATGAAGATAAATAAAGAATAGCTCCAAAAAATGAGTATTTAAAAACCTTACTTTTATTCACGCTATTCCAATCAAAACGAATCATTGGTATAAGAAAAAAAGGTAATGATAAAACAGCCCTACACACAAGAACATTCAAGGGGCTCAGTGAATCTAAATAAATTAGTTTTGCCCATATAGATTTTGTTGATAGGAATACAGTAGCTAAAAATACCACTAATATTCCTATATTTTTCATTAACAGATTCACTTTATATACTTCTCCATAATCAGATACAACTCAGATTAAATATAAAAACACATTTCCTCCTAAATAGGACGAAATGTGTTCATGATACCAAAATGTAATTATTGATGAGCTACGTGTTCCATCCCCATGCGAACTAAGCATTCAACATGATCATCGTTTAGAGAATAGTATGCTGTTTTCCCATCTTTACGATATGTAACAAGGCGCGCTTGGCGCAATACACGCAATTGATGAGAAATAGCAGATTGTCCCATCTCCATGGTTTCTGCAATGTGATTAACACACATTTCATTTTCTAGTAATAGCTCTACTATTTTAAGGCGTGTAGGATCACCCAAGATTTTAAACAGTTCTGCTAGCTTCAGCAATGATTCTTGTTTGTCGGTCATATAATCCCCCTTTTTTAATCCTATCCATTCTTTTTTGTAGCTCTTCTATGTCACTAATCGATACGTCTTAACGTATAACACCAATATGTATGGCATACATATAGACATTATATCATTTTTAACATAAAAAAGAGACTTTGAGAAACCAAAGTCTCTTTTTTTATCATATCTATATAAAATATAAGATATAAATTATTTAATGATTAATACAGGGCAAGTAGAGTGGCTAGTTACATAGCTACTTACGCTACCCATGAATAAGCCTTTCAAAGGGCCAAGACCACGGCTACCCATTACGATGAGATCAGCATTATATTTTTTTGCCACTGCAAGTAGTGCAGGTCCAGGGGAGCCAACTTCAAATACGCTTTTAACTTTTACGCCTGCAGGAATTTCTTTCACTACATCATTAAGAATTTCCTTACCAGTTTCTTCCATATCCTCAGCAATTTGCTCAGATACATATCCACCAGAAATTGGTGTTTGATCAAAATTGGAAATAGCAGACACAATATTTGCAACGTGAACAACAATCAATTCAGCTTGGTTGCGATCCGCTACAGCGAGAGCATGTTCCAACGCACGTTTAGCATTTTCAGAACCATCAGTAGGTACGACAATAGTTTTGTAGGTAACCATAATAACCCCTCCTATTCCTAATCCCTCAAAGGGGATATGATCAAATATCGTTTAGCCTATTTAGCCTATACTAATATATTCTAGACCATCAAGGAAAACTCCTCTTTTTTCTGAGGATTTATTACATTATAGCACAAATCGTACAGAATTATACAAATAAAAGAATATTATGCGTATATTAAAGAACCTGAGACGATTGATTTGTATTAAGTGTAGTAGTCAATTTAAAACCATCTAATATATCTATAAGTTCCTGAGTAGCAAGATTGCTAGTGGATGGACCAATCATTCGAGCTACTGCTACATTACCTTCATTGCCAAGAATAATTGTTGCGCCAAAGGATACTGGTTCCGCTACAGATGTATCAGATATATTTGGATTTTTCATATGGCCCGCCAAATAGAACATCACATTACCGTCAATGATATGCGTTTCATAACGAGTAATCGTGGCCTTGTTCATATCAACCAATTGTTTAAGATAATAATCACCAAGCATCTGCTTAGCCATCATAGTTGGCATGCCGGAACTAACAGCTTGTACTGGAATTGTAAAGGACTCAATGTCAAGGCGTACATTATGTTTAGTGAAAGCAATCTTACCTTTTTCATTAAGACGGGTGAAACCTTTTGGATAGGTAAATTTGATACCTTCTGCAACACTGATATCGCTTGTGCCGGTTAATATTTTTTTTACCCCTTTAATAGCATTAGAACCGCGCTTATTGATCAATTCAAAGGATGGAATTGTATTCTCCATCAAACCTAGCTCCATAAACTCTGCACGAACAGGTGCATACGTACTAGACAAATTGTACCGATGAGTTGGATCTTTCTCCATGATAAATTCTGCTTCAAATACAGACTGAACCGGCTCTGTAGATGTCATATCTGCATAAGATTTTGGTGTACTCTTATCCCAGCGTGCGGAAACTGCACCTTTCTTAGCAAAGAACCCACCAACAATATCATTATGCTCAAAGTTATTGCTATGTTGGCGCCAGATATTTAAATACTCCTCATTAGACATGCCCTTAATAGGTACACCATACCAAGTCGTATTCCATTCTTTTTGAGATATTCCTTCTTGTGGTGTATTATTGCGCTTAGTAAAAGATACTGTATAGGAATCCTCTTGCTTAGGGCCCGCTAAATTGAAGGAATACCCTTGAATATGTTCGCTTTCACTACGCACATCCATATCTAACATAACGCCATCAGCTACACGCCAAGGAATCGAGAACATATAACCATTTTTGTAATCCTTCACCACCGTGTTCATCTTAGTAGCATAGGATTTGTATTGTTCTGGCAAAATAGATGCGGAATCCTTCTGAGATTCCACAATAGATAAAGGTGTATCAGGCGTCTTCTGTAAACCTTCCGCCATAATAGAAGTCGTTCCCAAAGCCATGACAGCTAAGGTTGCCGCAAATAAACGTAACTTCATAGAACCTCCTATAACATATTATCCAAGAACGCTTTCGTTCTTTCGTTCTGCGGATGACTAAAAATTTGTTCTGGTGTTCCTTTTTCTTGAATAACACCATCAGCCATAAAGATAACACAATCCGATACTTCACGAGCAAAGTTCATTTCATGAGTTACGATAATCATCGTCATGTGATCGTCCGCCAATTGTTTGATTGTCTTAAGAACCTCACCAGTAAGCTCAGGATCAAGAGCAGATGTGGGTTCATCAAAAAGCATGATTTCTGGATTCATCGCTAGCGCACGGGCAATAGCTACACGCTGTTGCTGACCGCCAGACAAGCGAGATGGATACATATCTCGTTTTTCCCATAATCCTACTTTATTGAGTAATTGCTCTGCAATCGGTGAGATTTCGTCATCTTTCATACCTTTTACCATACGTGGAGCAATCATAATATTATCTAATACCGTCATATGCGGGAACAAATTGAAAGATTGGAATACCATACCCATGCGGAGCAATAATTCATGCTGAGTTTGAGGAGAAGCGTATTTTACAACCCCATTTTCAGTACTAGCAAGAATCGTACCATCAACGGTAATAGAGCCTCCATCAATCGTTTCTAACTGACCCAAGCAGCGTAAAAATGTAGATTTACCAGAACCAGAAGGCCCGATAATAGAAACGATTTCTCCTCTATTCATTTTGAGCGACACATCGCGCAATACGGTTTGATTATTAAAGCGTTTTTCAATACGCTCCATATTTACAAATGTCATAAGTACCTCTTACATCGTCATATTAAGTATATAATTAGCGTCTCAAGTAAAGATATCTCATCTACGAAATCGCATCTATAGACATCAAATAAAGCTATCCCACCTATAAAACTAGCTACACCATTACATACGACAAACTACCATAGAATTAGATTAATCTTCGTATACAGCAAATCTTCGTTCTAAGTAGCTGAAGATATTCGTCAAAATAAAGGTAAAAATCAAGTAGAATAATGCTGCCACGAGGAATGCAGAAATATCAAAATCACGTTGTACGATAGATTTTGTAATACGCAAGATATCATTCATCGCCAATACATACACGAGAGATGTATCTTTCAATAAGTTAATCGTCTCATTCGCAAGAGGAGGCAATACACGTTTAAACATTTGTGGCAAGATGATCTTACGCATAGTTTGTGCATAGGTAAAACCAAGAACCTTCGCCCCTTCGTACTGACCTCGAGAGATAGATTGAATACCCCCACGGAAAATCTCACATAAATAAGCTGCGTAGTTTAAGACGAAGGTAAGAACTGCTGCCGTCGCATCATCCATCTGAATGGCACCGTCTGTAATGATTGGCAAGGCATAATAGACGAATAAAATTTGTAACATCAACGGTGTGCCACGCATTAAGTACACGAAAGCATCGACAAGCTTATCTACTAAAGGCAATTTAGATAGACGTAACATAGCCATTAAAATGCCACCAGGAATAGATAAAATCCATACAATACAGAATAGCGATACGGTTACCTTTAAACCATCAGCGATGGTTGGGATAATCTGCAATAAATAATCTAACATGAAAGACTCCTTCAAAACACGACTAGAGAAGGGCCATCTGGCCGCTTCTCTAGTGTACATTTCGTTCTTTAATTATCAGTTGTACCTACTGACCATAATACTATTAGTATATCACGAATTGTACTATTTAGCATCGCTCTTATCTAAGTCTGCGCCTGAGCCTAACCATTTTTCAGCAATTTTATCAGCAGTACCGTCTTTTTTCATTTCAGCTAAGATACCATTAATTTTGTCACGCAAAGCAGTATCATCTTTACGGAAACCAACAGCGAAATTATCAACACCGTAGTCAGTACCTTCTACAATTTTGTATTTACCAGGTTCTTTTGTCATAAGATAACGAGCGATTACACCGTCAGCAATAACCGCATCAACACGACCAATACCAAGATCCATAAATGCACTTACAAAATCCGCATAGGATTTTGTCTCCTTAACAGTCTTACCGCTTGGGTCGTTTTGCAATGCTGTTTCACCAGTACTAGCTTGTTGCACGCCTACTACCTTACCAGCTAAATCGGCTTTACCTTTAATGGAGTCATCGTCATTACGAACAATGACGTATTGTTTATCCTTCATATATGTGTTAGAGAACAAAATATTTTTCTCGCGCTCAGGAGAAACTGTTAAGCCATTCCACAAAGCATCAATTTTTTTAGATTTTAGTTCCGCTTCTTTACTGGACCAGTCAATAGCTTTGAACTCTACATCCATGCCAGCACGTTTAGCTGCTTCTTTAGCCATGTCGATATCAAAGCCAACAATTTCGCCTTTTTCATCTTTAAAGCCCATTGGAGGGAAACTATCATCTAAACCGATAACGACTTTCTTAGGCAATTCTGTATTAGCTTTTTTAGCGTCACCACCACAACCTGTTACAAATGCCATCATAGATACGGCTGCAAGGCCAACGGCCATCATCTTTTTCCAATTCATAACTATCCTCCACGGCGCTTTTCGCCTATTTACTACTTACTAATATACTTTGTACAGATTTACATTCTGTATCCGATGATTGTATTATACTTTAGTTCATTAAAGTTGTAAATAATTAATTTGATGAATTTTTGAGTTTTTTTCTTACAGATTCTCCACATATATAGTTTATGATTCTAGATTCATTTGCTTTATGTTTCTGTAGTCCTATATTTATATTTCTGTATGCCTATATTATATAACGCTCCATACTCGTACTTTATGACTGCGTATGTTTATGGATGGCCTCAATCATCGCCATTTTATCCTTGTACGCCACCTGATACAAATCAAGTGGTATCACATAGATTCCACCATGACCATTCATCGCTTGCAACTCGCGCCATTCCTCAGTGAATCCGATAATATGCTCATAATCAACAAAGACGAAATATTCATCCCCATAGAATAAACTGTGAAAGTATTCTTTCACAGAAAAAGGCCTACGTTTTAACACGAGGCCCTTTTCACAGATAAAAGCTTGACTTTCACCTAATCTATGAAGGGTCCATAATATCACGAGCAGCAACAGATAATACCATACACGTTCCGCCCAGTCTGAGGGCATATATTTTACGATCAACGCACACACAACTAGACCGATGATGCGACCGGTCCACTGTATACCGCGATGTATTTCTAAGCTCTGTTGTACGGCACCTGATGAAAAGCGTTCCATCGCCTCTTGTTTCGTCATGGTTTACCTCACAAATTGAAAGTCTACTATATGATTTTATTTACGGCACAAGCCCATAGCTTGCTCTACCTTACAGTACATTGCACTTGCTTTAGCATGCGCCTTAGCAGCCCCTTCATCGAGGATTACATCCAATTCAGGGCTTGTAATCAATTCATTGTAACGTTGTTGAATTGGTTCAAGAGTTGCTACTAATAGATCAGCAATATCGGATTTAAATACACCGTAACCTTTGCCAGCGTACATTTCTTCGATAGCTTCGTAGCTGTCTTTCGTAATGGCACGGTATATTCCCATCAAGTTAGAGATGCCAGGTTTATTTTCTTTATCATAGCGAACCGCATTGTCAGAATCAGTTTGAGCTCGTTTCAACTTTTTCACGATTAAATCTGGTGCATCCAAAAGACGAATTGTAGCATTTTGGTTATCATCAGATTTACTCATTTTCTTAGTTGGCTCTTGTAAGCTCATAACACGAGCACCACCTTCTCCGACCTTGATATCAGGTACTACGAAAGTTTCACCGAATCTACGGTTAAAACGCTCTGCTAAATTACGAGTCAACTCAAGGTGTTGCTTTTGGTCTTCACCTACAGGAACATAATTCGTGCCATATAGCAGAATATCTGCCACCATCAATGGTGGATACGTAAGCAACGCTGTAGGAATAGAGTCACCTTGCTTTTGAGACTTATCTTTGTACTGTGTCATACGCTCTAATTCGCCAACATAGCTAATAGATTGCATAACCCAACCCAGTTTAACATGCTCAGGCACTTCGGATTGCACAAATAATGTTACCTTTTTAGGATCGAGGCCAACAGCGAGGTATAATGCAGCCAAATTACGAGTATTTTGGAATAACTCTTTCGGATCTTGCGGTACAGTGATCGCATGTTGGTTAACGATGCAATAATAACATTCATCAGTATCTTGATAGTCTAAGAAATTACGTAAAGCCCCCAAATAGTTACCAAGTGTTAATTCCCCACTTGGTTGGATGCCGGAAAATATAACTGCCATAATAATCTCCCTATATTGAAATAAACCAACAGTGCCGAAGCACTGTTGGTTATATATATTATTCTACGGTTACAGATTTAGCCAAGTTACGTGGTTTATCTACATCTGCGCCGCGTGTAATCGCTGCGTAGTAAGCTAATAATTGCAATGGTATAACCGCAAGGATTGGAGCGATGAATTTATTTGCACGAGGCACATAGATTGTGTGGTCAACGTGTTTAGATAATTCTTCGTCACCTTTCATACCGATGCCGATTACGATAGCTTCACGCGCTTTTACTTCGCGGATGTTGCTGATCATCTTGTCATAAACATCCTCTTGTGTAGCCAATGCGATAACAGGTACGCCCTCTTCAATAAGAGCCAATGTACCATGTTTCAATTCGCCACCTGCATATGCTTCAGCGTGGATGTAAGAAATCTCTTTCAATTTCAAAGCCCCTTCCATCGCTACTGCGTAGTCGATAGCACGACCCAAGAAGAACGCATCAGATTTGAAGCCATAATGTTTTGCAAAGGCTTTCATATCTTCGTCTACTTCAAAGATTTCATAAATCAAGGATGGTAAGTTTTTAACGCCACTAAGAATTTCTTCGCCTAAAGCTGGATTCATTTTGCCGTTTAATTGGCCAAGATATACAGCGAACAACAAGCCTGCTACTAATTGAGTAGTGTACGCTTTTGTAGATGCTACGGAAATTTCAGGACCAGCCCATGTGTAAACTTTGTTATCCGCTTCACGAGAAATGCTGGAACCAACAACATTGGTAATAGCCAAGGATTTGGCACCAAGGCGTTTAGCTTCCTTCAAGGCCGCCAATGTATCGGATGTTTCACCGGATTGGCTGATAACGATACATAATGTTTTATCATCAGTCAACGGATTGCTGTAACGGTATTCAGATGCAATTTCCACATCAACTGGAATACGCGCCAAGTTTTCAATATATTGTTTTGTTACAAGCCCTGCATGGTATGCAGTACCGCATGCAACGATGAGAATTTTATTGAAAGCTGCCACATCTTCAGCAGTCCAATTCAACTCATCAAAGATAGCTGTCTTACCGTCTTCAGAAATATGTGTACCAAATGTATCACGAACAGCCTTAGGTTGATCATGAATTTCTTTCAACATAAAGTGTTCATAACCGCCTTTTTCTGCTGCTTCCGCATTCCAGTTAACATGGAATACCTCTTTATCAACAGCTTTTCCTTCACGGTCAAATACGGATACATTATCGCGAGTTACGATAGCTAATTCGCCATCGCTTAAAATATATGTGTCACGTGTGTAATTAATAATAGCTGGAATATCGGAAGCAACGAAGTTTTCCCCTTTGCCGAGGCCGATAACCAAAGGGTTTTCTTTCTTTGTACAAATGATTTTATCCGGTTCATCGGCACAGATGATTTCGAGAGCATACGCACCGTCTACACGATTCAGCATACGACGAACAGTACCGACAAAATCGCCATCGTACATGTCCTCCAATAAATGTGCAACCACCTCTGTATCCGTTTCAGATTTGAAATGATATCCTTTTGCGATGAGTTCCTCTTTTAAAGGCATATAGTTTTCAATAATACCGTTATGTACAACGGCAAATTTACCATCTTCAGATGCATGAGGATGCGCATTCATATCGGATGGACGACCATGTGTAGCCCAACGAGTATGTCCGATACCTACAGTTCCTTCATTAGGATCCGCTTTCACGATAGTCTCTAAATTGGAGAGACGGCCTACCTTTTTTTGAATTTTAATAACATTTTCAGGACCGATAACAGCAATACCTGCAGAGTCATAACCACGGTATTCTAACTTTGCCATACCGTCCAACAAGAAATCAGATGCTTGATTAAAGCCAATGTATCCTACGATACCGCACATGAGTATATCCTCCTATAACTGGGGGTATTTCTAGCCCCAGCAAAAACTAAGGCTAACTAATTAATGTTCTAGATTAATATTCTATTTAATATATTAATTATTAATTCAATACAATTCATTCAGATATACTTTGTCCCCATCGTTACCGATGGGTTTTTTAATACCTGTTACGACATGAATATGCCGGAAGAGCATCCGCTGATGACTCGATCACTCTTCACCTCGTCTACCCTAACGACTGCCTTCGTGGGTACTTGCGCTATTCGCCTTTACGAATTCGGAATTCCTTTCTGTGATATATGGCAGAATCAGTACAAATAAAATATGTACTGAGGTATATTATACTAAAAAAATCGATAAAAAGTAAACCACCTAAGATAATTCAAAAGGAATAAAAAAGATTGTTTCTATGCTTCACGTCCTTTTCATTGTAAGAAATTATACTTCTATCATTCTAAATTTTACACAATTAGATTTTGTTGTATTTTCAAAATGTATGTATATAATTTGGGAGATATTAATCATGAATAAAACAACTATAAAGAAGCAACATAAAACTAAAAAGAATAGTTTATCATATAGAAAATTGCGTCGTTGGATATTACCTGCGGTCCTTGGTGCAGCTCTGTCGACATTAGCGGTTATTCCAACCTTAGCAGCAGAAACTCAGTCTAACACTAACATCGCAGTTGTAACCACAACAGAGCAAACCAAAACAGTACCATCCGCACAAGGAAGCACATCTCCAAACGGTGGTCCTAATGGTATGGCACCACAAGCCGAAGTAGATCCTAATACTTTCAAAGGCTCAACTATCGTTACAGAAAACAAATCCATTGCTCATGAGTCGATGACAAACACAACAGCCGATCAGAATGCTTTCATCGGTAAAAATAAAGCGATAATTGATATTGAAAATAGTGTTTTCGATAAGACTGGCAACACTACAAACGACGATAACAGCAATTTTCGTGGTCAAAATGCAGTAGTTCTCAGCATTGACGGCAGTCAAATCAATATCAAGGGTAGCAATATTACATCTAACGCTAAAGGCTCTAATGCAGTCTTTGCCACTGGCGAAGGCTCGGTTATCAACGTAGAAAATACTAATATTCACACAAAAAGCGATTCCTCTCGTGGTTTAGATGCTACTTACAAAGGTACTGTAAATGGCAAAAACCTAACTATCACCACTGAAGGGGCTCACTCCGCTACACTTGCTACAGATCGCGGAGAAGGCACTATCACCGCAGAAGCAGCCAAACTCACCACATCTGGCGAAGGCAGTCCTGTTATCTACTCCACGGGTAATATTATGGTAAACAATGTCAACGGCATAGCGAATAACAGTGAAATTGGCGTCGTAGAAGGTAAAAATTCCATAACCCTTACAAACTCCAATGTAACAGGCTACAAAGATAATGGCTTCATGCTATATCAAAGCTTCTCTGGTGATGCTGAAAGCGGTATTGCTCGTCTGAAAGCAGAGAATAACACACTCACAACTCACGCTACAGGTGCGTTCCTCTATGTAAACAACACCATTGCTGAAGTAGACCTTTCTAACAATGCAATCTCTATGCCGAACACATCTACCCTAGTGAAAGCAGCTGCTGACTCCCGTTGGGGAAAAACTGGTGAGAACGGCGGTCACCTTACACTCCGCGCATCTAATCAAGAACTAAGCGGTAATATTATGGCCGATTCAATCAGTACCATCGCTCTTGACATGACAAATGGATCTAGCCTTGTAGGTGCTGTAAACACAGACAATACGGCTAAAGAAGTAACTGTGAAACTCAGCAAAGACTCCAATTGGATACTCACTGGCGACAGCCATGTAAAATCCTTGAGCAACGAAGACACAACCGGCAGTAACATTCAATTGAATGGATATAAACTTGTTGTAGCTGATAAATAATAACAAAAGCACTACTCTGAATAATTGCAATTCAAAGTAGTGCTTTTAATTTGTTAAACTTACTTGTATATCAGTTTAAATATATAAATCATCTTTATATAAATCTACCAATAAGCAGATTAAAAATTATGAGTTAAACAATCTATTAAATAGCAACCATATATTGGCCATAGTTTTAGTTCAACTGTAGGTTTAAAGTTTTCATCTTTAATTTTATGTTCCAACAAATTTAGATTCTCTAAATCATCTTCCCAGCTTTTGATATAGTCCTGCTTTTCTTCTTCGCTATCAAAGTCTTCGTCCATTTTTGCATTTTCAATGCATGCCAATATTTCTGTTCGTTGCTTGTCCACTTCACGATGGAACATATCATGTTGATTCATAATCAAAAGACCAAAGTAATAAGGGCCATCACTTAAATCACAGTGCTCTTTAGCCTTTTCACACTCATCTAAGAATAGGCCATACTCATCTAATATATAATAGGCGTCAATGATATCAAACTCAAAAACTTCATCATTACTTAAATGATATGCTACATCACCTCCAAGCTTAATTTGCTTCAAACGATCGAGGGCTTGCTTTTTATTACCTAAATAGACATCACAATAAACAATACAAACTAGTAATCTCATTCTATTGGGATAGCTTTTTAATAACTCTTCAAAAATGACCTTTGCTTTCTCATATTTCTTAAGCTCAAACAAACACACTGCATAGCCAAAGTTCATTTCATAATCGTTGGATACTATTCTTCCCTTTTCAAAGGCACATAAACTTTTCTTCAACTCCTCTATTGAACCCTTATCTGCATAAGAGGAAAAATGATATAAAGCCAGCCCTCTGTAAGTCTCTATATATGGAGAATCTAACTTTACAGCTGCTGATAGATAGTCATATTCTTTTATACTCCCCTCATCGTTATAATAAAAAGCCAAATTAGTGTAAATTCTCGCTTTATCAGTATCACTAAGTTCATTAGTATAAGCTTCAAGGAACCCTTCCAATAGTTGTATTGAATTTTTCTCATCCCTCAACACCTGTTCAACAGTTGCTAAAGTACAGGCCACATCCACATCATTAGAATACTCACACATCAAAGTAATTAAATACGTTCTAAAACGCTCTGCGTATTGCTTTAGCACATCATAATCACTAAATATAGACGCATTATATGTAGCTTCATATTCTACTTTAAGATTTTCCCAATACTCTTTTATAGCAAGCTTCATATTACACCTTTTCTATCGAATATATTTCAGACTATATGGCTATAATAACACAAATTACTTCCTATATACGTGCCTATAGTAACTCCTCTCATATAAATTCAAACCATGCTAAAAGATTTCCTTTAGTCTCTAGCTAGTTCTAATTGCATAAAAACAACCCTCTATTAGATATTCTAAAAATGAATAAAAATATCTAATAGAGGGTTATGTTATTTAAACAAAAATAAAAGCTAACTATATTATGCTCTACCAATAGAAATCAACGCCGCATTTTTTGCATGTATCAATGTAGTATCAAATAACGGTATATCTGTATCATCCTGTTTAATAAGTAGTCCGATTTCAGTACAGCCTAAAATAACACCTTGTACACCAGATTTTACCAAATCACCAATAATATCTAAGTATTGTTGTTTAGATTCATTAGAAATAACACCTAAACACAATTCATTGTATATAATACCATTCACAAGTTCAACTTGATCTTCGTTAGGGATAACAACATGAATCCCCCGATTTTCCAAGATACATTTATAAAAATCTTGTTGCATCGTGTACTTGGTACCGAGTAGACCTACCTTTGTAATACCTGATTTTTCTAACTCTACTGCAGTCATTTCCGCAATATGAAGAAGAGGTATGTGAATATGTTTTTCTATTTCATCCGCTACTTTATGCATTGTATTCGTGCATATAACAATATAATCAGCACCAGCCTTTTCAAGAGATTGAGCCGCATCGGATAAAATTTCAGCGCTTCTATCCCAATCGCCATTTGCCTGGCACTTTTCTATTTCTTCAAAATCAACGCTATATAAAATACATTTTGCCGAATGTAAGCCGCCCAAAACTTGCTTAATAGTTTCATTCAAAACTTGGTAATACGTAATCGTACTTTCCCAGCTCATTCCCCCAATTAAGCCTATTGTTTTCATAATGTCACCCTCTAAGCTTAGAATAACCCAAAACAAAAAAGTTATTCATTATGATTATTCAATTTAAAATATCACTTATCTCTAAACCTCCTATATATGTTCCTGCGGCGACTTTACGTAGGACGGAGCAAAGGGACATATATAGGAGGGTATACCTTTGATATAAAAATTGTAGAATGAATTCACAATTATTAAAATCCATAAGATTAATCTCAGTAAAGATGGTTCCTCGCTGTGGATTTTGCTTTCCGAAATCTTACGCTCGGAACAAAGTGATGTGTGGGCTTCATCGTCGCAAGCTCCTCTGCCGCCTCACACCCTACTTTTATTCCGCCAACCCTTGTTCTCTACCGATAATATCAGCGATTTCTTGGCACAGAGATTGTAGTTCTTCTTGGTTAGGTCCTTCAGCCATGACACGAATGAGTGGTTCTGTCCCGGATGCACGTACTAAGACGCGACCTTCGTCACCGAGCTCTCCTTCAGCTGTTACGATAGCAGCTTTGATAAGATCATTATCTTCCCAGCCAGTTTTTGTAGCTACACGAACATTTACAAGAACTTGTGGGTATTTTGTCATAATGCAAGCCAATTCAGAAAGAGGCTGCTTTTTCTCCTTCATAAGAGCCGCCACTTGAACAGCTGTTAACATACCGTCACCAGTGGTGTTGTGATCTAAGAAGATTACGTGACCAGATTGTTCACCGCCAACGGAGAGATTGTGTTCACGCATATATTCCAATACATAACGGTCATCAACTATCAAAACCAATGATTTTAATAACGAGTAGGAATAAATTAGCTCCTACTCATTATCTTTACTTTTTAGAATCTATACTATAAAGTTTTATAATCAAAATTAAACTTTATGTTTCTTTAAAATCATACACACCTGATAATTCAATTTATAAAACTCCTCCAAAGTATATAAATTACTAAAGAATAATTCATAAACTTTATCAATATTACAGATTAATGGCCTGCTCTCATATATACTACATTTATTATTAGTCAAAAATTTACAGATACCATCACCATTATGAAACTCTTTTAATTGCGGAACTTTATCAATATTTCTACAACATAATCCACATTTATCACATAAAAACATAATTAATCCGTAAAATTTAACTAAACAAGGTTAGATTCTTTTTTTATAGCTTCTAATTGTGCAATGCTATTAGAGTCATGCTTACCATCATCATTTAAGATAGCTATATTTAAAATGGATTTAATAGTACGTGCCAATGTACCCGCTTTCCTAAATATCTGCTTATCTCCATCTGAATATAAACTAAAATCAGTTCCTTTACGATTAATTATATCTGTCATTTCAAATACTAATGGAGCAAATATCGAATTTAAAGATATCAAAAATCTATTCAGCATATCTGCACCACGTCTTATTGAGGCACATTCTGTTACAGCTAAATCGATTTCAGAGTCAAAAGCTTTTGCTTTTGCCAAATTGGATCTTGCATCTTCGAGGTTCGCATTAGCTTTAGATGATGCAACTACACCTAAAATTACTAAGGCTGGCGCTGCAACAAGCCCACCTAAAACAGCAGTTCCACCTGCTATTCCAAGACCACCTGCAGCTATCGAGCCTCCGCCAAAAAAGGCCAATGTAGCATTAGTTGCGGCAGCACCACTCAATGTAGCAATTGCAGTCCCAGTAGATGCAGATGCTAAAATACCGGCAGCACTATATGCACCAAAAGCAGTAACAGCTCCAGATACCACACCTCCAGCGGCACCTTTTGCTAAAGAAGATGCAATAACAGATAATTCTTTTAACTCTTCCAGCTCTTTTTCGTCAATCACAAGTTCAAAAGATGTATCAACGGAGTTATCTGTTTCTACATTAGTTACCTTACTAAATTCATTTACAAAATTGTGAATAGAAGAATTCAAAATTTTAACTTTACATTCACCCAACAGGCTTAAAGATTCTCCAGAAGCGACTCTGGCAAAAGACATTTTGCTCTTAGCATAGTCTACAATACTTTGAGCATCATCATTTATATCGTTAGCTTTATTTTGAGTACTAATAGCATCAATAGTTTTTCCTACACCAATAGTACCAGCAACAGCTGCACCTGCAATTAATAATAATGGTAATGGCATAATATTAACCTCCTATGCATTTATAGTAAATTCTTTTGCTGAATTAGCTACCATATTTTGAATTAGGGTTAATTGATCATCAATAAGCTTCTCCTCTTCAAATAGCCCTTTATCAGCAGATAATGTATTTCTAACCCAACCTCTATAAGATTCGATGCAATCCATAGTCCGAGAGCAATCTAATAACTCTTTATAAACTGATTCATTAATATTCCAAGAATTACAGAGATGTAAAATCATATGCTTTTCAAATTCACTATAATCACTATCACTTTTTGCTAACCCAATAAGATTCCATATGATTTCAATCAAACGACCTTTAGAAAATTTAGAATCAATTTCTTTAGAGTAGTAATAGCTTTCTAATTGCTCGGCAATTTTTTCATTTTCTAACTTCGTAAAGCTAGATTCTCTTCCTAGTGAATCACAATAATTTATAATGGCTTCGTATGAATCCATCTTATCTAAACGAAAGCATATATTTTTAAAAAGTTTCATTTCATCATCAGTCAATTTATTATCAGAAAGCATAAACAAATAATACAACGCAACTTCATAATCATTACCAGATAAATACATTTTTCCTCCTTATAATACAAAAACATCTTTGGAAATCATTTTCCTATTAAACTCTTCTTGAGAGTCAACAAGAGGATCACCACCATATTGTTTAGTAATACTATTACAGCTGTCTACAAACCACTCTGTATCATCAATATTTAATGCATCCAAAACCCCTGTTAAAGACTCATTAAATAAATCAATCCTTTCAGCTATATATTTATTAACAAACTCTTCTAAATCACGCTTATAATCTTGCATTTTCTGAATATGTTCAGCACAAGCTTTTTCAATCAATATTCGATTTTCTTTTACTAATTTCTCTTCTTCTAGTGCATTCTTTAGCAAACTAAATGTTGCGGAGGATAATGCATACCCCATCATTCCGCCTACTATCCCTCCCACAACAGGAATTGGAATAAGTGCTTGCCCAATAACTGCATATAAAGAAGAAGAAATCATATTCATATTCTCTTGTCCTAACTCTTGCAAACACTGAACACCATCTATTTCCCCCTTTAAATATCTATTTAAAACTTTTCCACTTGCAAGAGTAGCGGAAACCATAATGCCAGGCAAACCCGTATTAGATATAGTTCTAATATATGCATTACTTGAATTTTGCATCACCCCTTTTATTGCAGCACCAGTATACGTAGAAATATAGCCAACTCCTCCTGAAACACCCGTATCTAATGCAACATGTTTTATAGCCTCTGACATGCTTTTCTCGCCACGGCATACCGCTACGGTATTATTAATTATCGACATAATACCACCTATAGCAGCTCCATATTTCGCACCTTCTAAACCAGCCCTATGCGATAATTTATTTATGTCCTTAATTGTTGATAATTTAGGATTACGACGAGCCTCTATAGCCTCAGCAGAAGAAACTCGACCTTTTTTCAATTTGGATTCTATTTTTTCTAATTTCTTAAGTTGTAATTCTTTTTTAGCTCTAGTTTC
Organism: Veillonella parvula; assembly: GCF_945949885.1. GTDB lineage: Bacteria > Bacillota > Negativicutes > Veillonellales > Veillonellaceae > Veillonella > Veillonella parvula_B. Next base: position 61,937 of record NZ_CAMFFZ010000005.1, on the reverse strand, counting down.
TTCACTTATTTTTTTACTTTCAAGTTGTCGTTTTATACTATTTTTTTGTTTTAATAATTCATCCTTAACAGATTTATATTGATCTGATGGAATCTCTACCGGTACATCATTTTCCCAATACTTATCTCTTTTACTATTTTTTAAATAATCTACAACACGTTTTGCAGTATATTTTCCTGATGGATCTTTCTCAGCAGCACCAACAAATTTAAGTTGTGTTCCACTTCCTTCTACTATATTGCCATCACGATCTATAATTACCGTATCATAAAGAGGATCATTTACTCTTCCTATATCATCAGTACGAACCATGCGCTCTGTTCGTTTTTCAATAATTGCCTCTGCATTAGCACGTGCTACTGTTTTATCTTCAGCAGAAAATCCAGCTTGTTGGTGTTCATTCTTAAATTTGTACTTAGAATTAACTTTTGAACTTGCTGTTCTTTCTAATCCTTTTTTTAATACTTTAGAACGCTCATTATCAATCCCAGAATACGCAACTAAATGCTCTTTGTTTGCAGAACCAAATCTATCAACGGTCTCTACCATCCCACCAGAGATAGATGCATTTCTAAAGTTATCACGATAATCTTTCTTTTTCTTTGACTCCATAATCAGCACCTTTATAAACCATGCGCAAAGCTTCATTTAAAACTCATGAATATTTGATGAGCTAATTATAATTTATGAATTCTTTTCAGTCAATAAAGATAAATGTCATGGGGAATTTCCACCTCATATCTAATTAATTTAATATTGAGAAAAAAAAGACCTCTAAAGTATCTAAATTACTACTAGATACCTCAGAGGTCTTAATCTCAATTTTATGTTACTCTGCCAACCCTTGTTCTCTACCGATAATATCAGCGATTTCTTCACATAATGATTGTAATGTTTCTTGGTCTGGACCTTCTGCCATAACGCGAATGAGTGGTTCTGTACCAGAGGCACGTACAAGTACGCGACCTTCGTCACCGAGCTCTCCTTCAGCTGTTACGATAGCAGCTTTGATAAGATCATTATCTTCCCAGCCAGTTTTTGTAGCTACACGAACATTTACAAGAACTTGTGGGTATTTTGTCATAATGCAAGCCAATTCAGAAAGAGGCTGCTTTTTCTCCTTCATAAGAGCCGCCACTTGAACAGCTGTTAACATACCGTCACCAGTGGTGTTGTGATCTAAGAAGATTACGTGACCAGATTGTTCACCGCCAACGGAAAGATTATGTTCACGCATGTATTCCAATACATACCGATCACCAACAGCAGTGGAAACCGTTTTCATACCAAGTTCTTCTGCTGCTTTATGGAATCCGATATTACTCATAACGGTACCAACTATGGTATCACCTTTAAGTTTGCCTTCTTCTTTCAACTTAAGAGCGCATAACAACATAATTTGATCGCCATCGAGAACTTGACCTTTTTCATCAACCAATAAACAGCGGTCAGCATCGCCATCATTAGCAATACCAAGGTCTGCATTATGTTGTTGCACAGCTACTTGCAATCCTTCGATATGCGTAGAACCACAGTGATGATTGATGTTCAAGCCATCTGGATTCACATTAATATTGATGACTTTAGCCCCTAGTCCAGACAAAATTTCCGGACCTACACTGGAAGCTGCGCCATTGGCACCATCATAAACGATAGTCAACCCTTCAAGGGACGTATCGATTGTGTGACGTACGAAATGAGCATATAAATGAGCCAAGTTACTATTAAACTCAATTTTACCTATACCATTCCCTGTAGGACGCGCCAATTCATTATCTGCACTTTGACGAACATATTTTTCCAATTCATCTTCCACTTCATCAGGTAATTTATAGCCATTGCTATCAAAGAATTTAATGCCATTATCTGGATATGGATTGTGAGATGCAGAAATAACAGCACCCGCATCAAACCCTTGTTGACGTACAAGGTACGCTACTGCTGGAGTTGGGATAACGCCTGCAATCACTACATTACCGCCAACAGAACAAATGCCCGCTGCTAATGCACTTTCAAGCATAGAACCAGAAATTCGCGTATCGCGCCCAATCAAGAACGTAGGATGTTCCTTTTCCTTACCAAAATGCGTTCCTGCCGCACGACCTAAATGATAGGCTAATTCTGGCGTTAAAAACTCATTAACAACACCACGTACACCATCTGTACCAAATAAACGAGCCATAATTATCCTCCTTTAAGGATTTGTGAAAGTTTCACAAGTCTATATATCTACCGTGTGTATCATTTCAATAATTACTGTTGTGTATTATATCACAATATAGAAAGCATACCTACTATAAAGTCACATCTATATTACATAAATAGTATGAATCTATACTGTAATTCAATCCATCAGTATAATTTCCCCACTAATTAGGTTTAGCGTATTTTGCCATACATAAAATGGCTGTTTCCGCACCATCAAGGGCAGCACTCATAATTCCCCCTGCATAGCCAGCTCCTTCACCCATAGGATAGAAACCTCCTACAGTAGGAGAAATGCGTTCTTCATTGCGTCCCATACGAAGCGGTGCAGAGGTACGCGTTTCAACGCCTGTCATACACACCGCAGGATTATCGAATCCACGGATACGACGGCCCCAGTATGGCAAGGCTCGCTCTAATACGGATGTGACGAACGGTGGCAAGCAATCATGTAAATCGCAATTCACGACACCTGGCTCGTAGCTATATATACTATTTTGTACACTAGGTGCTTGTGAAAGCCCTAAAAACTGCCCTACTGTTTGTGCAGGTGCATGGAAATTAGATCCGCCCAACTCATAGGCCTTTCGTTCCCATTCTCGTTGGAATGCGACGCCATCTAATGGATGAGTACCAAAGTCATCTGGACCTACGTTGACCACGATAGCACTATTGGCAACACCGCTATCACGAGCGTACAAACTCATGCCATTTACGACAACGCCACCATTTTCAGAGGCAGATGCTACTACTTGACCTCCTGGGCACATACAGAAGCTATACGCAGTACGGCCTGTTTCTTTATCATGGTATACGAGAGAGTATTCTGCTGCACCGAGGCCCAAGCTAGATGGTTCCACGCCATATTGGGACTCATCGATTACAGCCTGATCATGTTCAATACGAACACCGATAGCAAAGGGTTTTGCCGTCATTTCCACATTGCGTTTATGAAGCATCTCGTATGTGTCACGCGCACTATGGCCTACACCAGACAAAACAACAGTCGTATCAATACGCTCACTACCATTAACTTCAACGCCTACGATACGGTCATTTTCAACAAACAAATCCGTTACCTTAGAACCAAAACGGACTTCACCGCCCCATTCGATGATGCGCTCACGCATGGCTTTTACCATAGTACGCAATTTATCTGTACCTACGTGAGGTTTATGTTTATATAATATTTCTTCAGGCGCACCAAACTCAACAAAGTATTTAGATATCTCATGTAAACGCGGATGGGTAATGCGAGTTGTCAACTTACCATCGGAAAAAGTTCCTGCGCCACCTTCCCCAAATTGTACGTTGGATTCAGGTTTAAATACGCCCTTCTTCCAAAATGTTTCTACATCATGACTACGTGTATCTACATCTTGACCGCGTTCAAGTGCGATAGGGCGATAGCCTTCACGAGCTAAGTAAAAGGCTGCAAGCATCCCCGCAGGACCAAAGCCCATAACAACAGGACGATGTGCTAATGGTACAGACCCCAAAACTATAGGTTCTGGATCTTCTGCAGCAAATACAGATACATCCTTTTCTTTACCAAGCTTTTTCATAACTTGAGCTTCATTATGAACCTCAATGAATAGGGTATATACAAAAACAATGTTTGGCTTCTTACGGGCATCTACGGCACGTCGAACAACATGAATCGTTTCGATAGCACCACGTAACGGGGGATATCTCTTTTCTACAATACTTCTGATATCCGACTTAACCGTAACAGCCACGCGGAGATTTATTATTCTAATCATATCTTTCCTATTAAAGCCTCCCTTTTAGGCGAGCCTACTTCTTTAATCTTTGACCAAAATTCTTTACCACTTGATCTGTAAGAAAATAGTCATACATCTTTATTATACAACACTACCATAAAAGCTAATATATAAATCATAAAAAGGCCCTAATAGAGAAATATTCGCTCTATTAGGGTCTTTGTCACAAGATTTCAAAGCCTCACAAAAAACTTATCATCCATTAAGTACTTTCTTTTGTATTTCTACTTTCACCCGTACCGTTGTGGTATTGCTATTAACTCCATTCGGTAATACCAAATTATAATTACCCTGTACAGTTTCAGTAGCACCCGACACATCGATAGGTTCTGTTTGTATTTCTGTAACGGAATCAATCATTTCTTCACGACCGGTAACCGTTAGTTGCGTTGGTGTAGCAGACGTAGACTTAACTTCATAACCTTCTGCTACTGTACCAACAGTCGGAACAGTAATAGGAACTGCCTTTTCTTTACGTAATAAGTTAAGTTCATATTGTGCTTGACCTTGGTTTGGATTAATATGTACATCCAGTACATTACCTGCCGTATCCCAAGCTTCTAAAGTACTAACAGCGCTAAAGTTCTTCGTTTGACCAGCCACATTAACTTTCATGACAACCTTATTCACTGCGTTAACTTGTTGTTTGCGTCCAGAAACAGTTACCTCTTTCGGCACAATCGTTACCGATTTCAAAGCAATATCATCAGAGAACTTACCGATTGGAACTATTTCAACAGGAATTGTTTTCTCTGCATATTCATCAACATTGATGGTGATGGTGTCTGGTTTAACCTCCACAAGATTCATTCCTGCAGGAGGAGTAAAATTAATAGTTACATTATTTTGACCTGGTTTTACACCGGATGCATCAATATAAGCCCGTAAATTATCTGATTTCATAGACATAATGGTATCACGTGGGCCAGCTAGTACAACACGGACCACATCTGGTGCATCTTCTATGATATAGCCAGAATTGAGATTTTGAACCTGTACAGGTATTGTATAGGTTACCTCCATCACAGGGTTCTGATCACGCATAATAAAGAACCACATAACGATAGCCGCTAACAAGGATAATAATTTAGCAGGCCAATTGCGTTTCAAATGAATCATCATTTATTTGCCCTCCATTTCCACATACTAGTAATGGTTTGACGAGGGCGTTCCATAAAGGTGCGCAATGCCTCTTTAATTTGATCCTCTGGTAAATGGCGATAAATATGACCGCCATACGTATAAGAAATAGTCCCTGTTTCCTCACTGACAACGACTACAACAGCGTCAGTTTGCTCAGACAAACCAATAGCTGCACGGTGACGTGTACCTAGTTCAGTACTCAATGTGCGGTCCTCAGTCAACGGCAACAAGCAGCCTGCTGCACGAATTCGCCCATCACGAATAATCAAGGCCCCATCATGAAGAGGTGTACTTGGAACGAAAATATTTTTAATCAACTCGCGGCTCAATACAGCATCAATAAGAATACCAGTATCTACAAAGTCATTGAGACCTACTTCACGTTCAAAAACGATAAGTGCCCCCGTATGTTCACGAGACATAACGCGAGCCGCAGCCATTACTTCATTAATGGCCATATCCATTTCTTCTTCGTTTACATTTTGTGCCTTGCTGAAAATTCGTCCACGCCCCAATTGTTCTAGAGCACGACGCAATTCTGGTTGGAATACAACCGGTAACGCAAAGAGAAGAACGGTCATACTTTGTTGCAAAATCCAGTTGATAACGTATAGATTTAACAAATGACTCAATAAATTTAAAATTGCCAACATAACGAGACCTTTTAAAAGAGAAACGGCCCTCGTATCTTTAAGCAATTTATATAAATAGTAAATACCAATGGCAACGATTATGATATCAACAATATCAAGAAGCCTAAAGGTATGTATAAGTGCGTCAATATGCATAAAAATAGCTCCTTATACAAAATAATAAGGTACAGTCAATTCTTTGACTGTACCTTATATTTTAACTCATTTTGAAAGTACTGTAAATTTATAAACAAACGCTGAATGAGATTTTTATTAGATGTTTTGTGTTTCAATCCAAACATCCATTTGCCCCCCACAAACCATACCTTCTTTAACAGCTACGTCATCATCGAGGAGAACATCAATACGGCGGTGAGCTTCTTTTTTATTCAAAGAGTCCACAGCACTTAGACGGATTTCATTTTCTGCACGACCGCCGCCAATAGTACCAAAAATAGAGCCATCAGGAAATACAACCATAGATGTACCAGCTTTACGAGGTGTGGATCCACGGGTATATAAAATAGTGGCTACTGCTAAGGTTTCGTTTTTACGTTCACTAAGATATTCAATAAACTCACGATTCATGGCTCACTCTACCTTTCCGCAATGAGCCGCCTTTTTTACCACGTACCACTGCCAAATATTCACTAACGATAGATAATGCAATCTCCTCAGGTGTTTGTGCACCAAGGTCTAGACCAATTGGAGCATAAATCATATCTAACTCATCTTGGGTCCAACCTTGCTCACGCAACACTTCAAAAGCATGATGAATGCGTTTTTGGCTACCCATAACACCCATATACGTAGGCAAGTAACCACGCAATTGTTCTAAACATATATTATCGTACTCATGAGCACGCGTCACAATGATAAAGCCATTATATTCATCAAGAGGTAAATCATTCTTAAAGTTTTCTAAAGGTAAGCACTTACGTGTAACACGTTCATCAAAGAATTCAGGAACCACATATTCTGGACGGTCATCTACGACTGTAACACGACAGCCAATAAACAACAGCAAATCAGTAATAGCTCGGCTAACATGACCTGCGCCTAATACGAGAACTGACGGATCATTTTCTACAGGTTGTACGAAACACTCCATTTCGCCTACCATGCAGAGAGAATTTAGCTTTGCTTTATCTACAGTAAAGCCTTCAATAGGAGTACCATATAGGACGCTACCATCTTCGGCATAAATAGTCTTATCCCCTTGACGAGGACCGGATAGAACTGTAACCATCACGGTAGTTTCAGTAACCTGTAGACGATTTTTCATCACATCATAAATTGTTTTCATCTAGATTCCTTTCATAATCCCAAGCAGTAACAGCCTCTAAAACGCCACCACCAACAGCTAGAGATTTATCTGAAATACTATAACAATGAGACTCTTCACAACGAGCATCCACATCAGCCAACTTAAAATGATCTGATACGATGAGCCCACTTTTTAAAATTCCTCGTAGAATGCCTGTAATTTTAGCTCGGACTGGTTCTTCATCGACATAACCAATCACCTCATTGGCTTGTACAGAATCGCCAATATGCCGTTTTGCTGTAAATAGTCCAGCCTTTGGAGAATGGATAACGCGCTCATGAGTGTAGCCACCTACATTTCCAGGGATACCTGTATTAGGTTGAGCCGGCCCATCATAGATACAGCGACCTAATGAATGACCACGCATCGTTTCAATGACCACATCTACATCTTCTCCAGCAGTAAATCCAGGGCCAACACCTATAACGAGCTCTGCATCATCTCGTTTTGTTCCAAGATTCTTTTTACTCAAAATAGCATCGACTACAATCTCTGGTTTTAAAGTGTCCAATAATTCCTCATATGAGCTAGTGACAACGGGAATGATTTCCTGTGCCAATGTATCCTTCACTTCACTAATAGACACATGACGAGCAACAAAACGTTCCAAAATCATTTCTCCACGATGAACCGCATTACCGTAACATACTTCGCGGCGAATCATGGTAGGAATCGCTATTTCACTAATTACAACGGGATAGCCCGCCCGTCTCAATCTATATACAGCGCCGGAAGCGATGTCTCCGCCTCCACGCATGAGTACCAATGGTTTCATAATGCCTCACTTTCACGATGTTTCAAACGCTCAAAATCATCGGGTGTATCTATATCGTCGCCAATATCATCACTAATCCATAGTTTCACGACATGGGCTTTACCAGCACCACGAATAATGGTCTTACCGCCTTGATCCCCTTGAATCTGTTGTAAAAAATCAAACCAATGAGAACCAAAGATAACAGGATTCCCCGAGTGATAATTCGCCCCATAATGTGGAACGACGATAGTTTTCGGATGAAAGTTATCACTAAATACACTAATGACCTCATGTACAACAGCACTCGTCAGAAGTGGTTGATCCCCTACTGAACAGAGAATACCGTCTAGCGGTATGGGCGACGTATTCACCAAATGATGTACTCCCAACGCTATGGATACTCCTTGCCCTAGTTCAGGATGGTCATTTCGAATGGCTTCAAAACCATAGCTTGTGACAATAGGTTCTAGTTTCTCATGATCATCACCAGTAACTGCCACAAAAGGTAGTTTACACGACGCAGCAGAAACTACCTGTCCACCCCATCCACATTGAAGAGCCCCACAGACCGCATCTAGAACAGTCTTACCACGCCAGGGCAAGAGTTGCTTATTACATCCCATGCGCTTGGATTGCCCTCCCACAAGGAGGACAATACCAATATGCAAAGGATGACGGTCTATGGGGTCTTTCATGGGACTAAAAGCGGTGTCACAATTTGCTTTCATAATAGTCATGAGTACCTACCGACATTGAATAATGCGACGGATTTCACAACTTGCTTTATATCCATCAGCCAAAATGATAGCCGTAATATCGCTATCAACAATATGATCAATAAAATCATCGATAATGCGATGTTGCACTGTTTCATAACCAGTACAGAACAGTATTTTCTTGCCTTTACTATATTGGAATAAACCTTGTTTATGCAAAACAAGATCAGCCAACATACGCGGAGTTACAATAGCCCCCATATCGCGTTTTACGATATCTTGAACGAGCTCGATATTATGTACGTGCTCATCATCTAATGGGGCCCCTAGCATTTGTAGATTTACGAGGCCAATCGTAGTCTTTGTAAGAGATGGAATGACAGGTTCGGTCGTCTTAGGTGCCTTGAGCCATTTTTCCTTCGCCCCATCTGCTTCTACAACAATTTGCCAATTGGGATGTAACTTGGATAAACCATCGATAAGATCACAATCTAAGGAGTCTACTTTTGTTCCTGTAATTCCAGCGAACCACGCACCACAATAGCCACGTAAAAGTCGGTCAGTACAATATTCATCAGCTTCATTAATATTACGAGTATAAATCGGTTCATAATGAGCCACCTGAGATTCATAGAGTCGAGTTGTAGTCGTAACTACGATTGGCTGACCTTTCAGCCGTCCATATTCTACTAGTTTTGAAAGCACAGTCGTTTTACCGCCTGCCCCAACAAGGGCAACGATTCCCGGCTGAATCAATCGATTCCAATAGGATGTTTGTGATGTCATAGAACCAGGCCTCCTTAGAAAGTAAAAGGAACTAGAAATCTCTATACTTTATATTTCTCGTCCATAGCCATAAATACCTTCTCAGGTGTCATAGGTAATGTACGAATATCCGCACCAACTGCATTTTTAATGGCATGTTGGATCGCAGGGCACCCCGTATTGATGACAACCTCACCAATAGATTTAGCGCCGAAGCCACCTGTAGGCTCGTAAGATTCTACAAAGTCTGTATGTAATTCACCAATATCCTGACGGGTTGGGATTTTATAAGTCATAAGATTATTTGTTTCCAAACGACCATTGTTGGAATAGCGTACATCTTCATATAAAGCCATCCCGATAGCTTGTACCACACCACCCTCAACTTGAACGCGAGCCAATTTAGGGTTGATAACAGTACCGCAATCAACACAAGAATAGAAATGAAGAGGAATAACCTTACCTGTTTGTTTATCTACCTTTACCTCAGCAATAGATGCCATAAATGGAGGTGGAGACGTATGACTGCCCCATGTAGCGAAACCAGACAATTGCTCCGCATTAGCACCAACTAATAATTTTGGTGCCAATTGATGTATATCCATTGTTTTGGAGCCGTCTTTCGTGGTAGCTACAACGCCGTCAAAGTCAACGTTCTCAACGTCGGTTTCAAAGAATTGAGCAAATTTAGCAATAATCTTAGTGCGTAACTCTTCTGCAGCCATCTTAGCAGCAGTACCCGTTACATAGGTTGTACTAGATGCGTAGGACCCTGGATCGAATGGTACGATATCTGTATCTGATTCAATAACAGTCATATATTCCATAGGACAACCTATTACTTCACAGGCCATTTGAGTTAATACGGTATTAGACCCCATGCCCATATCAGAAGATCCAGTATACAATGTATAATTGCCATCGTCACCAAGTCGGATTTCAACAGATGCTACGTCGATATTTGCGACACCAGAGCCTTGTAATGCTAAAGCCATGCCAAGTCCACCGCGATAGCGCTCATCGATGTCCCAAGAATGAGGGCGTTCATCCCAACGAGCCATTTCTTTTACACGATTTACAGTATCTTGGAAAAGACCAGAATCAAGATATTCATCTGGAGCATATACTAAGCTTTGTTCACCTTCCGCTATTAAGTTCTTCTGACGTAATTCAGCTGGATCAATCCCCATTTTGTCGGCTAACTGGTTTACTGCACACTCTAATGGCCACAATGCTTCTGTTGCACCGTACCCACGGAAAGCACCTCCCGGAGTTTGGTTAGTATACACACCTTCTGTACCATAATGAACAGCAGTCGCTTTGTTGTACAACGGTACAGATTTATGTTCACCAGCCGTTGTAGTAGTGAAGCAATGAGTTGCATGTGCCCCAGCGGCTGTGATGGAGTCCATATCAATAACTTTAATAATGCCATCTTTCGTAGCACCTACACGGATTTTCCATTCACGAGCATGACGTGTAGTGGAGCAAGTTTGTGCTTCTGTACGATCGTATAAAAGATAACAAGGTTTTTTTAGTGTCCACGCTACGAAAGCTGTCATAATTTCTGTACAAGCTGTTTGTTTAGAACCGAAGCCGCCGCCGATACGAGGCTTAATTACACGGACTTTTGTAGCCGGAATACCGAGTGCACGAGCGATGTGACGGCGTACATGGAATACGATTTGCGTGGAGGATACAATAACTACACGACCTAGCGCATCTATATATCCAAAGCTTTGGAATGGTTCCATCGCTGTTTGGCGTGTGGCCTGATCAAAGTATGTACCTTCTGCCACGTAATCACATTTAGCGAGTTCTGCTTCCACATCTCCTACCCGTTTGTGATAGGATACGCAAATATTGCGTTTGTAATCTTGACCTACGGGGATATTGTTATGAATATCATCCTCAGGATGTACTATAGTTTCATGGTCGATAGCAGTGTGCATATCAAGTACAGGTTTCTGTACTTCGTATTCAACCTTGATAAGTGGCATTGCTTTAAGCGCTGTAGCTTCATCTTTTGCTACGATGAGAGCTACTTCGTCTCCAACATAACGAACTACAGAGTCCAAGATGAGCGCATCATAAGCGGATGGCTCTGGATATGTTTGACCTGCTAATGTGAATCGCGTATTAGGCACATCTTCATAAGTAAAAATAGCTTCTATGCCAGGGATCAATTTAGCTTTAGATGTATCAATAGATTTGATGCGCGCTTGAGCATGAGGGCTACGAAGAACCTTAATAACAAGCGCATCTTTGGGAACAAAATCGCCAGTATAAGACGGTTTACCAGACAAAATACCTTTTGAGTCAACTTTGTCATAGGATTTACCAATATGCTTGTTCATCATTATAGGCCTCCTTCTAAGAATTTACGAACTCCTCGAAGTTGTGATTCATAACCAGTACAGCGGCACAAGTTACCTATAAGGTATTCGCGAATTTCATCATCGCTAGCCTTTGGATTTTTGCGTTTCAAATTGATAGCACTCATCATCATGCCAGTTGTACAAAAACCACACTGATCTGCGCCTTCACTTGCGATACAAGCCGCCAATAATTCAGCTTCCTCTTGTAAACCTTCTAATGTAGTAATCTTATGGCCTGGCGCACGAAATGTAGGATAAGCACAAGACAAAATAATTTCATCATCCACCCATACAGTGCAAAGGCCACAGTTTGTGGTGTCACAGCCACAGCGGACACTGTAATAGCCAAGATTGCGCAATGTATCTAACAACATCTCATCAGTTGGCACATTAACAGTTACATTTTTGTTATTAATATTAAGTACGAGTTCCATTATTGTGCCACCTCCTTAGCTAAGCGTTGAACCATTGCTTTTACCATCTCCATGCGATATTCTTTGGACGCATGAGAGTTAGATTGATACACTAGTTCTTCAGATGCCAATTGAGCTGCCTCTTTTGCGGCAGATAATCCTCTTTCTGAAAGCAAAGCACTTGCTTTTTCTGCTAATTGAGGTGTACCAGGTCTTGTGCCGATGTATAATTCAACGCCTTTTTCGTCATGGCGAAGAGCACCTGTTAATAATGGGAAGTCGCCACGAGAGATGCGAAGAGCTTCAACAGCTACAGGTACATCTACTTTAGGGATGCGAATTTCCACGAGAATATCACGTTCTCTATATTTCATATAGTCTTGCATGGACATACGACCACCTTTAAAGGTTACGATGTCTGCATGTACTGCCAATAAAGCAGGAATGATATCTGAGAAGCCAAATTTACTTGCTACAGAACCGCCCATGGTAGCAGTATTCCTAAATTGAACGCCAAGAATCTCCTTAACGCCTTTAACTACGGCACCGCCGCAGAATTGTTGTAAAGGCTCAAAGCGTTCCACATCTCCTTGTGTCGCCATAGCGCCAATTACAAACTCCTTATCTTCTTCACGAACATAACGCAAATCAAGACCTGCCATATCAATCACTGATGGCCAAGTTCGTCGTCCTAGACGCAGCCAACAGCCGCCTGCTAGCATAGGAGCAGTTTTGTTCTTTGTGGCTAATTCATAAGCCTCTTCCACCGTCTTCGGTTGTAATACTTTCATAAATGCTAACATAATCTGTCCTCTCAATGATATACTAATACTAACAGAATTACGGTGCTAACTATAAAAATACAGTTATCACCAAACTACAAACATAATAAAGTTCTATAGAATCTCACGCATTTCTTATACTTTTATTTTACCAATTATTTACCACTAAATCTACGATGAAAGATATAAATTTACAGGAAATTTGCAAAGAATTACATATTTATGAATTTGGAATTGCCTCATGGCCACTGCCTGAACAAGCCAAAACTATTTTATTTGAAAGCAACCCATGCCCCTTCACTACGGCAGATGTAGAAGCAAGGCTACTAGGAACGAAACAATTCATACCGAAAAGTGCCATCGTTTGTCTATTCCCATACCATGTAGAACACAAAGGCCAATTCAATCTATCTCGCTATACATGGTCTACAGATTATCACCTAATCATTAATGAATATTTAGAACGTCTTATTGAAAGATTACAAATAATTGATGACTCGGCTCAGTTCTCCATTCATTGCGATACCTCTCCTTTAGCCGATCGGTACATGGCCTACTTGGCAGGTCTCGGCTTTTATGGAAAAAACAACTGTTTTATCAGTCCTAAGTGGGGTTCTTATGTCGTTATTGGCACAATTTTAACAACACTAGAGCTCGAGCCAAATCCCCCCCTTGAGCAGTCCTGCATGGGATGCAATCGTTGTATTACAGCGTGCTTAGGTCAATGTTTAGGTCATGACGATTTTAAATACAACACTTGTAAAAGCTTCTTGACGCAGAAAAAAGGAGAACTCACTGATGAAGAGGAAAATATCCTCGCTAAAACTCCACTCGTATTTGGTTGTGATGTATGCCAAGAAGTGTGTCCTCACAATAAAGATATCCCAACTACGCCTATCCCTGAATTTCAACAGATAGAGCCGTATGTCAATATAGACGAACTAGAAGCACTAACGAACAAAGAATTCAAAGCAAAATACGGTCGTCGAGCCTTCTCATGGCGAGGTAAAAAAACACTAATGAGAAATCAAGAGATTATAGATAGAAAAAGTAAACTATAACACTCAATAAGACATAATAATTAACAAATACACTTATAATAATTTTTATTAAGCAAACTAACAAAAATTTGATAAAGCATTAGCAAAATAATCTACAAATTTTTAGAATCAAAAAGAGACGGCCAAAATGAACTGAACCCCCAAAATTGTGCCCAATTTTGGGGGTTCAGTTCAAGAAGTCGTCTCTTTTAGTAATTATTTAATTTCGTAATAGTTCAACTCATCCAAACTCTTACCAAGAGCAGGTAGATATATTTCAAGAAACATATCTACCTCAGGCATATTTAGATTTTTCAACTTAGCTAAGATAGAGTCATGTGCCTCTTTAAACTCATCATTCCCTGCCTTGAGCTCTTTGACACATTTCATATAGGCTGAAATTATATCGGCAGCCTTAACGAGAGGCCATTCTGGACTAGCCTCTGCATCAACAAGTATAGGCTTATAAACAGATTGTAACCGGTCTGGCAAGGTTGATAGCATTTTTTCTTGCGCCAAAGTTTCAACCTCACCATACAGCTCCCGCAACTTTGGATCAAAATACTTGATTGGTGTCGGCATATCTCCTGTAAAGATTTCGCTCACCTCATGATACATAGCTATGACAGCTACCTTATTGATATCTACATTCCCACCGAAGTATTCATTTTTTATGGCCCCTAAGTTGTGTGCTACCATAGCCACTTCAAGGCTATGTTCTTGAATATTTTCTATTTCCGTATTTCGCATGAGGCTCCATCGATTGATAAAGCGCATGCGTTTTAAAAATGCAAAAAATGAACTCATATGTCCCCCATTACACAATAGGTCCTTAAATTACCCCACGGAGTTTAAATCCATAATCAAGAAATTGTACAGCTTCTTCCCAACGATTATCATCATTAAGCATAACTACAATCATAGTATGGCCCTTCCGTGTGGCAGACGCAATCAAACATTCTCCTGCTGCATTTGTAAAACCTGTTTTCAAGCCATTCGCACCTGGATATTTATTGCGAATAAAATGGTTTGTAGTACGAATTGTTTCTGGTGCACGATTTTGATACGGCACCTTGTAATAATCATTAGCAACCTTGTCACGGAACATTTGGTATTTCATGCCGTACGCTGCAATCATCGCTAAATCACGAGCCGTAGAATGGTGACCCTTTTGTGTTAATCCATGAGGGTTCAAGAACACACTATTCTTTGCACCCGCTTTTGTAGCAATGCGAGTCATATCCTTAGCAAATTTATCTACAGAACCACTTACATTTTCGGCTACTACAACGGCCGCATCATTGCCACTAGCAACCATCATACCTTCAAGAACACCTTCCAATGTAATCTGATCGCCTACGCGAATCCCAAGGTTTGATTCTTCCATGCTCGTTGCATAGCTACTTATCGTAGCTAATTCATCAAGCTGTGTGCCCTTTAGTTCTAAAGCAGTTAACAAGGTAACCATTTTCGTAGTACTAGCTGGATGCATCCACTTATCTGGATTCTTTGCAAATAAAATTTCTTTTGTATCTGCATCAATAAGGACTACGGCCTCACCAACAGTAGAAGGAGGTGTAATGTATGCAGCTTGAGCAACACCAGCACCTATAAATACGATTCCTATAAAAGTTATGGCCAATACCAATTTCTTATAAAACATATGAATATTCGTCGTTAAAAGTGTCATCACTCTCGTTCTACCTTCCAGTATCCTAACTTTCAAGACTATTATCTATTTCTACATTTGTAGTAGTTGCTTTTTTCTTTGTCCCTTTAATTTCACCTGTCGATGTATCTACATTTTGAATATATACTACACGTTGAGGATATGGAATGTCGATGCCATATTTATCAAAAGCATCTTTTACATCAGACATAATGCCGTATTGAACAGCGAGGAAATCATTCGACTTAACACGAGCATAAGCGGCGATTCGTACAGAATTATCTCCAAATTCAGAGATACCTATTTCCATATTCTTCGGATTAAGGACACGTTTATCTGCTGCAAAAATATTCTTTAAGATTTTTATTGCTTCATGATGATCATTATTATAACCAATGTCAAACGTAAATGGGATAACGCGTTCTGAAGTATAAACAATGTTAGTTACAGCTTGGGATGTAAGAAGAGAGTTAGGTATGTATACATTCTTTTGATCTTTTGTAGTAATAACTGTATACATAAATTGGATTGATTTAACACTGCCGACTACATCACCTACCTGAATAACGTGACCCGCTCTAAAAGGCTTGAAGATAAGAATTAATAAACCAGATGCTAAATTAGAAAGGTTATTCTGTAAGGAGAGACCAATACCTAAACCAAAAGCACCAAAAGCAGCTATAAAAGATGTTGTAGGAATACCAATTTGGTTTAAGCAAATCAATACTAACCCTACTAGCAAGGCGTAATTAATAATTTGAGTAATAAAGCTCATTGCTGCTGAGTCATAGGAAGCTTTTGTCATAATGCGAACAGCAAAAGCTTTTACCCATTTAATAGCATATCGTCCTATCCAAAATAAAATTAACGCTAATAAGATATTTCCAGCTTGTGCAAAGAACCAGTCCCTTATTTGAATTAATATATTAGCGTCTTTAAAAAGAAATTCAGAAACAGCACTTAAGAAATTAGCCATAATAACCATCCATAATATAAATCTATACAATAACAAATATACGTCTCAACATAATGTCAATATAATAACAGTAAACATATATGCTATAATTTTACATATGCATTCGCAATACGATAATAAAGATATTATATCGTTATATTCCATATATAACAATCATAAAACTAGGGAGACTTACATGTTCAAAAATCTATACGAAGCACCCCAAGAACTCGCTACTGGAGGCTATGTAACTAGAGAGTTACACTCCGTCACGGTACACTTTGACGATATCCACTATTCTCTTTCGAGCGGACAATTAAATGGTGGCTATCACCATACTCTAGCGGTACGCAACCAGCAGCTAACATATCAAATCGAAACAGAAAAAGATTTACCCGGTGGCTCTGTAGCCGATTATTTAGCTCAAGAATTTGAGCACATTGATACACCTGTTCATTTTAGTACAGCCCTCCTCACGTCTGCCACAATACATCTACACGCCTATGCCAAAGTCGAAGAACATGATACTATCGTAGAAACTATCGTGACTGCAGGCTATGAAAAAACGGCACATCGCGCAGGTACAGGTTATTGTTATGAAGAGCGTGATGGAGACTTCATAGTACCAGGCACAATTAATATCCTCGTATTTACAAATAAAGCTTTAACAGATAGCGCTATGGTAAAAGCTATCATGACGATTACCGAAGCTAAAACCGCAGCCCTACAAGATTGGAATGTTGAAAGCGTACGCCTCCATCCGTTTATTAATGAAGACATTCCTGACGCAATTACGAAAGAACGCAAAACATCTGCCACAGGTACCTCTACAGATGGTATCGTTCTCACCATCGATACAAATGGAGATATCTTAACCGATGCTGGCTCCTTCTCACTATTTGGAGACACTTTAGCCAAGGCCGTCTATGTAGGCGTACAAAGAGCACTAGAAAATGCTATTGGAGCTGAATAATCCTATCTTATGATATCCAAAAACATCTAGAATGCCCCCAACTTATCATTCAACACCCCACTCATATATGAAAAATATAATACAAATGAAAACCGCACATCCTAGGCGATCGGAATGTGCGGTTTATTGCATATAAAACTGTTACATGTAGTATAATTCTTGAAAATGAATATCAAATTAAATTTTGAGATATTTTCTCAACTTTTATTAAATTAATTATTAGATCAAAGAATCATTATGTTCCATAAATATTATGTGCTTTTAATAATCATAGAAGAATTGTTGTAACTTTTTAAGATTTTTAGTTTTTGTAAGCCCTAGCATCAATAAAATACGCGCTTTTTGTGGACTTAAAGTATCACATACTAGATAGTTTGCCAGTGCATCTTGTGGCACTGCAGATACCATACCACTACCGGTACGAGAAGCACGTACCGTTGGAAACTTTGTATTCTGTGTGATTTGACGTACGTTTTGTGGGATTGTACCATGACCAAGACCTGTTAAGATTAAACCGTCAGGATTTGTAGCAACTACACTCATAGGCACCATATCATCCATACCACCATAGCAGGTCATTATAACTACACGAGGTAACTCAGACAATTTACTCACATCAAATACAGAGTCTTGAGTATGACGTCGAGTAGACACTTTATAATAGTGGGCAAAACCATCTTGTACAATACCAAGATGCCCCACTAATGGACTATCAAAAGTCGCTACATTAGTAGTGTTGCATTTAGATACATCCCTTGCCCCATCAATGTAGCCATTTAATACGACTATCACACCTTTACCTACAGACGATGGTGTTCTCGCTACTTGGATAGCTTGCAATAAATTAATTGGCCCATCTGCACTAATAGCACCTGCGGGTCTCATAGATCCAGTAATAACAATTGGCTTGTCTGTATGAACTGTCAGATTCAGAAAATATGCCGTCTCCTCCATGCTATCTGTGCCATGAGTAATAACAACACCACCGATATCATCTCGATTAACCAATTTTTGCACCAACTTAGAAAGTTCTAACCAGTGATTTACGGTAATATCGGAGCTTTCAATATTACTAAACTGAGTATATGTATAAGGACCATACGGTTTTGTACCAGGTACGGAGGCTAAGATTTCGTCAAGCCCTAACACCCCTGCCGTATAGCCTGTTAAATCAGTATTTGAAGTACCTTTTCCTGCAATAGTTCCTCCAGTACCAATCAAAGCGATTTTTGTATCCATATTACCTCCACTATAAAACTATAAAATAATTATTGTTATTAAATTTAAACTAAGTACGATTCAATAAGGCTGGTCAATAATGGCCAGCCTTATTATATTCTAAAAAATTATTTTATCTTATTTTATGGCTTCGCCCCTATCGATTCATGGATTCATCTCTATAAATCGAGATTTCCGCCTTATCAATTAAAGCTTTGGGTCAAATGATGGCATCAACTCCAATTTATGTTTATTAATTCGATTCAGATGATCTATTCGCTCTTTTGTTGGCTGATCTTCAATTTCACCAGTTCTGATATAACGATCCAGTATAGCATAGGTAAATCCCAATTTATCCTCATCTGACTGACCACTAAGACCATCACTTGGCACCTTATCAACTAAATATGAGGGAATATCAAGAAGCTTGCCTATTTGACGAACCTCTTCTACCACGAGTTGAGCGAGAGGGCTAAAATCACCTGCACTATCTCCGTATTTTGTAGAATATCCTACGTAGTCTTCAGAACCATTACAAGTATTGGCTACACGAGCACCATTTGGCAAATTTTGCCCTACTGCATAGAGCGTTGTCATTCGAAGGCGAGGCGGTGTATTGATAATTGCATCCTTGGCTAAATCAGTTCTCCCCGTTACAACATCATAGCCCTTAGCTTGAACGATAGCATGAGTTAGCGCCTCATAGGCAGCACCAATGTTAACTGTCATGTGAGGAATTCCTAAATGATTCACCACTGCCTGAGCATCATCAATATCGGATTGCACTCCATTTGGCATAAGAACACCAACTACGCGATTTGCACCAAGAGCTTCTTTGCAAAGAGCTGCCACGATAGTAGAATCCTTACCACCTGAAATACCGACTACAGCACTACAGTTAGGACCGTTTTGACTAAAATAATCTCTAATCCATTGAATAAGGGCATTCTTTGTAGATTGTGGATTTTCTAACATAGCCCCTCCTATTTTTTTCGATAAATACGGTTCAATAAATCCATCTTCAATTGATAGTAGCTAGGGCTCATATCAAGATAGTGACGATGTGGATTTTCAAAGCGTTGTTCTTCGGGCCAAATTTCATTAGATAATTGTTTCTGTACATATTCTCGAATTTCCTCTAAGGTTGGCAAATTTACAACAAGTTTACCATCCTTGATAACGAGTTGTTTCATTTCTTTAAAGGTACAGTTTTCAAAATATAATTCACGCCAAGGTTGCTCAGGATCGATATAACGATATGGTTCCTCTGTATCGGGTACCTCTCGCAACAATGTTAATAGATCTGCAATCGCACGACCTTTATCATTATAAACACGATATACCTTTTTTAAACCTGGATTAGTAATTTTTTCAACACTTTCAGAAATCTTGATACGCGGTTCCCACATACCATCTTTCTCGATGCTAGCAATCTTATATACCGCACCAAATACGGGGGCACTCTTAGAGGTAATGAGGCGTTCCCCTACACCAAAAATATCAATAGGCCCACCTTGTATTAGCAAAGATGTGATTGTATACTCATCTAGACTATTAGATGCCATGATTTTACAATCCTCTAAACCTGCATCATCTAGCATGCGCCGTGCTTTTTTAGCCAAATACGCAAGGTCACCAGAATCTAGGCGAATTCCTTTTAAGCGTTTACCCATTGGCTCCAATACATCCTTTGCTACCTTAATAGCATTAGGCACGCCAGAATTTAACACATCATAAGTATCAACGAGGAATACTGGATTATCTGGATACACTTCGGCATAGGCTTTGAAAGCATCATATTCAGAGCCATAGTACATAACCCAGCTATGTGCCATGGTCCCACTGACAGGAATACCAAATTGTTGCCCTGCTAAAACAGTTGCAGTGGACTGAACACCACCAATATAAGCAGCTCTTGCACCGTATACAGCAGCATCTACATTATGTGCACGGCGAGCACCAAAGTCAGCCACAATACGCCCATCCGCAGCGCGAACAATGCGATTAGCTTTTGTGGCAATAAGAGATTGATGGTTCATCATAGTAAGCACTGCAGTTTCTATGATTTGTGCATCTATGAGAGGTGCCACAATTGTAATAACAGGTTCATTAGGATAGATGATAGAACCTTCTGGAAAGGCATATACATCACCGGTAAAAGAGAAATCTTTTAGATATGCTAAAAATTCTTCACTAAAAATACCCTGACTCCGTAAATAAGAGATATCACTTTCATCAAAGTGTAGATTTAAAATGTACTCAACGATTTGTTCGAGACCACCAAAAATAGCAAAACCGCCCTTGTCTGGATTACGTCTAAAGAAAACATCAAATGCGACGCGATCCACATTTTTTAATTTTGTAAAGTAGCCATGTGCCATAGTCATCTCATAAAAATCCATAAGCATGCTAATATTGCGGCTTTCATGTTGCATTGGTTCACCAACCTTCTAAGATCTATAGAATTTAGTTAATTGTTATTCGTTATTCGTATACCCTCATTATACAATATTATTCCTATATAGCTAGCACCTAGCATAAGCTATCCTAATAATCCTTATTGTGATATAACTATATATAGTAATAATTTATATATTTCATGTGTATGTATGAAAGAACCCACTATAGGTTGTAAAACAAGCGACCATTACGATAAAGTATTTCATTTTATATTGTTTTAAAAGCTTTCAATAATACATACATGTCTATTCTACATGAGAATGAAAGGTGCCATTATGGAAACAATCGTTCAATCAAAACGCGTTTTAGAAATTTTTAAAGAAATGAGCCAAATTCCGCGTGAGTCCGGCAATGAAAAAGGAATCAGCGATTACATCGTGAACTTTGCCAAAAATTTAGGTCTTGAAGTTCATCAAGACGAAATCTTTAATGTAGTTATAAAAAAAGCTGCATCTCCTGGTTATGAAAACCGTCCATCCATCATTTTACAAGGCCATATTGATATGGTTTGTGTTAAAGACCATGACTCTAACCACGACTTCTCTAAAGATCCAATCGCCAACATCATCGAAGGCGATTGGATGCACGCAGACCATACAACGTTAGGTGCTGATAATGGCATGGGTGCTGCTATGATGCTTGCTCTCCTTGAAGATGAAAACCAACAACATGGTCCAATGCAATTATTATTCACTACCAACGAAGAAACTGGTATGGATGGTGCCTTTGCCATTAAAGAAGGCCAAGTAACTGGTGACTACTTACTCAACCTAGATACAGAGGTAGAACATGACTTCACCGTTAGTTGTGCTGGCGGTTGCCACGTACATGTAAAAATTCCATTGTTACGCGATAACAATCAACCAGGCTATGATGCGGGCCTATCCATTACAGTAACCGGCCTCAAAGGGGGGCACTCCGGCATCGAAATCAACGAGCAACTAGCCAATGCAAACCAAGTACTAACCCGTGTGCTCTATGATATTCAACAACAATATCCTATTAGTTTAGCGTTCTTCGAAGGTGGCGTAAAACATAATGCAATCCCGTCTAAGGCAGTAGCTGTATTATCTGTACGTTCTGAAGATGTGGCAGCCATTAAAACATTACTCGCATACCAAGAAAAACAATATCAACACGAATATAGCGTGCAGGATCCAAGACTTACATTCGTAGTTGAAGATGTTCCTACTCCTGAAATAGTATATGCAGAAGACACAACAGAAGCACTTATTACATATATCTATCTTGCACAAGATGGGGTTCATTCTGTAAGTAAGTCTATCCCAAACCTTGTAGAAACATCTAATAATATTGCTATCGTACGTGAAAATCAACATACCATTGAAATACTCATTTCTATTCGTAGTTCCAATAGCAATAGTCTTGAATTCTTAACTAAAAAAATGATGCTTCTTGCAAAAGCACTTGGCGTAGCTGCAGAGCGTACAGGTGGATATCCAGCATGGGAATACGACAAAGGCTCAAAATTGGAAGAACAAGCGATTTCCTTGCATAACGAAATGTTCAATACACCAGCTAATGTAAATGCCATTCACGCAGGCCTCGAATGTGGTTTATTAAAAGGCGTATTACCAAATACACAGATGATTAGCTTTGGGCCTACTATCGTAAGTCCTCATACACCAACAGAACGCGTTCATTTACCTTCTGTTGAAAATGTATATGTGTACCTCAAAGCATTATTAGCAAAATTACAATAAAATAAATAATTACTATATTTTTGCTGTATAATTTGTTATACTATAAGCAAATAGCACATCAAATTACGAGACCCATGTAATAATGACTCTCCAACCCTCCTACAAGTAATTCAGCAAATCTCTCCAACTGAATTATCTTGTAGGAGGGATTTTTTTATAAAAATTTCTCAACTATACAAATAAATATTTATTCACATAGGAGTATTCTTTCATATGTGAACAACATGTAATGCATCATTTTATTTATAAATAATTATGAATATCAACTACATGTGTCAGTATACTCATATATAGTATATAACCTATAAATTTCAGAGAAGACTGTTAAACTCTGAGGAACTTGCTAGTCTCCATATACCCCATAGAGTATTTTCTGTGTTATCCTATAGGTGTATACTGTGTTTACATTACGCAGGAGGTATATATGATTCCAATAGTTATTATATCCGGATTTCTAGGTTCTGGAAAAACAACATTATTACAACATATATTAAAAGAACATACATCGAAAGATAAAATTCTTATTATAGAAAACGATTTTGGTGAAACTAGCCTTGATGCGACTAATCTCGCAAAAACAGGGGCTACAGTCCGCGAAGTAACCTCTGGCTGTATTTGTTGTAGCTTACAAGGAAATTTCCAGCAAGCACTACTTGATATTCTCCAAAATTACAAAATCGATATGATCTACATCGAGCCATCAGGTGTTAGCAAGCTTAGTGAAATCATCCATACTTGTAAGGACGAGGACATTGCAAAATCTGCTTACGTTCACGCATCGATAACGACTGTCGATGCTATGCAAGCACCAATGTTTATCAAAAATTTTGGTCTTTTCTTCAAGGATCAAATCACTCATAGTGATGCGATTTTTTTGAGCCATACAGAAGATATTCAACAAACAAGCATTACGAAACGTATGATTCGCGACCTCGCGCCACATACACCAATCCATGAAGAAGCATGGAATACCATCAGTTTGCGTGATTACATCAAGCGCCTATATCATTGTCATGATGATCACTGTTTGCACGATGAACATTTATTTATGAGTCATACCTTTAAGGATTTACGTACTCTCAGTCTCGCACAGTGGAAAACCATTTTAGAAGGCATGCCTGATACAGTGCTTCGTGCCAAAGGGATTGTACCTACTACAGAAGGCCCACACGAACTCCAGTACGGCACACATTATTGTTCGCTTTCACCTAGTGAAACTAATGATTATAGTTTAGTCGTTATCGGAACAGATTTTAATGTACCAATGGTACATAACGAAGTGTGTCAATCATGATTCCTGTTTATATCGTTACAGGGTTTATTGGATCCGGTAAAAGCACGTTCATAAACAAACAATTACAATACCGAAAAAAGCTAGGCGGTACCGCAATAATCAGCGCCGAAGAAGGCAGTGAGCCTCTTATCAAAGAGCCCTTACAACTCAATGCGGATGAACTCAGTGCCATCGTTCCTAGCGATATCAAGTCTTACGAGTTGATAGCCTGTAAAATTGCGGATTATTTAAAACGACTACAGCCAAAAGAGCTATGGATTGAGTGGAATGGCATGGTAAGCTTTCATCAACTAGAAGCCTTACTATATAGCGATATATTAAGCCACCTGGTACAAATAGAAAAGGTGTTATATATTTGTACCGATCAATTTGTTTCAACCATACTCCCTGGCTTAGGTAATGACGTAATGAGTCAATTATACAGCGCAGATTGTATCATCACAGAATCCGATACACATCACGCTTTATTGCGCACCTACAACGGAGAGGCTAAAATTGTAACCACTCCCACCCCTGAAAAAGTGGAGCAGCTGTGCCGAAATTCTACATGGGGACTCATTCCCAATCTATTAGTTATTGGTGTTACAACTTATATACTGTTAGTCACAGCTTTTCGCCATGACATCCCCTATTCCATCCACCAATGCTTCGCTATAATCACGGGTCTCATCATCGAAGCCATCCCATTCCTATTGCTAGGCACGGTAGGCTCAACGATTATTCGCTATTTCGTACCACAACGAGTGCTACTAAAACTGTTAGGCGACCATTCTTGGAAAAGTTATGGGGCTGCTATGGTCAGTGGCTTTGCCTTGCCAATTTGTGACTGTGCTATCATCCCCTTATTCAAAGCACTAATAGACAGAGGTATCCCTTTATCGGTAGCCCTTTTATTTATGCTCGCTAGTCCGATTATAAACCCTATCACCATTCTTTCTACTTGGTATGCATTTCCAGACAATCCTATGCTCTCCGTATGGCGTATCGTTTTAGGACTAGTTGTGGCCTTGTTAGTAGCCCTATCATTCCGATTCTGGTCTCCAGCCACATCTATATTGAAAGCAAGAGCACCACAGAGTCTTAGCTATGAAGAAATCATTTTAGAAACAACTAAAACTAAGTATATTGATAAAAAAAGATTGTTAATCCATATGGAACAAGAGTTTTCTCAACTCTTACTCTATTTCTCCATGGCGGCAACTGTACTATCTATAATTCAAATGTATGGCAAGCCTTGGCTTCTCAATGCAGGATTAACCTTGCCAGAATTTACAGCCATTCCAATTTTGCTGATGTTAGCATTCTTCTTCTCAGTCTGCTCTACATCAGATGCTATCATCGGTAAATCCTTGAGCACTTTATTTCCTATTAGCTCCGTAATGGGTTTCCTCATCTTGGGTCCGATGCTAGATATCAAAAACGTATATATATTAAAACAATATATGCCTACCTCATTTATCATACGATTAAGTATAACAATTGCCGTTATGTCCTACATAGCAGCATTAGTATTCAAATTTTTTCTTAGCTAGTTTACAAATTTTTACTTAGTTAGTAGGCAAATTCTTACTTAACTACTTTCCAATTCACAATTACTCATTAAATTAACGAGCTACTATTTGTAATCCAGTATAATCATTACATCTTATAGTGTAATATATCTTAATTTTAAGATAATTATTATCTCAGTTCTTAATTGATTAAAAGGAGATGATTTCATGACATTAGGACTGAAAGATCGCTTTTCTATCGTGAAAGGTCTATTGTATCTCACCTTAGGTATCTGCTGTATTTACCTCATTGTGACAGGTCGTTATTTGAACTATATTGCACCACGTTATGAACTTTTACTAGGTATTAGTGGCGTTGCCCTTATTTTAGGAGGTCTAGCGACGATCATTTGGGCGCCTTCAAAATACTACAAGCATAACTGGAAGTCTATCGTTCCGATTATTATTCCCATTATGTTGCTCATCATTCCTCCCGTTCTTGTACCATCAACAGGCGTTCATGGTGCCGCTCGCGTAAACGATGATACTAACAATTTCGACTTTACAAACGATGCTATTGGAGAGGTTGTCACCGTTAACAGTGAAAGTAAAGAGCCAGGGATTTCCAAGGACAAAAAAGAAATCGTTTTGAACTCAGATAATTTC
Source organism: Veillonella parvula (assembly GCF_945949885.1). Taxonomy (GTDB): domain Bacteria; phylum Bacillota; class Negativicutes; order Veillonellales; family Veillonellaceae; genus Veillonella; species Veillonella parvula_B. The sequence continues at coordinate 35,546 of NZ_CAMFFZ010000005.1, read as the reverse complement.
TATCAAACCATTGTAAAGGTTGGATCTAATGTTGATCAATATAAAGACTACACAGTTTATATGACAGGCTATGTAAACCGCGAAGATAATACATTAAAATCTAACGAATTTACTATTTCTCGTATGGCTATGGCTTGTTGTATTGCTGACGTTGCCCCTATTGGCATGACAGCCTATAAAACAGATGGTGATAGCTTACAAAATGAACAATGGGTATCGATTGAAGGTAAGGTTTCTACGCGAAACTTCCACGGTCGTAAACAACCATATGTAGAGATTACAAAAATCAAATCTGCAGAACCTATATTAGGCTATGTATACCCTTAAGAATTACATTAAAAACGAGGCTTAACGCCTCGTTTTTAATAGGAATGATTCTGTTGAATAAAATAATAACGTATATTTCATAGTTCAATGTCTATATGAATCTACAAAAGATTGATGCCTTATAATAATTATTAAAACGTTCTATTAGTGCTGTAATTCTTTAATAATTCTCTTACCAAGAGATGCCGCTACAGCGCACAAGAAAATATCTGGACCAACGGGGATTAGGAAGCATGTAATAATAACAGCTTCGACACCAATAGGCTTACCTAAATACAGATTCATAATAAAGTATAGGTACACCATGCCAAGACCATATACAATAAATAGATTTAATATGGATCCAGCTAGCAAACGTTTAAACGATAATGTATCCATTGTCTCTGCAATGCGTCCTACTGCATACGCACCAACCATAAAGCCAATTAAATAACCAAAGGTAGGTTGCAAAATATAACTAGGACCACCACCGGACGTAAAAATAGGAACCCCAACAAGACCTAATACAATATAAATGCCAACACTAGCGGCACCTAAACGACTACCTAAAACAATGCCCGCTAATGTAGTAAATAAGATTTGCAATGTAAACGGACAATTCGGTAATGGGACCCGTATGAAAGCACCAACGGCGATTAGCGCCACAAAGAGTGCTGTCATCGTTAACTGACGGGTGGTAATGTGAGTTTGTTTTGATACAGTAGAGCTCATGGTATACCTCCATTCATAACAGACCTAAGCAGGAATTTGTGCTATCAATGGAGAATAAAAATCCAAGATAACACGAAAACAAACTACTAACTATCTAAATTAAAGCACTTGCATTTTTAATTGTCAACTATAATGTTTGACTTTTAGTTTACTATATAGTCTAATATTATATATACTATGTTTTTTGTACTTTTTAATTTTGACTATAGCTAATAGTTATTATCAATAGTTCATAATAACTAAAAGATATACTCATCTTCATACAAAAATCATTTAATTTAATCTTATTTTCATATAACAAGATTAAATTATACATAAGTAGATTGAGTAAAATCTACTTTCATAAAATCGTAACTAAACAAAAATTATAATTTGGTATCAGGAGGCATTGCTTATGAAAAATGTTAAGAAAGTATCCAAAGTACTATGTGCATTTGGCGTTAGTACAGTATTATTAGCAGGTGTAGTTGGTGCAGCTAGCAACCATAGTTACAACAACCATAGCAACTGGAATGGTGTTGGTAGCGTTGTTCCATCCGCACAAGCTAACTATTCTGTTGATTATATGGGCGCTATTACAGTATTCCAACAACAATTCCCTGGCGCTACTGTAAAATCTATTTCCTATGACGCAAAACACAATCCTTACTATGAAGTAGAAGGTTATTATGGCAACCGTGAAGTAGAAATTAAAGTAGACGAAGCATCTGGTCAAATCGTTGGTAAAGAAGTAAAAGGTTACTCCAAAGCTTCTAAAACAATTAACGTTCAAAACATCATCATTCCTGAAGTAGCTGAAACAAAAGCTATGGAAAAAGTTGGTTCTGATTTCCAAACTATGGATTGGACTGTTGAACGTGAAAACGGCAGAGTTGTATATGAATTCGATATGACAACTGGCGGTGGTAAAAATGCTGAAGTAAAAGTAGACGCTACATCCGGTAAAGTTATTAGCGCTAAAGTTAAAAACACAAAATACTAAGATTTTTTCTTTCATCAAGTGAAACCCTATCCTAACCCACTTAGATGACACACTACACATATAACACACATACTATACACACTGTATCCTTTGGATACACTCTCTAACACACTCTCAGAGAGCCCGTAACACTAACCACGGGTTCCCTAACATCCTATCTCACACAATAGGAAAACGGTCTGTGCACACACCACAGACCAAACGTTACACACACTATACTCCCTTAAAGGCCTTGGATCATTGAATCCAAGGTCTTTTTATATATCCATTCTATCAAGGTTGTATTACACCTATACAACTTTTTATTCTTATAAAATTAGCACATACCAACAAAAAGACCTCCCAACGGGAGGTCTTTTGTATAAGTTTTATAGGTTTGATAGTTATGTGTTCTATTTCTTAAGCAAAGTTCAGCTTAAGGATGTCATTTGTAAGTTCTGAAAGTTTGATCTATAGTTTTCAAACTAAAGATGTGAAAGATTAAGCTTTATCTAAAGCTTGTACTAAGTCTTCGATGATGTCATCTACATTTTCAAGACCGATAGACAAACGAATCATGTCTGGTGTAACACCAGCAGATTTTTGTTGCTCTTCATTAAGTTGAGCATGAGTTGTAGATGCAGGATGAATAACAAGAGATTTAGCATCTGCTACGTTGGCAAGATTGGAGAAGATTTCCAAAGAATCAACTAGCTTAATACCGGATTCTTTACCACCTTTTACACCGAATGTGAATACAGAGCCAACACCTTTAGGGAAATATTTATCTGCTAACGCTTTATATTTGCTATCTGCTAATTCTGGATAGTTTACCCATGCTACCTTAGGGTGTTTACTCAAGAAGTCTACTACTTTACGAGTATTTTCTACATGACGTTCTACGCGCAAGGACAAAGTTTCAACCCCTTGCAAGATTTGCCATGCTGCAAGTGGTGCAATACATGCACCTGTATCGCGAAGCAATTGGGCACGGATTTTTACAGTAAATGGAATTGGTAGATCACCATACACTAAACCATTATAGTGTTCATCCCCTTCAGAGAAGCCAGGATATTTACCAGAACCTTTATAATCAAATTTACCAGATTCTACAACTACGCCAGCCAATGTTGTACCGTGTCCACCAAGATATTTAGTAGCAGAATGAATAACAACGTCAGCCCCATGCTCCAATGGACGGAACAAATATGGAGATGCAAATGTATTGTCTACAATCAAGATGATATTGTGTTTGTGTGCAATATCAGCTACTGCTTGTACATCGATAAGATTAATACCAGGGTTACCAATAGATTCGATATAAACGGCTTTAGTCTTTTCATCGATAGCTGCTTCAAATTCTTCCAAATGATCGGGATTTACGAATTTAGTTTGAATCCCCAATCGAGGCAATGTAGCAGTAAACAAATTATAAGTACCACCGTACAATGTGGATGCAGCAACAATATTGTCGCCAGCATCTGCTACATTTAAAATAGAGTACGTAACTGCTGCAGAACCAGATGCTACAGCTATACCGCCTGCACCACCTTCAAGTTGTGCAACGCGAGCATCCAATACATCGGTTGTAGGATTGCCAAGGCGGGAATAAATAGCACCAGGATTAGTCAATGCAAAACGACCTGCTGCTTCCTCAGCATCTTTAAATACGAAAGATGTAGTTTGATAAATAGGCACTGCGCGAGCACCTGTTGGGTCCACGGTATGACCAGCATGTAATTGTAATGTTTCAAATCTATATTGTTTACTCATTGTGACAACTCCTTTATATTAACTATATTTTAAGTTCATTCTTTATGCCTAGTATAGTACTATGTTTTAAAAAATATGTCTACTATTTTTTACATGGTCTTCTCCATAACTTTAAACTATAGCGAACAAAGGATGATGAAAACTTTTACCAAAGCCTCTAAAGCAAGCAAAATCATTTTATAAGAAATAAAATCCCCTAATTACTTCCAAAGAACCCGCTCCCTTGAGAGATGTTAGAAGTAATTAGGGGTACATAGTACTAACAATAAATTAGAAATAAGTACTTAAATTTAGATGTAAGCGCCTAAATTTTTATCTCGTTCAAATTTCATTTTTTGTATTTGTTCAATGATATATGGCGTTTCTTGGTATACATAGTAGTTTAACCAGTTTGTAAATAATAGTGTACTTACAGAGCGCCAGCGCACGACGGGACGTTGTTTCGGATCATTATCCGGAAAGTAGTTTTCAGGAACCGCAATATCCATACCTTTTTTGATATCCCGCACGTACTCACGGTTAAGTGTATCCCAATCGTATTCGGCATGACCAAATACAAAAATATGTTTATTATCTAAACTACGAACGATAGCAGCTCCTGTTGGTTCAGACCCAGCCAAGAGTTCCAAGTCACGATTTTCCTTAATTTGTTGCAACGAAACTGTGGTGTGCCGTGAGTGTGGCATCCAAAACTTTTCATCAAATCCACGCATGAGCACTGGTCGATCATTATAAATATCGTGTTCGTAAACACCAAATAATTTCTCATCCATAATCGATTTATTAATGCCAAAGTGATGATATAAGCCAGCTTGAGCACCCCAACAGATATAAAACGTAGAGTAAACATGCTCTTCGCCCCAGTTCATGATTTCTACGAGTTCAGACCAATAGTCTACCTCTTCAAAAGGCATTAACTCTACAGGAGCACCGGTGATAATCATGCCGTCAAAGAACTGGTCTTTTACTTCATCAAAGGTGCGGTAGAAGGTTTCTAAATATTGTTCATCTGTATTTTTAGCCTTACGAGATGCGGTATGCAAAAGAGTCAAATTAACTTGCAATGGACTATTACTAAGAGCACGTAAAATCTGAGTTTCCGTCACTTCTTTAGTAGGCATCAAATTGACAAGCAAAATTTGCAAGGGTCGGATTTGTTGATTTTCCGCCCGTTCGGTATCCATAACGAAAATATTCTCTTGAGCTAATTTCGTTATGGCCGGTAAATTTTTTATTACTTTAATAGGCATAGTGTCACCTCTACATATTCTACAATTTGATAACCTAATCTAATTAAAAGTCTTTAGCCTCATAGGCGTGACGCCAAGCTTCGAGCCCTTCTTCCAAGATTTTGCGAGGACAAGCAACATTGATACGTTCAAAATCCTCCCCATCGACACCAAACATAGAACCCGTATCGAGCCATAGCTTAGCATCATTGATGATCCATTCGTCTCGCTCTTTAGGGCTAAGCGGCAATTGAGAGCAGTCCAACCACATGAGATAGGTCCCTTCAGGACGATATGCACGAATCCTTGGCATATATTTTGCTACATAGTCGATGGTGAATTGAATATTGTCTTGAATATATTCTTTCAATTCATCAAGCCAAGGAGCCCCGACTTTGTAGGCTCCTTCACAGCCCACAATCCCCATCGTGTTCAATTGGCTATAACCAGCACGGTCAATTTCTTTTATAAAACGACGACGTAAGGAGTCATTTGGAATAAAGATATTACTTACTTGTAAGCCTGCAATGTTAAAAGTCTTGCTAGGCGCTGTACATACAATGCAGTGTTCTGCATAGCTTTCACCAAGGTCGGCAAAGACCCTGTGCGTATGCCCTTCCCAAACAAAGTCAGCATGGATTTCGTCGCTCACGATGAGCACATTGTGTTTAATACAAATGTCGCCGAGGCGTTTCAACTCGTCCTCAGTCCACACGCGCCCTACTGGATTGTGCGGATTACACAAGAGGAATAATGTTACATTCTCCTCGATAATAGCGCGTTCGATACCTTCAAAGTCGATAGTGTATTTTTCGTCGCCTTTGATGAGCGGCACATTGATAAGACGACGATTGTTATCGTCAACAACCATACTAAATGGGTAGTACACAGGTTGATTAATGAGCACCCCTTCGCCAACCTCGGTAAAAGCACGAACCGCCATCGCTAAAGCAAATACGATACCAGGCGTTTTAACAAGCCATTTTTGTTCTGGCGTCCAGTTAAAACGCGTAGCAAACCAATTCTTCAACACTTCAAAGTATTCATCGTCAGACTCTGTATAGCCGAAAACACCATGCTTAACACGATCCAATAAGATTTGTTTTAACTCAGGGGGAATTTCAAAATCCATATCCGCTACCCAGAATGGCAACACATCCGCAGGTTTACCGCGCTTTACAGCAAAGTCGTATTTCAATGATTTTGTATGAGTTCTATCTACTATTTGATCAAAATTATATTGTCCCATAGGAATTCCTTTATTTGTTAAAAGCCTGTTCCAAGTCCGCAATCAAGTCTTCTGTATCTTCAATCCCTACAGATAAACGCAACAAACGACGTGTAATGCCTTTGCGTTCTGCATCTTCAGGTTTTAAATCTGGATGTGTTTGCGTCACAGGATACGTCAACAAGGATTCTGTACCACCAAGGCTTTCAGCGAATTGAATAAGCTCAATACCTTCTAATACTTGTTTAGCCGTTTCTTCGTTATCTACTTCGAAGGATAACATGCCGCCAAAGCCTGTTGTTTGGGCTTTATTGATTTCATAGCCCGGATGTTCAGGAAGTCCTGGGAACAATACTTTTGTTACCTTAGGTTGTGTCTTTAGCCATTCCGCAAGAGCAATGGCATTCTTTTGGTGTTGCTCCATACGAAGTGCCAATGTTTTTACGCCGCGAATAACGAGCCAGCTATCCATAGCGGATAGGCATGCACCAACTGTTTTGTATGTTAAACGCAATTTTGCAGCGATTTCTTCATCTTTTACAATAGTAAAGCCAGAAATTACATCGTGATGACCACCAATGAATTTGGTACCACTATGAACGACAATATCGGCCCCCAAAGTCAATGGCTTTTGGAAATATGGACTTAGGAAAGTATTGTCGATGATTACTAGCGCATTACGTGCATGCGCCAATGCACAGAGTGCACGAATATCGGTAATCTCCATCATAGGATTTGTCGGTGTTTCAATATAAACAGCCTTTGTATTCGATTTAAAAGCAGCTTTCACCGCATCAAGATCAGAGGTGCCTACATAAGTGAACTCAATGCCGTTCTGTTCGTAAATATTTGTGAACATACGGATAGAACCACCATATAAATCATCACCTAAGATGATGTGATCTCCAGGAGAGAATAGGTGGAATACTGTGTCCACAGCTGCCATACCAGAGGAAAATGCCAATGCATCTGTACCTTCTTCAAGGCCAGCTATCAATTGTTCCAAACGGTCGCGCGTTGGATTAGACTCGCGCGAATATTGATAACCTGTTGTATCCCCCAACTTTGGATGAGAAAATGTACTAGACATATAGATTGCAGGGGAAATTGCACCAGTGCTATCTGGTTTACCACTGCCGTGAACACATTTTGTATTAAATTTCATTCCTATCAACTCCTCATATTTGTATACAATATGTTAATTATAAAAGTAGACAATGACTAAGGTCAACAAAAATGGGCACTCATACTGCCTGAGTGCCCCGAAAAAGTCATATCTATTTTGAATGGGTTGTCATAACTCTAAGTTAAGTTAGACTAATTTTTAGTACGTTTTGTAATAAGTAATGCCAAAATAATACCTAAAGAAGATGTTACCAATTGAGGCCAACTAGATACAAAAAGCATGGTATTTACAATCTTTGGTGGAAATTGGAACAAGGAGAAGAACAAGGAGTACCCTCCAAAGAGTACGCCGGCTTTTACCAAAGCCGCCACAATGATAAGCAATGCTTTTGGTTTATGTTGTAACCAGTGGACTACGAATACATACGCTGTCGTTCCTAGGGCCGTAATCAAAATAAACGGCGGCAACGGCAACATGCCTTGTAAATGCGCCACTACTGGTGCAATCCAAGCAATAACAAGACCATTCTCCCATCCATAGCGCCATGTGGCGAGTACAAAGGTTGCGGACGTAATGGAACCGATAAGGAACATGCTCACCTGATTAGGAATAAAGGGGAAAATGAGGCGCAAGCTTTGCACCAATAAGGCAACGGCCAACAAGAAACCTGTGCCCGTAATAGACTTTGTAGACATAAGAACCTCCTACTATACGATATAGATTTTACAAGAGGTACCTACCTCACATTTAAAATTAAGCCTCTACAAAATATAGACGTGCTCGATCATATACCCAATTATAAATATAAGTATAACCTAATATGACTAATGTCATCGTTATATCTGTAGCAAAGGCCATCCAAAAGCTCATATGCATCATGTGCATAATAATAGGCACTGTGGCAAGCATAAACAAACCTTCAAACAACACTGCATGAATTGTGCGGATTACAGGCCCTCGCGCTAATCGGTCACCTGGTACTAGTTTATCAAATATCCAGTTAAACACAAAATTCCAAACCATCGCCAACAAGGAAAAAATAATCATCAAGACCAAAGGCTGCCCCTCATGCGGAACAAACTGCATCACCAAACAGCCAATCAAAACACAGCCTAGCTCATATAAAATCGACTGTACAACACGCTCTGTAGCAGACATAATAATAAACTACCTCCATCAGAAAACTCAAAAAAAGATATTTACTATCATATCAATATTATATTATATTTATTTTCTTAGATTTGTCGAATATTGCCATTTCAGGGGAACCTTTTACCTCTGGTTTGCAGAATACATAAGTCAACAATGGTGTGATGATAAACAAGATAAGACCTACTGGTAAGAAAGCTAAGAACCATGTCCCCCAGTTTGCCGCTACGATACCAGACTTAGCAGACAACTCAAGAGCCAATGGGTTTGGCGCTGCACCAGTCAAGAAGATGGAGCTAGACACACATGTAGTTGCCAATGCCACCCAGTTCAAATAAGAACCAATTTTACGAGAGTTTTTATCTGGATAGGATTCGAACATCGGACAAATACTAGATACGATTGGATAAATCGTACCACCAGAACGAGCCGCGTTACTTGGAATAAATGGAGCCAACACAAGGTCAGTAATAGCAATGGCATAACCAAACCTAAGGAGGACTTACCAAGTTTTGCTACGAGGAATAAAGCAATACGACGGCCAAGGCCTGAATGTTCATAACCAATACCAATCATAAAGGCTGCAAAAATCAACCATACGATGGCATTAGAGAAACCACTAAGCCCCCAGCTAATAGCTTGAGCATCAGTAATTGCCTTTGCTACACCAGTTGCTTTATCTACAACAGGGGCAGGGCCAACCTTAAACAACATAGATACGGTAACTGCAATGATACCGATAAAAGCTGGTGGCATTGGTTCTAAAATCAACCCCACCACGAGGCCTGCGAAAATACTTACATAAATCCAAGAATTTGCGCTAAGACCTTCAGGAGCACCGATGAGCCATACAAGAGTACATAACTTAAAACATAACAGTTATTAATAGTCCCTAAACTTTTTATAATACTTTTTATTGAACTAGCCGTTTTTAATTTTATACAATATAATATAGATATCGAAAATTATTAATTTAACTAAAATTACTGAAAGGATTTAAATGAAACCTTTTATACGCTATATAAAACCTTTATGGTTTCCAGTCATCATCGTATCAATTCTTTCGTTACTCACCGTGGCAGGCACATTATATATACCAACCTTAACGGCATCCATCATCAATGATGGCGTACTTCGTGGCGATTTAGACATGATCACAAACTCTAGCATGAACATGCTTATTGTGGCATTACTAACTGTGCTATCCGCTATTCTAGGCGTAGCCATGAGTGCCCACATCTCTGCCTCTATGAGCAAGGAATTACGCAATGATTTGGTAACATCCCTACAATACTTTTCACTACGAGACTTCACACACTTTGGCACCGGTACCATACTCATGCGAACAAGCCGCGACGTAGAGAAAATCCAATCGGTTCTAGGAGAAGGATTAAATATGATTCTCCCTATGCCGCTTATGATTTGTGTCGGTTTAGGTCTTACATTCTATAAAAGCTGGCAACTAGGTCTCGTCATCCTCGTCGTTATGACTTGTATGATACTCACTATCATCTTTATTGAAAATCGTGCTTTACCGCTCATCAAAGCGATACAGCTGAAGTTAGATGACATTACAGACACGGTACGCGATCATATTGTGGGCATGCCTGTTATACGAGCTTTCAACAGGCGAAGCTACGAAAACAAAAAAGAAATCTGTATGTTTACAGAAACAGCACAACTCAATAGACGATTGCGCCAAACCTTTGCCATTGGTTTGCCTACCATATTGATTCTATTTAATATGAGTACCGTTGCCATCCTATGGCTCGGCGGACATAACGTCAGCATGGGCTCACTACAGGTAGGGGATATCATAGCCGTCATCGAATACGCTAACCTCATTTTATTAAGTATGCTCATGGCTATTTTCGTAATCATCGATATTCCTGAAGCTATTGTATGCTACACCCGTATTCGAGAGTTGTTAGAACACAAAAACTCGGATATATTCCCTGAGCCATATAATAAAAATGATACAAATTTAGATTCCTATCCTATGAATCATATGGCTAATCTAGAAAATAGCAAAAACATTGCGGCATCGACATCGACATCGACATCGACATCGACATCGACATCGACATCGACATCGACAAGCGATGATACACCTCTTCTCGAGTTCTGCAACGTTACGTTCCGCTACGATAATGCGGAATCACCGACTTTAGAAAATATTTCCTTTACGGTACATCACGGTGAAACTTTAGCTATTATGGGTGATATTGGGTCAGGTAAAAGTACGATTACAAACCTTATCCCTCGCCTATTCTCAATTGAGTCTGGCGATATTCTATTTAAAGGTAAGTCCATCTACGAATGGAATGTAGATGACTTGCGCGCTCGCATTGGTTATGTGCCACAACGAGCTTATTTATTTACTGGTACGGTAGACATGAACGTACGATATGGTACAGCACCAAATCAAGAAGTTACTACTCAAGATGTAGAAAATGCATGTCGTCTATCCAAGGCTGATGAATTTATCAATCGCCTTGATGGTGGTTACCAACATATGGTTGCCCAAGGTGGCACTAATCTATCCGGTGGTCAACGGCAACGCCTTGCTATGGCTAGAGCCTTAGTACGTAAACCTGATTTATTCATATTCGATGATAGCTTCTCTGCCCTCGATGGCACCACAGAACGTGCCGTTCGTACAGCATTACACAAAGAATTGCAAAAGGATAATCGACCCGCCCTCATCTCTGTGGAGCAAAAGGTAAGTGCTGCAAAAAAAGCAGATCATATCTTAATTATCAATCGTGGACAAGTAGCAGGCTATGGCACACATGATGAGCTAGCAAACACTTCAACTGTATATCAACAAATTTTAGCATCTCAGGAGGTGACAGAATGAGCCCATTACGTCGTTTCCTAATCGATTCTAAAAGTCAATGGGGTTGGCTAGCACTACTCATCTTAGCCCTTATCACAGCAGCTATGTTTGAGGTATCAGCTCCAGTATTACTTGGCAAGGTCGTAGATGCTATTGTTAGCGGATTACAAACAAACCAAGACATTAATACAATATTTGCCTCTATTGATACAATTATTCTCTGGCTTATTGCTATCTATAGTGGACATGCCTTATTCACCTACTTTGGGGAATACATGATGGCCTCTATAGGTTCAAAAACAGTACTCGCTTTACGTACACGCATGAGTACTCATCTATACTCGTTGCCCATCGAATACTTTCACGATCACCAACGAGGTGATTTACTAAGCCGTCTCACCTCAGACTTAGATGCTGTGGCAGAAACCATAGGCGAAGGTGTGCCAGGCCTTGTGTCCGCCATTATCGGTATCATCGGTGCCACTGCTATGATGCTTTGGATTAGCCCAATTCTGGGAGCATCCATCATCGTCATCATACTGATTGGTATCGTATGCTTAACGTGGCTATCTAAACGAGCCCGCCTTGTATATCTTAGAAATCAGAATGCATTGGGAGCTTTCAACAGTGGCATTGAAGAAATCGTTATAGGCAAACCGATTATTCAGACCTTTGGACTCGAAGAAAATACGACGAGTCAAGTAAAAGTACTAAATAATAATCTATTTAAAAGTATGAGAAGCGCTGCTTTCACAAGTCAACTAGTAGAACCGCTCGTTAAGTTTCTAAATCAAATCACCTATTGCCTTGTTGCCATTCAAGGAGGGCTCATGGTACTGCGTGGCTCCATATCCATTGGGGATATTCAGGCCTTCTTTCTCTACGTAGGTCAAGTATCGGATCCTCTATCTCGCAGCTCCTATATCATGACAAAATTCCAAGAAACTGCTGCAGCCTTAGGTCGTATTTATGAAGTCATTGATACACAGTCTGAAATTGACGATGGTAAACTAACATTATTCGATAATGAATCCGGAGCTGATACAGAAACGACTACTACCAAATCACCTATGATGTCCCAAAACCCGAGTAATCAGGCCCATACAGGTACAATCGATTTTAAACATGTTGATTTTGGTTATACACCGTCCAATGTGTTTATGAAGGATATTAATATCCATATTCCAGCTGGCTCTATGGTAGCCATCGTAGGGCCTACCGGAGCTGGTAAATCTACATTAGTGAATCTCATCATGCGCTTCTATGATATTATGAATGGACGCATCACCATCGATGGCGTGGATATTCGTGATGTATCTCGTGAAAGCTTACACAACACGGTGGGCATGGTATTACAAGATGCTTGGATATTCACTGGTACTATCGCTGATAATATTGGCTACGGCAAACCAAATGCTACACGAGAAGAAATCGAGCATGTAGCAAGGCTTGCCATGGCAGATCACTTTATCCGCACCTTACCAAATGGATATGATACGATGCTCAACCGAGGTGGCGATGATCTATCCCAAGGTCAACGCCAATTAATTACCATCGCTCGGGCTTTCTTAGCCGATCCTAGCATTCTCATCCTTGACGAAGCAACGGCTAACGTAGATACCCGCACCGAGGTGGAAGTTCAAAAAGCCATGAACACCCTTCTCAAAGGTCGAACTAGTATCGTTATCGCCCATCGCTTATCAACAATAAAAAATGCCGATTTCCTACTAGTTGTAGAAAACGGCATCATCGTAGAACAAGGAACACACCACGAACTCATCAAACGCGGTGGTCACTATAAAGAACTATATGAAAACTATGCTGCAGGTATGACAGTATAATATAAAGAGATTACTGACCTAAAGGTTATAAGTTTTTTAGAATTAGGCACAAAACTATCCTCACATAGTTCCGCAAACAACAAAAGAACCACTGCTAAGCTACAACTTATCAGTGGTTCTTTTTTATGCCGCAACTAAGCACGTTTTATATATTCTATTCACCTTTTGGTACGAACCATAGGCCATTGTTATTTTTTTCCATGTAGTCTTTAAATTCTTGAGATTGGTAAGCTGCTACGATGTCTTTTGCCCATTGTGCATCTTTGTTTTTCTCATTAACTACGAGTTGTAATAACCATTGTGGCAATACGTCTTCATTTGCCAATGCAGATTTAGGATCAATTTTTGCATTATAGATAATAGCGCCTGTAATAACGATATAATCAAAGTCAGTACGTACAGAAGGAATTGTAAGGGATTTCATTTCTGTAAATTTAAGATGTTTAGGATTTTCAATAATATCTGCTTGAGTTACTGTTGCTAAATCTTTGTTAGGATCAAGCTTAATCCAACCGATTTTTTGCAATAACGCATAAGCACGAGCCATGTTGGATGCATCATTAGGTACAGCAATAGTGTCGCCATCTGCCACTTGATCTAAAGATGTTTTAGAACCACTAAAGATACCTGCTGGTACTGTTGGAATTGGTGTTAATGCTACAAGATGACCATTTTGTTTTTCGTTAAAGTTTTTCATGTATGCTGTATGTTGTTCAACGTTAAAGTCAACCTCACCATCACTTAACACTTGGTCAGCTTGTACCAAATCAGACATATCTACGCCTTTAAAAGTATAGCCTTGTTTCTCCAAAATTGGCTTTACACCTTTTTCAAACAATTCAGAATAAGGACCCTGAGATTTACTGTAGGTTAATTCTTTTTTAGCACCATTATCGCTATTATTAGAACCGCAGCCTGCGATAAAAGCTACGCTGAATACTAATGCTGCACCAAGGGCAAGAAGCTTTTTAAATTTCATAGTATTTTCTCCTATATTTTCACAATCAATATAACTAAAATCTATTTTATCAAATTAGGAACGACGCGCACGACGTGCAAAATAGTTACCTATTGTTTGAATAATTTGAACAAAAATAATCAAAATAACTACGGTAAATAACATCAATGGGAAGTTCAATCGTTCATAACCATAGGTGAGGTCCAAATCACCTACACCACCAGCACCAATAGCACCAGCCATAGCAGTAGCACCGATTAGACCAATAGTACCCGTTGTAATAGATAAAATAAGCGAACCCTTTGCTTCTGGTAAAAGAAAATGCCAAATCACTTCAAAATGAGAGGCCCCCATCGATTGTGCTGCCTCGATAATGCCTTTATTAACCTCTAAAATAGAGTTCTCAAAGAGTCGAGCAAGATAAGGTGCAATGAATATAACAAGTGGTACAATAGCCGCTGTTGTACCAACACGAGTACCTACAATCATCTTAGTTAACGGTAATATAAACACCATCAAAATGATAAATGGTACGGAACGCACAATATTAACAATTGTATTGGTAATGGTATAAACAATACTATTTTTAACGATACCATTAGGATTTGTTACTACCAGTGTGACTGCGATAATTAGACCTAGTACTGTACCAATAAATAGAGATAGGAACACCATATATAATGTCTGTTCTGCGGCTAATAATAACTGCGATCCTGGAACACCAAGTTCTTGCATGAAGAAATCCATTATAGTGTCACCTCCTGCCATTCAATACCTTGAGCAATAAGATACTCTTTTACCTTGCCCACCTCAAGATCATCGCCAATAAACCGAACAATGAATATACCAAGTGCAGTATGTTCTAACTCTGTTACCGTAGCAAATAATACACTCGTTTCTAAATCAAAGGTTTTATTAATATGATATAGAACATTATCTGTCGTATTATTTCCTAAGAAATGCATCTTAAGAATTGTGTATAGCCTTTTATCACAAGCTAATGTATGTTTCACTGTTGATGGAATTTCATCAGGAATTACAGTTCTAACAAATCGCTTTGTTGTTTCGTGTTTAGGTTTACTAAACACCTCAAGTACAGATCCGCTCTCTATGAGCTTTCCATGCTCCATAACTACAACTCGATTACATATTTTCTGAATTACATCGATCTCATGAGTTACGATAACTACTGTTACTCCTAGTTCACGATTAACACGTTCTAGTAATTGTAATATAGATTCTGTTGTATCAGGATCTAGAGCGCTGGTTGCTTCATCACAAAGCAATATAGATGGATCTGTAGCTAATGCACGGGCAATACCAACGCGTTGTTTTTGACCACCAGATAATTCTCCAGGATATGCATTTGCTTTATCGCCTAAATCAACAAAGTCTAATAAGGTTTTAACCTTTTTATCAATGTCGAATTTTGGTAACCTATTAAGAATTAGCGGGATAGCCACATTATCATACACAGATTTAGCATTCAATAAATTAAACTGTTGAAACACCATGCCGATGCGCTTACGAACCTTTCTGAGCTCGCTAAAACTTAAGCCATTGATATTCACACCATCTATTTCAATATGACCAGAGGTAGGTACCTCTAAAGCATTAATCATTCGTAACAGTGTAGATTTGCCAGCTCCACTGAAGCCAATAATGCCAAATATGTCTCCTTTTTCTATGGTAAAGTTTACATCAGATAATGCAGTAACCTTTTGCTTATTAACATCAAATTCTTTCGTTACATTTCGTATAGCAATCACTGTACTGCCTCTTTCCTTGTACATTGATAGGAATTAATATTTCTTGCAAAACATATCTTTAAGGTATGTTTTAATTATGTACTTAGATTACTACAATTTATAATGCCTGTCAAACAAAAAAGAACCTCACCAATCAAAAGATTGAGGTTCTTTTATTATATAGCTCTTATCTTATAAGGGTTTACATCCCTATTTATCTAATTTTATATTTTTTACATCAAGCTGAACCGATTCAGACTCTAACAAAAATAACTTATCTATATCGATTAAAAAGATATAATGATCCTAAAATGACAGGTGCCCCCATATAGAGCCCCATATTAGGAATTTCTCCCAATAAAAATGCGGCAACAATAACTGCCACTATGGGCGAGATATACATAAAGTTGGTTACATCTGAAACCTTTTCAGCATGTTCCAAGGCATAGCTCCAGAAAACAAAGCCTAACGCACTAGAAAGAAATGCTAAATAGGCCATGGCAAATTTTGCACTAATCGGTGCCACAGCTATCATTTCAATGGCATGTTCCGCAAAAGGCAAAGCCATAATGGCACCTGTAAACATAGACCACATGGCGATAGTGATAGGCTTATATCCTTTTAAACTAAGTCCACGATTAAGGATATTATAAACTGCAAAGAGTGTCATCCCCAGCAAAGTCCATAATGCACCTGTAGGAATTGTAAGGGTTGAATTCCAAAGAATAATTATGGCTACACCTATAAAAGCCGTTATTGTAAATAACCAGCCTATGGGGCGTATTTTATCTTTATAAACAATCATGGCCATCAGTGCCGTCGTCATCGGAGTCAAGGCCATAATAATACTGGATGTGGCCGCCGGAATTGTGCGCAAACCTTCATTAAAAACAACTTGGTAAACAAAATTCCCTGTGGCGCCTAACAGAATATATAGTCCCCACTCACGCCATGTTGTCGGTATGTGTAAGCCTTTTACAACACCGATTATCAGCATAAGTAAGGCCCCACCCATAACCCTTGCCACAGAAAGTGTTAATGAATCTACGGATTGTAATGCTATTTTACTGAAAGGAAATGCAGTAGCCCATACAGCAATTGTAGCAGATGCACCTAAAAGTGCTTTCTTTCGATTTGTCATTAACATCCGCCTTTCAATAGTATTCGCATATACAATCTTATAATCAATTTTGATCCACGTATATTCTATCCAGATTATTTCTATCTTGATTAATTCTACCAAGATAATGTTATCTATATGTATTATATCTTAATAACACTATCTAAATTGTACCATAATATACCACTGAAACTACAAGAAATCAAATCATACCTTTTACTCCTATGAAGGAGACGATTTCTTCCTTACTGGGTCTGCAAAATGTACAACAAAATTATGGGAACACAAGAAATTAAGTTTTATGAAAACTGTGCTGTAAGAATGGCCCTGTAATTAAGGCAACTAATTACTTAGCTTGACTATCGTAAGTTCACTATTAATACCATTAATTTCAATTTGATTTTCTGATTCAGCCACGGAAAAATCATCTACAAGTTTTCCTCGCTCTTCAAAAAGCAATTTAGTGCGAATACCTTTTTTTACCACTTTGAAAGCATACTCATGAAGGACATACAGACGAGATTTCGCCGATATCTGATTTACATCAATTCGCCCCGTATAATCCGCTACATATATCTCCATTGGAGAGTTATTATCCAACTCTATATGACTGTTACCACCGGCAATAAAAATTTCTTTAGCCTCTCCATTCAGCTCAAACCTTTCGCTATCAATATCAAATAGCTCCAGTTTTTCACATTGGGTCGCTAACTCCGTATCTCCCATATATTTTTCAGGCAAATTTATAAAAATCGACAAATGTTCTTTTACAAGCTCCTCAGATAAGGATTTAGAACGATTTACATCTACATCGATATGCCTCTTAATATCATCGATTTTTACTTTCACCAGTTCCGTCAAATTTTCAATAGTATCACTGACCAGTTGAACCTTTATCTTCTCACCCTCTCCAGCTCTCATTTTTACGTGATTAACAGAGCCCAATTTAACATCGAAATGTTTTATCTCATCGATATCATATTCTACGACGCTTTCATAAGGATATCGAAGTTTAACCGCTTCTTCTGAAAGTAATTCATCCACAGAAATATTGAATACAGCTGAAAGGGCCTTTAAATTTGAAATATCCGGCATCCCATTGCCCGATTCCCATTTTGTTATGGTCTGTCTCGATACATTAAGTGTTTCCGCTAATTTTCCCTGAGATAATCCAGACTGTTTTCTATACTCCCGTAATTTTTCATTAAAATCCATAATGTGACCTCCTATATTAAGCAATATCAATTACTCTTCAACAAGAGCTGCTCAAAGTATAGTATATGATGTCAATGAAGAAAAGAAACTCTTGTTTTCCTGTCCAGCAACGTTCCGTAGCATCGCAATATATATGCATTTATAAAGACTTACAGGCTAATTCTATACAAGATGTAAACGACCGCTTGAACTATGCACAAATATAAGCTATCCAATATTATTGAAAAGTCGGTACCCAAGGTCTCTTAACAATATTGATATGCAATTTCATATTATTATATATACATTAAATAAAATCATAAAAAACAAAAACTCATACAAACCTATATATTGTTGTATCCAAACAATTTAGCTTATGGAAGTTTATGAGATACTTCACAAAATCGCATAGTATGTATTGAAAATCTATATCATCTATTCATTGTGGAATTGTTACAAACATTGTACACTATAGGCATAGAAATCTATAGTTATATCCTTTTATGGAGGTGCAAAATGCAACATACTGCATGGAAAGATTTTAACACAGGTGTGTGGGATAAAGCCGTTGATGTACGCGACTTTATTCAAAGAAACTATATTCCCTATGAAGGGGACGATTCCTTCCTTGCTGGTCCTACAGAACGAACAACAAAATTGTGGGAACAAGTAATGAAGCTTTATGAAGAAGAACGTGAAAAAGGCGGCATGCTCGATGCTGATACTTCTGTGGCCACACACATTACTGCCCATGCGCCAGGATATATCGACAAAGACCTTGAAACAATCGTTGGTTTGCAAACTGACAAACCTTTGAAACGCGCTATGTTCCCATATGGTGGTTTGCGTACGGCAAAATCCGCTATCGAAGAATACGGATTCAAAATGGATCCGCAAACAGAGGACTTCTTCAAAAAACATCGCAAAACTCACAATGATGGCGTATTTGATGTATATACTCCAGAAATGCGTGCTGCACGTACAGCTCATATTGTAACTGGTTTGCCAGATGCGTACAGCCGCGGTCGTATTATCGGTGACTATCGCCGTATCGCTCTTTACGGTGTTGATTATCTCATTGAAGATAAAAAAGAACAATTTAGCATCACAATGGGTGACATGCTAGAAGATGTCATTCGCGACCGTGAAGAAATACAAGATCAAATCCGTTCTTTGAAAGAATTGAAAGAGATGGCAGCGTCCTATGGCTATGATATTTCCAAGCCAGCTAAGGATGTTCGTGAAGCTATGCAATGGATTTACTTCGGCTATCTTGGTGCCATTAAAGAGCAAAACGGTGCTGCTATGTCCATTGGCCGTAACTCCACATTCCTCGATATCTATGCTGAACGAGACCTTCGCAACGGCACATACACAGAGGAGCAAATTCAAGAATTCGTAGACCATTTCATTATGAAATTGCGCATGGTTCGCTTCGCACGTATCCACGAATACAACAATTTGTTCACAGGTGACCCTGTTTGGACGACTGAATCCATCGGTGGTATGGGTACTGACGGCCGTACATTGGTTTCCAAGATGTCCTTCCGTTACCTACATACATTGACTAACCTTGGTCCTGCTCCAGAACCAAACCTCACTGTATTATGGTCCCCTCGCATGCCAATCGGCTTCCGCCGTTTCTGTGCAAAATTATCCATTGAAACATCTTCCATTCAATACGAGAATGACGAATTGATGCGCCCTAACTCTGGTGATGACTACGCAATCGCATGTTGCGTATCCCCAATGCGTATTGGTAAAGAAATGCAATTCTTCGGTGCTCGTTCCAACTTGGCTAAATGCTTGCTTTACGCAATCAATGGCGGTGTTGACGAAAAGTTGAAGAAACAAATTGGTCCTAAATACCGCCCTATCACTTCCGAATACTTAGAATTCGACGAAGTATGGGAAAAATTCGACGACATGATGGAATGGTTGGCAGGCGTATATGTAAATGCATTAAACATCATTCACTACATGCACGATAAATATGCTTATGAAAAACTAGAAATGGCCTTGCATGACCGCAAGGTAACTCGTTGGTTTGCAACTGGTATCGCTGGTTTATCCGTAGTAGCAGACTCCTTATCCGCTATTAAATATGCTAAAGTAAAACCTATTCGTGATGAAAATGGCATCGCTGTTGATTTCGAAATCGAAGGCGACTTCCCTAAATATGGTAACGATGATGACCGTGTAGATGGCTTGGCAGCAAAAGTTGTTTCCACATTTATGAACAAAATTCGTAAACATCCTACATATCGTCAATCCGTTCCTACTATGAGCTTGTTAACAATTACTTCCAACGTAGTATATGGTACTGCTACAGGTTCTACTCCAGACGGGCGTAAAGCTGGCGAAGCTTTCGCTCCTGGCGCGAACCCAATGCACGGTCGTGATTCTCACGGTGCCGTATCTTCATTGGCATCCGTAGCTAAAATGCCATGGCGTGATTGCTCCGATGGTATTTCTAATACCTTCTCTATCATTCCGGACGCATTAGGTAAATCTGGTGAAACATTTGTTTCCGTTAGCGATTTTGATATTGAGTTAGACCCTTCTCAATTGCCTAACAGCAATACAAACTTCGCATGCAGCGAACCAAATGTTACTATAGAGGAAGATAAGTAAAATCTTCCACAGTATCGAACTGCTTTCACCGGCATCGATATGCGTGTTAGTCTTGGTTGAAAGGAGGTTATACCCATGAGCAACCAACAAGTTGATAACTTGGTAGAGTTATTGGATGGTTATTCCCAAAAGGGCGGCCATCATTTGAACGTTAACGTGTTTACTCGTGAAACATTGTTAGACGCTCAAAAACATCCTGAGTTGTACCCTCAATTGACGATTCGTGTATCCGGTTATGCGGTGCACTTCAACAAATTGACAAAACAACAACAGGACGAAGTTATTTCCCGTACATTCCATCAACAAATCTAATCGAGGTTTCCTATGACTGGACGTATTCATTCGGTTGAAACGATGGGTACGGTTGATGGTCCAGGCATGCGCATGGTGGTATTTCTTCAAGGCTGCCCCATGCGCTGTGCTTATTGCCATAATCCTGACACATGGGCTGAAACTAGCGATGATGCTAAATTTATGACCGTGAAGGAATTATGGGACCAGTACGAACGTAACCGCCAATTTTATACTAATGGTGGTATCACCGTTACAGGTGGGGAAGCTCTTATGCAAATCGACTTTGTGATTGAGCTTTTCACATATTTCCGTGAAAGAAACGTCCATACCTGTTTAGATACAAGTGGAATTTGTTTTGATCCCCACCAAGAGGTGGCATACCGTAAATTACTCAGTGTGACTAGTCTCGTCATCCTAGACATTAAGGAAATCGATCCAGCCAAGCATTTATGGTTAACGGGTAAACCGTTAGAACCCATTCTCGGGTTTGCTCGATTGACGGCAGACGTGGAAGTTCCGATTTGGGTTCGTCACGTAGTAGTCCCTACGATTACAGATAATGCCGATCGTCACTATCGTCTAGGCTTTTTTCTAGGATCTCTGAAAAATTTACAAGCCGTTGATTGCTTACCTTATCACGTTATGGGTACTGCTAAATATAAGGAGTTAGGTATTCCCTATCGCCTAGAGGGCATCCCCGCTGCAACGAAAGATATTGCAGCTAAAGCGACAAGAACCGTGGTGGAAGGCATCAAGGCCTATCGACGCCATTGGTGGAGTCCCATCAAAACACAACATCAATCATAATCAAGTTTGAGGATAACTACCTCCCTTGATATATATAAATATATATATACCAAGACTTGATCTATGATAGCCCTAATCAATAGAGCCGCCCCCATACAACCGGGGACGGCTCTTATTGCATTTATATAAACTTTCTATCATACAAACGGGCTGCAATGAGGACAACCAAACAGGACCCCACATTATGAACTAACGCACCGGTAGTAGGTGTCAAAACCTCAAGTAATGAGAGAATAATAGCGATACAGTTAATGGCCATTGATAAAGCAATACTAAATTTAATAGTTCTAATCGTAGCATCTGATAGTCGCTTAATATAAGGAATTTTGCTAAGATCTTCACTCATCAATGCAATATCAGCTGTTTCTATGGCAATATCACTACCGATACTCCCCATTGCAATACTCACATCAGCAGTCTTCATAGCTGGTGCATCATTAATTCCATCACCAACCATACAAACCTTGTGGTGTTTTCCTTGCAACTCTTCAATAATACTCACTTTTTCTCCAGGTAAAAGCTCCGCATGTATTTCAGAAATACCTGCTTTTTTGCCAATATATGTAGCCGTTTCTTTACTATCCCCCGTAAGAAGTACTGTTTTCATAGCTAGACTAGAGACTGCAGACAACATATCTGCCGTATCTAGTCGCATTGTATCAGATAAAGTAATAATACCTATAATATGATCTTTATCTGCAATAATGATAGATACCTTTCCTTCACTTCGATATGTATTTACGTTTTGTTGAACCCTTTCATCAACAATAATATTATGTTCCTCAAGAAAACGTTCATGACCACAATATAATTTAACACCGTTTATTACGGCAATAATGCCCCTTCCTACGGACATTGTAAACGAAGAAGTATCAAGTATTTCTAACTCTTGATGCATGGCATGAGAAACGATAGCCTTGCCAATAGGATGCTCACTCTTAGCCTCTGCAGATGCAGCTAATTGAAGAATATCGACCTCACTATAATCTGTATCAACGACCAAAATAGATTGAACCGATAACTGGCCACGTGTTAATGTGCCGGTTTTATCAAATGCCATGGTATCCACTTTTCCCATAGTTTCAAGAATTTCACCAGATTTAATAATAACGCCATGTTTAGTAGCTTGACCAATAGCGGCCATAACCGCAGTAGGTGTAGCAAGCACCAATGCACAAGGACAAAATACTACCAACACAGTAACACCGACGATGATATTTCCAGTTACTAGATAGCCTATGCAAGCAATCAACAATGCAATAGGCACCAATCGACTAGCAACAGTATCAGCTATGCGCTGAATCGGAGCCTGTTTCTGTTCCGCATTTCGAATAAGCTGAATCATTTTTTGAATAGAACTATCTTCGCCCACTTTAGTAGCTATAATATCTATGGCACCAAAACAGTTAATAGTTCCACCAAATACATCATCATCAATTGTTTTATCAACAGGTATAGACTCTCCTGTCATAATGGATTGATCTACCGTTGTTTCACCGTTAATGATTCGCCCATCTACAGGTATTGTTTCGCCCGGAAGGATTCGCAAGTAATCACCACTTTGTATAGACTCTACGGAAATCATTATTTCTTTGTTATCTTGTATTTTACGACCCTTAACAGGTGCTAACGAAATTAACTTTTTTAACCCCTTTTTTGCTCGCTCGGTAGTTGATTCTTCAAGGAGAGCGCCTAAAGCCATAATAAACGCTACCTCACCAGCCGCAAATATATCTCCGATGGCAACGGCTGCAAACATAGCCATGGAAATCAATAGAGCTGATGAGATTTTACTAATTCCCTTATTATATACGATCCTTCGAATAGATAAATACACAAGAGGAAAACCACAAATAATAACGGTAACCCAAGAAGGCTCAAAAGGGAATATATTTTGAAACGGACTCTGTCCACCAAACTCCTCTATCAAATGCGGAATCCCATCAAGCAGTAAAAATAGCCCTGCTAAAATCGTCATATATAAACCAGATAATATATCATGTATTCGATGTACCATACAGCAATCCCCTTATCAGACTTTCACTATCAATATGAATTGAATTATGACTATACTTACAGTACAATAATTACGATAGCGAACACTTTGTTCACTTTAATTGTATCAACCTATGGTTTTAATACAATATATAAAACATCATATATGTTCATTACGGAACATATATGATGTTTTGTACTAAAAGTATGACAGGAGTTAATATGGATCGTAGACAGAAAAGGACTCGTAAAGCTATATTTATAGCTTTTAACGAATTATTATCTAATAAAGCATATGATAAAATCACCGTTCAGGAAATCATTAGTGCCGCAGATATTGGACGCACCACGTTTTATGCTCATTTCGACACAAAAGAGGCATTACTAGAAGCCCTCTGCGAAGACTTATTTTTACATATAAAAGATAGTATTAATCATTTACCTCATGCTCATGGACTTTATCAACAAAATATTTACCCAGTCTCAGTATTTGGTCATTTATTACAACATTTACAGCAAAATGAAAATAAAATCCTCGAACTACTAGCTAGTGATAATAACGAAATCTTTTTGCGCTATTTTAGAGATCATTTAAATGAGTTGGTACAAAGATATTTCATCAATCAAGACCGTAAAGCAAATACAAATCTACCGGATGACTTTATTATCAATCATATTTCAGGTAGTTTTGTGGAAATGGTGTTATGGTGGGTAAAAAACGGCATGAAAGAATCACCTACAAAATTAGACAATTACTTTCATGCCGTTATAGAACCTATTATGTAATATTATAAACTACACTATACTGTAGATGTTCAAACAACCCTATAATATAGACCTTTATATTAAACCAAGGTGTAATAGTATAAATTATACTGTTATAAATCTTTATCGTAACTATTATGACACCACATTAATTGGTTCACCTTTTAAGAATGCTTGTATATTATCTCGAATAATGCCTACCAGGCGTTGACGTGTTTCAAGGCCTTTCCAGCCCATGTGCGGAGTAATGATAACATTATCAAGTGTATAGAGTGGACTGTCCTCTGCAGGAGGTTCTACTTCCTGTACATCAAGGCCTGCCCCAGCGATACGTTTAGCTGCTAATGCTTCACAAAGATCAGCTTCATTGATAAGGGCACCACGACCAGTATTAACGATGACTACATTAGGTTTCATCTTACCAATTGTTTCTTTATTAATAAGATGTTTAGTTTGATCATTCAATGGGCAATGCAATGTAATATAATCACTATTTTCAAGTAATTCATCAAGACTTACATAACGAATACCATCCCCATCAGCTTTCGGTGTACGTGTATGAACCAAGATATTCATGCCAAGTGCTTTTGCTACTTTGATAACTTCCATTCCGATGTGACCAGCACCAACAACACCTAAGGTTTTGCCATTCACTTCTGTATGACTCACTTGTAAATGTTTTGTAAAATTGCTACGGTCCCCTTTAGCAAGCATACCAATTTGTTGTTGCATAGTGGACGCAAAATTAAGAATCATCATGATTACCGTATGTGCTACACGCTCTGTACTGTATGCTGGAATGTTGCACACAGCGATACCCTTTGCCTTTGCTGCATTGAGGTCGATATTATTATAGCCTGTGCCGGCTTCTACGATGAGCTTTACTGTATCTGGAAATTGTGAAAGTAACTCAGCAGTAACAGAAATCTCTTTTGTTACTACTACGCGAGCACCCTGAATGCGTTCGATAAGCTCAGTATTTGTACTGTTATCATAAACCTGTACATCATTAGATAATATAGAGAAATCTAATGCATGGTCATAATTCATTTTACTTGCGTTTACAACTACTACACGTTCACTCATGAGAACCTCCTAAACAACTAAAAAATAAGAAAAAGTTTACTCAATTACTTTTATAGATATATATCAAATATATAAAGAATTTATCCATATAAATTATACTATTATCTATAGAATTGGTACAAATATCTATAGAATCAAAAACATCATTTATATAAATAATACTATAATATATAGCCTAAATAACACATCTAACCATATTAATTAGTATTCTTTCACAATTATTGTATATAATATATACAGAAGAGCTATAAAATTAAAAATATAACTAATTTTTCTGTATAAAACTTTCACAAAAGTATTGTGTAATTCCCCAAAAGTTATAAAATAAGAGTAATGTTATATAGAATTGAGGAATACCATGAGACCCACCTATTTGACCATAAATACAAGTCTCGTTCGCGAGAATTTGCGTAAAATTAAAGATAGTTTGCCTGAGTGGAGCACATCTACAGCTGTTATCAAGGCCAATGGCTACGGCCACGGCAGCGTTATGATGGGCCGTATTGCTGTGGAGGAAGGTTACGAATCCTTAGCCGTTGCTATTCCGGAAGAATCTGTACCTCTTCGCAATGCAGGTATTATGGTGCCTATTTATCTATTAGGTCTCACAAGGCCACAATCTTTTGAGCTTGTGGCAGATACGAATTCCATTCCTGCTGTTTGTGAATCTACAGACTTGGAAGCACTCGATAAAGTAGCCGATAATCACGACATGATCATTCGCGTTGCTGTTGCCGTTGATACAGGTATGCATCGCATCGGTATCAAACCTGAGGATGCCATTGAGTTTATCAAACGCATTGAGTCCTACGAAAATTTGAAAATAGACGGATTCTTCTCCCACATGAGCAATGCTGATGCGGCGGATCAATCACACGCCCATAGCCAAACGCAAAAATTTCATCGCATGGTAGATGAAATACGGGCATTCCGTCCAGAAGCAGATTACCGTTTCTCCCTCGCCAACAGTGCAGGTCTTTTATCTGTCAAAGATAGTCTATTCACAGATGCTCGTCCTGGTATTATTCAATACGGTATCATGCCATCCCTTGATGTACCAAATCGATTGGGCTTAAAGCCAGTTTTATCCTTCCATAGTGAAGTTGTTCATGTGCAATATATCCCTGCTGGCGAAGGCATCGGATATGGGTCTACCTATATCACAGCTGAGCCAATGACGATTGCTACTATCCCGGTAGGCTATGCGGATGGTTATCCTCGTAGTTTATCCAATCGAGGTACCGTACTGATTCATGGCACGCGTTGCCCTGTAGTAGGTCGCATTTGTATGGACCAATTCATGGTCGCCGTTCCAAATACGATTACCGTAAAGCCAGGCGATAAGGTGGTTCTTCTAGGGTCCCAAGGTCATGAAAGTATTTCTGCACTAGAAATTGCAGCCCTTGCTTCTACAATTCCTTATGAAATCTTTTGTGGATTCTCAGAGCGCGTACCACGACAATATATCTAACCTATGTAAAATAAAGAAATCCCGTATCACATGTAGAATTCTACATATGATACGGGATTTCTTGCTCTCCTATCCCCAGCGTGCTGTAAAGCAGTTACGTTCTTATTGTGAGAGAGAGTATATATACCAAGTATATAATCTTATGATTCGGAGGGAACCACAATTCATAAGGGGCCCTCTGAATGATAGACGGCATAGGAGAGAGTCAATGTTTATCTATCCAATCCAGAGGGCTGTGTGTAATTGTTTATTGTGTGTGTTTTTGTGTGTTTTATGTGTTGTGTATGTGTGTGTAAGTGTACTTATGTTATGTGTGTATAGTTTTGAGTGCTTAGTGTTCGTTTTTGAAAGGGTTTACTTTACAGCGCTATAGAATAGGAGATCAACTTATTTTGCTACCGTCCCTGTTTTAGCATCCAATACAACGGATATCGGTTTATTTTGTGCATCATGGAACTCTATGGTATATAGTGATTTTCCATTTTGATTAGCAAGAGACCACGCATTAATACCAGTCGCTACCTTGCCAGACTGTACGAAAGCTGCATTAATTGCCACATGTGGAGGTATTACTGTTCCGGCATCAATAGCACTAGCTTCCATAGATGCATCATATGCTTTAGGAGTACCATCAGTTACATTACCAGTAGCCACATCTAGAGTCATAGAATGAGCACCACTAGTATTAAAACCAGCTACTTCATAGATGGCAGTTTTACCTTGAGTTTTGAAAGATACATTTGTAATTTTGGAGTTTCCAAATTTGCTTTCGAATTGGTCAACTAAATAATTAGCACCAACTACGAAAATACTATTTTGGTCTACTACGCCTTCTTGCTGGTTGGTTGTGCTAGGTTGTGATTTTCTACTTTTAGAGTTTTTTTTTCCTCTTTAGTAGGCTCTTCTTTATCAGCTTTTTTTTCGTCTTTCACAACTTTTACTTTAGGCGCTTTATCTACTGCAGCTTTTTTAGTATTTTTAACTTCTTTACCATGCTTCGCTACAGAATCAGATTTTTTATCACCACTGCGTACTACTCTTGGTTCACTAGGCGCTTTAGCTACAGATGCAGTTTCAATAGAAGGGATCGCTGCTGCAGGATTTTCTGTACTAGGCACTACAGTTTCTTGAGCTACTGGTGTTTTAACATCTTGTGTAGCTGTTGGAACTGGTGTAGTATTACGAACTGCTGTACCTACTTGATTAGCTTCTGCTACAGGAGCTACCGGAGTTTTAGGTGCAACTGCAGTAGTAGCCACATCTGGAGCCACCGCTACAGTAGGAACTACTGGATCAGTAACTGGTTGTGCTGGAGTCGCTGTACTCGCTGTTTCTTGCGTAACAGGCATTGGAGTTACTGGTTCAGCTGCTGTTACAGCTACAGTGGCACCAAATACGCCAGCCACTGCTAAAGCAATACTACTTTTTAAAATAGATTTTTTCATATTGTCCTCCTTATTAATTCATATACATGCAACTTTACGCATGTATATTTCCAGTCAACTCAATGTCATCATGTAAGTTCCAAAACATATATCTAGCATGGACTTGTAGATATATAGTTTGGAAATTTCAGATATAGTTGAGTTTGTCTTTCGACTGGTACACATACTATCGATAGTCTATGAAGTCAAAATGTAGAAGAACCATTAAATGCTTATTTTATAGTGAGTTTAGAATGAATTTATATATAATTCCTATAAAATCCTATGGGATTTACTTTATACTTAAAAATTCCATGAATAACATGTCAAAAGCCGTTTACCCCATATATAAGGGATAAACGGCTTCAAAATACACGTGTTGATATCTAAAAATTCACATTCATGAACAAACTTTCACAAAAAATACTTCAATACTAGTTATTTTTTTAAGAAAAACAGTATTAATGTATTTAATTATTATATTCAGAATAAAATAACTAGGCACTATTAAGATATAATAACTAGTCAATCATATATTAGTCATCAAATTTAACAGATAGCAATTTACCGTTCATTGCATCCATACGTACATGTACCTCTTTATTATCTTCTGTACCAAAGCTAACTTTGTACACGATTTTACCTTTATCATAGCGCACAGCCCATTCGTTGAGACTCACAGCTTTGCCTTTTGTTTGGGCATAAACAAAGTTCACCACTGCTGCAGGAGGTAAAATTTCTCGTGGATCAAAAGATTTTTTCTTTAACGATTTATGGAAGTCCCCTTCGCGTTTTTCAAAGATTTGATTAGTAGCATAGATATACGTTAACTCATATTTGCCAGTTTCATCAAAACCTTCTACATCATACTTAATTTGACCTCCATCCGCATCAAAGGCGATTTCCGTAATTCCAGCATTTGGATGATTTTGGATAAAGGCATTTAATAAACCATTAGCTCCTACAATTGCCGCATGGTTGCCATCAACAACTGCCACAGTTGGCTCTACAGCTACTAAAGAGGCTGCACTTGCATTTGGCATGCCAAATGCCGTTGCCAAGGCCAATACAAGGCTACCTTTTACAAAAAATGATCTCATTGGTTCCTCCATATCTCAAACAGTTATCATAACAATATATATACAATTATACACTAAATCAACACGGTTTATAATCTTTATTTATATAATTAGTGCATGTACCTGCACCCTATGATACAATGCACATAGATTCATTTTTGTAACTACATGTGAGCTAACTATGATTTCAATTTACCCCACTATATATCACGAATTTCAATGCAAGGCCAATCGATGCGAAAATACATGTTGTCAGCTGTGGACCATCGATATAGACGAACATACTGCTGAACGTTATCATTCCATGACAGGTTCTCTTGGTGAAAGTTTACAACAAGCCATCACGGTTGATGACGAAGGTAGTCATTTCGTATTTCCCAAAACACAACCTATGTGCCCCTTACTCAATGAAAATGGACTGTGTAAGGTTGTACTCGAATTGGGTGAAGAAGGACTTTGCGACATCTGCCATATGCATCCGCGCTTTTATAAATATATTGAAGACTTAGAGCTATGTGGAGTCGGTTTATCTTGTGAAGCCTCTGTTGAGTTATTAGCTCAAAATAAAACGATAGACTCCCTCCTCTTTACAATTGAGGATGACGATAACGAATTTACTTCTGAGGAGCGATTAACACTTCAGAATGTATTTGAATTATTGGCCTTTGATTTAGATCCTAATCTATTCCAATATGCGCCAAATCCCACAAAGCAGTCTTTCAAAGAATTATTAGACCTATATAAAAAAACGGAACCCATCGATGAAAATTGGACTGCACAGGTTAATACATTATCTAGTAAACTAGACCAACTCACCGCATCCGTACAGACCTATATACAGCAAGAGGATATGATCCTATTTAACAAAGTGTACCAATATATATTGTATCGCCAAATTGATATGCTATCAGACTATTCCTTGGAATCTATCTTAGCTTATGCAAAGGATGGTACTGACTATATACTTATGGCTAGCGCCTTAGAGGGGCATCCCTTAAAGCAAATTGCAAGATGGTCACAACAAATCGAATACGACGAAGATAATGTAGAGCTCTTATTACACCATTACGAAGCTCAACTAAGTTAATGAGCAAAAAACCGCAAGATATGTATCTTGCGGTTTTTAATTCTTATCACAATATATTATTTGAATAATGTATGGACAAAGCGAATCCATTGAGGCAATGCTGATACTGATAGTAATGCCACAATAAACATAACTATATAGGTTTTAACGATGCCTAGTCCAACATAACGTCGCATTAATTGAGCTACAATAAATACAGCATAATATTGACTAAACATCGTAATAAGATAGGCCATATCTCCAACATATTTTTGAAGAGATAGAGAGAAAAAAATAATCCCTATTATATGGACTAATAGTAATACAACCGTGCGAAGCGCATTTGTATAAGCTATGCCATATATATAATTGCGCAGCACGCCGCTATACGTACCATGTCCACCTACTAAAATAAGTAAGCGCCATATGACGAATGAACCGATGATAATTTGAAAAATCAAGAATGTAGAACTTGCTAGAGTGCTAACTAAATCAAAGTGAGTTAACCCAGTAATCCGTTTAATCCCAAGCAATGGAGATATAACTTTTACCATAAACGGTAAGCTATAGGTCATTATATATAATACAATAGTAGATACAACTAGATTTAGAATGGCTCTCGTATGAGATCCGTAATTGATAATATTTTGAAATGATTGTTCGCTAAGTTTGGTAAATAAATGTAATATATCCTTATACCATGTCATAAATGCTCCTTTTAGTTTAAAACTAGTAAAAAAGGACGAGTCATAGCTCATCCTAGATATATCATATGTATTTTATCGAGTCAACATATAAACCCATTCAAACACGTGTGCTACCAAAAGAGCAATCAACATTAGAATCAGACCTTCATAAGGGGTCCCATTAATACATGCTCCCGCAATACGTCCCATAGTTTGTAACAATAATACGGTACTTAAAATACATAGCACAATCATACAGAAGCCAATGATCGCTTGCAGTATTAATGGTACCGAAGTTAGAATCAGCATAATCCCTGCTGTAAAAGTAATCAGTGCCACAACAAGTTGAGCAAATGACATGATATGCAAAATACCGGTTGTAACAGTTCGAACATAGAATTTACGCTGTTGAGCAACCGCATAGACTATAATGATACATGCCATGAGAATGACTTTTCCGATTACCCATGCAAAGCGACCTAGATTCCAAAATTCTCTAGGCCTACCCATCTGTTCCAAAAAAAGTTGTATTTCATGTTGACCTACTGGAAGAGATAGTGATTCCCACCTTACCAATAACGAAGAATTACGTATAAACGCACGTATAGCATCTAAATATACGCCTTCACCTACAATAGTAAATTGATAGCATATAAGTGTTAATAGCAACATTCCTATGAGTTGCCCATAGGCAATATCAAAGTGATACATACGAGGATTATTCTCTTCAATAGGGTTTAATAAACGATAGATAAACTGCATTAAACCTACCATCATAAGTATCACCACCTTTTACACAATATACATACATAACATTCAAGTTTAAATACTATAACATACAACACACTAAAAGGAACTATAAAAAATAGTTCCTTTTCATTTTCCGTTCATCATTATAGCACAAAAGAGCCTATAAAAGAATGTGGTTTTACCATATTCTAATTGCGATTCCTTTAAAATATAAAAAAGGGGCTGTTTTGTTACAGCCCCCTTTCATATTTTTCATGTTATGTAATTATCTGGAAGTAGCAAGTGCTATCATTCCAATCAAGATACCTAAAACGATTATGGGAATTAAACTCGTAATAATAGAAATGCCAAAAGTTGCTAAACGGGATTTATTAATTTGGCGACTTAACAATGTTAAACATACCCAGAATGTATAGACTGCAAAAACTATCGTTGCGAATATAATAATAATTATCCATACGATACTACCTACTGTAGAATCAGGATTAGATCCTAGTAGCAACAAAAATGGCAATGATAGTAATAGAAATCCAATGAAATATACTAGACCCATAATCTGATTATAAGCTTGTTCATACCACATGATCTTTAACACAGACTCATATGTAGTATTCGCATCAAATTTATTGGCGACCCAAGAAAAAATAGCAGAATAAATAGCAATACCAATAAAAGCAAATAGCAAGCCAAACGCTAGGCCTAATAGGCCGACCCCAGAAAGAGCTGCCGCACCAGTAAGTGCAATATTAAGTTTATCTACAAATATCATACCCACAAGAGCAGGTAGAATATTTGAAAATACGAATGACATTAATGCCAAAGCTGCTGTAGCATAGAACCCTTTTCGACAAGATCCATGTTCTACGATCTGTGGAATACCACGTTTAAAGGGAGCTACCATAAGCTGCCAAATATCTGAATACCATTTTGTTTCCATAAAACCTCTCAAAGGTGTCTGTATTTGATACAATCGAACGATAGCAGGGATTTTGAACACCCCCGTGTTCACTTCAATCGGTGTTGTACTGATTGGCTATCTTCTTGAGCAGAAGTGCTTTTTCCATGAACCAGTCAAAGTAGTTTTTATATTCTTTTCTATCAAACGCCGCATCAAGCTCCTTGGTCAAAAGCATACGTCCATCTTTTTCACCTTCTGACCACTCAATGGAAGCGCCTAATTCCTTTTCTATCGTATCTTGATTATCTTTCAGCTGCCTATACCAATCCTTCCCCTTGGCAACATACAAGCCCGCTGTCGCCCGATGGCGGGATGTGTTGATTGTAAATTCTACCACCACAGACGATACGCCGGTACTCAGGTTGTACCAATTGGTCGCGAAAGCCTTTCTGCATGAGAAGCTCTTGCTGAACTTACTGTCTTTATCGAAGGCATAGTCACAGAACTGCTGCCAGAAGTTCAATTGGAATTTCCGCAGCGGCGTCAGGGTTTCTGCAGCTTTCACCGTTTTTGCCCATTCGTTGGGACGTTCTACAACATTAAACCGTGGTGCTGGCAGCGAATCCCCAATGCGCCAGAGTTCAATTTCAATCAGGAAAAAACCAATATTTTCATCCGTATGCTGATTCAGCCATCCGATAGCCTGTTTATGCTCATCACGAGCCCTTTTGACAATCCAGACTATAATTTCAGCGTCTTTCCCTGCCGCATACGTAATGATTTTTCCCAAATGATCATGGTCGGTATCTTCCAGCTGATTCTCGATGATAATCCCACGGGAACTCCCGCTTTCGCGGGCGTAGATGTCTACACTGAAACTTCCTACTGGAGATTCCGTTTCCTCAAGCTCTAGGTCAATTTCAATGGCATCACTCAGCTGTTCCAGATTTTCTTTTTGGGCAAGCCATTTTGAAAAATCCTGTTCCTCATGCGGCCAGATAGACCGCAAGTCATCAATCCGTTTCATGCACCCTAGTTTTTCCATATATGTCACTTCACTTCCCGATGCTTTAGAAATGCTTCTCCTCTGCCGCCTTGAAATTATAGACTGGTTTCATCACGTCGATAACGTCCACGGTGTCACCGATGACATCCAAGATATCGTCAAGGGATTTGTAGGCCATAGGAGCCTCGTCAATGGTACCTTCGTTTACCGATGTTGTATATACGCCTGCCATCTCCTGCTGGTATTCCTTGAGGGAAAGCTCTTTGATTGCCTGGGTACGGGACATGATGCGGCCTGCGCCGTGCGGGGCAGAGTAATTCCACTCGGCATTGCCTTTGCCGAGTGCCAGGATGCTTCCGTCACGCATGTTGATGGGAATGAGAACCTTTTCACCCTTATGTGCGGCGATGGCTCCTTTTCTGAGAATCATCTCATCGACATCGATGTAGTTGTGAATGGTATGAAACGCTTCGCCGGGCTGAAGGCCGGCTCTTTCCAGCAGTTTTTTGGCAATCTGCTCCCGGTTCAGTCTAGCAAACTGCTGGCAAAGAGCCACATCATGCAGATACTGCCTCAGGTATTTTCCGGAGACAAAGCAAAGATCTTCCGGCAGCTTTTCTCTGCGTTGTTCTGACTTCGCCTGCTGGATGGCCTTCTGGATTTCTTTTTGCCGTCCTGCTGCCTTGTATTCTGCTATGATATGCTGGAGCCGTTCTTCCAGTGTTTCATCATGGGCATTCAGCTCAACGGCCATGCGCTGATAAATCTCCGCCACCTGTTTTCCCAGGTTCCGGCTTCCTGTATGGATGACGAGATAATGTCGACCATCATGGGTTTTATCGACCTCGATGAAATGATTCCCGCCTCCCAGGGTACCGATACTGCAGGCAATCCAAGACAGTTTTTTCAGCTTGTCATAACAATAGAGCCGCTGCAAATTGAAGTCAGCCTGTTTCTCAGGCCAGACATTCATCCCGGAAGGTACGATGTGAGCCGCTTCATCGAGTCTGGCAAAATCAATCGGCTGCTTGTCAAGAGCAATCGTATACATGCCACAGCCGATGTCCACGCCGACGATGTTCGGTACTGCCTTGTCTGTGATTGTCATCGTCGTACCAATCGTACAGCCTTTCCCGGCATGGACGTCCGGCATAATCCGCACCCGGCTCCCCTTCGTCAGCTCATAGCTGCACATGCGGCGGATTAAACATTATCTGGAGTCCCTATATAATGAAGCAAGTTGTCTTGCGGGTAAGAACTTCACGGACGGGTCGTTTAAGTCAGCCCCAACCTTCTGCAGAAAATAACAGAGCCAGTTAAAAATATGGCTATGTCACAACAAACAGTTGATAAATAGCCATTTTTATAGGGGAGTATCAGA
>NZ_CAMFFZ010000004.1:0-92461 GCF_945949885.1 Veillonella parvula | reverse complement strand
GTATTTCTTATCTCATGCTGCATAGGCTGTGTCACAAATGTTTGACTACTCTAGACCCTCGGCACATCCCTTTTAATATTTTTATGGCATGATTTTCTAATCTGTGATAGAGTAAATATGATAGTTAATAGCTAGAATGGGATATGTATATTGTTTTATAGGAGGACAGTCATGAAAGTTAATGTTATGACACATCCATTGATTCAACACAAAGTTACATTGATGCGTGACGTACAAACAGGCTCTAAAGATTTCAGAGAACTACTTGATGAAATTACTATGTTGATGGGGTATGAAATTACACGCAACTTACCACTTGAGGATGTGGAGGTAGAAACACCATTAACTAAAATGACTGGCAAACGAATTGCAGGTAAAAAATTGGGTATTATTCCAATTCTTCGCGCTGGTCTAGGTATGGTAAATGGTATGCTTAGTTTAATTCCAACTGCAAAAGTTGGTCATATCGGTTTGTACCGTGATCCTGAAACTTTGAAACCAGTAGAATACTACTGTAAACTACCATCTGACGTAGGCGAACGTGACTTCATCGTAACTGATCCAATGCTTGCTACTGGAGGGAGTGCAGCAGCAGCTATTACATTGTTAAAAGAAAAAGGAGCTAAGCATATTAAGTTAATGTGCTTAGTGGCTGCTCCTGAAGGTGTAGAGGCTGTAAATAAAGAACATCCTGATGTACCTATTTATGTAGCAGCACTTGATGAAAAGCTTAATGATCATGGTTACATCTTGCCTGGCTTAGGTGATGCAGGTGACCGTATCTTCGGTACAAAATAAAATACAATAAAGTAAAACGACATATTAAAATATAATAAGAGGACATGACGACATATTATTAGATTTGAAATAATAACAAATCATCTAAGGCGTATGTCGTTTTCTCTTATTTAGGGTTGAATAAAATTTACATAAGGTATACAATACAAGTGTGAAAGTATTTTTTTATTTTAGGTGGGACGGATTTTGTTCACATGGGACGAAAAACGATTCATGCAATCCAAACGGGTAAAGGAGGGACCCGATGAACGAATTTCTAATGATATGTGAACGTATTGTTCCTGAAATTGTTAGCGTATTGAAGGAGCGATACAAAATACTAAACCACCTTGTTTATGAAGAGCCTATAGGCCGTAGGACATTAGCTACTGCAACGGACCTTTCTGAGCGAACCGTACGAAGTCATATTGAGTTAATGCGTGCTAATGGTCTTGTAGACATTTATAAACCAGGGATTTTTCTCACTGATGAGGGACATGCAATTGTTCCAAAGTTGCGAAATTTTTTAAATGAGCTAGATCGTATTAACGAGCTAGAACATCGATTGACTGAAGCACTTCATATCGATAGGGTTATCATCACTCCTACTGAAGGAACCTTGATGGTTAAAAAGTTAGGTTTTGCAGCAGCAAAGCTATTACAGGATTTATTAGAGCCTGACTCTGTAGTTGCCATCAGTGGTGGCAGTACAATGGCTGCAGTAGCTGAAGAGATGCCAGTATTACCATTTAATCCTATTGTTGTACCTGCCCGGGGTGGCGTTGGTGAGGTAGTGGAGTACCAAGCTAATGTAATCGCTTCTGTGTTAGCTGAAAGACTTCGCGGGTCCTATAAGATGCTCCATTTACCTGATGGACTTTCACAAGACTCATTACATATGCTCATGACTTGTGAACCGCAAATTAAAGAAATTGGAGATCTCATTAGTAGGACTGACGTACTATTATTTGGTATTGGTACTGCAATGCGCATGGCAGATCAGCGCCATATTGCTGATGATGTGCGTAAGCAGTTGATAGATAATCATGCGGTAGGTGAAGCACTTGGTCAATATTGTGACATTGAGGGTAAGTTAATTTATTCTACTAATAATATTGGTTTATCACTTCCCGATGTAGTAAAGGTTCCCAATGTTATTGCTGTAGCTGGTGGACAAGAAAAAGCGAATGCTATTATAGGTGTGATGCGAGCTTGTCAAAAAGGTATACTCATAATTGATGAGCAAGCAGCGGAGGGGATGCGTCAATTGTTACAAATTTCTGCCTTATAGGCGAATTAGTAGTTATAAATTTTAGTTTGAAATTTGGTTAAAATTTTTGTTATTAGGAGGATTTAACAATGGCAGTAAAAGTTGGTATTAACGGTTTTGGTCGTATCGGTAAATGTGTAGTTCGCGCAGCGATTAATAATCCTGATGTGGATGTAGTGGCAATTAATGCAACTGGCGATAATGAAGGTGCTGCATTATTGTTAAAATATGATTCCGTACACGGTACAATTCCTAATGAAGTAACATTTGACGAAGAAAATATCTATGTTGATGGTAAAAAAATCCGTGTATTCCATGATCGTGATGCTTCTAAATTGCCTTGGTCTGAAGAAGGCGTAGAAATTGTTATGGAATGTACTGGTAAATACCGTGATGCAGAGGAAGCAAAGGTTCATTTGAATCAACCTACTGTAAAAAAAGTATTGATCTCTGCACCTGGTAAAAATGAAGACTTAACTATGGTTATGGGTGTTAACCAAGATATGTATGATCCTGCAAAACATCACATTATCTCCAATGCATCTTGTACAACAAACTGCTTGGCTCCATTCGCTAAAGTAT
This sequence comes from Veillonella parvula, assembly GCF_945949885.1. GTDB lineage: Bacteria > Bacillota > Negativicutes > Veillonellales > Veillonellaceae > Veillonella > Veillonella parvula_B. The sequence continues at coordinate 89,832 of NZ_CAMFFZ010000004.1, read as the reverse complement.
TATGCGATGAATTCGGCATTAAACGCGGCATGATGACAACAATTCATTCCTATACTAATGACCAAAAAATTCTTGATGCACGTCATAAAGACCCTCGCCGTGCTCGTGCAGCAGCTATGTCTATCATTCCTACAACTACTGGTGCAGCAAAAGCTGTTGCTAAAGTATTGCCTCAATTAAAAGGTAAATTAGATGGCTTCGCATTGCGCGTTCCAACTCCAGACGTATCTGCTACAGATCTTGTTTGCGAACTTGAAAAACCTGCTACTAAAGAAGAAATCAATGAAGCATTCCGCAAAGCAGCTGCTGGCGAATTAAAAGGTATCTTAGGTGTATCTGATGTGCCATTAGTATCTTGTGACTTTAGCTCCGATCCACGTAGCTCCATTGTTGACGCTGATTTAACAATGGTTATGGATGGCAATATGGTAAAAGTTGTTTCTTGGTATGATAACGAATGGGGTTACTCCGAACGTCTTATCGATATGGCCGCATTTGTAGCAAGCAAAGGCTTATAATCAGGAGGCTTTAATGAAACAAACAATTGAAGGTTTACAAGTAGCTAATAAAACAGTATTTGTTCGTGTTGATTTTAATGTTCCTATGAAAGACGGTGTCATCACTGATGACACTCGTATTCGTAGTGCATTACCTACTATCAATTACTTAATCGAAAAAGGGGCAAAGGTTATCCTTGCTTCTCACTTTGGTCGTCCTAAGGGGGAACGCAAATCAGAAATGTCTTTGGCACCATGTGCTAAGCATTTATCTGACCTTATCAACAAGCCTGTAGCATTCGTAGATGACTGTATTGGCCCTAAGGTTGAAGAAGCCGTAAATGCATTACAACCTGGCGATGTATTGATGCTTGAAAATTTGCGTTATCACAACGAAGAAACTAAAAACGACCCTGAGTTTGCTAAGCAATTGGCAGCTCTTGCAGATGTTGCTATCAATGATGCGTTTGGTGTTTCTCACCGTAATGCAGCATCCGTAGTTGGTATTGCTGACTATATTCCTATGGTAGCAGGTTTCTTGCTCAAAAAAGAAATTGAAGCATTAAGTGCAGCTGTAGTACATCCTAAAACACCTATGGCGGCAATCATTGGTGGTGCAAAAGTAACAGATAAAATTTCTGTTATTTCTAACCTTTTGCCTAAAGTGGATGTAATGATTATCGGCGGTGGCATGGCTAATGCGTTCATTAAAGCACAAGGATGCAACATTGGTAGCTCTTTATTTGAAGAAGGCCAAGAAGCTATCGCTACAGACCTTGTTATGGAAGCTCGCGTAGCAGGTGCTAAATTATTAACACCTATCGATGCTGTAGTAGCAGATGCTTTCAGCAACGATGCTAATACTAAAATTGTAGACGTTGATCAAATCGAAGACGGCTGGATGGTATTAGATATTGGGCCTAAAACACGCGAACTTTATATAGAGGCATTGGCGCCAATGAAGACTATTATTTGGAATGGTCCTATGGGCGTATTTGAAATGGAAAACTTTGCAGCTGGTACGAATGCAGTAGCGAAAGCTGTAGCTGAATCCGATGCGATGACTATCGTTGGCGGTGGCGACTCTGTGGCAGCCATTGAAAAAAGTGGCTTAGCAGATAAAATTAGCCACATCTCCACAGGTGGCGGTGCATCTTTAGAGTTCTTAGAAGGCAAAATCCTACCAGGTATTGCTGCATTGTCTGAGGCATAATATGAGAAAACCCATTATTGCAGGGAATTGGAAAATGAATGGCACCATTGCGTCTGGATCAATTCTGATCGAAGCGTTTAACAGCGTGTTACAAGATATGGAATTGTTCTGTGATGTAGTTGTATGTCCGCCTTTCACAGCCATCGAACGTGCTGTAGTATTGACGAAAAATACAGCTATGGAAGTAGGTGCACAAACTATGGATTATCATGATGCTGGTGCGTTTACTGGTGAGATTTCACCACTTATGCTTACAGAGGTAGGCGTTAATTATGTAATCATCGGTCACTCTGAGCGCCGTGAATATTATGGTGAAACAGATGAGACCGTTAATGCAAAAATTAAAAGTGCATTTCATCATAATTTGAATCCTATTGTCTGTGTTGGTGAAAGTTTAGAACAACGTGAAACTGGTCATACGATTGACTGGATTACATCACAACTTAAAGGGGCTTTGGCTGATATTCCGAAAGAGCAAGTCAGCCAATTGATTATTGCGTATGAACCAATTTGGGCTATCGGTACTGGCAAGACAGCAACGGCTGATCAAGCTGAAGAGGTATGTAAAGAAATTCGCAATTACATTCGATCTCTATATGATAATGAAACTGCTGATGCAGTACGCATCCAGTATGGTGGTAGCGTTAAATCAGAAAATGCATTAGAAATTCTTGGAGAGCCTAATATTGACGGTGCTCTCGTAGGTGGTGCATCCTTAGTGGTCGATGAATTTATTGATATTATTAAAGCTGCAAACCAAGTAAGCGCTTAATATGAGGTTACAAATGGCTAAATTAGAGGCTCCCGTAATGCTAGTCATCCTAGATGGCTTTGGCTTGGGGGATAAATCAGACACAACCAATGCTGTAGTACAGGCGAAGCCGCTCTGTTTTAATCGATTATGGGATATGTATCCACATACAACATTAGAAGCATCCGGACTTGCGGTAGGCCTTCCAGAAGGTCAAATGGGAAACTCTGAAGTTGGCCATTTAAATCTTGGTTCTGGTCGCATCGTGTATCAAGATTTGACTCGTATTACTAAGGATGTTGAGTCCGGTGAGTTTTATAATCGTCCTGTAATGAAGGAACTATACGAAGTAGCTAAGAAGCAAAGCTTACATCTTATAGGCCTAGTTTCAGATGGCAATGTGCATTGCTCTTTAGATCATATTAAGGCAGTCATTAAAGGGGCTCATGATAATGGGATCGAGCATGTGTATGTCCATGCTTTGCTCGATGGTCGTGATGTAGCTCCGCAATGTGCACAAGGCTATTTAAAGGACTTAGAAGCGTATATGGCAGAGCTCAACTGTGGCAAAATTGCTACAGTTAGTGGTCGCTATTATGCAATGGACCGCGATAATCGTTGGGACCGCGTTGAATTGGCATACAATGCCATTGTACATGGTCAAGGTGAAATAGCTAAATCTGCATGTGAAGCGGTGCAACAATCTTACGATAGAGATGCGGCAGATGAGTTTGTACTTCCTACGGTGATTGATGCTGCAGGGACTATCAAAGATGGAGATGCGGTTATATTCTGTAACTTCCGCCCAGATCGTGGTCGTGAACTTACAAAAGCATTAGTGTTACCTGATTTTGATGGCTTTAAACGGAAGCCACTATCTATATATATGGCAACTATGACAAAATACGAGGATGGTTTGCCCGTACATATTGTGTATGAAAAGGATACATTATCTGAAACATTAGGTGAAGTTCTAAGTGCAGGTGGTTATCGCCAATTGCGTATTGCGGAAACAGAAAAGTATGCTCATGTTACATATTTCTTCAATGGCGGTGAAGAGGAACCCTTTGAAGGTGAGGACCGCATTCTCGTAAAATCCCCTCAAGTGGCAACCTATGATTTACAGCCAGAAATGAGCGCTTATGAAGTGACCGATAAGGTTGTACAAGCAATTCAAGATGAAACGTATGATATGATCATTTTGAACTTTGCTAATCCAGATATGGTCGGTCATACGGGTAGCTTTGAAGCCGCTGTTAAAGCAGTTCAAGCTGTAGATACTTGTTTGGGTCGTATTGTAGAGGCTATTCGCAGCAAAAATGGTCATCTGTTGATTACAGCAGACCATGGCAATGCTGAGCTTATGGTCAACCATGAAACCGGTAAGGTGCATACGGCACATACTACGAATTTAGTTCCTTTAATTTTAATGAGCGACACACTTAAAACAGCTACATTAGAAGCTGGTAAACTATGTGATATTGCGCCTACATTATTAGACTTGGCTGGTATAGAACAACCAACAGCCATGACAGGACATAGTTTAGTACATAAAGCATAATATAGAATTTTCACTATATTTCTGGTTAATTAGAGTTAACTATATGTATGATATAGCTCAATATATATAAGGGGTGTCAGAAGACAACTAATCTATTAGATTTTATGAGGTGAAAAAATGGCAGTAATTGAACAAGTCATTGCAAGAGAGATTTTAGATTCCCGCGGTAATCCAACAGTTGAAGTTGAAGTATGTTTAGAAGATGGCACTATTGCCACAGCAGCTGTTCCATCTGGTGCTTCCACAGGTATGTTTGAAGCCGTAGAATTACGCGATGGTGACAAATCTCGTTACTTAGGTAAAGGCGTTTTAAAAGCTATCGATAATGTAAATGCTAAAATCGGTCCTGCTCTTATCGGTTATGACGCTACAGAACAAGTGGCAATCGATAATTTGATGTTGCAACTTGACGGTACAGATAATAAATCTAACCTTGGTGCAAACGCAATTCTTGGCGTATCTATGGCAGTAGCTCGTGCAGCAGCTGAATCTTTGGACTTGCCATTATTTGTATACCTTGGTGGTTTCAATGCTAAAGAGTTACCAGTTCCTATGATGAATATCTTGAACGGTGGCGCTCATGCAGACAATAACGTAGATATCCAAGAATTCATGATTATGCCTGTTGGCGCTGAATCCTTTGCAGAAGCTCTCCGTAGTTGTGCAGAAGTATACCACACCTTGAAATCCGTACTTCATAGCAAAGGTCTTAGCACTGCAGTAGGTGATGAAGGTGGTTTTGCTCCAAACTTGGCATCTAATGAAGAAGCATTAGAGGTAATTTGTGAAGCAATCAAAACTGCTGGTTATGAACCTGGTAAAGACTTCAAATTGGCACTTGATTCTGCATCATCTGAATTCTTTGAAGACGGTAAATATAACCTTGCTGGGGAAGGTAAAGTTAAAACAGCAGCTGAAATGGTAGATTTTTACGAATACCTAGTAGGCAAATATCCAATCGTATCCATCGAAGATGGCCTTGCTGAAGAAGATTGGGAAGGCTGGAAATTGTTAACAGATCGTCTTGGCGATCGCATACAGCTCGTTGGTGACGATTTATTCGTAACTAATACAAAACGTTTGGCTCGTGGTATTGAACTTGGTGTAGGTAACTCCATTCTTGTAAAAGTTAATCAAATTGGTACCCTCACTGAAGCTTTCGATGCTATGGAACTTGCTAAACGCGCAGGCTATACATGTGTAGTATCTCACCGCTCTGGCGAAACAGAAGATACTTTTATCGCTGATATTGCTGTAGCTGTAAATGCTGGTCAAATTAAGACTGGTGCACCAGCTCGTTCTGAACGTGTAGCTAAATACAATCAATTGCTTCGTATTGAAGAAATGTTATACGAAACAGCACAATATAAAGGTAATGACGTTTTCTATAACTTAAAATAAAAATCGTCTTAGCTAAAAGACCAATAAGGGCGCCCTTCGGGGCGCCTTTTTGTATGTCTAAAAATAGAAAAGTTTTCGCTTCGTGGATTTTTAAAAATAAAAGAGGGATTTAGAGGCTGATGTCGAAACCTATAACGCCATACGCTAGTGTGAGGTAAAAACATACCGCAAGGTATTGGAGGTGACCATGTATGTAGACGTAACATTAGACGATATTATCTTGTATGCCTTAGAACACCATGTAAGCGATATCCACTTTGATCCCGTTAAAAGTGGTGCTCATGTTCGGTTACGACAAGATGGACTGCTGCAACATTACATGACTGTATCATTTGAGGAGGCTGAACTCATTATCAACCGCATCAAGGTATGTAGTTCTCTAGATATTAGCGAGAAGCGTTTACCACAAGATGGTCGTTGGGCTTGGAGTCATAAAGATAAGTCTGTAACAATGCGTGTGTCTACATTGCCTAGCCTATACGGAGAAACCTTAGTATGTCGCCTTATGGGGAATGAAGGAAGCCATAAAGATTTAAAAGAGCTAGGGATGCGAACAGATATTTTTGAGCATATTGCACAATTATTGAAACGTCCTTATGGCTTGTTGCTTATCTGTGGGCCAACTGGCAGTGGTAAGACAGCCACCTTATACGCCATGTTACGCATGCTTAATCTAGAGGAAACAAAGTTAATCTGTCTCGAAGATCCTGTAGAGGCTGAAATAAAAGGGGCTATCCAAATTGGTATCAATGAAAAGATTGGTTTTACCTTTGCCAAAGGTCTTCGGTCTGTATTACGGCAAGATCCAGATACGATTATGATTGGTGAAATTAGGGATAAGGAGACCGCAGAGTTAGCCGTTAAGTCTGCTTTAACGGGGCATCGCGTATTATCTACTATACATACCAATACAGCTATAGGCGTTGTAACACGACTCATGGATATGGGCGTAGAGCCGTATTTAATACGGGCGACATTAATGGGAGCTATTGCACAACGGCTAGTACGAAAATTCGATGGTACAGTATATCAAGGACGGACTGCTTTATTTGAATATTTAGAAATACCTGCTAATTTGGCTCATTGGGACCAATTAGAAAAACATTTATTATTGTCATTAGAAGAGTCTGCTCGTGAGGCCGTATCTCAGCATGTTACATCTATAGAGGAGGTGCATCGTTGTGGACTTATGTTGTAAGAGTGAAAGTTTAGAAACTATTGTAGAAAAGGCAATACAATTATCATCAACAGATATTCATCTACAATGTGGGCAGCCTATCTATTTGCGACATGGTGATGGATTAAAGGCTACTTCGTTTATGTGTACTACAGAATTAATCGAGGATATCTTGCGCCGTTGTGGTATAGCCTCCTATGAGTGGCAGTCGCTTGATGAGGCTTGTTCCTGTTGTGGTGTGCGGATCCGTATTCATCTATATCGAGCTAATCAGACTATATGTGGTACATTGCGATTACTCTGTCATCAACAACTAAAGTTAGATGACAATAGTGAGGGGCAACTGCTACAAAAATTATGTGAAGCACATGATGGTCTATTGCTTGTTTGTGGACCTACAGGCAGTGGTAAAAGTTTTACCTTAGCTTGTTGTATTGATTATATTAATCAGACTATGGAGCGTCACATTATTACCTTAGAGGATCCCATAGAATTTGAGTTTGCACCTAATAAGTCTTTGATCCATCAACGACAATTAGGTGCTGATATCAATACTATGTCAGATGGTATTCGAGATGCTTTACGAGAGGATCCGGATGTCATTATGGTAGGCGAACTTCGAGATCGAGAAACCCTTGAAGCGGCACTTCATGCGGCAGAAACTGGTCACCTTGTAATGGCGACCATGCATACACAGCGTGCAGTGATGGCTGTTCATCGCATGATTTCTCTGTTTCCTGGGGAGCAACAAGAAGAGGTACGCAATCAAATATCTCAAGTGTTACGGGCCGTTATATGTCAGCGTTTACTTCGATGGAATAAAAAGTTCATTACTATTCGTGATATTTTGCTAAATACCCATGCAGTAGCAAATTTGATACGGACCCATAAGGAACCACAAATCATTTCTATCCAAGAAACACAACTACCAATGAAAACATTAGAAATGGCTGTGCGAGATGTAAAGGCACAATATGGAGCTCAACAACAATTACATACCTTGCTTGATCAACAATTATCGTAGGTGGATATATGGAGGCTTATGAATATGTCGTAAAAAATAATCAAGATAAAACAGAAAAAGGTTTGATGTGGGGTGACTCAGAACAGGAAATTGCAATACGGTTAAAACGAGATGGCTATAAAATTTATAGGATATCGTTGCAGGATGAAAAAAAGAAACATAAATGGAATCATACTATGGTGGTAGATGTGACTTATCAATTAGGTCTACTCATTGAATCTGGTGTTCCATTACGGCGTGCCTTACAGTTACTCTGCCAGGGGAAACGAGGACTACTCTATACAGCTTTATATGAATCTATAGAGCGTGGTCAGACTTTATCACAAGCTTTACGAAGTGAAGGATGTCCTCCTATTGCTTTGGCTTTACTAGAAAGTGGTGAAGCAGCGGGCACCTTGGGTGAAAGTTTACAATATATATCCCGTCACTATGATTGGGAGAGGCAGCTGAAACAAAAGGTTATAAGTGCTATTTCTTACCCTTTATTTCTTCTTTTAATGATGAATATATTTTTTCTAGTCACCATTTTGTTTATTATTCCTTCATTTGAAAATGTATTTACCACTATGCATATTACATTACCTTTGATGACGCGAGCTCTATTTGTATTAGGACAAGGGTTAAAATCGTATCCTCTAATGGTAATAGCTATACATTGTGTTGTAATAGGTTCATTAGCATTTGCTTATAAACAACATAGTATAAAGTGTAAAGTACATCGTTGGCTTTGGTTATTGGCTCACCGATACCAATGGAGTACTTGTGTGTATTATACGAGCATGTTAAAAGTTTGGGCTCTCTTACTAGATTCTGGTATCTCTATTATTCACACCATGAATATCACTCGCCCTTTGTGGGGGAATATATATGGTGCTGAATGTAGTGAACAGGTGGAAGCAAAGTTATTATCAGGACACTCATTTGAAGAAAGTTTGCGTAGTGGTCAGATAGGAAATCCTTTTATATGGCAAATGATCTCCATTGGAGAAGAGAGTGGCGAATTAGTAAAAATGTTAAACCACTGTGGATACTACTATGAATCTATACTTTCAAAATATATTGCTCGTTTAGAACGATTGTTGGAACCGATTCTACTAACTGTAATGGGAATTGGTGTAGCCGTATTAGTTGTATCTGTTATGTATCCCTTATTTACGTCCATTGCCAACTTAGGAGGGCAATAGACAATGTTACTACTTAACTATTAAAAAGGAGGATATTATGAATTCTGTTATGCATATGATTCATGAAGCGAATTATCGATTAGAAATGTGCGGTCAATGGATCGTAGATCGATTACATATTTCTCGTGTTCGAGAAGGGTTTAAAAAGTCGAGAAAAGGCGGATTTACTCTCGTTGAATTAATGGTTGTAGTGGCGGTTATCGCTATACTAGCAGCTATTGCAATGCCACAATTCTTATCTGCTGCGGATAAGGCTCGAAACGCTAAGGAAACAGCAGATATACAAATAATTAAGAATGCTACTCAGTTGTATATGATTGACAAGAATGTTGACACACCTCCAACAGTAGAAAATTTATATAAGGAAGGATATCTTACTGAACATGTTAAGACTGCAAAAGGGAAGGAATATACTATTACTTATGAAGTTGTCAGCGGTGGGACCTCAAAGTCTGTTGTTGTTAAAGCACCTAATGAGCCTTAATTAACTTGTATAGGTTATGAATTACATACGTTAGTTATATGAAAGGACAAGGTATGAAAGGGACCAATTATGTAATAGGCCTTTTTGTATATATAGCATCTATAGTTCTGCCTATTATAGTTTCATCAAAAGCAATATCTTATACTCACATTGCTTTGTATGCTGTGTTTTCACTCATCATCATAGCAGGTGCTACCATCGATATGCATTACTATATATTGCCCAATGAAGGAGCGCTAGCTCTTGTAATAGGAGGGATTATGTATAGCTATATAAATGATAAATCTATGTTAGTAACCGTGTTAAGTGTTATGAGCGTAGGGGCTATTACATATGGACTTCGTTTGATCAGCCATAAAGGTTTTGGCATAGGAGATATTAAATGGTTTTCTGCTATTGCAATGTGGCTCTCGCCATGGGAAATTATATGTTTCTTTTACGTAGCATTTTGTGTTGGTTCTCTCTATCTCTTACTAACAGGTTATCGTAATCGATATATCCCATTTGGTCCCTTTTTATGCTTTGGTGGATGGTGTGCCTTACATGGGGGTTCCTATATGGAGGTGCTTTACCAATGGTTAAGGTACAACTTATAAATCGTCAAAGTGGATCTTTACTGGCGGAATGGATTATTACGCTTGGTTTAATTTTACTGCTCATCTCTATTGCTTTACCTATCGTAATAACACCTAGTCGTTATACCTTAAATGGTACTACGCAAGAGGTGGTGTATATTCTCAAGAAAGTTCAACTTTGGTCTATGCTAGGGCATAAATCTAATGGTAAAGGGAGAATGCTTTTTATATTAAATAAGGACAGTTACACCTTAGAGGAAGATGCCAATCATCATACGGTAAACATATCATTGCCGTCAAATATTGAGAGCACGCGGTCTATGACCATTATTTCTTTTTCAGCTTTAGGCTTACCTTATGATGGGACCGAAATTATTTTGAAAGATCGTGAAAGTGGTGAGAAAAATCGCATATGGATATCTGTACAAACGGGGCGTATTAGGTGGGAAGAAGTGCACTGAAGGATTTATGTATGGTGATGCCTTAATATCAGCTGCTATAATCATGCTCATTTTACCTATTGTATTATCTATATTTTGGATGGCTACTCTTACGGTATATAAGGCGTATTATTGGGATCATATATTGCAAGATACCATAACGTATTTAGAAAAGGCTAAAGCTTCTTACTATAAAACTGGAACAATAGAAGCAGGTGTATATAACTCTCAATTCACTATGAGTCCTAGTGAAAAAATTACTTATAAAACACATATAAAGCCTGTAGTGATAGAAGGTGTATCTTTACAACGATTAACAGTAGATGCCATCGATAATCAATCTGTTGTCTACTCTCTATCAGTTGATTTGGAGGGGATACATTGAACGGCGAGGATATAGAAAAGGTAATTGGAAAGGATAAAGAATACAAGCAGAATCCTATAACAGATAGAAATATAAATAAGAATAAAAATATGAATAAGAATAAGAATAAAAATAATATGGGATTTATTTTGTATTCTACGCTCATTAGTATGACGATTTCTGTCATAGTTCTTACCATATTGTTAGGTATCGTATTCTATGCAGTTATGTGGGATGCTAAATTACTGGATAGTGTAGCTATGATGGAGGATGGTCGATATACACGGCGTATGGTTGTGGCTCAAATGATATGGAATCCTGTGAAGGTTACTGTAGAAGATCATAATAAAAGTTTATATATTCACGATACAAAACGTACAACTTTAACTGTACAACGTCATGCACTATACAGAAAATTAACAGATGGTAGCTTGCAGCCTGTCAGTGGCAGTCGAATTGTAGGAACTACAGATAAACGAAATGTGGGCTATACTCAGGAATATCCTTTTAGTGTAGATACTAATGGGACCGTGTATTTGCGCTGGTATATTAACAATCGTTTTGTTAATGATAGGAAATATACAAGTGGTTATGGAGGACTAACCATATATGAGGTCTCTATTGGACAGAGTGCTATTTATGATTGGTATAAAAGTAAAGAGGAGACAAGTCATGAACATAGGAACCCATGACGCGGGCTTTATTACATATATAGCGATACTTACGATGTCCTTTTTATTACTATTAGCTTTTATGGGGCTTCGTATAGGACAAATATGTGAAAGTAATGTGGTAGATGAATTGCATTTGGAAGAAGCTCATTACGCGGCACAAAGAGGTGCTCATTGGTTTGTTGGCTATTGTAAATTAGGAAATGTATGGGACTTTCAAAATAAACTAGTTGTAATAGATGATGAAAATGTAGAGATTACTATTGAAGCGGACAGCTCAACAGATAATCCGCGTCATATTATGAGTTATGGAAAACTGAAGAATAGTGAAATCGTGAGTCGTGTACATATGTATGTGACTGTAGATAAAGAAAAACATATGCATGTTATAAAGGTAAAACCTTATTGAGGTGATTCTATGAAACGAAAAAAGAAAATACATTCTGGAGTATGTATAACTGATGAACATATTGTATGTGTTACCGCTCATATAGAAAATAAAACAATGGTCATTACCGATGCGTTGGAGATGAAGCGTACGGGACCTATTGATGAAGACGTTACAAAATTTATTGAAACTTATGATTTAGACGAAGGTGCTTATAGTATTGTAGCTAATATCGATACACAAATGCATGTGGCACCCTATGATCCTCACGATTTTGATATGAAGGAATTCATAAAGTGGAATGTAGAGGACTACTTTAACTTTGATGGGGATAGTTTCCAAATGGATGCCTGTCGTCGAGAATATCCACGCCATAATTATCATATGTTTATGGTAGCTGTAGATCGACATTCTCTAGAACTTTTGAAACAAGGTATACGAGATACTTATGCACCCGTTGATGTTATTGATTTTTGGCCTATTCCTATTTGTTACTGTTTGATGCGGCGTAGTGGTACTGTAACAGGAGTTGTGGAAGAAGGAGCCATGCATTTATGGCTTTGGTGGAATGATATATGCATTCAAGAGTGTATTGTACCTATTACTGGTAGCGATGTAGCTGAAGCTATGGATAAGTTAGAAGTGAGATTACAAGACTTTGGTGTAGATGAGATACAGGGAATTCGGATGTATGGGTTAGAATCTATAACAAATGAAGAGCGGACAGATATGGAAAGTATTATTTCCATGTATGGGGAAACTGAATATATTCCATTATTATTCTTAGGTCGTGGTCGTAATCGTTGCAAGCAAGGACAATTAGATTGGGACATGGCTATTGGTATGGCAGCAAGGGGGCTTAAATGGATTGGATTGGGCTGGTAAGGATAGATGTATTAATTTAATGCCTCGCTCGTTACGATGGCATGGTTTATGGCACACCTATCGATACTTTCTTTACGGAATAAGTTTTATATACGTTATAGTGGGATTTGTTACCTTATATAGTTGCTGGTCAAGCTATCGTAGCTATGAAAATCAGAAGACAGGCTTTGTACAATTGCAAGCAAATACTCAGTATCAAGAAATACATCAACAATACGGTGAATTAATGGAAATAAGAAATAAAATAATAAAGAATAAACTCCCTAAAAATCAGTTTGATATATTACCTAATACTCTGGTGGTATATATTCTTGATGCCGCAATGGCAGAACATATTAGTTTACAACATCTTAGTGTTAAGGAGGGGCGTATCAGTATGGATGGTATAGGTACAAGTGATGAAGTATGTCGCAAATTTATTGCTATTCTCCAACAAAAATTAGTAGGGATGGAGTGTCATGGAACAGTTAAAGCAGATAAAGGTGTTTATACATTCCATATGGACGGATCTAAAAGAGAGCACAACCTATCAGGTCGAGAAAATACTATTGGTTCTAGTATTGTGGGGGATGCTCATTAGCCTTTCTATATATGGGCATATCTATTTTGATGAAAAAAATAATAACATAAAAAATCAACAAGATAATTATCTTATACAAATGAATGCTGAGTCGGATTATATAGTGTCTAATGAAGCAAAACTATTAGCATCTTTTACACAGAATAAGACCTCTAATACAAGTTCTTATACAAGTATTTTTGATTCCTTGCAAGGAGCGCCATTAATGATTGTCAGTACTGATGAGCATGAAGGTATACTAGAATTAACGCTATTAGGTAGTACAGAGCGTATGATTAACTGGATTAATACTGTTGAACAAAAGGACCCTTCATGCCGTATAGAAATAGAAGATATAGAACGTAAAGGTAATGTGGTTTATGTGCACTGTGCAGTCAAATCAACTGTAAAGCCTTAATTAGAATCAGGTGTATTATATAGCGACAGATTATAGAGTTTATGTCTATAGTCTGTCTTTGTTTTTGTGCCATTTTATAGTACAATGAAGAATATGTAATAATAAGGGGCACATGATACATGATAATAAAACGCAATATTATGCTTATCGGTTCTATGGGAAGTGGTAAAAGTCACTTTGGTAGGAACCTTGCGGAACGCAAGGGGTGGCAATTTGTAGATACCGATCGCGTATTAGAAAGTCGTTTTGGGTTGCCCATTGCTGAAATATTTAAAAAGATAGGAGAAAAAGCATTCCGCCGTGCTGAAATGGATGTACTAAAAAAGGTTTGCTTATATCATGAAGCAGTGATTTCTGTAGGTGGTAATTTTCCTATTGAACATCGCACCTTAAAGGTATTAAAAAAATATTCTTATATCATTGGCATCCGAGCTGCACAATTCCGTATTGTGAGTCGTGTGAATCGCCGCGTTGGGAAAAGACCAACTATGGACTATAATAATGTAAATGCCTTTGTACATGCTATGATACAATCGTGGAAACCCGTGTATAAGCAGTGCGATTTTGTACTAGACACAACAAATGGTCGGACCTATGATTTCATACATCGTATCGAGGACGAATTAGAGGCCTCAGATGTGCAATTTAAAGCAAGACGTCAACCCAATGATACAAACGATGTGGATGCTAAAGTAGCATCTAGGGAAACACAATTTAATAATCATCAAAGTAGAATAAAAGAAGTTACTGAAGTAGTATCAGATAAAGCAATATCTAATAAAGTCCGGTATGATAAACGTCATAAAAAAAGACTTCTAGTCAAACGGATATAGAACGTAAGGCAGATAGTATATCCAAACAACGTAAACCACAAGGGGGTAATGGATATGAGAAGAATCGCAATACTAACAAGCGGCGGAGACGCACCTGGAATGAACGCCGCCATAAGAGCGCTAACTAGAAAAGCTATATATGAAGGCTTTGAAGTGTTTGGTATTGAGCGTGGCTATTTAGGTATTCTTGAGGAAAAGATATTTTCCTTATCGAATCGAGATGTTGGTGGCATCATAACACAAGGTGGCACGATGCTGAAAACGGCTCGTTTTCCAGAGTTTCAAAATGAAGAAATTCAACGCAAAGCTTATGATATTTTGAAAGCTCATGACATTGACCATCTGGTCATTATTGGTGGGGATGGTTCCATGCGTGGCGCTACAAGTTTATCTAAATTTGGCATGTCCACCATGACTATTCCATGTACTATAGATAATGACATGGGTGGCACGCAATATACGATAGGATATGATACGGCTCTTAATACGGTAGTTGATGCAGTTGGTCGTATCCGTGATACATCAAACTCCCATGAACGTGTAGCTATTGTAGAAGTCATGGGACGAAAAGCTGGACATATTGCATTAAAGGCAGGCCTAGCTTGTGGGGCAGAAATAGTTTTGGTTCCTGAAAATCCAATGCCTTTACATGCGGTGTGTCGTCATTTAAAGGAAACACAAATTCGGGGTAAAGAATATAGTGTCATCCTTGTTGCAGAAGGTGCCTATAACAGCGGTGAGGTGAAAGCTTTCATCAAGGAGCATACGGAATTTGATCCTAGCCTAACCGTGTTAGGATACTTACAACGTGGTGGAGGTCCATCGGCATTTGATGCTATTTTAGCGGCTCGTATGAGTGAAGCCTGTCTTAATCTATTAATGAGTGGTGTCGATAACCGATTAGTAGGTTATATAGATGGTCATATCCGCGCTCTATCTTATGAAGAGGCAGAACGTCTTGAATTTCCAATTGATGAAAAGGATTATAGACTATTATCAATATTGAGTAGTTAATGGCCCGTAAGGGCCATTTTTTATATATCATAATTTATTTATTAATGAAATTATATTGCGTAAAAGCAATTGGTGCTGTATAATTTAAAAATACTATATGTGTTGATATAGAATAATTGTCTTTTTAATATATCTTCATCTAAAAAAAAGGAGATCATAATGAAAGAGTTCTTACAAAAGCATCGTAAACGTATAGTAACAGGTGCTGTTGTTCTTTGTGTTCTTGGTGGCGGTACATATTACTACATGGATAGTCTAAATGCAAATCGAGCACAAACGTTATACACTACTGGCAAGGTTGAAAAGGGTGATGTAAAAACTAGTATCAGTGCTACAGGTACTATTAACCCTGTAAATTATGTAGATGTTTCTACAAATGTTGCTGGTAAACTTGAAAAAGTTTTAGTTAAAGAGAATGATCAAGTTACGGCCGGTCAAGTTATTGCTTATATTGATACACGTCAATTACAAGCATCTGTTGATGACGCTCGTGCAGCGTTGGCCAAAGCAGAACTTGATATGAATCGTTATAAATCTTTGGCGGCTCAAGATGCTATTGCACAACAAACATATGATGATTCTATAACAGCTTATGAACGTGCTAAATCTACCTATGAACGTGCTGCAGCGGATTTAAGTGATGCTACCATTACAGCTCCAATGTCTGGTACTGTTGTAGGTACACCACTAAAAGCAGGTCAAACTATTAGTACTGGTATCTCCACACAAATGATTATTGCTACCATTGCAGATTTAAAAAATTTAGAGATTTATCTTACTGTAGATGAAACAGATATTGGCAATATCAAACAAGGGGCTAAAGTAGAGTTTACTGTAGACTCTAAGCCAGGTGAAACCTTCACAGGTTATGTATCTGAAATTGCAAAAGGTACAAAAGGTAATATGGGCACTACAAGTAGTAGTGTTGTGTACTATACTGTTAAGGTTCAAATTCCTGAAAATATTGCAGGTAATTTTTTACCAACTATGACGGCTCGTGCCACAATCTTT
Source organism: Veillonella parvula (assembly GCF_945949885.1). Taxonomy (GTDB): domain Bacteria; phylum Bacillota; class Negativicutes; order Veillonellales; family Veillonellaceae; genus Veillonella; species Veillonella parvula_B. The sequence continues at coordinate 73,382 of NZ_CAMFFZ010000004.1, read as the reverse complement.
GGTGAAGATATTAAAAATACATTAGTTGTACCTCTTACTGCCGTTCGTACGGATAAACAAGGCGAGTATGTATATGTTATAAAAGATGGTCAACCAGTACGAACCGCTGTCTCTACAGGTGTAACTGGGGATACTAATGTTCAAATCTTAAAAGGTTTATCTGAAGGTGATGAAATTATCGTAAGCGGTGATATAAATGCACCAAAAAATAATGTAGCTGGACCATTCTAAGGGTAGGTGCTTATGAACCAAACAGTAATTGATATACAAGGAATTACAAAAACCTATGTGAATGGCAAATTATCAGTACCTGTTCTACATGGCATTGATTTAGTTGTCAATAAGGGTGAATTTGTATCCATTATGGGACCATCTGGCTCAGGTAAATCAACCTTTATGAATATTCTCGGATGTTTGGACCGACCTACAACTGGTTCTTATCGACTCAATGGAGACGAGGTTGCTACCTTATCTGATGATGAGCTTGCGTATGTGCGTAATAAACAGATCGGTTTTGTATTTCAAAGCTTTAATTTGTTGACAAAATTAACAGCCCTAGAAAATGTAGCGCTTCCTATGATTTATGCAGGTGTAAATAAAAATATGCGCATTGAACGAGCTTCTCAATTATTACAGTCTGTCGGATTAGGCGAGCGTATGGATCACTTGCCATCCGAGTTGTCTGGGGGGCAACGACAACGTGTAGCGATTGCTCGTGCATTGGCGAATAATCCTGCTATTATTATGGCTGATGAACCGACAGGGAATCTCGACTCTAAGTCAACAATTGATGTTATGAATATATTTAGAGGCCTTCACGATGAAGGACGTACAATTCTTCTAGTTACACATGAACCTGATATTGCTACGTATGCGAGTCGTAATGTAGTCTTGAAAGATGGGATAATCGTAGAGGATTCGTTCAATTCTAATATGACTCCTATAAAGGAGGTGCCTAATGTATAAAGAAAGTTTTCTAATGGCATGGGCTTCCTTGGTTGCAAATAAATTACGCTCACTTTTGACCATGCTAGGTATCATTATTGGTGTAGCTGCAGTTATTACATTGGTATCTATCGGTAATGGGGTGAAGCAAGATATTGAGGCTTCTATTTCTAACTTAGGCTCTAACTTGTTGGTAGTTATGCCAGGAGCACCGCGGACGCCAGGTGTTAGACCTTCGCAAGGGTCCATGAAATCGTTGAAAATATCTGACTATGAAGCTATTGCCAAGTTAGAAGGTGTAAAAGCTGCCAGTCCTATGACGAATGGCTCTTATGTGGTGATTTATCAAAATAAAAACTGGACTACATCTGTTGAGGGGGTTAATGCTAACTTTCAGGACGTAAATAATTGGACTATGACATCTGGTCGATTTTTCTCTGATAAAAATGTACAGAATCGTGAACGCGTAGCGGTTGTGGGGCAAACAGTAGTAAAAAATTTGTTTGCCGATGAAGATCCTGTAGGCAAGGAAATTCGAGTTAAGAATATACCGTTCCGTGTCATCGGTGTTCTCAAAAGTAAAGGGAACGGAACTATGGGTAATGACCAAGATGATACGGTCTTAATTCCATATACTACATCGATGGAGCGTGTAGAGGGCATTGACTATCTTCGCATGGTGTATGTTGTGGCTAAGGATAATGAAGGTATTGATCGTTTGCAGGCGGATATAGAAAATCTATTACGTGTTCGCCATAGTATCAAAGATCCTAATTTGGATGATTTTAATATTCAAAATATGAAATCCATCCTGGAAACAGTGGCTCAAACTACGGGAACATTTACTTTGTTCTTAGGGGCTGTAGCGGCAATTTCTCTAGTTGTAGGCGGCATTGGTATTATGAATATCATGCTCGTATCTGTAACGGAACGAACTCGAGAAATTGGTGTTCGTAAAGCATTGGGTGCTACGTATAGCGTAATCGTTACACAGTTCCTCATAGAAGCCGTTGTAATAAGTTTGATGGGTGGCTTCATCGGTATTGCCTTCGGTATAGGTGCCTCGAAATTAATCGGAATGGCATCAGGTATGAGTACGGTTGTATCAATCCCAACAATCATAATGTCCTTTGGCTTCTCTATGGCTATTGGTTTGATTTTTGGTATTTACCCTGCTCGTAAAGCGGCTAAACTCAATCCAATCGATGCATTACATTACGAATAATAGAATAGAGTTGACCTATTCGCATATGGTGCGTTGCATGATACAATATGTATGATGTAACGCACCATTTTTATAATCTTTTATGATTACTGGTGAATTTGATATAAATAATTACAGGTTGTTACAGATAATTAGTGATAATACAGATAATCACAGTTATATTTACGAATATGACTAACCTATATATTTTTAACTTGTTTAAATAGTTAATGGATGTAATAGGGTTAATATAAAACGTGTATTTAAAGTGTTAGTATATGAATTGGAGAAGTAAATGGCTACGACATTGTTAGAATATTTCAATGAATTACGAGATCAGAATCCATTTTCTTGGGTGAAAGATTCTGAAGTTACCGCAGTAGATGCTGGTCATGCGGAGATGACACTGCAAACAAATGAAACAGAATATTGCAACTTTAGAGGTCACTTACATGGCGCTGTATGTATTGGTTTTGCTGATAGTGTAATGGGCTCTGCATGCTTTACATTAGGTAAGTCTGTGAGTACTATCGATATTAGTGGTAACTATGTAAAGTCCGTTAAAGGTGGTACTTTATTACGCGGTGTAGCCAATGTAGAGCATAACGGCAAAACGACTATGGTCGCTACTGCACGCATTTATAATGAATTAGGTGAGCTCGTTCACTTGGCAAGAGGCACTTTCTATGTATTAGAAGAGAAGCCATTACCTGATTTGCCATGGCGTTTTATTGAAGAAGACAACCCTGATTTGGTATAATATAGTTTAGACTTTTAACTATAGGAGGATGCTTGAATGGAACAAGAATTACAACGTATTAAGGCAGAAGCCCTTGATGCCATTAAAGGCGCTGCTGATCAACAAGCGTTGCAAGATATACGTGTTAAATATTTAGGTAAAAAAGGTGAGGTAACGGCATTACTAAAAGGTCTTGGTAAATTATCTCCTGAAGAACGCCCTAAAGCGGGCGCGCTAGTTAATGCAGTTCGTGAAGCGTTAGAGGCTGAAATTGATGCAGTGAAAACTCGTATGGATATAGAAGAGTTGAATGCTCGTTTAGAACAAGAGCGTATCGATATTACATTGCCTGGTCGTGTACCAAAAAATGGCCATATTCATCCATTAACGAAGGTTAATGAAATGATTGAAGACTTCTTTATGAAAATGGGATATACCGTTGAAGAGGGGCCGGAGATTGAGCAAGATTACTATAACTTTGAGTGCTTAAATTTACCTAAAGATCATCCAGCACGTGATATGCAAGATTCCTTCTATATTACAGAAAATTTCTTGTTACGTACTCATACATCTCCAGTACAAGCTCGTACAATGCAAGGTCATGAGCCAAACAGCCCAATCCGTATGATTGCGCCTGGTAAGGTTTATCGTTGGGATTATGATGCGACTCATTCCCCTGTATTCCATCAAGTGGAAGGTCTCATTATTGATGAGCATATTACTTTTGCTGACTTGAAAGGCACATTGGAGTCCTTCTTGCGTCACATGTATGGTGATGAAACAAAGGTACGTTTCCGTACAAGCTTCTTCCCATTCACAGAACCATCTGCAGAGGTAGATATCTCTTGCGTAATGTGCGGTGGTGATGGCTGTCGTGTATGTTCCCATACCGGTTGGTTAGAAATCTTAGGTTGCGGCATGGTTCATCCTGACGTATTGCGTATTAATGGGTACGATCCTGAAAAGGTTAAAGGTTTTGCCTTTGGCATGGGCGTAGAGCGTATTGCTATGCTTTTATATGGCATTAACGATTTACGTCTGTTCTTTGAAGATGATGTACGATTCTTGGAACAATTTTAGGAGGAACTCATGAAAGCAAGCTTACAGTGGATGAACGAATACGTGCCTGTGGATATGAAGCGTCCTGCACAAGAATTGGCCGATGAATTAACACAAGCTGGTATTCCTGTAGAAGATGTCATTGTTATGGATAATGGCATTAAGAAAATTTATACTGGTAAAATCGTGGAAATTACGAAGCATCCAGATGCAGATAAATTACAAGTATGCCAAGTAGAATGTCTTACTGAAGAAGGTGAGCCTGTTACAAAACAAATCGTAACAGCCGCTACTAATGTGGCAGTAGGTCAAATTGTGCCTGTAGCGTACCATAAATCTCGCTTAGCAGATGGCACAGAAATCAGAAAAGGTAAATTGCGTGGTGTTGTTTCTGAAGGTATGTTCTGCTCCGTTGCAGAATTTGGTATCTCTAGTGACCTAGTGTTACCAGAGGAAGCACAAGGCATTTACATTTTCCCTGAAAATACACCAATTGGTCTTGATGTAAAAGACGTATTGGGTATGAATGATACGGTATATGAGTTTGAACTCACTGCTAACCGAGCAGATTGTTTTTCTATGGTTGGCTTATCCCGTGAATTTGGAGTGATGACAAATCAAAAAGCTTTATTCCCAGTTATCATGGTAAACGAAAATGGTGAGTCCATAGAAGGCAAAGCTTCTGTATCTATCGAGGCAGATGATCTTTGTACTCGTTTTACGGCTCGCATAGTGTCTGATGTAAAGGTTGAGCCATCCCCATTGTGGATGCAAAATCGCTTGCGCAATAGTGGAATTCGTCCTATTAATAATGTAGTAGACGTTACAAACTACGTTATGTTAGAACTAGGCCAACCTATGCATGCATATGATTATGATCATGTAAAAGGTCATCAATTAGTGGCAAGACGCGCTAAAAATGGCGAAGTACTTGTAACGCTTGATGGTTCTGAACGAGAATTAAATGATTCCATGCTTATCATTGCCGACGCTGAACGTCCAGTAGGTGTGGCGGGTATCATGGGTGGCTTTGACAGCGAAGTAACAAAGGAAACGACTACAGTTATGTTCGAAGCTGCTGTATTTAATGGTCCATCTATTCGCCGTACTGCAAGAGCTCTTGGCATGCGTTCTGAAGCGTCTGGTCGTTTTGAACGTGGCGTAAACCATAAATATACTGCCTATGCTATCGACAGAGCAGCTCAATTATTACAACAAATCTGCCCTACTTGTAAAGTTGATGTAGGTGTTATTGATGTATATGAAAATCCTGTAGAGCAACATTCCGTTACTTTCACAACAGAACAAATTAACGATTACTTGGGTACTAATATTGAAAAAGACGAAATGGTTCACATTTTGACAGCCCTTGAATTCGTTGTAACAGAAGAAGGTAATCAATTGTCCGCCCTCGTTCCAACATGGCGCGGTGACGTAACAGTGATGCCTGATATCGCTGAAGAGGTAGCTCGAATTTATAACTACGATAATATCGCTCCTACAATTCCTGTAGCCGTATTATCCTCTGGTGGTATGACTCCTAAAAAAGCTCTTACTAAACTGGTAACACATGCGTTGGCTAAATTGGGTATGACTGAAATCATTACATTTAGCTTCATGCACAAAGATGGTCTTACCAATATGATGCTTCATGAAGGGGATAGCCGTTATACTGCGATTCCAATCTTGAACCCAATTTCTGAAGAATTCCCTTACATGCGTACTACATTGGTACCAGCTGTTATCGATGCAGCGAAACGCAATATAGCACAACAAAATAAGGATCTCTGGTTATTTGAAATGGCTAATATATATGAACCAAAAGCATTACCACTAACTGAGGTGCCCCATGAACGCCCTATGGCTTGTGGCATTTTGATAGGTAAGGTGAACCAAGCTGGTTGGAATCAAGCCGAACGCACTACGGACTTCTATGATGTTAAAGGTATTGTAGATGATTTATTGGCTGAACTTGGTGTTACAGGCTACGAAATCAATCGTGGTACTGAGCCATACTTCCATCCAGGTGTAAGTGCTAAATACGTAGTAGATGGCAAAATGATTGTTCAATACGGTGAATTACATCCACAAGTAAGCAAAAACTTTGACTTGTCTGGTAAAGTATATATGTTTGAAATCGATTTGGAAGCCGTGTTATCCTTAACGATTCCTGCATTCCGCTATACACCTTTCAGTAAATTCCCAGGCACTAGTCGTGACCTTGCTATCGTAGCACCTGTGTCCGTTGCTAGTGGTGAGATTTTATCTATTATTAAAAAACATGGTGGCGAATATTTAGAAAATGCATCTATCTTCGATGTTTACGAAGGTGAACATATCGAAGCAGGTTATCGCAGTCTTGCGTACAACTTGCAATTCCGCTCTATGGAAGGCACGTTGAATGATGAAGATATTGACGGTAATATTCAAGCTATTATCGATGCATTAGCAGAAATTAACTGCAGATTACGTTAATCTCAAGCAGTATATTGAAAGGGTTTACCGTATGGTAAACCCTTTTAGTACTATAGTTATACCTTTAGTTAGGTAGAAAGGATTGTCCATGGAATTATTGGCTCCTGCCGGTACGATGGAAAATTTCATAGCTGCCTTAGAATCTGGAGCGGATGCGATTTATCTCGGTGGTAAAGGCTTTAATGCTCGTGCTCATGCAGCAAACTTTGGCATTGAAGAATTGGCCGAGGCTATTCGATTGGCGCATATTTTAGATGTGTCCGTATATGTAACAGTAAACATTCTAATAGGCGATTCTGAATTAATAGCTCTCGAGTCGTATTTAAAAGACTTAGAACGCATCGGTGTTGATGCTATCATCGTTCAAGATTTAGCAGTGGCTAAGTTGGCGCAGCGAGTGGCTCCTAAATTACACTTACATGGTAGTACACAAATGACTGCAGCTACGCTCGATGCGGTTCGTTTTTATGAAAGTCTCGGTTTTACACGTGTCGTTTTAGCTCGTGAATTGAGCCTAGCTGAAATTGAACATATTTGCAAGAACTGTACAGCTGAAATCGAAGTCTTTGTTCATGGTGCCTTATGCGTATGCTATTCTGGACAATGCTTAATGAGTTCCTTTATCGGTGGTCGCAGTGGTAACCGTGGTACTTGTGCACAGCCTTGTCGCTTGCCTTATGAATTACTAGATTCCTCGGGTACTAGCTTATTACCTAAACACGAAGCTTATTTATTGAGTCCTAAAGATCTTAACTATAGTGAACATATGAATGAGCTAGTAGCAGCCGGTGTAAAGTCCTTCAAGGTGGAAGGGCGTATGAAGAAGGTATCCTATGTGCGCCAAGTTATTGGTACTTACCGCTATATCTTAGATACGGCTCATATTGATTCTGCTGACGCTAAGGCATTGGCTGCTGGCTTTAACCGCGGCTTCTCTACAGATTACTTAACAGATCATGTAGGGAAATCCATGATGACCGTGGTGGCCCCAAATAATCAGGGGAAACCAATTGGCAAGGCAGAGGTTAAAAAAGGACAAGTTCATTTATACTTAACAGAACTTATTGAAAAAGGGTCACTTTTAAAGGTTATGCAAGCCTCTGGTAGCATTACTTACTATCAGATCGATCAAAACTGGTCTGCCCTTGATGATAAACATTTTGTAGGGAAACCAGATGAAGGCTTTGCGGCGGGACAAGTATTCCTTGCATCACCGCCTAAAACTCAAAAGCAGAGAGGTCTACAAGATTTTAGTGCTAAATTAGAGGTACATGGTTATCTATCTATTAATACTGAGCGTAAAACATCTTGTACGGAACTTACCTTCGTATTAAATGATGGTCGTACTGTGACAGTATCTAATGAGTTTGAACCTGTTTATGCTAATAATAAACCAACTACATTAGAGAAGGTTACAGACCAAGTAGGTAGACTAGGCAATACATTATTTACTCTTGGCTCTATGACTATTCCTGATGGTCCATATATGTGGCCAGCTAGTGTGTTAAATGCATTGCGTCGCGATGCTGTAGAGGCATTAGAAAACTTGTTGATTACAGACCATGAAATAGCATGGGCTGAGCTAGCTGCAGAGCCTCAAGATATGTCTTCTATAGTAGCTAAGAGTAGTATTCAATATACTGCGCCTATCGTAAGTGCGCGCGTTGATGAATTAGAGGCTGTGAAAGCGGCTATCGAAGGGGGCGCTAAGAAGATTATCTTCGGTGGTGATCGATTACAACGTAAGCCTTATGAACTTAGCATCTATGAGCAGGTAGCTAAGCTTTGTAAAGACCATAATGTACTTTGTGTATTTGCAACGCCTCGGGTTGTGAAAGATGATGAAGTTGAGGCGTATATAAATACCCTTAAGGCCATAGTTGAGGCGAAACCAGACAGCATTTCTATTCACGTCCCACAAGCATTATTGTGGCTTCGTGACTTAGGGTATTCAGGTGCTATTGAAGCTGATACAGGTCTTAACATATTTAATGGCTCTGCCTTACAAGTATGGGAAGATTTACATATGAGTAGCGTAGCACCATCCTTAGAGTTAACATTGACACAGCTTGTAAGCTTACAAAAATCTACTCATTTGCCATTAGAGGTTATGGTTCATGGGTATACGGAAATGATGATTTCTGAATACTGTGCCATCGCTAGCTTTGTTGGGACTGGTAAAAAAGAAAACTGTCCAATGCCGTGCGTAACAGAAGATTACGCATTAAAGGACCGCAAAGGGGAAGTGTTCCCACTTCGCACTGATCCATATTGCCGCATGCACATCATGAACAGTCACGAAATGGATATGCGTGCCTACGTGACTGAGTTAAATCGTAAAGGTCTACATATTTTGCGCATCGATGGGCGTCATATGGATTCACATCGATTACGTGATATCGTAGCAGATTATGTATCCATTCAAAATGGAACAAAAGAGGCTCCGCCTAAGAGTGTAGGCAAAGATGCTACGCCTATTACAAGGGGTCACTATTTTAGAGGTATTTTATAAAAGAGGTAGTACATTGTTTAACGAAGATGTATTAGACTTTCATCATATAAAAGAACAATTACAACAGCATTGTAGCTCTGCTATTGCAAAAGAATTGGCTATGAATATTGAGCCAATGATTGATGCAAAACAGATTCAAGAGAATCTTGATGAAACGGCAGAGGCAATGCGATCATTGCAAACAGAGGTAGAACAACCGCTAGGTGGAACACGAGATATTCGTGAGTCCTGTAAAAAGAGTCGTAAAGATTTCGTTCTCACTCGAGAAGCCTTATGGGATATTTATCTGACCATTGATGCTTATAAACGGATGACTAAGTTCTTTAGAACGAAATATATGGAATATCCGTTGCTATCCTTATGGGTACAGGATATGCCAAATACAGATCGCATTGAAAACCGTTTTAAACGGGTCTTTGATGATAAAGGGGAATTACTAGATACAGCATCTCCTAAGTTGGCGAGCCTTCGAAATACAATTATTAAAACTCGGGAAAAGATTAAAAATGATATTCAAGCGATCTTACACGACAAGGATAATCAAAAATATTTCCAAGAAACCATCATTACACAGCGTAACAATCGATACGTAATCCCTGTAAAACAGGAATATCGTCAATATTTTGACGGCCTCATCCACGATCGTTCTGCAACGGGTCAAACTCTCTACATTGAACCGATGCATTTGGTGAATCTAAATAATGAACTACAAGAGGCTTTAATTGGTGAAGAGCAAGAGGTCTTGCGTATTTATCGTGAATTATCGGCTCTTGTAAAACAACATAGTAATGCTTTGATGGATGCTTGTGAAAAGGTATCCCATATCGAATTTGTATATGGTAAGGCGAGCCTTGCTATTTCTTATAAGGGTGTGCCAGCTATCTTGAGTACTGATAGAACAGTAAATCTCATGAGAGCGCGTCATCCATTAATTTCACCGAATGTGGTGGTGCCTACGAATATTTTATTAGGCACATCATATCGTATTTTATTAATTACTGGTTCTAATACAGGTGGTAAAACAGTATCCCTTAAAACATTAGGTCTATTGAGTTTAATGAACCAATGTGGTTTATTTATCCCTGCAGATCACGGTTCCATGTTGCCAGTATTCCATAATATCTTTGCTGATATTGGGGATGAGCAAAGTATTGAGGCAAGCCTCAGTACGTTCTCCGCTCACATGACACAAGTGATTTCCATTATTAAACATTGTGGGTCTAATGACTTGGTATTGCTCGATGAACTTGGCTCCGGTACTGATCCAGAGGAAGGTAGTGCATTAGCTGTATCTATTTTGGAATTCTTCCGTAAAAAGGGTGCTCTTATGATGGTAAGTACCCACTATAATGAGCTTAAAAATTATGCGTACCATACGGAAGGTATTGAAAATGGTCACGTAGAGTTTGATGAACGCACTTTGAAACCTACGTATCGATTACATATCGGTGTAGCCGGTAGTAGCCATGCATTGAGCATTGCTGCTCGTTTAGGATTGCCTAAGGATATCGTAACTCGTGCGGCAGAATACAAATCTCAATTTGGTAGCCACGAAATGGAAGAGGTTCTTTTAGATTTAAATGAACAACTTCGAAAAGCGTCTGAGCGAGAAAGAGCACTAAAGAAAGAGCTCGATGAAACACGTCGCATGCGTGGACAACTAGAGAAGGAAAAGAAACAGTTTAACGAAAAACGTAAACAAATCTTAGCCAAAGCTCAGGCTGATGCAGAATCCATGAAACGAAGTTTACGCGTTGAAGGGGAAGCGATTATCAAGCAATTGAAAGCGCAATTTTCTGAAACAAATAAGGATAGGCGTCAATCGGCTATTAATGCAGCACGTAAGGGAATTTCTAGTGTTCATGTACCAGAAACTCCAGTGGATGATGAGCGTAAGTCGTTAACTGCAGATGCTATTAAGGTTGGCCAAGCTGTTTATGTTACATCCTTGCGTTCGTTAGGTACTGTGTTATCTATCAATGGTAATCGTGTGAATGTTGATATTAATGGGCTAACAGCCACCGTTAAGGTTAGCGAATTACAATCTACTACATGTGAAGAAGGCAACAAACTCGCACGTGAACAAAAAGCAGTTATGCCTAAAACAAGAAAACGTATGGGTGGATCGGCAGTACAACGTCAAAAAGAAGTCCGTACGGAAATTAATATTCTTGGTCAAACAGTAGATGAAGCGACCGTTTCTGTAGGTAGATTCATTGACCAAGCTTTGCTTGGTGGTGTTAATCAAGTGCGTATTATTCATGGTAAGGGTACAGGTGCATTACGTGAAGGCGTTCACCAATATTTACGTACCTTGCCTCATGTAGCGCACTTTGAAACAGCCGGTTATGATGAAGGTGGTGCAGGGGCTACGAATGTAGTTCTAAAATAAAAATATAATCTTCAGAAAATTGTATATGGAAATAAAAGGGTACATATCAATCAGCTCTTATGGCTTGCTACCTTTTTTATAGAGATAATATTTAGATAGTAAATATGTATAAAAAGAAAGGGCGGAACACTGAGTTCCGCCCTTTTAGAAACTACTGTTGAATTAGCGTTCCTTTTTAGACTTTTTATTTTTCGATGAATTTGATTTTTGCTCTGTGACCTCTTCTTTTTGAGGCTTGTCATTACTTTTGATTTTTTCATCTGTTGCTTTGCCTGTATCATCTTTCTTATCTGCTTTTTCGTCCTTTTTATCTTCTTTTTTAGGTTGTGCCTTTGCAGGATTGACGTAACCTTCAGAGATTGCTGCTTGTGCGCTAGCTGGGACAGGGAAGTCAGAGGCCGGAGTATTGGCAAGAGCATTGGACATGAATTGACCCCACATAACAGCAGGTGTACTACCACCCGTAATACCGTGTAATGTTTCGGTGCCGTAGTCATCACCAATCCAAACAGCAGCTACTAAATCTGGAGTGTAACCTATGAACCAAGCATCTTTGGAGTCATCAGTAGTACCTGTTTTACCTGCTGCAGGACGACCGATGGCTGCATTACCGCCAGTACCACCATTTATAACAGATTCTAGCATATTAGTCATGATGGCCGCATCTTTTTCATCAATAACGCGTTTTTCTTGGATAGAATTTTCTTCTACAACTTGGCCGTTGCGATCTACAATTTTAAGGATGGCTGTAGGTTGAACCTTGATACCGCCATTAGCAAGTACACCGTAAGCCTGTACCATATCAAGAGGTGTAACACCATGAGTTAAACCGCCAAGTGCTGTCGATAAGTTGTAATCTTGATCAGTTAGAGTAGAGATACCCATTTCTTTAGCAAGATTGATAACTTTAGTCATACCTACTTCATCGGCAACTTTTACAGCTGCTACATTGCGAGAATGTTGTAATGCGTAGCGGTATGTAATATTACCTTCGTAGTCGTTTTCATAGTTTTTAGGACTCCAATTACCGAAGGTAACAGGACTGTCCTCAACTATAGAACCAGGAGTTTTACCTGATTGAATAGCTGCTAAATAAACGAAAGGTTTCATAGTGGAACCAGGTTGACGTTCTGCTTGTGTAGCGCGGTTGAAAGCGTCATCACCGCGACCACCGACCATGGCTACAATGTAACCATTGTGAGGGTTCATAGCTACTATAGCACCTTGTGGTTGAGATAATCCATTTTTATCAGTGTAGTAATTAGGCAAATTTTGCATTGCTGCAACAGCAGCATTTTGTGCATCCATATCGAGAGTAGTATAGATTTTTAACCCATCTTTATAGATGGCATCATCGCCGTACTTTTCAGAAATCTGAGAAATAACATAGTTAATGAAGTAAGATGCATTAGATTTCTCATGAGCTTGTTCTTGTTTAGCTATTAAACCTAAATCTGCTTGACGAGCTTCGTCAGCTTGCTCTTGTGTAATATAACCATATTTTACCATTTGGCCTAATACGACAGCTTGACGTTTTTTACTAGCCTCTAAATCATTGAATGGGGAGTAATAGTTAGGGCTTTGTGGTAAACCAGCAATGAGCGCCGCTTGTGCAAGTGTTAACTCACTAGCATCCTTACCAAAATATACATGAGATGCAGATTGTACACCGTAAGCACCTTGACCAAAGTAGATTTGGTTCATATACATTTCAAGGATTTCATCCTTGGTGTAATGTTGTTCAATTTTAAGCGCTAATAATGCTTCGGAAATTTTACGTTTTAATGTTCTATCTTGGGATAAGAATGCATTACGAGCTAATTGTTGAGTAATTGTAGAACCACCTTCAGATACACCGCTATGTACAATGTTTACCCATACAGCACGTAAAATACCAATTGGGTCAATACCATGATGCGTATAGAAACGGGAATCTTCTGTAGCTACAAAGGCATTCTGTAAATCTTTTGGTACATCTTTTAGAGGTACTGGCAATCTATTTTCTGTGGAGTGAACCGTAGTAATGAGATTGCCGTGCACGTCATAAATTTGAGACGATGCAGAAGGGCGTACATTGGATACATCCGGTAGATTTGATAATGTGGCACTTATGAAACCACAGCCACCACCGGCTACGATGAGGATAAAGAGAAGTGTACAAATCCAAAATAGACGCTTAGGATTTGTTTTCTTCGGCGTAGAACCATTACCATTTGAGCGGCGATTGGCTCTCGTATTTGAGTTACTACTCATAGAGTCACCTCTTTTTTCTTTTAGTAAATATAACGTAAATTCTATTACGCAGTTATAAATATTATATCATAAATGGTTTAAATCCAATACTATATATAATTGTGAAAGTTTTTAGATAATGGTATACTAAAACAATAGTATTTCTAGGAGGATTATCATGATTAGTGCTCAAGAACAAGTGCGCCAAATTAAACATGGTGTAGCGGATTTAATTAACGAACAAGATCTTGTAAAAAAAATAGAGAAATCCATTAAGGAAAATAAACCACTAGTTGTAAAACTAGGTTTGGATCCAACGGCTCCAGACATTCATTTGGGACATACTGTTCCTCTTCGTAAGCTACGTTTATTCCAAGAATTTGGTCATCAAGTAGTGATCGTTATCGGTGGCTTTACTGCTCGTATTGGTGATCCTACTGGTAAAAGTGTTACTCGTCCACCATTAACAAAAGAAGAAGTATTGAAAAATGCTGAAACTTATAAAACACAAATCTTCAAGGTATTAGATCCTGAAAAAACAATTGTTCGTGACAATAGCGAATGGTTAGAATCTATGAATTTTGCTGACGTACTTCGTTTGGCTAGTTCCTATACAGTTGCACGTATGATGGAACGCGATGATTTCAGCAAACGCTTTAAAGAAGGTCGTCCTATTGGCGTGCATGAGTTCATGTACCCATTGATGCAAGGTCAAGATTCCGTAGCATTACATGCTGACGTTGAATTTGGTGGTACAGACCAAACTTTTAACTTGTTAATGGGTCGTCATTTACAAGAATTGGAAGGTCAAGAGTCACAAGTTGTTATTACAATGCCATTGCTTGAAGGTCTTGATGGCGTTCAAAAAATGAGTAAATCTTTAGGTAACTACATCGGTATTGATGAAGAACCTAAAGAAATGTATGGTAAAGCGATGTCCATTCCTGATGAATTGATGATGCGTTACTTCATGCTCGTTACAGATATGTCTATCGAAGAGCAAGAGGATATGGCAAAACGTCTTGAATCCGGGGAGTTACATCCTCGTGATGCTAAAATGCAATTGGCTCGTACCATCGTTCGCTTATATCATGGTGAAGAGGAGGCTCTCGAAGCGGAAGAAGAATTTAAACGCGTGTTCCAACAACGTGCTATGCCTACAGACATTCCTGAGTATGCTATGGATGTGCCAACAGAAGCAATCTTTGTACCACAATTCTGTACAGATGCTGGCTTAACTGCATCTAATGGTGAAGCACGTCGCTCCATTAAAGCAGGTGCTTTCAAAGTAAATGGCGAAAAATATAGCGAAGAAAACATTACTCTTGAAGACGGCATGATCCTTCAAGTCGGTAAACGCAAATTCCTAAAAATTAAATTTAACTAATATAAAACTGTGATGAGGTACAGAAACCTTGTCACAGTTTTTTCTATCTTTAAGATATTTATTTATCATATTTTACTATTTATGAATCAAAGCATTGGACTTACAAGTTAATGTATAATGAAAGTAAATATAAAATTTGAATTTGAAACATTAAACTTTAATTCATATACCATTTAAAGCTAAATAGTGTTTGTAAACGGATCATATTAACTTGTAAGAGGTCATATAATATGGACAAAAAATTAACTAACTTTCTAGAGCAGCGGGAACATACTGTTCTTACCGATATTGATGTTATCACTGCGGCAGTAGCCGTGCCTCTATTAAAAATCGATGGAGAAGATCATGTGGTGTTTACCGTGCGTAGCAATACATTGCGACGTCAACCAGGTGAAATCAGTTTCCCTGGCGGGCACTGTGAACCTAATGATAAAAGTGGTGCTCATGCAGCCATGCGTGAATGCTCTGAGGAACTGGGTATAGATTTAGATCAAATTGAACTGCTAGGCAATTTAGACTGTCTAGTATCCGCCATAGGTGTAAAACTATATGCCGTAGCAGTGCGACTACATACAAGTGATTTAAAACCAAATTCCGATGAAGTAGGAGAGGTATTTACAGTTCCCTTACAATATCTACTAGACATGGAACCAACCGTAGGTCACTTAGACATAGCTACAAGACCGTTGCGTGATTTTCCGTTTCATCTCCTGGAAGGCTACAATATCGATTGGAAAATCAGACAAAACTATTCCGTCTATTTCTATCCCTATAAACAATACACCATATGGGGACTTACGGGGCGAGTACTAAAGAACTTTTTAGATATATATAGGGATGTTTATTTGCATATTAATGCTCATATAAATTGACAGATTTTAAATTAAGGTATACTATTTATGTGTAAAAGGTTTAATGTGTTGCACTAATTAATCTAGGAGGTTCTCACATGAATCGCGAAACAGCATACGTACTTTGGTTTGATGAATTACAACGTGAAGATGTTAATTTAGTAGGTGGTAAGTCTTCTTCTTTAGGAGAATTGACATCCTCCACTAATGTACCTGTACCTTATGGCTTTGCAACAACTGCTCACGGTTATCGTGAGTTTATGAAAGCTACAGGTTTAGAAGATAAAATCCGCGCTAAACTTGATGCGTTAGATGATGTAGAAAATTCTGCATTATTGCGCGAAGTATGTGCTAAGATTCGCCACATGATTTGCGAAGAAGAAATGCCTAAAGATTTGGCAGATGCTATCCGTCATGCTTATGAAGAACTTGGTAAAAAAGTAAACGAAAAGGATCCTTTCGTAGCTGTTCGTTCTAGTGCAACAGCCGAAGATTTACCAGATGCAAGCTTTGCAGGCCAACAAGATACGTATTTAAATGTTCGCGGTGCTGATGTTATCATCGAAAAAGTAAAAGAATGTTACGCATCTACTTTCACAGACCGTGCAACATACTACCGTGTAAAACAAGGCTTCGATCATATGACAGTAGCATTGAGTGCTGCAGTTCAAATGATGGTATTTTCTAAAGCAGCTGGTGTAATGTTTACTGTTGATCTTGTAACGGGCAATGATAACAATATTCTTATTGAAGGCTCTTGGGGTCTTGGTGAATATGTTGTACAAGGTACGGTTACACCAGATAATTTCCGTGTGGATAAAGAAAAGATGGAAATTACGGACCGTATGATTAACGATAAACATGTCCGCCTTGTTCGTAAAGCCGATGGTGACTGCGTTGAAGAAGTGGTTCCAGCCGACGAAGCAAAAAAACAAGTTATTACAGATTCTCAAGTTTTGGAGCTTGCTGAATATGCAAAAGCAATTGAAAAACATTATGGCTGCTACATGGATATGGAATGGGGCGTAGATGAACGCAATGACAAGATTTGGATTTTGCAAGCTCGTCCAGAAACAGTTTGGTCTCGCAAAGAAAAATCAGAAACATCCAAAAAAACTAGCACATTAGATGCAGGTAATCGCGATATTATTGTAAAAGGTTTGCCGGCTTCCCCTGGTAATGCAGTTGGTAAAGCTCATGTTATCATCAATCCTGAGGATATCGATGAGTTCAAAGAAGGGGAAATTCTTGTAACTGCGATGACTGCGCCTGACTGGGTGCCAGCCATGAAAAAAGCAAAAGCTATCGTTACTGATGCTGGCGGTATGACTTGTCATGCGTCCATCGTTAGCCGTGAGCTTGGCATTCCTTGTATCGTAGGTACTAAGAGTCGCAGTCATGAAGCGACTACATCTATTAAAGATGGTCAAATGATTACCGTTGATGCTACAAATGGTATCGTATACGATGGTGTATTAGAAGATATCGTTAAAAAGCCTGAAGCTCAAGCTTCTACAGGTGTAGCAGCTGAATATGTACCTGTAACAGGCACTAAAATTTACATGAACCTAGGCGATCCTGACTTGGCTCAAAAATATGGCGTATTACCATGTGATGGCATCGGTCTCATGCGTGAAGAGTTTATTTGGACTACCTTCATCCATGAACATCCATTACACCTTATCGAAACAGGTCGCAGTGACTTTGCTGTAAATACATTGGCAGAAGGTATGCGTAAAGTCTGTCAAGCGTTAGCGCCTCGCCAAGTAGTAGTTCGTTTGAGCGACTTCAAATCTAGTGAATACCGTGACCTTAAAGGTGGTGATAAATATGAACCACATGAGTCCAGTGCATTACTTGGCTGGCGTGGTGCTTCCCGTTACTATGACCCTAAATATACACCTGCTTTCAAATTAGAATTAGAAGCAATCAAAAAAGTACGCAATGAATTTGGTTTCAAAAACTTGCAAGTTATGATTCCATTCTGCCGTACTGTGGAAGAAGCTGAATTGGTGACTAATTTAATGGCGCAAGAAGGTCTTGCACGTAGCAAAGACTTTAAAGTATGGCTCATGGCGGAGATTCCATCTAACATTATCTTGGCTGATCAATTTAATAAATACGTAGATGGTTATTCTATCGGTTCTAACGACTTGACTATGCTTGTACTTGGTTGTGACCGCGATAACGAAACAGTTCAACATATCTATGATGAACGTAATCTAGCAGTTCGCAGAGCAATTCGTCACCTCATTGAGGTGGCCCATAAAGATGGTAAAACTGTATCCATCTGTGGTCAAGCGCCAAGCGTATATCCTGAACTTTGCGAATTCCTTGTGAAGAGCGGTATCGACTCCATTTCTGTTAACCCAGATGCAGTAGTTAATACTAAGAAAATGGTGGCTCAATTTGAACAACGAATTATGCTTGATGCTATGACTGGTCGTGGTCGTCAAGAATCTGACTAACTAACTTGGTAACAATATAGTTATAGTGAAAGAGGAGGCCTGTGGGTCTCCTCTTTTTCTGAATGGTAACTTACGATATAATACAAACAGAGATGAAAGGGGGTTACCGTGTGAAACTGTCGAAACGACAAGAACAAATTGCTCAAATCGTTCGCGAAGAAGGTCCTGTAACAGGTAGTGCCATTGCTGAACATTTAGAGGTCACAAGATCTGCGCTGCGCTCAGATTTATCTGTATTGACCATGTTAGGTGTGTTAGATGCACGTCCAAACGTAGGCTATTACTATGTAGGACTTTCAAAGGAAACACAGACGGCTGAGCGATTAAAGTCATTTCTGGTAAGTGATGTATTATCTCAAGCAGTCGTGGTTAATGGGGATACGAGTTTGTATGATACAATTGTCACATTATTTACAGAGGATGTAGGTACCATATTAGTTTGTGATGGCTCATACCTAATGGGTGTGGTATCTCGAAAAGATTTATTACGCGCCTCTATGGGACAAACAGATTCGCATACCATGCCTATATCCATGATTATGACCCCTGTAAGCAAGGTTATAGCGGTGGAGCCTACCGATACTTTGGTAGAGGCTGCACAGAAAATGATAGATTATGAAGTAGATTGTTTACCTGTCGTCGTTCGTGAGGATGTAGGTAACAAGAAACGCTTAAAGGTTGTGGGCCGTGTATCAAAAACGACGGTAGCAAAAGTATTTTTAGAATGTAGCATACACTGAGGTTGATAGAATGGCAGAAAAAATTATTTATGCAATATCGGATTCCCTGGGGGAAACTGCTGAGGCTGTAGCGAGAGCTACGGCGAGTCAATATGATAAGGAGCAAATTGAAATTGTCCGTGTTCCCTATATTGATAGTGAAAACCAAATTGATGAGGTTATAGACGACGCAAAACGTGGGAATCATGTTATTTGCCATACCATTGTGTCTGCGTCTTTACGTAAGTATTTGCATGAGAAGGTGGCTGAATATAATATTCCGGCTGTGGATATCATGGGGCCTGTTCTCGATGCAGTTGGTACTATTGCAACTACTAAACCGCGCATGACGGCAGGTATGGTTCATAAGCTCGACCAAGAGTATTTTAAAAAGGTTGAAGCTATTGAGTTTGCCGTGAAATATGATGATGGTAAAAATCCATCTGGTTTTGAAAAGGCCGATATAGTTATTATTGGTGTATCTAGAACTAGTAAGACACCATTGTCCATGTTCTTGGCATACAAAAAGATTAAAGCCGCAAATTTGCCACTAGTGCCAGAGGTACCGTTGCCAGAGGAATTATTCAAAATTCCGGCAAAAAAAATCGTGGGCCTTATTATAGATCCATACAAATTAAATAATATTCGAAGTGAACGTTTACGCGCTATCGGTCTTGAAGACGAAGCAAATTATGCATCTATTGAGCGTATTCAATCTGAATTGGATTATGCAAAGGCTATCATGCGTCGTTTGCACTGCCAAATGTTAGATGTTTCTAATAAATCCATTGAAGAAACAGCTTCCCTTGTCATGCAATTGATTGATAAAAATCGCGCGTTGGAGGGTAAATGAATATACGTGAACAAATAGAGGAGAGGGAGGCTTTGCTTCTGTCTCCCTATGCAGCTAAAAGCCGCGATGCAATCCGTGATATAGAAGAAGAGCCTGATCCACTTAGAACTGCGTTCCAACGCGATCGGGACCGCATTATTCACAGTAAATGTTTTAGACGATTAAAGCATAAGACACAGGTATATATTGCGCCAGGTGACCATTATCGGACACGCATGACCCATACCCTTGAGGTAGGTCAAATTGGTCGTACTGTGGCTCGTGCTTTACGTTTGAATGAGGATCTTGTGGAAGCTATTGCCATGGGCCATGATGTGGGGCATACACCATTTGGTCATGTAGGCGAATATGCATTGCGAGATATGGTGGGGCACTTCAATCATAATGAGCAAAGTTTGCGCATGGTTGAGGTGTTAGAAAGACATGGTAATCACCAAGGGCTCAATTTAACCACGGCTGTTCGAGATGGCATCGTAGGTCACACAGGGGCTACAATTCCTGTGACCTTAGAAGGTCAGATTATTCGTATTGTAGACCGCATTGCGTATTTGTGTCATGATTTTGATGATGCCCAACGGGCAGGTATGTTGACGGCAGAGGAGTTACCTTTTGAAGTACGCGAGCATTTTGGTATGACTCCATCTAGTATGATTACTGCAATGGTTGAGGATATGGTACGCGAATCCTTGGATAAGCCAGCTATATCCATGTCTGCTGATGTGGAAATGACGATGAATCTATTCCGTCAATTTATGTTTAAACATGTTTATTTGGCACCAGCTTTAATTCCGGATCGCAAAAAGGCATCCCATGTTGTAAAAAATTTATTCACTCACTTCATGGAGTACCCAGATGATATGGAAGGTTGTGAAACTGGAAAAGAGTTTTATTCTACGTTTGATGTAGTAGATTATGTGGCAGGCTTAACAGATCAATATGCTATTAAGCTATTTAAACAATACTATATTCCAAATATTACATTATAAATAACAAAAAAAGCAGTTAGTTCAATTTGAACTAACTGCTTTTTTTGGGGCTCTAGAACCCCAAAGAGTACATGTACTTTTTATTTTACGCGCGTGTAATTTTATTAGAACGAAGGCAACGAGTGCATACGTTTACTTTTTTAGTAGCACCGTCTACAACCGCCCGTACTCTTTGAATGTTCGGTTTCCAAGTTTTTCTTGTGCGAATGTGAGAATGACTCACGTTCATACCGCTAGATGTGGATTTACCACATACTTCGCAAAGGTTTGCCATAGTTTCCACCTCCAAGCTTAATCTATAACATAACAAAAGTATATTATCATAAAGAATAGCTTAAAGCAAGTATTTTTGTCGTACATATTGCTCTTTTTATGAAATATACTACAATATAAGGTATACTATATATCATATTCTAAGATATGAAAGGGCTTTTGCACAAGGATATACAGAAATTGGATATATCTCATGTGTTTATCGTATATTTAAAGGAGTTTTTATGGATGAACGATTGACGACTATAAAGGGAATTGGTCCTGGTCGCGAGAAACAATTGCATAAGTTGGGAATTACCAATGTTACATCCTTATTGACTTACTTCCCTAGAACCTATGAAGATCGCCGTACGATGTATAGAATTGGTGATTTAAAATCAGGTATGACAGGCGGTGTGGTAGGTACTGTTATTGCCGTACAAGAAAAGCGACCTCGTCCTCGATTGTCTATTTTAGAGGTCGTCATTGCAGATGGCACAGGCCCATTGAAGATTGTTTTGTTTAATCAAGGGTATAGAAAGAACTTTTACAAAAAGGGGCAGCGTCTATATGTGTATGGTAAAGCTGAGTTTCAATATGGTTCAATGCAAATGAATACACCACAAATGGAAAATTTAGGAGAAGGTGGTGAACCAGATCGAGGTATCGTTCCTATTTACGCGCTTGCTGATGGAATATCTCAATTTGTGATACGATCATCTGTACGCAATTGGTTTGCAGCTAATCATGAGTTACCAGAGATTTTACCTGTGGAGGTTCGTGAAAGTCATTATTATATGAGTCGATATGATGCTTTTAAGATGATGCATTTCCCAGACTCCTCAGAGCACTACGAAGAGGCTCGTCATCAATTGGCCTATGAAGAGTTGTTCGTCATGCAAGCTGGCTTAGCTTTGTTGCGAAATAAAGAGCAATGCCACAGAGGTCCTAAAATGGGACCAAACGGGGAACTAATGGCTCAGTGTGTAGAGAATTTACCGTTCTCCTTAACAGGTGATCAACAACGAGCATTAGAAGATATTTGTATCGATATGGAAGACGAACGACCTATGCAAAGGTTGTTGCAAGGTGATGTAGGCTCTGGTAAAACCGTTGTGGCGACCTTGAGTTTGTTAAAAGCCATCGAAAATGGGTACCAGGGGGCAATTATGGCGCCTACGGAGATTTTAGCGACTCAACATTACGAAGGGATACGAACTGTATGTGCTAATTTAGGTATTACTATAGAACTATTAACTGGATCTTCCACGAAAAAGGAAAAAGAACGCATCTATGAAGGCTTAGCTGATGGAACAATTCATATGATTATTGGCACTCATGCTCTTATCCAAGAGGGGGTTAATTTCCATAATCTAGGCCTTGTTATCATCGATGAGCAACATCGTTTCGGTGTAGAACAACGGGCAAGATTGCAACAGAAGGGAACATATCCTCATGTACTTATCATGACGGCTACACCAATCCCTCGTACTATGACATTATCCGTATATGGTGATTTGGCAGTATCCTTAATAAAAGAAATGCCACCAGGGCGAAAACCTGTTAAAACATATGCTGTAGATAGTTCTTATAAAGATAGATTACGCACTTTCTTCGGCAAGGAAATGGCAGAGGGGCGTCAGGTCTACGTGGTGTGCCCCCTTGTAGAAGAATCCGAAAAATTAGACTTACAAGCCGCCGAGGAATTGTATCTAGAATTAAAAGAATACTTTTATAAGGCCTATGAAGTGGGTCTCGTTCACGGTCGTATGAAGCCGAGTGAAAAAGATGAAGTGATGAATGCCTTTCATAAGGGTAAAATTTCATTACTTGTTTCTACAACAGTTATCGAAGTTGGTGTTAATGTGCCAAATGCGACCATTATGTGCGTTGAAGGGGCAGAGCGATTTGGTCTGTCTCAGCTACATCAGTTGCGGGGCCGTGTAGGTCGTGGCGCTCATCAGTCCTATTGTATTCTTGTTAGTGATTCTAAAAATGATGTAAGTCAAGAGCGTTTAAAGCTGATGGAACAAATCCAGGATGGATTTGAGCTTGCAGAGCAAGATTTATTGCTTCGCGGTTCAGGTCAATTGTTTGGATTAGCTCAATCAGGACTACCTGATTTGCGTGTTGCTAATATCATCAAAGATATTGAGATTCTAGTAGAGGCTCGTAAAGATGTGCTGGAATTTGTAAGTCGGTTCGGAATAGAAAGATTACAAATTGTCATGAAAGTAGAATTAGAAAAAAGATTTGGTGAAAAATTTCTAAGAATATTGTATAATTAAGAGGTAGGATTAATAAGTATATAAGCATCGATAATATTAGATTTTATCTGGCTTTTTTCCTTGTCTATATGTTTTTCATACCGTATAATAGAACAAACAATTTATTTTATTTTTTTCATCTATGGAGGTTAATATGCCAATTATTCATGTAGAGCTTGTAGAAGGGCGCACAAAAGAACAAAAGAAACAATTAGGTGAAGCAATCACAAAAGCTGCGGTTGATATCGTAAATGTTCCTGCTGATGCAGTAAAAGTTATCTTCGTAGATATGAAAAAAGATGATTATATGGAAGGCGGCATTTTGCGGTCTGAACGCTAAGGCTACGACTGACCGCCTAGTCCATAGGGACTAGGCGGGTCGTAGTTTTGTTTTATTATACGGAAAGGAAAGAAATATGAGAGACGATAAATTCGGTATGCGTGGACTAACTTTTGATGATGTATTATTAATACCAGCAGCTTCTGATATACTGCCTAATCAAGTAGAGTTAAAAACTCAATTAACTCGTGACATTATATTAAATATTCCTATGATTAGTTCTGGGATGGATACGGTTACCGAATCACGGATGGCGATTGCTATGGCTCGTGAAGGAGGTCTTGGCGTTATCCACAAAAATATGTCTATTGAAGAGCAAGCTCATGAAGTTGACAAGGTAAAACGCTCTGAACATGGTGTTATCGTTGATCCTATTTTCTTAAGTCCTCAAAATTTACTATCTGATGCAGCAGAAATTATGGAAAAATATAAAATTTCTGGTGTACCTATCACAGAACATGGTAAACTAGTAGGGATCATTACAAATCGCGATATGCGTTTTGAAACTGATTTAAGCCGACAAATCGGGGAATGCATGACAAAAGATTCCCTTGTTACTGCACCGGAAGGTACATCTCTTGAAGCGGCTAAAGCTATCTTAAGTGAACATCGTATTGAAAAATTACCTCTTGTAGATGGCGATGGTAACTTAAAAGGCTTAATTACGATTAAAGATATTGAAAAAGCGACCAAGTATCCAAATGCAGCAAAGGATGGTAGTGGCCGATTATTAGTTGGTGCCGCAGTAGGTGTTTCTCAAGATTTGTATGATAGACTTGATGCTCTTGTATCTGCTAAAGCTGACGTAATTATTGTTGATACTGCCCATGGGCATTCTGCAGGTGTTCTTCGTACGTTGAAGGATATTAAACAAGCGTATCCTCACATTCCTGTAATTGCAGGTAATGTGGCAACTGCAGCAGGCACTGAGGCTCTTATCGAAGCTGGTGCCGATGCGGTTAAGGTTGGTATTGGACCTGGTTCTATTTGTACAACTCGTGTCATTGCTGGTATTGGGGTACCTCAAATTACGGCAGTCTATGAGTCTGCCCAAGTAGGTCGTCGCTATGGAGTTCCTATCATCGCTGATGGGGGGATCAAATATTCTGGTGATATTGCTAAAGCTATTGCGGCTGGTGCTAATGTAGTTATGATGGGCAATATTTTAGCCGGCACTGATGAAAGCCCTGGAGAAACAGTAATCTATCAAGGCCGTTCTTATAAAGTATACCGTGGCATGGGTAGTTTAGGGGCTATGAAACTTGGTAGTAAAGATCGATATTTCCAAACAGAAGCTAAGAAATTAGTTCCTGAAGGTATAGAAGGTCGAGTGCCATATAAAGGTATGTTGGCCGATACAATTTTCCAAATGGTTGGTGGTTTGCGTGCAAGTATGGGGTATTGCGGATGTCATAACATCCAAGAAATGATTGAAAACACTCAATTCATTCAAATTACAGCGGCTGGTTTGAAAGAAAGTCATCCGCATGATGTAAGCATTACCGTTGAAGCACCAAATTATAGTGGTTGATAATGGAGTATTACATTGAATAAACGTATTTCTGTTTTATCTGTGCCTATCGATTGTGTCACAATGGATGAGGCAGTCCAACGTATTTTACAATTAACTGAACAGCCGGGGCTACATTTAGTAGCAACGGCTAATGCAGAAATGGTTATGTTGGCTAATGAAAATCCTACATTGCACTACATATTGAATAATGCTAGTCTCGTCGTTCCCGATGGGGCTGGCATTTTATGGGCTGCAGAGCGTCAAGGAGAACATGTGCCTGAACGCGTAACAGGTGTAGACGTAACTAAGGAATTGTTCAAAGTTGCGGCGACTCATCAAATTCCTGTATACTGCTTGGGGGCGGCACCTGGTGTTGCTCAACGAGCGATTGATAATGTATCTGCTCAGGTAGGTGCGTTAAATATAGCAGGAATTCATGACGGATTCTTTGATAGTGCAGAGGAACAAGAAATCATTAAAGCTATAGCTGAATCTAAAGCAAAATTGGTATTTGTTGCTTTAGGTGTACCAAAGCAAGAACAATGGATTGCAGAAAAGTTGAGTCACCTTGATGGCGTTGTAGCTATCGGTATTGGTGGTTCTTTTGATGTCTTGGCAGGTAATATTCCTCGGGCCCCAGAATGGATGCAACGAAATCGACTTGAATGGTTGTATCGATTATATTTAGAACCTCAACGGATTGGCCGTATGTTGGCTATTCCAAAGTTTATGTGGACCGTTATTAGAAATAAATAGAGGAGTGTTGAATTGTGCCTACAGGACCAATAATTAAGGAAGGGTTTCCTCTGATAGGAGCTATGCTCATTATCACTGTGGTGTTAGGATATTTAGGACATTATGTAATTGCGATTATTTCATTTATTCTGGCATTATTTTTCGTCAATTTCTTTAGAAATCCTAAACGTGTAATCCCTCAAGATCCAGATTTGATTTTATCTCCGGCGGACGGTAAAATCATGGATATTTCTGATGTATACGAAGATATTTACTTACACAAAGAATGTAAAAAAGTAACTATTTTCTTATCTGTTTTTGATGTGCATGCTAATCGTGCACCTATTGCTGGTAAAATTACATATCGTCACTATACGATGGGTAGTTTCCTACCCGCTTTCAAAGATGATGTAGGTTTTGAAAATGAACGTCATACTATTTGTATTGAAAATGATCGTACTTCCGTATTAGTAACGCAAATTGCGGGTCTTTTAGCAAGACGTATCGTATCTTGGACAGACCTAGATAGTGTACTTGAACGCGGTCAGTTGTACGGAATGATTAAGTTCGGTTCCTGTACTGAGCTCTATATGGATAAGGATGTAGAGCTGTTCGTGGAAAAAGGTCAACATATTACAGGCGGTGACACTATTATCGGGAGGTTACGACATGAATAAATCTATTATCCCAAATTTATTTACTAGTGCAAATTTAGCATTTGGTGTTCTTGGTATTACGTTGTCTGCTACCAATAATACATTTTGTGCAGCTATATGTATATTATTGTCTCTAGTAGCAGATGGATTGGATGGTCGCGTTGCAAGAGCTTTAGACGTTGCAGGACCAATGGGCCGGGAACTTGATTCGCTGTCTGATGTAGTGGGATTTGGTGTAGCGCCTGCCTATATGCTTTATATGAAAGAATTATATGGCTTAGGATGGATTGCATATGTGCCACTATTAGCTTTTGCAGTGCTTGGTGCATTTCGTTTAGCGCGATTTAATATTAAAACTGACGAAGTTCATGGCTATTTTGAAGGTTTGCCAATTCCAGCCGCTGGGTGTTTAGCAGCGACATACGTGTTGTGTGGCGTATCGGTACCTCAATTTGTATTGGTAGTTTGTATGATTGGTATAGGTCTCCTTATGGTTAGTGAAGTTAAATATCCCGATTTTAAAGGTAAAAGTGAGATTTATATCAATAAACTTTCTATTGTACTTACAGCCATATTTGTTGTAGCTTGCCTCGTGTATGATTGGCATACCTGGGCCGTTATGATTTTTGCTGGCTATGTAATGTTTGGGCTTATTAACGGGGCTTTAAATATAGTGCGTAAATAGATGTGTGGAGGAGAATAGTATGAATTACCTACTGGATCTATTACTGATTCCTATGCAGGTAATAATCGTAATTTATACGGTTTATTATTTTATACTCGCTATCGTAGGTATGTGGCGATCGCGAGTACATAAAAATTATACCCCTAAAAATTCCTTTGCCATCGTTGTATGCGCTCATAATGAGGAAGCTGTTGTTGGTGAGTTAGTTAAAAACTTACGTGGCCTAGACTATCCAGATGATCTATATGATATTTTTGTAGTTGCCGATAACTGTACAGATAAGACTGCGGAAGTAGCAAGTGCTGCTGGCGCTAATGTACATGTACGTGAAAATAAACAAGAAATAGGCAAAGGTTATGCCATGGGGTGGATGTTTGATCGGGTAGAACAAATGGATCGGAAATATGATGCATTCCTAATTTTTGATGCCGATAATTTAGTACACCCTCAATTTATGTTAGAAATGAATGATCATCTTGAAAAAGGTGAGTCTGTAATTCAAGGTTACTTGAACTCTAAAAATCCAACTGACTCTTGGGTTGCAGGTACGTTCTCCATCGCCTTTTGGATGGTTAACCATATGTGGCATTTAGCAAAATATCGTCTTGGTTTATCTACGGCCTTAGGTGGTACAGGTATGTGTATTCGTACATCTATTATTCGCGAATACGGTTGGGATTGCAATAGCTTAACCGAAGATATGGAATTTTCCATGAAGCTATTAACTCATGGTATCCGTACTTGTTGGGGGCATGATGCTATCGTATACGATGAAAAGGTTACAACTATGATGGCTTCTTGCAGACAACGTTTACGGTGGGCTCAGGGGCAATTTGACTGTGCGGGTCGATATATTCCTAAATTATTTGCTATTGGTATCAAAACAGGGAATATTATGATTTTGGATGGTATCTTCCAAGTGAGTCAACCTTATTTCTTGTTGTTAACAACTATATATTTGGTACTGTCTTACATCAATGCGTATACTCCAATCTATACAAATATTTTGTATCAAATTATGCCTATGTCTGTGTGGACAATTATAGGTGTGGGGCAATACTTATTCCCGTTAATCGTATTATTGAAAATCAAGGTACCACCAAAGATTTGGTTCTATTATTTACTATATCCATTATTCGTATATTCTTGGATTCCAGTAAATATCCTAGGTTGGTTCCGCCGTCATAATAAGGTATGGTCTCATACAGTTCATACGAGAGCCGTGGGATTAGATGATGTTAAATTAACACGTATGGGCAATATGAATAAGAATGAAAAATAGAATCTATAGGAGTGACTATGCATATTTTAATGTGTAATGACGATGGTATTTTAGCAGATGGTTTACGTCATCTTGCATCGTATTTAAGTCAATATTATAGAATTACCGTTGTAGCACCTGCTAATGAGCAAAGTGCTAAATCCCATGCATTGACGACCGAGGTTCCATTGAAACTAGATGCTTACAATGGCGAGGATGAAAATCCTCGCCTTTATGCTCTAACGGGAACGCCGTCCGATTGCATGAAGTTCGGTCTTAGTTATTTATTGACTGATGATATGCCAGATCTTGTAATTTCTGGCATTAATCACGGGTTTAATTTAGGCTCTGATGTATTGTATTCCGGCACTGTTTCGGCAGCTATGGAAAGTTGTTTCTATGGTATTCCTGGTTTAGCATTATCTGTTGAGAGATATTCTGTTGAACGGGGAAATGAAATACATCCATTTATACATGAATTGATTGAGAAAATTTATGTGGCGGGTCAGTTTAGTGGTTTGCTAAATGTGAACTTTCCATTACGTGGTGCATGTGATTGGGACCATTTTAAAATGGTGAGCCAAGGTTTACAAACCTATAGTAATATTATCGAAGCTCGCATCAATTCAAGAGGACAGGATTATTATTGGTTAGCTGGTGAGCTAGACTATGGTGCTGAAAGTGTTCCTACCGATGTAGAATTTGCCCGTAAAGGCTATATTACAGGTGTCGCACTTACATGGAAACAACAATGTGATACAGATATGAAAACGGTTCAAAATATTTTAGATGAAATATAAAAAATATGTTGACATTGCTTAGGGATGTCTGTATAATAACAAATGTTCCGATACGCCGGAGTGGCGGAATGGCAGACGCACTTGACTCAAAATCAAGCGGGTAATACCGTGTGGGTTCAAGTCCCACCTCCGGCACCAACATTAGGCGGTAAGACTTTTGTCTTACCGCCTATTTTTATATTTATGAATTTATATACCGTAATATACATTATTAATTTCATGAGGTGACAGTATGGATCAAGGTGTAATTGATTATATTACAAATATCTTTGATATTCCTAAACTTACTCAACAGGTTAGCGCTGTACAGATGCCATTGCCATTATCTCGCTTGGCAGAAATACCATTAGATGGATCTGTAAATCAGTGTCAAGGATTTTGTTATAATTCTAAAAAAGACGTTTTTGTTTTAGCTTGTATTAATTCAGATAATACGAAGCAAATTATTTATGAAATTAACCCTAAAACCTTTACTGTTGTTGCGAAATATGAGTATAGTCATAAAAGTTTATTAGGTCATATGAATACCTTAACTTATAATTCTGTCAATAATCGTTACTATACAACAAATGCTGTTGTAGATGGATATAACATTACTCCTATTGAAGCGGATAGCATGATTGTTGAAGCGCCTATTAAACTAAAAGAGAAAGTTTTTAATTTTGCATATGATAAAGTACGCGATGAATATGTATCAATTGTGCCTTTAACAAACTCTGAACGGACAATTAATTATTACGACTCTAATTTTAATCGTATTCGTTCTTATAAAATTGATGCTAATCATACAAACTTAAATAATAACGGTGCTTATGCAACTAATGGAAATACTTTATTTACAACTTTGACAACCTTTGTATACGTCGATGAAGAGGGAGTTGTTAAAAATATTAGCCCTTATGCTTCTGGAATTGAAGTAGAAGACATGGATTGTCGAAATGGTCAAATGTATATGGCGGTTAATCGTAAAGGTAAAGTTGAAATTTATAGTTTGTCTAGCTTACCATTTTCGGTAAATGTCTAGATATTACTTATGTCTAGATATTACTTATGTCTAGATATTACTTATGTTTTTATCACCTTTATGAGTGTATAATAATAGTGTTAGGGTATTTTAGGAGCTATTATGAAATTAGGGAATGATATTATAGAGATTGATCGTATCCGTCAAGCTATAGAGAAATCAAGTTCATTTAAAGAGCGTATTTATACGATTCATGAGATTGAATATTGTAAAAGTCGGAATAAAGGGTGTTACGAATCCTTTGCAGGTATATATGCTGCAAAAGAGGCTTTTATTAAAGCTTTAGGCACAGGAATGAGACATGGATCATGGCAAGATATAGAAATTTATCATAACGAATGGGGAGGGCCTTTAATTCGTTTACAAGATACTTTCAAAGATATTTACGAAACATCAGGCTATACTGATATTCATGTGTCTATTAGTCATTGCAAGGATTATGCAATGAGTACAGTCATACTTGAAGGAGCATAAGATGAATATTTTAACAACTGAAGATGCTCGATTTATAGATCAAGAGGTTCCTAAGCAATTAGGAGTTTCTTTAGAAATCCTCATGGAAAATGCTGGGCGTGGTATCGTAGATGCCTTAAGGGGAGAATACGATTTGTTTTCCCTGAATAATGGTCGTTCCATAAATAGTTTTGTTTTATTCATATGTGGTACGGGTAATAATGGGGCAGATGGCCTTGTAGCGGCTCGTCATTTGATGGAGCAAGGTGTATTAGTACAAATTGTACTAGTAGGAGATACAAACAAGTGTAGTGATCTTTTTGCAGTGCAACTAGAGCGCTGTGAAGCTATGGGTTGTATCATCAATATGTATGATGAATTCAATGATTGGTCCAATGTAGCTATCGCTGTGGAAGGTATCCTGGGAACAGGTTTAACTGGAAGATTAAGAGACTTGACCATCGATATATTGCATGATATTGATACTATGCGTAGTCAGTATAATTTTGATTTGTGGGCTATTGATGTACCTGCGGGTTTGGATGCTACTACTGGTCAAGTAGCGGAAGGCACACTGACCTATGATTATACTGTTACTTTTGGGGCAATCAAACAAGGTTTGTTATTATATCCAGGAAAGGTTATAGGAGGAACCTCAGTGGTTGCTCCATTGGGTGCTCCTTGGCAGCAGGTACTGGGTGAACGTGTTAGAACAATAACCATTGATTTTGATTTAGCCGAAAAAATTATCAACTATCGTACCCCAATGGCGCATAAAGGCGTTAATGGAAATACTTTAATTATTGGTGGTTCAAATGATATGATAGGAGCCCCTATTTTGTCTGCTGAAGCGGCAGTTCATAGTGGTGCTGGTAAGGTAACATTAGCTGTGCCCCAAATGATTAAGCAGGTTGTACAAAGCCGTGTCATACCTGAGGTGATGGTTACTTCTACAGAGGATAATAAAGAACTTTTTGATTGTCGCCAAGTTGTTGCTATGGGACCCGGGTTAGGTCGTACCCTTGAAAATTGTGATTTAGTAGATCATATTTTAGATGCTTACGAAGGAGCATTAGTACTAGATGCTGATGCTTTGTATGCATTGGGACATGTTGGTTGTATTGATAAAGATATTTTGCGAGATGGTGATATTGAGTCTGCATATGCAGTAGAAAGAGAACTTCCATATTGTGTCATGACACCTCATTTAGGTGAATTTAGTAGACTTATTGATTTACCTATTAAATGGATTGAGCGTCATTACATCACATTGGCTAGAGAATTTGCTAAGGCTCATCAAGTTGTTCTCGTACTAAAAGGGATTCCTTCAATTGTGGCATTATCTGATGGAACAGTGTATGTAAATACTATCGGTAATGCGGGCATGGGGACTGGCGGTATGGGAGATGTGCTGACCGGTGTAATTGCTGGTTTTATAAGTCAGGGTTATTCACTACAAGATAGTGCTGTTCTAGGTGTATATGTACATAGTCGTAGTGCAGATATTCTGAATGAAACAAAGAGTTGGGGTTATACTCCGAGTGATGTCAGTGCTTCTTTAGGCTGTGTTATTAGTGAATTATTGGGAGATTATAAATGACAAATATAATACAACGCTTTATAGCTTTCTTGCTAGTATTATGTATTCCTATCTTCGCCATTGCAGGATGCACAAATAATGATGTAGCAAACGCAGCAAATCAAGTAACTACTAATGCTAATGGGGCTTACTCTATCGATACTAAAACGACTGTCCCTGAAGGTAAGCTAGATGTATATATGCTAGATATTGGTCAGGGGGATGCTATATTACTTAAGGTAGGCGACGAGTATAGCATGATCGATACTGGTGACATAGAACATCGTGAAAATATTGTAGCTCAACTTAAAACTATGGGTGTAACAAAGTTAAAAAATATTATTATCACGCATCCTCATGCTGATCATATGGGTGGTTTTTATGCTATTGCAAAGGCTATGCCTATTGAACATGTATATGATGATGGTATTGCTGTTGATAATAATATGTACAAAACCTATGAAAAATGGATTGAGAAAAATAAAATTCAACGAACTACTTTGAGAAGTGGAGATGTAGTTGATTTTGGACGTGGTGCTGTCTTTGTAGTATATGCTCCTTGGGTTGAACCTTTGACTGATAAAAAAGGAGAGACAGATCTTAATAATAATTCTATTGTAGGTAAATTAATCTTCGGTAAATTTTCTATGCTCTTTACGGGTGATGCTGAATTACAAGAAGAGAAAAAACTTATAAAAGAGCAGAATTCTAGATTGTTTTCTCGTATTCTTAAGGTAGGTCATCACGGTTCTCGTACAAGTAGCTCTGAAGATTTTTTGAAATCTATTAAGCCTGAAAGTGCATTAATTTCAAATGGCATGTATAATAAGTATGGTCATCCTCACGATGTGACATTACGTCGTTTACAGGAAAATAATATTGCTATTTACCGTACAGATACGATGGGGCGTATTCATATTAGTACGGATGGGAATGAATGGCAAATTACAACTGAACGTTAGTTTTGATTACTTATACAAAAAATAATTTTATGAAACTGTTTTTTGTGTATTCTGAATAAGGTCTTTATATAGTAATATGTGTAATCGGCATACTAATCTTCATGTTTGTATGAAATAATCTATTTATAATCTAACATTAGTTTATGGATAGATTGGAACGATGAGATTTTGATAGATAAAAATATCATCGACTCATCTCTATGGTTTGGACACTATGTATGTCAGTTAGATTGGAGTGAATGTATTGCGTAAACTATTTTTTATGTGCCTTGCAGTCTTGATGGCGATACCTTTATTATTGACGCAAGCAAAGGCAGCTAATTTAGAAGATGCTCGATGGGTGACTAGAACAGATGCACCTGTACCGTATGTTCGTATTGTTATGGACTTATCGGCACCTATAAAGGCGTCTGCATCAATTAGCAAAGATGGGAAAACTACGACTGTTACTTTAAAAAATACAAAGCTAAAGACGGCTAAAGAGAACATTTCTATGGACTCGGCTATTGCTAGCTCTGCTAAACTTTCACAAGATGGCAGAGATGTTAAAGTAACAATCAAGACACCTTCATCTATTGATACTAGTGATGTAAAGGTTTTT
This sequence comes from Veillonella parvula, assembly GCF_945949885.1. Taxonomy (GTDB): domain Bacteria; phylum Bacillota; class Negativicutes; order Veillonellales; family Veillonellaceae; genus Veillonella; species Veillonella parvula_B. Next base: position 39,432 of record NZ_CAMFFZ010000004.1, on the reverse strand, counting down.
TCCTTGAAAAAAGATACGGTTAATAAGAAACCGTATCGTATCGTTGTTGATGTTCAGAAAAAAGGTGTTGCAGCTAAGCCTGCTTACTATGGTAAAAAGCCATCTCAATCTGCGCATCCAGCAAAAAATGTACCTACAGGATCTGGTAAATACTCTACTAGTGGCGGTTTATCTGGTAAAACAATTACTATTGACCCAGGACATGGTGGTAGTGATTCTGGTGCTATTGGACCTCACGGTGTACAAGAGAAAAACATTACACTACCGATTTCTATGTATTTGAAAAAATCTTTAGAAAATCGTGGTGCTAAAGTGCTTATGACTCGTACTACTGATGTAGACGTATATGGCCCTAATGCAAGTGGTGTTGATGAATTGGGGGCTCGTGTTAACGTGGCTAACCGTAGCAATTCTGATGCGCTTGTAAGCGTTCATATCAACGCATTTAATAATCCTAGCGTTGGTGGTATTGCAACATATTACTATAGCAAAACCGGTAACGATGCTCGATTAGCACAAAAGGTACAATCTCAAATTGCTAACACACCTGGTTTCAATGGTGATCGTGGCATTCAAGAAGGTAACTTATACGTGTTGAGACATTCTAATATGCCTGCAATTCTTGTAGAGCTTGGTTTTATTTCTAACCCTAATGAGGAACGTGTGCTACAATCTCCTCAAACTCAAGAAGACTTTGCTAACCGCATTGCAAATGGTATTGCTAATTACTTTGGAGGTTAATCGATGAAATTACGTAAACAAGTTCTATCGATTCTCTGTGTAGGTATGCTGGCATTGGTAGTGGGTTGTACACATGAACAAGCTCCTACAACAGGTAAAAGTGAATCTACGCAAGAGACGAAAGTCAATAAGGATGCAGAAACAAGTAAAGTATCTCAAGAAAAGGTTAAGATGGCCTTCTTTGTTCCTACAGAGGATGGTTCTGGGGTAAAACAAACTACCGTTGAGATAGAGGCGAATAAAGTTACGCCTAAAGCAGCTCTTTTAGCGATGTTAAATGCCGATAGAGCACAAAAATATCCAGTGTTCTCTAAGGATATTGAAATTACATCTGTTACTGTAAAAGATGGCATTGCTTCTGTTGAAGTAGATGATGCATTCATAAAGGGTAATGGAGGAGATTTAACTGTTAAGTTACAAATGGCTGCCATTGTAAATACATTGACATCCTTTGATAATATTAATGGTGTTCTATTCGTCAATAATGGTAAAAAGGTTCCAACTGTAGGCTCCTTTGATACTAAAGAGCCTGTTAAGAGAATGACGAATCTAATTAAAAAATAATTCCTTTAGGAACATTTATAGCAGATAGTTGATATATCAACTATCTGCTATTTTTGTTGTCTTTTATATATGTTACAATACAATAAGTAATAATAGGAAACTAGGTGATCAGATGCAATTAAAAGATGTTGGGGAATTTAATTTCATTCGTCAAATTCAAAATAACACGATTTACAACCCTAATACCGTAGTGTACGGTATTGGTGATGATTGCGCTATTTATAAAACTGAACAAAATACAGAGCAATTGATAAGCACTGACACAATGGTAGAAGGTATTCATTTTAGCTTTCACTATATGACGCCCTATGATGTAGGGTATCGTCTTATGACGGCTAATTTGAGTGATGTTGCGGCTATGGGTGGCATTCCTAGACAAATTGTATTATCTCTTGCTGTATCAGACCATATTGATACAGCAATTCTTGATGAAATTTATAGGGGAATTAAAGATCAATGTATGCGGTATCAACTCAATATATTGGGTGGAGATACGGTACGTACGGAAGGCCCCATGGTTTGGACCGTAACAATTATCGGAGAGATTCCTAAAGGTACTGCGGTTATGCGAAGTGGTGCGAAAGTAGGAGACGTTGTTGGTCTTACAAACTATGTAGGCTATGCAGCTACAGGTTTAGGTGCGTTATCATATAATTTAGTAGGCTATGATATGACCAAAGTGGGGCATCAACGTCCTGAACCACAGATTGAATTGGGGCAAAAATTGCGACTGCTTGGTATCCATAGTATGAATGACATTAGCGATGGACTAGGTAGTGAATTGAATGAAATTGCTGCAGCTAGTAATGTATCCATTGTAATCGAAGAACAAGCAATTCCTCTACATGAGGAGACTTACGCATTAGCTAAGCATTTACAAACTAATCCAGTAGATTATGCTTTATATGGTGGTGAAGACTTTCAGTTAGTCTTTACAGCACCAAAATCATTATTTTCGGAATTAGAAAAGTTAGCAGGCATTACTTTGATTGGAGAAGTTTTATCTGGCCCTCCTCGGGTTCAAATGGTAACATCCGATAAAACGATTAAGGTCATAGAAGCGAAAGGATATAATCATTTTCATGAAGGATAAGGTTCAGGTCCAATTAGAGACTCATACAGTAAAAGATACACAACAATTTGGCCAACTATTAGGCGAATGGGTTAAACATAATGGGGATTCTCTTTGTATAGCCTTAATTGGTGACTTGGGGACAGGGAAAACACATTTGTCGCAAGGTATTGCAAAGGGCTTTGGAGTTACTGAAGAAATTACAAGTCCCACCTTTGCTATCATGAATACCTATGATGTGAATAGAACTCATTTATATCATTTTGACGTATATCGCTTGGAAGATGTTAGTGAACTGGAAAATATTGGCTTCTATGAATATACAGAAGAATGCGTATCCATTGTAGAATGGGCCGATAAATTTCCTCATGAATTGCCTGATGAAACGCTATGGATTTATTTAACGCGCATTGACGATACAAGCCGCTCCATTACATTAGCTAGTGATTACCTTACAGCGGATGATTTAGTAGAAATAGGAGGCCCATATGTGGTTAGGAATTGAGACGAGCTCACTCGTGTCGAGTGTGGCTTTAATGGATGAAAGTTGCCTAATTGGGGAATTGACCATTCAAGCTGGATTAACTCATTCTGAGCAGTTGGTACCTCATATTGATATGCTTTTACGAGCCTCTCAAGTTGAAAAAAGTGAATTAAAAGGTATTATGGTCAGTATTGGGCCTGGTTCTTTTACGGGTTTACGGATCGGTATGGGGACAGCTAAAGCTATGGCTTATGCCTTACAAATTCCTTTATATGGCGTAATGACCATGGACAGTTTAGCTCGTAATGTAGCTTATACGGACCGCACGATTTGTACTGTTATCGATGCTCAGAAAAAACATGTCTATGCAGGTATCTACAAATATGATGGTAATGAATTAGTTTGCAAAGAGGAACCTTTTGTCATTGCTGCTAGTGATTTATTAGATCGACTTCGAGCATCTGAAGAACATGTAGTATTCCTTGGGGATGGCGTTAAGCGAATAGAAAAGCTACTAGATGAAAGTGATACAAATTTAACGATTTTAGATATATCGAAACGTATTCCAAAAGCTAGTTCTCTATTACTGGCTGGCCGTAGATTGGTAGTCTCTGAGGAGAGTTCTGACCCTATGGATATGGTTCCTTATTATATTCGTCGCTCAGAAGCAGAAGTGTTATGGGAAGAACGCCATAAAAATAATCCTGAAATGTTGAATCAAAATCCTACAGTTATAGTTACTGAGGCAGCAGGAGTCGAATAATGGAGATTCGTTTGGCTACAATAGATGATGCTCAAGCTATCTATGCTATTGAACAACAGTCTTTTTCTGTTCCTTGGAGTTTAGAATCTGTTCTAGTTGAGTTAGAAGGGGTATCAAATAAATTATATATGGTAATTTGTGAGGGGAACCAAATTGTTGGATACGCAGGTGTTTGGCTCGTATACGATGAAGGTCAAATTACGAATATCGCCATTATTCCTTCCGCACGAGGTAAGGGATACGGATCAAAACTTACAAAACAATTAATAGATGAATGTCTTATGAGAGGTATGAAAGAAATTTTCTTAGAGGTGCGCATATCTAATCTTGCAGCATTGGCTATGTATAGAAATTTAGGATTTTCTGTAAAAGGAATTCGTAAAGATTATTATTCAGAGCCTACGGAAGATGCTTATATTATGTCTCTCGTTTCAGAGGAAATAGAATGAGTATATACACATTAGCCTTGGAAAGTAGCTGTGACGAAACCTCTGCTTCTGTCCTTAAGGACGGGCGCACTGTTTTGTCTAATGTTATTTCAAGCCAAGTGCCAATACATAGAAAATTTGGTGGCGTTGTACCTGAAATTGCATCACGTCATCATATAGAACAAGTGATACCCGTAATAGACCAAGCATTACGTGATGCAAATGTGACTTTACAAGATATCGATCATATTGGTGTTACGTATGGTCCCGGTCTTGTAGGGGCCTTATTAGTTGGTGTAGCTGCTGCAAAAGGGTTATCCTTTGCTACCGGGATACCCTTGGTGCCAGTGCACCATATGGAAGGTCATATTTTTGCAAACTTTTTAGCTAATCCAGAACTGGAGCCTCCATTTTTAAGTCTCGTTGTCTCTGGTGGTCATACCATGTTAGTACATGTAAAAGGATATGAAGAATTTAATATTCTTGGTCAAACACGAGACGATGCGGCAGGGGAAGCCTTTGATAAGATTGCACGGGTTATGGGATTCCCTTATCCAGGTGGACCTCATATCGATGCTCTTGCTGCAGAAGGAAATCCAGAGGCTATTGAGTTTCCAAAAGCGTTAAGTGAACTTGGTAATTTTGAATTTAGTTTTAGTGGCTTGAAATCTGCTGTTTTGAACTATTTAAATAGCAAGCAACAAAAGAATGAGCCTATCAATCAAGCTGATGTGGCCGCATCGTTTCAAAAGGCTATTGTTGATGTGTTGGTAGAAAAGACGAAAGATGCAGCACATACATTAGGTGAAAGTCGTATTACTATTGCTGGTGGTGTATCAGCCAATAAAGGATTACAAAAGGCTTTAGAAGCTATGTGTGTAGAAGAAGGTTTTACTTATTACAAACCACATAAAATATTGTCTACTGACAATGCGGCCATGATTGGATGTCGAGCTTATTATATGGCGCAGGCCGGAAAATTTGGCGATTTAACATTGAATGCAAAGCCCAGTGTTGACATTGGATACGTATCTTGGAAAGAGGATTAATCGTGGATATTGGTCAAGATATTTTAAATAGGACACCATTAGGACCATTACAAACCTCATTACTTGAGCATATTAGTAAACTCATATCCTTTGGCGAGTCTTTAACCCGTCAAAGGATACAGATTTTTACGCCCCGACTAGAGATAGAGCAAAGAGAGCGAACACAACAATGTGCAGATATGCTATGTATAGAACGCAGTGATCATGGGATTATTACACGTCAATTAAAAGGCAGTCATACGTGGCATGCTATGATGAAAGATGGCCAACCACTTATCGGGTTAGATGATAAGCAACGTCAACATATCTTTCCTATTGTGGACAATGGAGGTCGTATTATTGGGGGCATATCTTTTACAGTGTCTCCGTCTATTAAGGTAGAACAATACGAGCAAGAATACGTTCTGTCTGATACGATGCAACGTCTTATGCTGACAGCTACTGATGAACAAATATTGTCTTACGAACCAATGTCATATTTTGATGGTTTAATTATTTTTGACGACACTTATAAAATACTGTACGCTAACGATGCAGCTATGAAGTTAGTAGATGTATTAGGTTTTGATCGTCGCTTGGTAGGTTCATCAATTTTTAGCAGTACCTTAAAGATGTCCGCTATACAGCAGGTATTATCAGATAGAAATATACTTACCAATGAAGAAATCTATCAAGATATGGTAATTCGTCAGCATATGATTCCTATTGCTATGGGGCGCAATGAAACGAGGTGCTTTTTAGTTCTTCATGATTGTACTCGTGAAAGCAAACAGCAACAAGAATTATTAGTTAAAAATTCCATTATCAAAGAGGTTCATCACCGTGTAAAAAATAACTTACAAACAGTAGCAGGTTTATTGCGCATGGAGGCGAGACGCTCTAGCTTGCCAGAGGTAAAACAAGCACTCCAAGAGGGAATTAATCGCATCGAGAGCATGGCTCTAGTTCATGATATAGTATCTCATTACGATGAGGATTATATCGGTATACGATCGATTTACGATGAATTATGTCGATTGTTGCGTATGAGTATGGTGCGACAAGACCAAGAGGTTACTTTTACTTACAGTGGCGAAGACATATTAATCTCCTCTCATATGGCAAGTTATGTATCTCTTATTATTAATGAGTTGATTACGAATAGCTTAGAACATGGGGTAGACGGGGATCGTGGAAATGTTCACCTAGCAGTTACTGATGCAGGTAATACAATTAAGCTGGATTTTACAGATAACGGAAAAGGCTTGCCTAGTGATTTCTCTGTTTCGTCTAATAAAAGGTTAGGTCTAACTATTATTAATAATTTAGTTACTCATGAATTAAAAGGAAGTTTATCTATAGAAAATACTGGAACAGGTGTATTGGTGACGATATATATGAAAAAGGAGGCATAAATGCGCGTTTTAATCGTGGATGATGAATCTCTAATACGTATGGATTTACGAGATATTATTGAGTCTTGTGGTCATGAAGTCGTTGCAGAAGGTACAAATGGTGTTGAAGCTTTAGAACTTTGTAAAAAACATAAGCCAGATATTATATTGATGGATGTTAAAATGCCAGAATTAGATGGTATTGAGGCGGCACGTCAAATTGGCTTTCACCATGAAGCACCTGTAGTATTATTAACAAGTTATAGCCAGCAAGATTTAATCGATAAGGCTCGAGATTCTGGTGTATATGGCTATTTAATTAAACCAGTACGGGAGGAACAGTTAGTTCCTTCCTTAGAGATGGCTTTAGGTCGCTATAAAAGTGATGCTCAGTTGCGCGAAAAGATGGCTGAGCTAGAACAGTCATTAGAAGATCGTAAAATCATTCAAAAGGGAACTGGTATATTAATGGAACTATATTCTATATCTGAAGCGGAAGCGTATAATCGCATTCGCACCTTAAGTATGAATAAACAAATATCTATTATAGAAACATGTAATCTCATTATTAAACAGTCTAATAAGTCAAATAATATCTAAAAAGTCAAAAAATCAAAATTAGTACTTGCAATTATTTTAACTTCGGTTATAATAATACTTGTAATTAGCACTCAATGAGCTAGAGTGCTAATAAATTATGGAGATTAATTAGTAAAAAGGAGTGACGTTATATGTTAAAACCATTAGCTGACCGCGTTCTTATCCGTCTAGAAGCAAAAGAAGAAAAAACTAAAAGTGGTATCTTCCTTCCTGATACAGCAAAAGAAAAACCTCAAGAAGGTGTAGTTGTAGCTGTAGGTGCTGGTAAAGTATATGACAATGGTCAACGTGTAGCTCCAGAAGTTAAAGTTGGCGACACTGTTATGTTCGCAAAATATGCTGGTAGCGAATTAGAAATTGATGGTGCTACTCATTTGATTATTAGCGAACGCGATATTTTAGCAGTATTATAATCGCTAATTTATAGTCTACATGACTATAAAAACTGATGATACATTCTATATTGCCTAAGGGTATATATATTTCGTTACATTGGATAGTGTTACTATTTAGGAGGTAATACATATGGCAAAAGAAATCTTGTTTAATGAAGAAGCTCGTCGCGCTTTAGGTCGTGGCGTCGATCAATTAGCAAATGCTGTAAAAGTTACATTAGGTCCAAAAGGTCGTAATGTTGTGTTGGATAAAAAATTCGGTTCCCCAACAATTACAAATGATGGTGTAACTATTGCTCGCGATATCGAACTTCCAGATCCATTTGAAAACATGGGTGCTCAGTTGGTAAAAGAAGTTGCTACTAAAACTAATGATGTAGCAGGTGATGGTACTACTACTGCCACAGTATTGGCACAAGCTATGATTCAAGAAGGTATGCGCAATGTAGCAGCTGGTGCTAACCCAATGATTTTGAAAAAAGGTATTGAAACAGCAGTAAAAACTTTAGTTGAAGAAATCAAAAAACGCTCTATTAAAGTTTCTGGTAAAGCTGAAATTGCTCAAGTTGCAAGTGTATCCGCTGCTGACGAAGAAATCGGTGGTTTGATTGCTGAAGCTATGGAAAAGGTTGGTAATGACGGTGTTATTACTGTTGAAGAATCCAAAGGTTTGCAAACTGCATTAAATGTAGTAGAAGGTATGCAATTTGATCGTGGTTACATTTCCCCTTACATGGTAACTGACCCTGATCGTATGGAAGCTGTTATGGATAACCCATATATCTTGATTACTGATCGTAAAATCAGTGCTATCGCAGATATGTTGCCAACACTTGAAAAAGTAGTAAAAGTAGGCAAAGAACTTCTTATTATCGCTGAAGATGTAGAAGGGGAAGCGTTGGCTACATTAGTAGTAAACCGTTTGCGTGGTACATTCAAAGCTGTAGCTGTTAAAGCTCCTGGCTTTGGTGATCGTCGTAAAGCTATGCTTGAAGATATCGCTATCTTAACAGGCGGTACTGTTATTACTGAAGATATGGGCCGTAAGCTTGATTCTGTAGAACTTGAAGATCTTGGTACAGCTCGTCAAGTTCGCATCACTAAAGATGAAACTACAATCATTGATGGCGCAGGTGATAAAGATGTAATTGCTAAACGCATTAACCAAATCCGTGCACAAGTTGAAGAAACATCTTCTGATTTCGACCGTGAAAAATTACAAGAACGTCTAGCTAAATTGTCCGGTGGTGTTGCAGTTATCGAAGTAGGTGCTGCTACAGAAGTTGAAATGAAAGATAAGAAACTTCGCATTGAAGACGCATTGAACGCAACCCGTGCAGCTGTCGAAGAAGGTATCGTAGCTGGTGGTGGTACTACATTCATCGATATCATCCCTGCATTGAATACATTGAAAGCTACTGGTGATGTTCAAACTGGTATTAACCTTGTAAAACGTGCTGTAGAAGAACCACTTCGTCAAATCGCATACAACGCTGGTCTTGAAGGTTCTGTAGTAGTAGAAAAAGTTAAAAATACTGAATCTGGCGTGGGCTTCAATGCCTTGACTGAAGAATACATCGATATGGTTAAAGCTGGTATTGTTGATCCTGCGAAAGTTACTCGTTCTGCTCTTCAAAATGCCGCATCTATCGCATCTCTTGTATTAACTACTGAAACAATCGTAGCTGATAAGGTAGATGAAAATGCAACAGTTCCTGCAATGCCTCCAATGGGTGGCATGGGCGGTATGATGTAATCAACTGCTTAGAATTAAATATATAAGCAATATAATAATCCTAATGAATTGTGAATTACATTTTTTCATATTCATTAGGATTATTTTTTACTAATTTATTAATTTGTTGTAATGTTTTAATATTTTAAATAAGATATTATTATACTCAAGCTGATCAGATTTAAAGTGACCAAATTAGGTTGATTACATCGATAAAATTGATTTTGTATACAATGTATGATATAATTCTATAGAATTTAATAGTGAGTCTTATTGACATAGTTATTCTCTAATAGTATAATTAATGTATCGAATTTATTCGATTTAATATATTTGAATTGAAAGAAGGATTACTATGTTGAACTTTATTTTTAAAAGTAAACCTAATTATGTAAATTTTGGCTTATTAATTTATCGCCTTGCATTGGGCATTTCCATGTTTTATCATGGTTATTTAAAATGGCTTAGCGGAGCTGAAGGACTCTACAAAGTAGGAACTATGTTGGCACCTTTAGGTCTATCCGGTGGTTATGAGATGCTGGGCACTATGGCAGCACTTGCAGAAATGATTGGTGGTATTCTCATTGCAGTAGGATTATTTACACGTATTGGTGCTATTCTAGTTGTAGGTACTTTAGCAACTGCGACTATTGTGAGTTTGAATGGTAGTTTCTTTAGCTGGGATTATCCATCTCAATTGGGCTTTGGTGCACTTATGCTATTCTTTGCTGGTGCTGGTCGCTTTAGTTTAGATAAAGCTTTATTTAAATAATTAGGAAATTAGGATAAAAGACTCATCGGCTGATGAGTCTTTTATTTATGTAGAAAGGTTATCATGAACAAGAAAACAGTTCCATTCACTTTAGAACAATTAGAAAATATTATTGCTCAGTATCCAACTCCATTCCATATTTATGATGAAGAAGGAATTATTGAGAATATGAAATCTTTCATCAATGCATTTTCTTGGAATAAGGGATTCAAGCAATATTTTGCAGTTAAAGCAACTCCAAATCCTTATATCATGCGTTTATTACAAAAACTGGGGGTTGGTGCAGACTGTTCTTCCTTAGCAGAACTCATTTTATGTGAAAAGGTGGGGATTACGGGCCATGATATTATGTTCACATCTAATGATACACCATATGTGGAGTATAAAAAAGCACTTGAAATGGGTGCAATCATCAATCTTGATGATATTACACATATCGACTATTTAGAGAATAATCACGGTTCTTTACCAGATACATTTTGCGTGCGTTATAATCCGGGTTCTTTAAAAGAAGGGGGGAATACAATTATTGGCCTTCCTGAAGAAGCTAAATATGGTATGACCCGCAAACAAATATTTGAAGCGTACAAACAATTACAAGCTAAAGGTGTAAAACACTTTGGTATTCATACAATGGTTGTTTCTAACGAACTTGATATTGATGGTTTAGTTGGTACAGCAGAGCTTTGCTTCAATCTTGCTGTAGATATTAAAAAAGAACTTGGTATAACTGTTGAATTTATTGATTTAGGTGGAGGTGTAGGTGTAGCTTATAAACCAGAACAAACACCAGTAGACTTCCGCGCATTAAGCAAGGGTGTAGAAGAAGCGTATAATCGGATTTTAGTAGCTAATGGATTTATTGATGTAGCATTGGCTTATGAATGTGGGCGTATGGTAACAGGTCCATTTGGTTACCTTGTTTCTACTGCTATTCATAAAAAAGATATTTATCGTCATTACATCGGTTTAGATGCTTGTATGGCAAACCTTATGCGTCCGGCATTGTATGGCTCTTACCATCATATTACTGTAATGGGTAAAGAAAATGCTCCCAAGGATCATGTATATGATGTAACAGGCTCCTTATGTGAAAATAATGATAAATTTGCTATTCAACGAGAGCTACCAAAAATTGATATTGGAGATCGTGTCATTATTCACGATGCTGGTGCACATGGACATTCTATGGGTTTCAATTATAATGGTAAATTACGTTCTGCAGAGTTATTATTACATAAAGATGGCTCTGTTACACAAATTCGTCGTGCTGAAACATATGATGATTTATTCGGAACTCTTGATTTTTCAAACCTATAATTTAATATTGAGAATCGAATAGGATGAGAATTAATATTAATAAAAACCTATCAATATATGTAATACTTGATATTCTTTTAATTCCTGTATATTTTAGTAGGAATATCTTGCTATCATTTAGATAAGAATGTATAATGAGTGTAGATTGTTATGCACATACTTGCTAAGTTGGCGAGAATTACGGCGGTATTCACGTTAGTGCGTACCGCCTTTTTATATGTGTCAGTATATACGTTTTATATATAACGAGTGTATGTTTCTTACGGTTACATACAAATAAAAGGAGTGAACATTTTGGCTGAATTACTTCAGATAAAAGATTTAAAGGTATCTGTTGAAGAGAAACAAATCTTGAAAGGCATTGATCTAACAATTAATAAAGGTGAAATTCACGTTGTAATGGGGACAAATGGTGCTGGTAAATCTACACTTGCTAATGCAATCATGGGTAACTCTACATATACAGTAGATAGTGGTTCTATTATTTTTGATGGTAAGGATATTACGGAAGATGCAGTAAACGATCGTGCAAAAGCGGGTATTTTTATGTCCTTCCAAAATCCAATTTCTATTCCTGGTATTACTGTAGAAAATTTCATTCGTACAGCTAAATCCACAATTACTGGTGAAAATGTACGTGCATTATCTTTCAAAAAAGAATTGAAAGAAAAAATGGATGAATTGTCCTTTGATTTATCCTATGCGCAACGTTATGTAAACGAAGGTTTCTCTGGTGGTGAACGCAAGAAGAATGAAATTCTTCAAATGTCCATTTTGAATCCTAAATTAGCTATTCTTGATGAAACTGATTCTGGCCTTGACGTAGATGCGGTTCGTATCGTATCTGAAGGGGTACAACGTTTCCATAACGAAGAAAATGCTGTATTGATCATTACTCATCATAACCAAATCTTGCAAAAATTAAAACCAGACTATGTTCATGTGTTGATTAATGGCAAGATTGTTAAAACTGGTGATGCTTCTCTTGTACGTGAAATCGAAGAAAAAGGTTACGACGCATACAAAGCATTAGCATAGGAGGCATAATGGAAGAAAGAAAGAAAACCCAAGTCGCGGATATGGACCGTGGCGTTTATGATATAAAGAATGAATTTGAATATTCTTATATCTCTGACGCCGGTTTAACAGAAGATATTATCCGCGAAATTTGGTCTAATAAAAATGAACCAGAATGGATGCTCGATTTCCGTTTAAAATCTTTGGAAATCTATAATCGTATGGGCATTCCAAATTGGATTCCTGATATCTCGGGCTTGGATATGGCAAATATTCATACGTATGTTAAGCCTAAAGTAGATATGAAAGAAAACTGGGATGAAGTTCCAGAAGAAATTAAAAGTACTTTTGACCGCTTAGGTATTCCAGAAGCGGAAAAAACATCTCTAGCTGGTGTTGGTGCTCAATATGATTCTGAGGTTGTTTACCACAGTATTCAAGAAGATCTTGTTAAGCAAGGTGTTATCTATACTGATATCGAAACAGCATTACATGAGCATGAAGAAATCGTAAAAAAATACTGGATGACATTAATTCCGCCTACAGACCATAAATGGGCTGCCCTTCATGGTGCCGTTTGGTCTGGTGGTTCCTTCGTATACGTTCCTGCAGGTGTGCAAGTAGAGATTCCATTGCAATCTTACTTCCGTTTGAATGCACCAGGTGCTGGTCAGTTTGAACATACGATGATTATCGTAGAAGAAGGGGCTAAATTGCACTTTATCGAAGGTTGTTCTGCTCCTAAGTATGATGTGTCTAACCTTCATGCGGGGGCTGTTGAACTGTTCGTTAAAGATAATGCTACATTGCGTTATTCTACAATTGAAAATTGGTCTAAAAATATGTACAACCTTAACACAAAACGTTGTGTAGTGGGTAAAAATGGCACAATTGAATGGGTATCTGGTTCCTTTGGTTCCAAAGTTTCTTGTTTGTATCCAATGAGTATTCTCAATGGTGAAGGTGCACATGCTGAATTTACAGGTGTAACATTCGCTGGTGAGGGACAATTCCTCGATACAGGTTGTAAAGTGGTACATAATGCACCATATACAACAAGTAATGTAAACTCTAAATCTATTTCTAAATCCGGTGGCGCTGCAATTTATCGTGGCCTTTTGAAGATTGGCCCTAAAGCTGAACATTCCAAAGCAACCGTTTCTTGTGAATCCTTGATGCTTGATGCTGAGTCTCAATCTGATACAATCCCGGCTATTATCGTAGAAAATGATAATGTGGATTTAGGTCATGAAGCTAAAATCGGTCGTATTTCTGACGAGGCAATTTTCTATCTCATGACTCGTGGTATCAGCGAAGAAGAAGCTCGTGCGATGCTCGTTCGTGGCTTCGTAGAGCCAATATCTAAAGAATTGCCACTTGAATATGCAGTAGAAATGAATAATCTAATCAATCTTGAATTAGAAGGTTCTATCGGTTAAGGAGGAATTATGAGCGAATTACTATTTAATGAACTCCCTAGACCGACATTCAGATGGTTGCGCGTTAATCATACTGTAAGCTCTCTAGCTGGAGAAGATACAGCGGTACAATCCATCGCTGTGGAAGCGAATAAAGATATACTTTCACCATTACCTGTTGGTACAGCATTACTAGATGATAATTATGAAGGTGCTAATAAAGAAGCTGTTCAAGTATTAGTTGAAAAAGCGGGAGGCTATGCTATCAATGTGCCTCCTAAGGCGAAAGAAGTTGTAGGCATCCGCATTGATGCTAATGCTCGTGTGGCAAATCGTTTTCAATTTATCGTTGGTGAAGATGCTGAACTAGAAGTACAATTCTATGTAACTGGTTCTGGCGATGCATTGACAAATGTTAGCTATTTAAACGAGTATGATGTTAAAGAAGCTGGTAAGGTTGTGGTAAAAAAGGTAAATCTTTTGCCTGAACATGTACAACATATCGAGCATAGATACACTAAATTAGAAGATAAAGCAGATGTAGAATACATCAATATTGAAATTGGTGGTAGTGAAAACATCTTGAATTACTATCATGATTTAGTAGGCCAAGAATCTCGTATGGTTCATGACATTGCTTATCTTGGTAATAAAGAGCAAAAATTTGATATTTCTATGATTATGAGTCATGGTGGTAAAAAATCATTTAGTGATATTCATACCTTAGGTGCTCTAAGCGGTAATTCAAAAAAATCCTTCCGTGGCACTCTTGATTTCCTTCGTGGTGCGACTGCTTCTGAAGGGGCGGAAGAAGATACTTGCTTATTGTTAGATCCAACTGTAAAATCTATTTCTTTACCACTTTTATTGTGTAAAGAAGATAATGTAGTTGGTAATCATGCAGCAAGTGCAGGCCAAATTGATCATAATAAATTGTTCTATATCATGAGCCGTGGCTTTAGTGAGGTAGAAGCAAAACATATCATTGTTGAATCTATGATTCGACCTATTATTGATCGCATTGGTGATGAAACGATTGAAGAAGCGGCTTTAGTAGCTGTACGTAATAAAATATAAAGAGGCGTTTTTATGAGACCAATTGCAGAAGCATACAAAGACTTTCCTATATTACATAAAGAGCATAATGGGCACCGTGTTATCTATTTAGATAGTGGTGCTACTGCACAAATTCCACAGTCCGTAATTGACCGTATTGTGGAACATATGACACAACGTAATGGTAACCCACATCGTGGTTCTCATATTTTAGCCATTGAAGCATCTGAAGACTATGAAAATGCACGAGATCGCGTAGTTGAATTTATCAATGCTCGCGAACGCGAAGAGGTTATATTTACACGTAATAGTACGGAGTCAATGAACTTGATTGCACACAGCTATGGCCTTCATAATGTGAAAAAAGGTGACAAGATTGTCATTACTGTTGCTGAACATCATGCAAATCTTGTAACATGGCAATACGTAGCAGAGCAGACGGGGGCAACCTTAGAATACATGTATCTTGATGAACATGGGCACTTAAAAGCTGGTGAAATCAATAAAATTGATGAAAAGACTAAAATTGTTGCTTTCGCTCATGTTAGTAACGTGCTTGGTATGGAATTCCCTGTAAAAGAATTAACTGAGAAGGCTCACTCTGTAGGTGCTATTGTTGTTCTAGACGGTGCTCAATCTACACCTCATAAAAAAATTGACGTACAAGCATTAGATTGCGATTTCTTCGTATTTTCTGGTCATAAAATGTGTGCATCTCAAGGAATTGGTGTACTATACGGTAAACGTGAATTATTAGAAGTTATGCCTCCATTTCTATTGGGTGGAGATATGATTGAGTATGTAAAAGAACAAACTGCTACATTCAATGAGCTTCCATATAAGTTTGAGGCAGGTACTCCAAATGCTGATGGTGCTGTTTCCTTGCATGCAGCTATTGATTATTTGGAATCTTTTGGAATGGATGCTATAGAAGCCTATGAAGAGGAGTTAGTAGCTTATATTCTTCCTAAGATTGTTGAATTGCCACATGTCCATG
Source organism: Veillonella parvula (assembly GCF_945949885.1). Taxonomy (GTDB): domain Bacteria; phylum Bacillota; class Negativicutes; order Veillonellales; family Veillonellaceae; genus Veillonella; species Veillonella parvula_B. Next base: position 23,648 of record NZ_CAMFFZ010000004.1, on the reverse strand, counting down.
TTATTGGTTCTCAAAATCCTAAGGAAAAACATGGCGTTATTGCGTTCACTGTAGATGATGTACATCCTCATGACGTAGCTACGATTTTGGATTCTAAGGGAATCTGCGTTCGTTCCGGTCACCATTGTGCACAACCATTAGGTGCGTTCTACAATGTATCTGCATCTACTCGTTTAAGTATGTACTTATACACTCGCAAGGAAGATTTAGACGCATTCCTTGAAGTATTAAAGACTGTTCGTTCAGTAATGGGGTTTAAAGATTAGGAGAGTTACCACTAATGGAAATGGATCAATTATATACGGAACTTATTTTGGAACATAACCAAGATAAACGTAATAAGCATGAATTATCTGAATTTACAAATTCTGAACATGGACATAACCCTAGTTGTGGTGATGATCTAACATTACAACTCAATGTAGTAGATGGTATCATTAAAGATGCTGCATATACAGGTTCTGGCTGTGCTATTAGCCAAGCATCTGCATCTATGATGATTGATATCATTAAGGGAAAATCCGTTGAGGAAGCGCTTCGTTTGGTTGAAATTTTCTTAGGTATGATTAAAAAAGAGATTACCGATGAAAATGAGTTAGAAGAATTAGAAGATGCTATGGCTCTACAAAATATTTCTAACATGCCAGCACGTGTAAAATGTGCAGTTCTTGCATGGCATACATTGAAAGAGGCTTTAAAGAAATAATATGAAGAAAACGATATTATTTGATTTAGATGGAACTTTAACTGACTCTCAAGAAGGTATTTTGAAAAGCATTAAATTTGCATTGGAATATTTCGGTTATAAGGTACCTGATGAAGAAACATTACAATTATTCTTAGGGCCACCATTGGTAGATGCTTTCCAAGAACATTGTGGCTTGACCTTTGATCAAGCGGAAGAAACATATTTTAAATTCCGTGAACGTTATGGTACCATCGGTAAATTTGAAAATAAAGTATATCCGAATATTGTAGACTTATTGACTAAATGTAAAACGGAACAATATACTATAGCTGTAGCTACTGCAAAACCAGAACATTATGCTAAAGATATTTTAGATCACTTTGAGTTGACACCTTATTTTGATGTTATCGTTGGTGCTAATTACGAAGCCGGATTGTTACACAAGAAAGAAATTCTTGAAAAAGCCCTCATGCTTTGTGGTAATCCATTAACTGATGAAAATGGCCGTCGATTGACATTCATGGTTGGAGATCGTAAGTACGATGTAGAAGCGGCTAATGAACTTGGCTGTATCTCCATCGGTGTTACCTATGGCTATGGCTCGGAATCTGAGTTAAAAGAAGCAGATTCCGAATATATCTGTGATGATGTTGATGAAATTGCTGATGTTCTCAATCTTGAAGAAATGATGATTCGTAGATAAGCTATATAAGTAGAATTACATATCAATCCAAATAAAAAGCTAGAGGAAATCCTCTAGCTTTTTTGTATCTTACTTTTATGTTATTTTTTTTAAGCCGCTTTTTTTAGCTAATGTTTTAATAACTTTCGCACTTTGTTTTTTCAACTTGCCGCCAGTTTGTTTTAGTTGGATACGTGTACGAGAAACACGACCAAGTGTAGTAATCTTAGTTTTTCGACGTGGTTTCATATCACGTTCGTTACCAAAGTCGCCACGTTGCACACTTGTTGCCTTTACTTTTTCAGCTCTAAAAGATTTACGTAAGGCTTTCATAATTAACGTAAGCGGTAATATTTGCTCGAAGGAATACAAATCAACTGCTACATAACCAAGTGCAGGATATGTGTGCAATGTAAAGTGAAAACCTGGTGCGACAGAAAGGAGGGCGATTTCCTCATCCATAACCTGACAACTGATTTCATCAACATCAAGTTCAGCTAAGTCAAATGCAGTTGCTACACTTTCCTGTACAGCTGTAGCGGATGAAATTGCGTCTTCATCGCAGGAATATAAATCAATTAACAGTTCTTGTCCTAATGCTTCTGCCATAACAACACCTTCCTTCGGAAAATAATATCTCATTTATTATACATAGATTTAAGCATTAAGTCCAATTATATGAGAATATATTAAAAGTCAAATGTTATTTTTATGAAATTTGACTTTTATATTGACTAAGGTCAAAAAGTCAAATATAATAGAGCTATGCTAAAGAACAAATAGTCAAAACTATAGTAAATAAACTTTAAAGGGGTGTTATTTATGAGTATGATAGCTGATAAAATAGAAAAATTTATATTAGACCGTATGCGTGAAGAGCAAGAAAAGCTAATTTTAAAGCGTAATGAATTGGCTGATGAATTAGATTGTGCTCCATCCCAAATTAGTTACGTATTAAGTACACGCTTTTCTAATGAGCGCGGTTTTGATGTTGAGTCAAGACGAGGTTTGGGTGGGTATATTCGAATCAAAAAAATTAACCCAGAAAGTTCAGATTCTTTACCTGCTGTTACAACTTATCGGATTTATGAAGGTTCAAACACGGTAGAACGATTAATTGATATGCGGGATGTAGATCAATCATTATTTCAACTATTACAATCCGAAAAGATTACCCGTCGTGAAGCTCAATTGATGCATAATTCTTTTGCTACATTAATTGAAAATGTTAACGTAGAAGAACGTAATGATGCTGTTCGCCAATTATATGCATCAATGGTGGACACATTACGGAAGGAGTGATGATCTATGTTATGTGATCATTGCCATAAGAATGAAGCTACTATCCATATGACTAATATCATAAATAATCAAAAGACTGAACAACATCTTTGCGGTGCTTGTGCAACCGAGTTACAACAAGCCGGAAAATTATCCCCTTATAGTTCTTTTATGAATGATATGTGGGATAATAACTTTTTTACTAATGATTTTTTTAAGAATATGGTGTATCCAGATAACTTATTAAAAGCTCATCAATCTAAAAGATGCCCTCAGTGTGGTATTACTTATGATGAATTCAATCGGGTAGGTAAGTTTGGCTGTGGTCAATGTTATGAGACTTTTAATAGTGAAATAAATCCATTATTAGAACGAATACAAGGTAGTTCTGAATATGAAGGAACTATATCTAGTCGTGGTACTAATGTATTCAAAGCAAAGTATGAAATAAAGCAACTACGCCGTCAATTAGATACAGCTATTCAAGCTGAAAACTTTGAAGAAGCCGCAATTTTGAGAGATAAAATTAAAAATCTAGAAGTTATCATCGATGGTGATAAAGAATAGGAGGTTCTTATGTTAGATACTATACTGGACTTACCTCTAAGTCAGTGGCTGTGTCAGGATATAGAGGCAACAGACCACATTGTAATTTCAAGCCGTATACGTTTGGCGAGAAATTTTGATGATATATTGTTTACGAATCGTGAAGATACAGTTTCCTTGGAAAAAGTAAAGACAATCTCTCGAGGCTTATTGCCAATATTAAAAAAGGCTGATGGACATCAATATACAAATATCAGCCTTGAGCAATTAAGTCAACGTGAACGTGCTGTCTTAGTTGAAAAGCATTTAATGAGTCCTGCTTTAGAGGAACACTTACCGTATCGTAATTTGATCGTATCTGATGATGCTTCTATCGTAATTATGGTAAATGAAGAAGATCATTTACGTATTCAATCTATGGCTTCAGGACTTAAATTGCAACAAGCTTATAATCATGCAGTTCAAATTGATAAAGCCATCGAAGAAAAATACCCTTATGCCTTTGATGAGCGATTTGGTTATTTAACTGCTTGTCCCACTAATGTGGGTACAGGTTTACGAGCATCTGTTATGTTACATTTACCCGCATTGACCTTATCTGGTCGTATTACGAGATTCATTCGTAACATAATACAACTAGGTTACTCTGTACGAGGGTTGTATGGTGAAGGTTCTGAGGCTTTGGGTTGTATTTATCAGATTTCTAATCAACGAACGATGGGGATTAGTGAAGAAGCAACTATTGAGCAATTAAATAAAATCGTAGAAGGAATTATTGCAGAAGAACGAAAGTCTCGGCAGTTTTTATTACATAATGATAAAGAAGGTTTGGAAGATATACTATGGCGATCTTATGGAGTTTTACAATATGCACGACGTGTAAACGGTAAAGAGGCACTTAGTAAGCTTAGTGATATTCAATTAGGTGTAGATTTAGAAATATTACCATTCTGGGGTAAAGATACTTTTAATGAGCTTGTTGCTATAACTAGACCAAACTTCCTCTGTAAATACTTAGGAAATGAAAATTTGACAGATGCTGCTCGAGACAGTTATCGTGCAAAAGTGATACGTCAAAAACTTTCAAATTAATATAAGTACATAAATAATTAATGCATGATTATTTATTTTGTATAGATTGATTTATATAATTTTTTAGTTTAACTATTAAGAAATTTGTAAGAAATAGTAAATATATATACTAGATAGCATAATAGATTAATAGGTTTAATATCAGTTTTTGATAGTCCAATGGTTATTTCACCATTGTTTACATATATTTGAAGAGAAACAATTATAATTTACATAGATAGATGAGGTGATATTATGATGCAACGGTTTACAGACGATGCACAGCGTGTTCTTTCGTTAGCTCAAGAGGCTGCTTTGGAGTTAGGGCATGACTATGTCGGTACTGAACACGTACTCATCGGCCTTACAAAGGTTAAAAATGGGGTAGCAGCTAAAGCTTTAGAAGAGCTTGGTCTTGTTACAGAAGATATTTTTGAAGCTGTAGAACAACATGTAGGTCGTGGTAATAAAAAGGCAACATCAATATATATGACACCTCGCGTTAAACATGTACTTGAGCTTGCCATTCAAGTAGCAAATCACATGAATCACAACTACGTTGGTACTGAGCATATTCTATTGGGCCTACTTAGCGATGGTAGCGGTGTTGCTGTTGCTATTCTACGAGCTATGAATATACGTAGTAATGACGTAGTAGAAGCAATTCGTAGTATTCTTGGCTCGAATAAAGTTAGCAATAATGGTGGTCAAGAGGGAATAAATAGCAATAATGATTTAGGTGAGCTGTCAGATTTTGCAACTGACCTTAATGAGTCTGCTAAACAAGGTAAGATTGATCCTGTTATTGGCCGCGATACCGAGATTCAACGAGTCATTCAAATTCTCAGCCGTAGAACTAAAAATAATCCTGTTCTTATCGGTGAACCAGGTGTAGGTAAAACAGCTATTGCCGAAGGCTTGGCACAGCGTATTGTGACTGGTAATGTACCTGAGATTTTACGTAATAAACGCATTATTTCTATTAGTATTGGTTCTATGTTAGCAGGTGCCAAGTACCGTGGTGAATTTGAAGAACGGTTGAAAAAAGCCATTGATGAAGTACAACAACATGATGATATGATTATCTTTATAGATGAAATTCATACATTGGTTGGGGCAGGTGCTACTGAAGGCGCTATGGATGCAGCTAATATCTTAAAGCCTGCTTTGGCACGTGGCGAGTTCCAAGTTATCGGTGCCACAACACTTGATGAATATAAGAAACATATAGAAAAAGATGCTGCTTTAGAGCGTCGTTTTCAACCCGTTCAAGTAGGAGAGCCTAACGAAGAGGATGCTCTTGAAATTTTAAAGGGATTAAGAGATCGGTATGAAGCTTTCCATAAGGCTAAGATTACAGATGAGGCATTAACAGCAGCTGTGTCTTTATCTAGCCGATATATTACAGATCGATTCTTACCTGATAAGGCTATCGATGTAGTCGATGAAGCTGCATCTAAGGTTCGTATGAAAGTATTTTCTGCAGCACCTGATGTTAAAGCATTAGAGGATCGCCTCAATACAGTTAAGAAAGAAAAAGAAGCGGCTGTTACGTCTCAAGATTTCGAAAAGGCTGCAAAGCTTCGCGATGAAGAACAATCACTTTTAAAAGAAATTGGTGATAAAAAATCTATCGCTAAAGAAAAAAGTGATCAAAAGTTAATAGTAACAGAGGAAGACATAGCTGCTGTAGTAGCGCAATGGACAGGCATTCCAGTGGCTAAAATTGCAGAAGAAGAGTCTGCAACCTTACTACATTTGGAAGAAGAACTTCATAAACGCGTAGTAGGTCAAGATGAGGCTGTTACTGCTGTAGCTAAAGCTGTACGCCGTGCAAGGGCTGGATTAAAAGACCCAAAACGGCCTATTGGTTCATTCTTGTTCCTTGGGCCAACTGGTGTAGGGAAAACTGAGCTAGCAAGAGCGCTTGCATCCTCTTTGTTCGGCGATGAATCTGCTATGATTCGACTTGATATGTCTGAATATATGGAAAAACATACTGTGTCTCGCTTAGTCGGTGCCCCTCCAGGTTATGTAGGCTATGAAGAAGGTGGCCAATTAACAGATGCGGTACGTCGCAAACCATATAGCGTTATCCTCCTCGATGAAGTGGAAAAGGCACATGCAGATTTCTTTAATATTTTGTTACAAGTTCTTGATGATGGTCGTCTTACTGATAGTCAAGGAAGAACTGTAGATTTCAGAAATACAGTTATTATTATGACAAGTAACTTAGGTGCTAAAGCTTTACATAAAAACTCTCCAGAACTTGGTTTCTTAGCGGCTAAAAAATCTGATTTCAATGTAGATGAAAATAAAGAAATTGAGTTTAAAGAGGCTAAGAAGTCAGTAATGGATGCGGTGAAACGTCATTTTAGACCTGAGTTTTTAAACCGCATCGATGAAATGATTGTATTCCATCCATTAACAGAAGAGGACTTAAAAGAAATTGTAACCATTTTAATGAGTGATGTCACAAAACGCCTTGGAGAACGTGATTTACAATTAGAAATAACTCCTGAGGCTATGAAATTTCTCGTTAAGGAGGGCTCTGATTTTACAATGGGGGCTCGACCATTAAAACGTGCTATTCAACGTTTAATTGAGGACCCAGTGTCCGATCTTATTTTGAAAGGAGATGCAAAAGAAGGTAAAATTATTAAAGCAGATGCAAAGGATAACGATCTTGTTGTATCAATATGATAAAAATACAAATTATACAGTTGATGACTACCTTTCATATAAAAAATATAAGTTAAATGGTATACTATAGAATGATGATAGTTAACCATGTAGTAAAATTATGCATAAAAGGTCATGAATGGTTATCATTCATGACCTTTCTTTTTAAATGTATTGAGGTGTTATGGCAAAAGCAAAATCTGTATTCTTTTGTCAAAATTGTGGGGCTGAATCCTCTAAGTGGATGGGCCGTTGTCCACAATGTGGAGAATGGAATACATTAGTTGAAGAAATAATTAAAGAAACTAAACATAGCCGCACACCTTCTCGAGGTGTTGGAAATCAAACGGCGAAGCCTACTGCCTTGCCAGATATCGAAATTTCTTCTATTGTACGCGTATCTACAACCTTTGGTGAAATTGACCGTGTATTAGGTGGGGGCATAGTGCCTGGTGCTCTAATGCTTTTAGGTGGTGATCCTGGTATTGGTAAATCTACTCTGTTACTACAGGTTTCTCAGAAGGTAGCCGATACAGTAGGAGCAGTTCTTTATGCATCTGGTGAAGAGTCTCAGTTACAACTTAAACTTCGAGCAGAACGACTACATATTAATAGTGAACGGTTACAAGTTATTGCAGATACAGATCTAGATCATATATTAGAGCAAGCTGATACAATGACTCCTTCTTTACTAGTCATTGATTCTATACAAACTATGTATACGGGAGATATAGATGCTGCGCCAGGCAGTGTTAGTCAAGTTCGTGAATGCACATCTCGCCTACTTCGCTTCTGTAAAGAACGAAATATTCCAACCGTTATCATTGGACATGTAACGAAAGAGGGGAATATAGCTGGCCCACGTATGTTAGAACATATGGTAGACGTAGTGTTTTACTTTGAAGGGGAGCGTTCTTATCAATTCCGTATATTACGGTCTATTAAAAACCGTTTTGGATCTACATCAGAAACAGGCATTTTTGCCATGGTAGAGGAAGGGTTACAGGAATTGTCCAATCCGTCTGCTTCTCTTTTAGCCGAGCGTTCCGATGAAGAAAGCGGCAGTGCCGTCATGATTTACCTTGAAGGGGTTCGTCCTATCTTAGTAGAGGTACAAAGCTTGGTAGTTACTACGGCCTTTGGTATGCCACGACGCACGGCGATAGGTTACGATCTCAATCGATTAATTGTATTATTGGCTGTTTTAGAAAAACGCTGTGGCTTTACATTAGGTAATAAAGACGTGTATGTAAATGTTATAGGTGGTCTCAAGGTAAATGAACCTGCTTGTGATTTATCTATGGCGGTTGCCATTGTGTCAAACCTGAAAAATCGAATCGTTCCAACAGATATGGTAATTTTAGGTGAAGTAGGCTTAACTGGTAATGTTCGCAGTATTCCTCGCATTGAACAGCGTATAAATGAAGCCAAGAAATTAGGTTTTAAAAAGTTTATTATTCCTGAAGGCAACTATAAACAAATTAAGGATAATGATAGTTCTATCAAAATTAAAGGTGTCAAATCTATACAAGAGGCGATGCAACTCGTATTTTCTTAATTAGGAGGTGATTTCATGATTTATCGGATTTTACGCTATGTAATAGCCATTTTAGTAGGTACAGCAGCCTACGTGGGAATGGACAGCTTAGCACCTATTATTGACCCATATTTGGTTTCCCAATTTGAATCTTTTGGGGACATGTCATTAACAATTGCACGTATTGCAGTATTAATCGTAGGTACTCTATTAGGCCTTGTTATTGGTTATCTGATTTCATCATTTATTCTGAAACAAGGTTTAGTAATTTCTAAAAGATTAGAGCGTATTCTTACTCATATTCCAAATCAAGAATTGATTGCAGGCACCATCGGTTTATTATTCGGCCTTATTATTGCAAATCTAATTGGTGTTGCATTCAATCAAGTACCTATTATAGGACCTTATATTCCTATAATTCTGAGTGCTATTTTTGGATATAGTGGACTTAAAATCATGGCTCGTAAAGGCCCCGAAATGTACAATAACTACGTACAACAATGGGGAGGAGATAGCACTAAAAAAACAAGTCGTTTTAAAATGTTTTCAACTCATAAATTAGATAAATCCTCTAGTGCGCCAAAATTACTAGATACTTCAGTTATTATTGACGGTCGTATCAAAGAACTATGCGCTACGGGCTTTGTTGAAGGTCCCCTGATGGTGCCACTATTTGTATTAAATGAATTACAGGTAATTTCTGACTCTGCGGATGCTACGAAACGAAACCGTGGACGACGTGGCCTTGATATTTTGAAGGATATGCAAGATACCAATAAGGTAGCTATAGAAATTGTTGAAGATGATTATGATGATCTTGTAGAAGTTGATTCAAAACTTATGCGACTTGCTTTAGATAAGCAATGGAAATTGATGACTAACGATTTTAATTTGAACAAGGTGGCTCGTGTACAAGGCATTGAAGTTCTTAACCTCAATGAATTGGCGAATGTGTTAAAGCCAGCTCTTATTGCAGGAGAGTGGCTTCGCGTACAAATCATGAAAGAAGGTAAGGAAGTACACCAAGGCGTAGCGTATCTTGATGATGGTACGATGATTGTCGTAGAGGATGGTAAGCCTTATGTTGGTCAAAATGTAGAGGTTATGGTTACATCCATATTACAAACGAGTGCAGGACGGATGATTTTTGCTCGTGTAGATGGAGGACAAAATGGACAAGGCAATTAGTTGTATCGTTCTCGCTGCAGGTGCTGGTCGCCGTATGGCATACAAGGAGAATAAAATATTTATCCCTCTAGGGCAATATTCTATTATTCAACGTACATTACAAAATGTGGCAAAGCTAAATGATTTAAAGGAGATAATTCTCGTTGTAGCTGAAGGTGAAGAAGGATATATGGCCGAACATATTAAACCTTTAGAGTTTACGGTCCCTGTTCGCATTGTCCTAGGTGGTGCAGAGCGTCAAGATTCTGTGGCATATGGGCTCAAAGCTGTATCAGAAGATAGTAATATTGTACTGGTTCATGATGGAGCGCGACCATTAGCTTCTACAGAACTGTTTAATAATGTTGTTGACGCGGCTAATACCTATGGAGCGGCTACTGTAGGTGTTCCAGCTACGGATACCATTAAACGAGTTGATACGGACCATAATGTTCTAGAAACATTACAGCGCAGTGAACTATACCAAATTCAAACGCCACAAGGCTTTCAAAAAGAACTATTTAAAGAGGCCCATCAAAAGGCTCATGATGAAAAATATTTAGGCACTGATGATGTGTCCCTCGTCGAGTATTTAGGGCAGCCTGTATATATAGTAGATGGAGATTATTGTAATATTAAAGTGACAACACCAAATGATATTGCAGTAGCTAAACGATATTTAGGAATTGAGGATAAACGTATGCGTGTTGGATTTGGTTATGATATTCATCAATTAAAAGCAGGTCGTCCTTGTATCTTAGGTGGTGTTCATATAGAATCTGACCTTGGACCTGATGGTCACTCCGATGCGGATGTTCTTATTCATGCCTTGATGGATGCCATGTTGGGTGCTGCAGGTTTACGGGATATTGGATACTATTTTCCACCTGAAGATGACCAGTATAAAGGGATTTCTAGCATGCTTTTACTAGAAAAAGTAAATTTCTTATTGAAAGAACGTGGGTTACAAGCCTATAATATTGATATTATGGTTATTTCTGAGACACCTAAATTAAAACCTCACATTGATATGATGAAGGCGAATTTACAGTCTATTTTAGAGATACCATTAGATCGCATTAGTATTAAAGCGACAACGAATGAAATGCTCGGGGCTATTGGGCGCCGCGAAGGCATTGCTGCACAAGCTGTCGTTTCTGTATATGAAGGAGAGATTTAATCATGAGTTCCATGAAAGTTCGTTTTGCTCCAAGCCCTACGGGTCCATTCCATATTGGTGGTGCTCGTTCTGCTTTGTTTAACTGGCTATTAGCACGTAAGGAAAAAGGCACATTTGTATTGCGCATTGAAGATACGGATTTAACTCGTTCCACACGTGAAAGTGAAGAGAATATTAAAGCTTCCTTACAATGGCTTGGCATGAACTGGGATGAAGGCATTGATGTAGGCGGTAATAATGGTCCTTACCGTCAAACAGAACGTCTTGATTTATATAAAAAAGTAACACAACGCTTATTGGATGAAGGTAAAGCTTATGAGTGTTATTGTACTCCTGAAGAGTTAGATGCGGTGCGTCAAGATCAAATGGAGCGTGGAAAAACACCGAAATACAACGGTCATTGTGAACACTTAGATGAAGAGACAAAGGCTAAATACATTGCTGAAGGTCGTAAACCTACAATTCGTTTGCGTGTACCGTTGAATAAAACATATGCTTTTGATGATATGGTACGTGGGCATGTATCCTTTGAATCTAATGGTGTTGGTGATTTTGTAATTGTAAAATCTGATGGCATTCCTGTATATAATTTTGCTGTAGTAATGGACGATCATATGATGGGGATTACTCACGTTATTCGTGCAGAAGAACATCTATCCAATACACCTCGACAAATGGCCATATATGAAGCTCTTGGCTGGGAAGTCCCTAAGTTTGGTCATATTTCTTTAATTCTTGGTAAAGACTACAAGAAAATGTCTAAACGTCATGGTGCTACCTCTGTTGAACAATACAAACAATTAGGTTATTTGCCAGAAGCACTTGTAAACTTCTTGGCACTTCTTGGTTGGGCTCCTGAAGGTGAAGAAGAATTCTTCACACAAGATGAATTGATTCAGGCTTTCTCTATGGATCGGGTAGCGAAAAATCCTGCTGTATTTGATATTGATAAGTTAAACCATATAAATTTCCACTACATGAAGAATTTGAGTAATGAAGAGTTATTCCACCTTTGTTTACCACATTTAAAAGAGGTTGGTTTAGCTCCAGATAGCTTGAATCAAGTTGATATCGATTGGTTGACATTGTTATGCTCTACATTCCGTGATCATATTAGCTATGGTGCTCAAATTAAAGATCATGTAGGTTTGTTTATGGGCGAAACAGTATTCCTTGAAGAGGGGCATGAAGAGGAGTTGCGTGCTGTATTGAAAGAAGAAACAGCCCCAACAGTTCTCGGCGCTTTCCGGAATGCATTGGCTGAACTTGATGAAATTACACCTGAAGTTGTAAAAGCAACAATCAAGGCGGTAATGAAAGAAACCTCTTTAAAAGGTAAATTCGTATTTATGCCAATTCGTGTAGCTTTAACAGGTCAAATGCATGGTCCAGATTTGAATAATATTGTCACATTACTTGGTAAAGAAAAGTGCTTACATCGTTTAGATAATGTAGGTGCATTAACAAAATAAATTTGATCAATTAATCAAAGGAGTTCACGTAACAGGTGTTATGTGAACTCTTTTTGTATATGTTGTTAATATTCTATAGAAATGCTATAATAATCGGCGTATTAAATTTTGATTTATTATGAAAGCGAGTGTTTTTATGAGTGTTATTCGTTCTATTAATCACTTATTCAATAGTTATCTATCCTGGATAGTACTATTGATGGCTGTTTTAGCATATATGCTACCTGCAGTATTTTCTTGGATGACTCCTTACATTGCTTACATGCTGCAGTTTGTTATGTTTGCGATGGGGTTAACATTAACAGCTCAAGTCTTTATTGATGTATTTAAGCAACCAATGAAGGTTATTCTTGTATCCGTAATCCAATTCTTATGGATGCCATTAGCAGGTTTTTTAGTAGCCGTAGCATTTAATTTTCCACCAGAAGTTGGGGTTGGTTTTATCTTGTTAGGTGCATGTCCTGGTGGTACTGCTTCTAATGTAATGACCTTTCTTGCCAATGGTAATGTTCCTTTATCCGTATCGGCAACGACTGTATCTACATTATTGGCACCTATTTTAACGCCTTTATTTGTCGTATTATATGCAGGTGCAACATCTTCTATTGAAATTCAATTTATGCCAATGTTTATATCTATTGTAAAAATTGTGTTGGTACCAATTATTTTAGGAATTGTATTGAATTACTTTATTGGCGCAAAAATTGAACCTGTAAAATCTGTATGCCCAACAATTGCAGCTATCGCGGTATTGCTTATCTTGGCAGCTGTAACTGCAGTTAACCAGAAGCAAATTGCCGAAACTGGTTTCATTATCTTTGTAGCATGTTTAGTACAAAATTTGAGTGGTTATGTTGTGACATACTTGGTATGTAAAGCCCTCAGTATTGATGTGTCTTCTCGTCGTGCTATGCAAATCGAAGTGGCTATGCAAAATTCTGCATTATCAGTATCTTTAGCACTTAAACATTTTACGCCACAAGCTGCGGTAGCAGGTGCAGTATTCTCCATTATTCATAACTTTACGGGCTCCATCTTTGCGGGGATTTGCCGTAAACATGATGATCAAGAAAAGCTGGAAAACGCATAATATTAATTGATATTAACTAATAAAATTGCCATTAATTGTTTTCTATAAAAGTTATTGTTATTTATAATAATAGTGGTCAGATATTTTAATTATATTGATCCTCATCATTTCTAATTAAGTTGGCTGAAATACACATGTATGATAGGCTAATAGCTAAATTTAAAAGATGAGGATTTTTCTTATAATTATTGACATTCTATAGCATTATTGGTAGAATAATTTTATATATAAATATAGATTATATAATAATAGCTGAGACTGAAAGAAGTACTCTACAACTAACTTTTTAGCGAGAACCGATGGTGGGAGGGTTCATGGATAGGTAGACGAAATGCATTCACGAGCTGACACTCCGATTATAGGTAGGTTTGTCCGGTGACGCGCCGTTATGCGATGAGTGGGTACCACTGTTGGTGCCTAACAGAGTGGAACCGCGGACCATCGTCTCTGTATGAGATGAGAGGTCTTTTTTATTTTACAAAAATGGAGGCATCGGTAACGATGAGAGAAATTACTGTTTATAATACTATGACGCGCCAAAAAGAGGTATTCAATCCTGTAACACCAGGCGATGCTAAAATGTATGTGTGTGGTGTTACACCATATAATCATCCTCATATTGGCAATGCACGTCCTTTCGTAACTTGGGACGTAATTCGTCGCTATATGAAACATGTAGGCTATAAAGTAACATATGTACAAAACTTTACTGATGTGGATGATAAAATCATCAACACATCTAATGGTGAAGGTGTATCTTGGGACACCATTGCAAACCGTTATATTGATAGCTATTTTGAAGTAATGGATGCGCTTGGTGTACAACGTGCAGACATTTATCCACGTGTATCTACACATATTGATGATATCATTGCTATGATTCAAACATTGATTGACAAGGGCTATGCCTATGAACTTGATGGCGATGTATATTATAGTGTAGAGAAATTTGAACATTATGGTGAGTTATCTGGTCGTACATTAGACGATATGGAAGCAGGCGCACGTATCGAAGTAGATGGTCGTAAGAAGAATCCTATGGACTTTGCTTTGTGGAAAGCAGCAAAACCTGGTGAACCATATTGGGAAAGCCCATGGGGGAATGGTCGTCCAGGTTGGCACATTGAATGTTCTGCTATGAGCCAAAAATATTTAGGTACAGAATTTGACTTCCATGGCGGTGGTAGCGATTTGATTTTCCCACATCACGAAAATGAAATTGCTCAATCAGAAGGTTGCTCTGGTCAACATCCAGCAGTGCGCTACTGGTTGCACAATGGTTTTATCACTATTAATTCTGAAAAAATGTCTAAGTCCTTGAATAATTTCTTTTTGGTAAAAGATATTTTAGAACAATATAGTCCTGATGCATTGCGTTACTTCTTATTGAGCACGCATTACCGTAGCCCATTAGATTTCTCTGATGAGCGTTTAGAAGAAGCTAATAAATCTTTGGAACGGTTAAGCACGGCTATTGAAAATCTTCTTTATCTTGAAAAATGTGAACCAGGTGCATGTGATGAAGCTCAACGTTTATTAGAAAAAGCGAAAGAATACGAAGAAGAATTTGAGGCTGCCATGAGCGATGACTTCAACACGGCTTTAGCAACATCTAGCATGTTTGGTCTCGCAAAGGAAATAAATATTTATTATCAAGCAGTAACAAGTAGAGAAGGCGTTGTTTGCCAAGAGGCAATTGCTGAAGTAAAACGCATTTTCAAATTTATGACAGATGTTATTGGCGTTCTCGAAAAAGCTTGGGAAGGCAACACGGGCGCCAATGCTGCTGAATACGAAGAATTAATGCAAGTTATTCTTTCTGTACGTCAAGCTTGTCGCGAACAAAAACAATGGGCATTAGCTGATTGTATCCGCGATCGATTAGCTGAGATTGGTATTACCATTGAGGACTCTCCTCAAGGTGCACGGTGGAAAAAACGTGAAGTTTAAACAATTTCAATTCTTAAAGAATGAAGCGATAAAGAAACTAACGGCTCTTGAAGAAGAGCCGCTTCGTTTGCGCAAACGAACAATAGAGGAGTGCTTAAGTGCTGATGCAGTTATGCTAGCATATATCGGTGATGCAGTATACTCCATGTATGTGCGTGAACGCGTGGTACAAATGAATATTACAAAAGTACAGATTTTACATACTATCGTTACTGAATTTATTTGCGCTAAATCACAGGCGAAAGTATTGCTAGAAATAGAAAATACTTTCACAGAAGATGAACAAGCTATTGCACGCCGTGCTAGAAATAGTAATGTAAACGTGCCTAAAAGTAGTACTGTTCAAGAATATCGCAGTAGTACGGCCTTTGAAGCAGTACTAGGATTTCTTTATGAAACGCGCCAAGAAGAGCGCTTACAGCATATCATGGGGCAAGCCTTTTCTATAACTCTACGAGGTATGTAGTATGGATAATTATATTGTAGGTCGCAATGCGGTTAAAGAAGCCCTTAAAAGTGGTCGTTCTATTCAACGTATTTTGGTCAGCGAAGATAAGGTAAAAACAGGGCTAGCTGATATTGTAGGTCTTGCTAAATCTCAAGGGATTGAAGTTAGACCAACACCAGTTAAGCAGATGAATAAGTACGATTTAGAGGTACCACATCAAGGGGTTATAGCTCTTGTATCGGCCGTTCAATTTAAAGAATTGGGAGAGGTATTACAAGAAACAACACATGAGGTTCCTTTACTTATCTTAACGGATGGTGTTGAAGACCCACATAATATGGGAGCGATCATTCGTACTGCTGAATGTGCGGGAGCTGCGGCTGTACTCATTCCTAAACGACATAATGCGCCTATTAATGCTACTGTTGCAAAGACATCTGCAGGTGCTATTGAACAAATTCCACTTGTACAAATTGGTAATGTAGCGCAAACCATTAAACAACTTCAAAAACAAGGGTTTTGGGTAATGGGGGCTCATATGGAAGGCGATCGTACCTTGTATGAAGCTGATATGACAATTCCTACGGTTATCGTCATTGGTAATGAAGGTAAGGGGATTAGTCGCGTTGTAAAAGAAGCTTGTGATTTCCTTGTAACAATTCCTATGTATGGGAATTTGAATTCTTTGAATGCATCTGTTGCAGCTGCAGTTCTTATGTATGAGGCGGTACGTCAACGCCAAGCGAAATAACTATGCTGAAAGATATCTTAATTGTAGACGGATACAATGTAATTTTTGCATGGACTCATTTGAAAAAATTGGCTCATGAGTCCTTAGAACATGCGAGAATGGAACTTCGAGATAGATTGTTAAATTATGGTAAATTCAAGGGCTATGAAGTAATCCTTGTGTTTGACTGTAAATATACAAAATCCGGAGGCTCCATTGAATCCATCACAAGTGGATTCATTGAAGTATATACTGAGGATGGAGAAACGGCGGATTCATTTATTGAACGAGAGGTATTTTTACGTAAAGGCGAATATACTAATGTATATGTTGTAACCTCTGATGGGGCAGAACAGAATCAAATTCTAGGCTCTGGAGGGTTGCGTATTTCTGCTCGTGAGTTGCAAAATATGATTCGTATTGCTAAGGAAGAAGAACGACTTCAATATGCTCATGAACATAGACGTGATCAATTTTCAGTGCGTCGTAATGAAGTGGGAGGTTTATTATCTCCTGAAGTGGCTGAAAAGCTTGAGAAATTGCGCCGTGGTCATTGATAGTTGAAAATCATATATAGTTCCAGTATAATAAATATATTGGTTTTTCTCATTCAATTGTAAGGAGGCGCTTATGAAAATGATTCATACACGCAAGTCCGATTACAATTTCAAGGAAATGACCGATGAGCAAGTTGTGGTCATAGCTCAAGAAGAGCAAAATGAGTTTGCAATCGATTATATTGTTAATAAATATAAGAACTTTGTTCGAGCTAAGGCTCGCTCCTATTTCTTGGTAGGTGCCGATAGAGAGGACATCATCCAAGAAGGTATGATTGGACTCTATAAGGCGACGCGTGATTTTAAACACGATAAGTTAGCGTCCTTTAGAGCCTTTGCGGAACTTTGTATAACTAGACAAATTATTACAGCCATTAAATCGGCTACAAGACAAAAACATGCGCCTTTGAACTCCTATATATCCTTAAATAAACCGGTATATACTGAGGACTCTGAGCGTACATTGATCGAAATGCTATCTTCAACAAAGGTTACAAATCCTGAAGACCTTATCATCAGTCAAGAGGAACTAGATGATATTGAGCGTAATATTGGTCATCTTTTAAGTGATCTCGAGTGGGAGGTCTTGGAAGGATATCTAGATGGACGTTCTTATCAAGAAATGGCTGAGGTCACAGATCGCAGTGTTAAATCTATTGATAATGCGCTGCAAAGGGTAAAACGTAAATTAGAGAAATATTTAGAACATCGTGTATTGGGTTCGCAACGAGCCTCACAGGAAGGATGATAGTCGTGACAAATTTTTTAATGATCCTAGAAGTAATCGTATCAATTTTATTAATCGTAGTTGTAGTTGCACAGAATAGTAAAAGCTCTGGTATGGGCGGTGCAGTTTCTGGTGCGGCAGACTCTTCTTTTGGTGGTAAGGCCCGTGGTTTAGACGGTTTCTTGTCCAGATGTACGATTATATTGGGGATTATCTTTGCTGTGTTGAGCTTAGTTTTAGGGGCAATGATTAATCAATTCTAATGATGAAAGCCTGCATTGCAGGCTTTTTCTTTTTACATCCTAAGGGGGTGCAGATTTGAAGAAAAAGGTATTGGACTTTTATAAATCTATACAACCACATGCATATCATATTGAAGATGCTGCAATGGATAATCGTATTCAAGGCGGTAAAGATCTTGAAATGTTTATTCGATCTGCGAAAATGCTTGCCCGTGAAGGCGTATTAACTTCGACTCGTCCAGATGTTTATCAGTATGCAGATCAACAGCATGAAGAATATGAAGGTATCTATAAAGGTTATCGTAAGTCATATGGCTTTGTTATTATGCTGGATGATGAAGATATTTATGTAGCCGAACAAAATAAAGGTACAGCCATGCATAATGATAAGGTACGTGTTCGCATTGTACCATCAGATTATACTAAGCATAAACGTGAAGGCATCATCGTTGATGTTATTGAGCGTGCCAACGAAACTATTGTGGGTACTTACGATAGACAACAACATTTTGGCTTTGTTGTACCTGATGATGAACGCATTGGTACTGATGTTTTTGTGGACTTAAAAAATACTTTAGATGCTCGTAGTGGCGCTAAAGTTTTAGTAAAAATTACAAAATGGCCTGAAGGCGACAAAAAGCCTGAAGGGATTATTACAGAAATTCTAGGTTATAAGGGGGATGTAGGCCTAGATATTAACTGTATTATGGCTAACCATAAGATTCCTTTTGCCTTCCCTGAAGAGGTTATTAAGGCTAGTAAGAAGATAGATACTGTTATCCATGAGGATCCAAAACGTTGGGACCTTAGAGACTTACAAATGGTAACTATCGACGGAGAAGATGCAAAAGATCTTGATGACGCTGTAAGTGGTCGCAAATTACCAAATGGTAATTACGAACTAGGTGTACATATTGCGGACGTTAGTCATTACGTCACTTCTGGTCAGTCTATTGATAATGAAGCGTATAAGCGTGGTACTTCTGTTTATTTGGTGGACCGAGTGGTACCAATGTTGCCAGAGGTATTATCGAATGGCATTTGTAGCTTAAATGCACATGAGGACCGCTATGCTATGACGTGCATGATGGAGATTGATGATTCGGGTACAGTTGTTAATTATCGTATTCGTCCGTCTATTATCCACGTAGGACGTCGCTGCAGCTATAAGGAAGTTTATAAAGCGCTTGAAGAAAATATTATTCCTGACGATTTAGTAGATTTTATACCTATGCTTCGCGATTTAGCAGAGATTTCAAAGATTTTAAATCGGATGCGTCGTCGTAGAGGGGCATTAGACTTTGATTTTCCTGAGTATAAGATATTACTTGATCTCGACGGTACACCGTTGCGTATTGTAAAACGCGACCGAACTATGGCAGAGCGTCTTATCGAAGAATGTATGCTCATTGCTAATGAAACGGTAGCAACACATTTGAAAGATACTGAACGTACATCGGTATATCGTATTCATGAAAATCCAAGTGAAGAAAAATTGGATTTATTCCAAAAGGTATTAAATTATTTAGGTCAAAATCTCGTCCTCAGTGCTGATGGTGTAACACCTCGAGATTTTCAAAAAATCCTTAATGTAGTGAAGGGACAAGATATTGAGCAAGTAGCGCAAATTATGATCTTACGTTCTATGCAGCAAGCAAAATATAGCATTGAAAATGTCGGCCATTTTGGGTTAGCATCTACATGCTATACGCATTTCACATCTCCCATTAGACGGTATCCGGATTTGATGGTGCATCGTCTTTTAAAAGCGGATATGCACTGGAAAGGTGGATACTCTAAACGAGATGTAGATGAAGCCTTCTTGGTAGGTGCTGTGGAACATTCTTCCATACAAGAACAAGTAGCAACCGAAGCGGAACGTGAAACTACAGATCTTAAGAAGACTCAATACATGGTTCCTTTTGTAGGCGAAGTTTTTGAAGGTACTATTGCGAGCATAACATCCTTTGGCATGTTTGTAGAATTAGAGAATGGTATTGACGGTCTCGTGCATATTAGCATGATGAACGATGATTACTATTTCTTTGACGAAGAACACTTTGTCCTCGTTGGTAAGCGTACAGGTAAAACCTATCACTTAGGTGAAAAGGTTACTGTTACACTTGTAAAAGCCGATGTAGAAAAGAAACAAATCGACTTTGTCCTTGGTGAAGTAGATAACCTGATGGCTATCCAAGAAAAATTGAACAGTGGTTCCGATTATGCTACTAGTCGTGATGGTTTTGGCAGTTCTAAGGATTGTAAATCATCCCGTAAAAGCGGTAGAAAATCGTCTAAACGAGATGATTCAAAAACTGGACGTTCTAGATATGATGCTTTCAGCAAAAAATCTAAAAAAGGCAAATCGAGTCGTAAGAAGTCGAATAAAGCTACAAAACGTAGTCAATCCAAAAAATCTAAAAGTAAACGTAAACGATAGAGGGAAATATGGCAAAGAAAACTAGCCCATCGCTTATTGCTGATAATCGTAAAGCACGTCATGATTTTCATATTCATGAAACCTATGAAGCTGGCATTGCTTTAACAGGGACAGAAATAAAATCTATCCGCCAAGGTAAGCTTAATCTTAAAGATAGCTTTTGTCGTATAGATAAAGGGGAAATCTTGTTGTATGGCGTTCATATTAGCCCATATGAACAAGGAAATCGCTTTAACCATGAACCAGAGCGGACACGTAAGTTGTTGATGCATAAATCTGAAATCAATAAGTTATATGCCCAAGTTAAGGAGAAGGGGTTTTCTTTAGTACCACTTAACTTTCATTTCAGTCACGGTTATGTCAAGGTTACTGTAGGTCTAGTAACTGGTAAGAAATTATATGATAAGCGCCAAGATATGGCAGAACGTGATGCTAAGCGCGATATTGCTAAGCGAATTAAAGAACAGCAAAAATATTAAGAATCAAAAGGAATCAAGTCTATATGGCTTGGTTCTTTTTTGCATTATTTGTTAACTAAGAATATATTTTTAGTTGATAAAAATATAATGAGAATTTATAATGTAAACAATAAGAAATGTTTGTAGTTGACATTTTCTAAGTAGAGGAGATACATTATGAATCAGAATATTCGGTACATTACAGAAATCGCTATCTTAACGGCTATGATTACAGTATTAGGGGCAATTAAAATACCTAATATTATTCCTGGTATAGAGTTTCAACTGTCTGCGCCGTTAGCGGTCGCTATATGTGCTGTATTTGGGTTCAAAAAGTATATTATTAGTGGATGTTTATCTAGCTTGATTGGATTAGCATTAGGGACACAATCTATTCTTAATGTTATGATTGCCATGCAATTCCGTCTCATCGTAGGTCTTATTCTTTGGATGTGTCAAAACCATATGATTGGTATCATGATTTCTGGTCCAATTGCATCTGCTTTAGCGCGATTATCTTTGTCTTTATATGTTGGTAAGGCTGCATTACCTATGATAGCTCTCGCAGTTCCAGGTATGATCTTTACAGTAATTATGGCACCAGTATTTGTGAAAGTATTCTATAAAATTCACAACCAAGTACCTCAAAGTAATGTAGTTAAAGGTAAGGTATCATAATATGGATGAATTATATAGTGTGCGTATGCGCGCAGCTCAAGGTGGTCCCCATGAAAACGGGGGCCACCATATTTCTGGCGCAGAACGCATGGTGACCTTAAATCAAGTTGGATTTATAGCCCAGTCTTTAGCTGAACGAGCTTTGCATCACAGTAAAGGGACTGCTGATTTTATTAATATTACAGTGGACTTAATTCCGTCGGAAACAATTACCTATATAGATTGTTTAAAAGTAAAAGAACATACGGCAAATACAGTTACTGAAGCACATCAATTAGCTGTAAAACTTTTACAGGGGACTGATATTAGTGAGTCAGCTATTAGAAATTCTATTTTTTTATTAAAAAGTCTAGTTTCATCTATGCGGGGAGCTATGTTAGTTGATGCAATTTCTGGTGAGCGCCTCGATGCAGGTAATCGTGGTGTTCGCGTAAGTCATATGGATTCCTTTGATTCTGATAAACTAGGAGATAATGAACATATGAGAGAGGCCTTAGTATTGGCGTCTAAGGTGCAATCTGCAGAAGGGATTGTAGGCGAATTATGTTGGTCTGATGATCCAGATTACACAATAGGCTACGTCGCTTGTAATGGTGTTTACCATCGCATCCCTAATATGAAGGGAATTGGCTCTAATTTAGGGGGACGTGTATTTTTTGTTAAGCCGAATATTGATTTGGAAGGTGTAATTGAGTACTTGGAAAAAGCACCTGTACTTGTTCAGTGGTGATCGTATGTATAAATTCTTCCAAGAACAATTAGATAGTAAAATAAATAACCATAATTTGCGTACTCTAATGGAATACTGCCCTATAGATGCAGTACGAGTTAAAAAAGATGATAAAGAATATTTGATGATGGCGTCAAATAATTATTTAGGTCTTACCTTTGATCAACGTGTAAAAAATGAAGCCGTTAAAGGGGCTCAACAATATGGTACTGGTTCAGGCGGTTCCCGTCTTGTATCTGGTACATTTCCCTTGTTTACAAAACTTGAAAAGGAACTAGCAAAATTTAAGAATACAGAAAAGGCTCTCGTGTTTAATACTGGATACATGGCAAATGTAGGTACTATTTCTGCTATAGCAGATAAAAATACGATTATCTTTAGCGATGAATTAAATCATGCTAGTATTATTGATGGCTGTAGATTGAGTAAGGCTACTATAAAAGCCTATAGTCACTGTGATGTAGAGGAATTAAAGTTTTTACTTAAACAAGTAGATCGTAATGCACGTAAGCTCATTGTCACAGACGGCGTTTTTAGCATGGACGGTGACATAGCCCCATTAGATAAGCTCTACGAGCTCAGCCGTAAGTATCATGCTTTACTTATGGTAGACGATGCTCATGCAACGGGAACTATTGGCAACGGACATGGCACGGCTGCTTATTATGGTCTTGAAAAAGACGTGGATATTCAGCTAGGTACATTGAGCAAATCTCTAGGAGCTGTTGGCGGTTATGTGGCTGCTAATAGTACTATCATCGATTATCTAGTGAATATGAGTCGCAGTTTTATATTCTCTACGGCATTGTCTCCAGCCGATATAGGTGCCGCTTTGGCCGCATTACAAATCATAGAGTCTGATTCATCCGTATTAAGGCGACTACAAGACAATGTGAACTATATGACAGATTGCTTAAATTCTATGGGAATATATGCCACGAATGAAACTCCAATTTTTCCAATACTTATCGGTAGCAATGAGGATACTCTAGCAGTATCAAATCATTTATACAACGCTGGAATTATAGGTACAGCGATACGTCCACCTACAGTTCCTGTTGATGAAAGTCGAATTCGTCTAACCGTTACAGCTGCACATAATAGAGAACAAATTGATTATGTGTGCCGGACATTGGATAAAGCTATAAAAGCATTATCTTAGATTTATAATCTCAATTTGATTGTTCAATTTATGTTAGGACATAAATTGATTTAAAATCATAATAAGATTTGATGGATTGCAATAAGTAATGCGACAAAATTAAATCAATTTTCTGATCTCATGTTTAAAC
>NZ_CAMFFZ010000003.1:0-94668 GCF_945949885.1 Veillonella parvula | reverse complement strand
GAGATTAGAAAATTGATTTAATTTTGTCGCATTACTTATTGCAATTCATCATATATAAAAATAATGCTGGAACAATACAAATTGTATCATTCCAACATTTATTATAATTTTAATATACCACGATCAAAAATGTCCCCATTTTCCAAATCTATACTTTATCAGATAACAAATAGTTTATAACTGCTAATAAACCTTTTTGTGGTAGTTTAATTAAAGTATTTGAATCTAATCGAAATTCAGCAGGTCTATGTATTACCCAATTTAACGGATCTATATTATCACTATAATCCTTAAATAGTTTATTAAAATATTGTTGAATATTTGTATCTGTAATATAGTTTGGTAAATTTTTTATATAATTAGTTATAATTCTACTAAGTTTTCCTGAATCCTTCTCTATTCTAGACCAAATCAATTGATCTGACCCTTGAATTTTATGTTTTTTTGAATAATAAATTATAGACTGCTCAATAATTGCACGCACAAGAAATGTTGCTGCTATCGGATAGCTTTTTACAAGCTTCTTTTCTGAAAATAATTCTAATTCTTTACATATGGCGGCTACACCATGCGAATTTACATCTGAAGGTGATAAGCTACTATAATTTAAACCTAAAAAAAAGTACGGTAAGTTTTTAGCAGTCCCTTGAGTAGTTAAAATATTATTTTGTATCGGTTCAGTTGAGTTTATATCAGTAACAGTTAAACTGTCTTTATTTTTTAACGTGATAGATACTTCATCACTCGATTGATCATTATTAACAATTTTATCATTCGGTTGACTATCAAAATCTAATTTTTCAATAAGACTTTCTTGTTCCTTATCGTTTAATTTATTTGTGTAATCATAAATCCAGGGTATTAATTTATCTTCTATTGTTCCAGCTTTATTAAATAAACGAGTAACAGCTACCCCTTCGTTCTCTGCCTCTTTTACAACCCATTTAGAAGCATTTATTACCAATTGCATACGCTCTTTTGTAAAAGTTCCCTCATCAGAAATATCTAATCCAATTTTTCTCTTTATTACCCTATTGTTAAATATTCTTTCAATAGTAGTAAATGGTAAGATATTAGTAATATCTAAATCAGTAAAATATTTTTTTACATAAAAATCCACCAAATAAGAAAGTGTTTTTTCATGATTCATCCTAACCTTAAAATTTTCTTTTTCACGTGCTGACCACTGTTTAGTTCCTTTTCCTTTGTCTTCGCCTGAATGTAGTCTTTCCATAATAAAAAAAGCATCTTTTTCATCAGTAATATAACAGCTAATCTCTTCGGAAATATTCCCTTTTTGACTAATTTTCTGAGCTTTCTCTTTAGTTGCTACATCTAAGAAATTAAATTTATCTGGTTCTAAAAGAAGTTTTAATACTGCAACTCTTCGATTACCTTCATAAACAATATACCGTCTTAAATCATTTGAATAAACAACTACAATTTGCTGATTACCTAATAAACCATTTTTTTGTATATCATCTGCCAAATTAAGCATATATTGGATGCCAACAGAGTCAAATAATTTTTTTAAAGTATCTACTTCATTAGTTCCGATAACATGTCGTGGATTTTCAAAATAATTGAGTAGATCTTTAATTTTTAATTTTTTAATCTCTCCCATTACTAATTATGCTCCATTAAATAAAATTGTTAGATATTCTTCTTCATTTTTTGGTCTTTGAAGTTTCCTCGCATAGAACATTACTTCACTAGCAGCACGTTTTTTTTGTAAAGAGTAATTTAATTTAAACTCAATATTACATACCTTAGAGTACATTGCTTTTATAGCATTTATATTATCATATGTAACAATCCACATCCTATTTTTTAATCTACTTAATATCATATTAGCCAAATTAACATGATCACCATGAGAATAAAAATTTTTATATAACCCAGGTCCTTTACTATAATAAGGTGGATCAAAAAAAGTAAAAGTCTTTCTTTTATTTAAAATTATATTTTCAATAAAATCGAGTGCCTCTAAATTATATATACTAATCTTTTCTCTATGCGCTGCAATCCTTTCAATTTGTTTAATAAGCCTTGATTTATTAAATCTACAATCTATTAAGTATTCTCCGGTTTGCTCTAATCCACCTATAGGACCAGCTTTATCAATAATTCCCGAGCGATTAGTTCTATTTAAAAAGAATGTTGAAAAACCAATTTCTAAATTACTATGATTCGAAAGGTTATCTCGAATTGCTTTTTGTCTATGCCACTCATCTATAGTCACTTCTGTGTTTGTTACTAACTGAATAAATTCATCTGTACGATATAAAACACTTTCCCAAAAGCAAAAAACTGTAAAATCATAATCATTTAATATTATACGATTAACCAGTCCATTAAATAAAAGTTCCAATGCAACTGCTGCTCCACCACAAAAAGGTTCAATATATGTAGTGCAATCATTTTCTTTTATTAAACGAGAAACATAATTATATAATTTATGTTTTCCTCCTGGGTAGCGCAGTGGAGAAGGATTCATAAACACCTCCATAACCGTAAAATAAAACTAAGAAATCTACTCCCACTCAATGGTAGCAGGTGGTTTAGATGTAATATCGTACACAATACGGTTAATGTGTTGTACTTCATTTACGATACGACGGGAGATTGTGTCCAATACGTCGTAAGGGATGCGTGCCCAGTCTGCAGTCATGAAGTCTGTTGTTGTTACGCCACGCAATGCCAATGTGTAATCGTATGTACGGAAGTCACCCATAACGCCTACGGTACGTGTAGATGTTAATACTGCAAAGTATTGGTTGATGCTACGATCAAGGCCAGCTTTTGCAATTTCGTCACGGAAGATGTAGTCCGCATCACGCAAAATGTCGAGTTTCTCTTTAGTGATTTCGCCCATTACGCGAATAGCAAGGCCAGGACCTGGGAATGGTTGACGCCATACGAGGTAGTCAGCCAAACCTAATTCAGCACCAAGTTCACGCACTTCGTCTTTGAAGAGGTTACGCAATGGTTCGATAAGACCTTTAAAATCTACAACTGCAGGCAAGCCGCCTACGTTGTGGTGAGATTTGATAACTTCTGCTTCGCCAGTGCCGGACTCGATAACGTCAGGATAGATTGTACCTTGTGCCAAGAAGTCAACAGAACCGATTTTACGACCTTCATCTTCGAATACGCGGATGAATTCTTCACCAATAGCTTTACGTTTCGCTTCTGGATCTTCAAGACCAGCCAATTTATCTAAGAAACGTTTTTCTGCATCTACGCGGATAAAATGCATGCCGGAATCTTTGAAAGCTGCTTCTACTTCATCACCTTCGTTTTTACGCATCAAACCGTGGTCAACGAAGATACAAGTCAATTGGTCACCTACAGCTTTAGAAATAAGAGCTGCTGCAACGGAGCTATCTACACCACCGGACAATGCCAATAATACTTTGCCATCGCCTACAGTGTTGCGGATGTCTTCAATAGCAGTTTTTGCATAGTTTGCCATTGTCCATGTGCCTGTGAAGCCACATACTTCGTATAAGAAGTTGTGAAGCATTTCTTTACCATGTTCCGTGTGTAACACTTCCGCATGGTACTGCATAGCATACAATTTACGTTCTTTATTCTGCATCGCCGCTACAGGGCAATCCTTTGTATGGGCTACGATTTCAAAACCTGCAGGAACCTTCGCCACATAGTCGACATGGGACATCCAAACCACTTCGTCCTCGGACAAGCCTTTGAACAATGGAGATGTAGTGTCCACTTTAGTAGGTGTTTTACCAAATTCACGGTTGTCCGCAGATTTAACTTCACCGCCCAATGTATGTGCCATAAATTGCATACCGTAGCACATGCCAAGAACAGGAATGCCAAGTTCAAAAATCTCTTTGTCGATTTTCGGGGAATTTTCTTCGTACACGCTGTTAGGACCGCCTGTAAAGATGATACCTTGCGGTTTCAAGTCCTTAATTTTTTCCAGCGCTTTATTGTATGGATATACTTCGCAGTATACGTGATTTTCACGAACACGGCGCGCGATCAATTGGTTATATTGACCACCAAAGTCAACAACAATTACAAATTCCTTGTTTTCCATGCCTTCCTCCATATGCATCTATTTGTGAAAGTATATTCACGATTTGTTATGCCCATACATTTCTGTACTGGGGGCGCGTTTTTTCGAGCAAAACGCTAATTTTTCATTACAGCTTATTATACCATAGGAAATATAACGACTCCATATATTCCGTATGTAGATTATAAATAAATCTTTAATGTTCGGATTTCTAACTATCACGCTTTAGGAGCCTTTCCTATGTAAGTCAATTTGCTGATAATGTTGAAAGATTTCTAGCTATCACTTTTTAGGGGCCTCTCGTTTATACATTTTTACGGCCCCCACAGGACAGATGGAATAGCAGTCGCCACAACCGATACAGCCTTTCCCGATGATAAATCGAGTCTTACCTTCGGTGATGCATTGAACAGGACAGTCCTCAGCGCAAGCTCCGCACTTAACGCAAGTATCGTCAATATTAAATTTTAGATTTCCCATTATACATCACCTCCCTATCAGCAAAAGCAAAATTAAGTATATCCACGTGATGATTAAATACTATATCTGCTATGTAACGTTAGGTTATTATAAACACTAAAGTTAAGATTTTCTATTGAGCTCAATATTATATGCAATAGCCGAGTAAATAGCCTTTGCCACGCCTTGGTGGTTATTGTCTGTTGTTTCGTATCGTGCCGTTTCTTTAATGTTCGGCTTGCTATTGCCCATGGCTACGCCTGCACCCGCAAAGCGTAACATAGATAGATCATTTTCGCTATCCCCTAGTGTCATCACCTCATCGGGACTTAAGCCCCAATGTTTTGCCAAGGCTTCTACAGCAGTGCCTTTTGTAGTATGAGGCAATACAAATTCTAGATTGCCTTCACTAGAGAGCAATACATCATAAAAACGTTCACGGCCTGTACCATCGTGGGACAGACCTTGGTATTCATCTCGTAAGTCTTGCAAGATGCGCTGACGCATCGGCTCGTCACCGTAGAAGATTTGAATCTTCTCAGGCCCTTCGTCTAAGGCTTCCATATGAGCTAATAAATCACATACCATTGTCCGCGTAGCCAAGATAAATGGACGAATATTAGGTCTAAAGAAGAAATTGGATTGCTCAATTTCACATTCAGATAGTTTCACATTGGCTGCTTCATCACCTTCTGCCAAAGCATAGTGAGCATAAGTTGCCCCTGGTAAATGGGTATGTAATGCACCAGAAACCTGCTGATCTATTGTTTCAGTTAGATGATTATCCATGATGTTAGGCAGATGATTATCCATGATGCCATGTATCGTCTTTTTATTACTGTTACTTCGTTCACAAGCGCACGCCCCTAAACGTTCAGGTGTAATACATCTAGACGGCGGATACATGCCAAAGATTTGGTCTTTCACATAAGCTTCTACATATACGCCATAGGTTAACAGTTTGCGTAACAAGTGTAGAGCTTGTTCTTTATCAAAATTTACGTGGAATAGACTACGGTTTTCGTCCTTATCCATCACGTAAGCGCCATTAGTGCACATGAAATAGCGTAAGCAAGGCAGTTTTTCGATGACATCATTCATCTCATTCCAAGCGCGGCCAGAAGCAATGGCTACGCGAATGCCGCTTTCACGAGCTGCACGAATCGCCTCAATGGCATCCTCAGGAATTGCTTTCGTATCGTTTACCAAGGTACCATCTACATCGGATGCGATGAATCGAATGCGCTTATCTCCAACTAGACCTATATAATTTTTTATAGTTAATGTTTCCTTTAAGGACATATAGCCTCCCTCATGGTATCTAAAATAGATTTATTAATATCTTGAATTTCAAATGAGTATCCTCATAGTATCCTATGACTATTCCCCTAGAGATCCTTTAAATTCAGCTACGATTTCTTCTAAGGTTGTTGGGTTTTCTACGAGTCGTAGTAAAGCGCCACCAATAATATTAGCGCCGTCGATGATAGTTTGTTCAATGGTAGGCTCTAACATGGCACCGGCAAATTCTTTAGAATGGCACACCTTCGGCTCGCCAGCGAGGCGCAATTTAGGATGGAGTGCTGCACATTGATAGCTTACATTGCCAATATCTGAACTACCTCCGAGGGCTGCCGGACCAGGTTCAAAATTGAGGCCCATGTCGGCCATTACCTCTTCGATAAGCTTTGTGCCACGGTGGTTTTGGTTCATATCATCATACGGATTGCCATAAAACTCTACATCCACAGTTGTACCTGTACAAAAGGCAGCCCCTTCAAAGATTTTTTTGATTTGCTCAGATAAACAATTCAAGTACTCACGCTCCGTATGACGCACGGTAACCTCTAATTCACCGAAGGCAGGAATTACATTGGATGCGGTACCTCCAGCAATAATCCACGTGCCGATGCGCGTTTCAGGGCGCACTTGTTGGCGCATCATATCCATAGCATGGATAACAAGTTGCACACCATTTACCGCGTTGATGCCATTCCAAGGCTCTCCAGCTGCATGGGCTGGCTTACCATGATACTTAGCGCGGAAACAATCGAGTGCCAAAAATTGTGAATTTGGCCGTGTTTCCTCGCCGTCGAGATGCACCATGATGGCAAAATCGTATTCTTTAAATACCCCTGCATTGCACATATCCACCTTGCACCCCATCGCTTCTTCGTCTGGTGTGCCGATGATATCTATATCCATGTTGAAAGCTACGCCCTCTTCTTGCATTTTATGCAGTGTCAATGCAGCCAACACGCTCATAGAACCACTGGCGGAATGACCGCATGCATGGCCTACCTCTGGCAGTGCATCATATTCACAAAGTATCGCTAAACGACCTTGAGGGGTATCTACTTTCACAACAGAGGCCTTGAAGGCAGTCGGTAAATCACAAAATTCATAGGTTACGTCCATGCCATGTTTTTCGAGAACAGCACCAATGGTTTTAACAGACTCGAATTCTTGACTGGAAATCTCAGGGTTTTTAGCTAATGTATAATTCACCGTAAAAGCATCTGGTGCGAAGCTTTTACAAAGATCGGAAAATGTATGCATAAGGTTCATAGCGCCTCCAATAGATATAATCAAAAATGTGTGCAAATCGATGGATTTAAACAATGTTAAATGAAATCCATTTTTAAATATGAAACTCATGTACTCTTAATTATACAATGTTATTGCCTATTGGTGTAAAATTCCGTACAATATAAACAGAAATGTATAAACCATGTATATGGATGTTTGAGGAGGATACTATGTTTAAGTTCAAAAAATTGACAGCCATCGCCCTCGTAGCGGTAGCAGCAATGGGTTTATTGGCTGGTTGTGGCAACGACAAACCTAAAATGACACAACAAGAAGGCGTATTGCGTGTAGGTTCTGAAACTACATTCCCACCGTTCGAATTCACTGAAGGCGACAAATACGTTGGTTTCGACGTTGATTTGTCCGAAGCAATTTCTAAAAAAATCGGCCTAAAAATGGAATTCAAATCCATGGGCTTCGACGCTTTGATTCCAGCTGTTCAATCTGGCGATATCGATATGATCGCTGCAGGCATCAACGCTACGCCTGAACGTGAAAAAGTATTGGACTTCTCCGATGTATACTTTGATCAAGGCGGTTTCATCACAGTTGTGCGTAAAGACAACACTACAATCCACAACATGGACGAATTAGCTGGCAAAACTGTAGGTGTTCAAATCGGTACAATCCCTGTTGAAATGGCTCAAAAAATCCCTGGCACAACAGTAAAACAAATCGATTCCAACGCTAATATCTTTATGGAATTGAAATCCGGTACAATTGATGGCGCTATCATCGATAACGCTGTAGCTATGTACTACCTCAAACAAGGTGCTGACCAAGACCTTAAACTCGTAGGCGAACCTACACAATCCCCTGGCACAGTGCTTGGCGTAAAAAAAGGCAACAAAGCTTTACAAGAAGCTGTTAACAAAGCTCTTAAAGAACTTAAAGAAGACGGCACTTACCAAAAAATCTACAACAAATGGTTTGGCGATTACAACAAAAAATAATATGTATTCCTACGAACTAGGATACATAATAACCCCTCTGAAAGATTTCAACCATCACATAAAATTTGTGACAACAGATCTTCTTCAGAGGGGATTTTTTGCGCTTTAATACAACACATACTAAAGCTTCCGTATTAAATTGTATTACATACGGGCATATTAGAAATAAGCTAGTAAATTGTGAGAACAGTTAAACGATATCAATATGATAACAATAGAAGACATACAGTTATACTAGCATTGCCTCTTTTACGGTACCTAGCGTTCGTTATATAATAAATATGTATTCTATCGTATAAAAGGAGGCCTAATGGCACAGTACTTTACGGAACGCCTGCAAAAGGTCTTCCACATGATTTTTACATCCTATAATCAAAAAATGGCTCAAGAAGGCTTACGTCAGTTAGAACTCATCGTCAATAATCAGCAAGGGACAGTACAAACTGATCATCGTGCCTTGCGAAACGATATGACGACCCTTCTTGAAAGTGATATAGATACTAAAGAAGATGCTCTCAAAATAGCCAACGATCCAGAGGCTCGAGAGCTAGGTGACGCCTATGCCCTCTTGGCACGCGTCTATGCAGGTCCTCGCTTTACTTGGGAAGAGTCTAACTTCCCAGAGGATAATATGCGCACCTATCAATGCTTACACGATAGCATTCGTCGCTGTAGCCCTATCGGCACATTACAAGCTTTGCGCATCAAAGGCTCCATCACACCTACCGTCGAGAAGGATATGCAAATCTCCTTCGACGATGCTTTCCGCATTGTCTATGACCATGCAAATCGAGGCGATGCCTATTGCCAATATGTTATAGGCAATGTCTTTTTCTGGCGCGATGATAATCGCATCGACTCCGCTGAAGCTATGCTAACACCTCCGCCCATGAGCTGGACTAAACGCATTCAAAGAAGCCTTACAGCAAACTCTGTACAGGATCGTATCGCCGCCTTACAAGGCACCGTGCCAGACGAAAAATTGCAAAAAAATGCATCTAACCTGGCGAAAGAATGGTTTAATAAGGCTCTCGACAACGGTCTTGCCATGTTCCAAGGAAACTTGCGCAATATCTATATCGACGAAGCCGACTTTTCCAATGCGCGCCGCGTCGCCAAGACTGCGGCCGAGCTTGGCAACCCTGCCATGATGCTATATACAGGCCTCGACTGCCATGAAAACGGTAAATTCGAGGATGCTTTCACGTGGTTCACTAAAGGTGCCGCCTTAGGTCAATCTGAAAGCATCGCAGAATTAGCGGATTATTACTATCATTTCTATGATGCCAAAAATTTACGTTGTACGATTCCTTATGATCCTGTAAAGGCTATTGGTCTCTACCGCCGCGCTGCAACGAAACAGTTTAGTGATGCGGGCTACACCGCCTTGCAGGCGGCCTTTGGCTATATCTTTCACATAGGCCACCTGCCTCTCGACTGGGGTCTCATAGCAGACTTAACGCATATGGCGGCCACAAAAGATCGTTTTATGTTCGCCTTGCCCTATATCGGTTATATGCGAATCCACGGTTTAGGGGTGACGAAAAACATTCGCTTCGGTGTACAATCGTTATTGCGTGTCTTAGATGAGGAACAACGCGCCTTCGAAGAGGAAAATCGCGTTCTTTTCTACGACATTACGCGCGCTTTAACACGTGTTGCCTTGGGCTATGCCTACGAAAAAGGCTATGTAACAGGCAAACCAGATTTAGATCAAGCCGTATCCTATTACGAGCAATCTCATCAATATATCTTGTCTCACAAAGCCAATTTGGATCCGGAGCTAAAAGATATTCCCATCGATGACGAAGCAGAAGAACGATTAGCGGCCTTTGAAGAGGTTGATGGTCACTGGCAATACAAAGAAGGCGTTGCCGAATCCACTACTACGGTGCGCCCTGCACCTGCCGCCTGGCCTCAAGATGCGGCCCGTTTATCTGTAACTATGGACGACTTCCTGTGGGATACGACTTTGTACGACTGGCAAACCATTGAAACAGCCTTAGACTCACAAGAAGAAATGAAGCTCAGCTTTTACAATCGTTTCCTATCCGTTCCAGATGTATTGCGCAATATCTTCAAACTCGATGTAACGCGGATGCTACGAAATCATTATCAAGTAAGACTGCACGGTTATGATCCAACAGAAGGACAGGAAATCGTCTATAAGGCCGTATTCAACAAAGAAAATACCTTAAGCCTATTAAAAGAGCTTTACCATAATCGTCAGTTGCCTAGCCTCGAAGAGAACTGGTCTATCGAAAAGAATGAAGAAAAGCCGACTTGGCACTACGTGCTCGATGTTGATCAACAGCCATTCTTGTTAGAGGAATACGACGATGCGAACGCTATGATTCAGACTGCCTTGCAAGGGTTGAAAGAGAAAAAATACGAACAAATTAATATTCGCACCCATGACTTTGTGGGCCCATCCTATTTTATTTTTAAAGGCAATCAGTCGACCCCATTTAGAGTGCAGCTCTATCTGAAAGAATCTGCCCGTCACACCATCGATGAAGATGGAAACCAACAAGACACTCCTGGCAAAACCTACTTATTTGAACAATATGTGGGAAACGAAGTGTCCTTAAACTATTGGATTCAAAAAACAATAAATACCTTGGAAATCCCTGAGCTAGATAATTGGAAACAATTAACAGTGCCAAAGGATTTACAAACATAAAAAGACCATCCCCAGTGAGCTGCTCCCCCAAAATTGGACACAATTTTTGAAAGCGAAGTTCAGAGGATGGTCTTTTTCTTGATAATGCCTATAATCTTAATAATAGGATTATTTTGATTCTAGATTTTTACTACAGCGTTTCTATTATAGTAGTCTTATGACAGCACTTTTATTATAGTGTTTTTACAACACTGGCACAGCGTGCACAAAGTGTAGGATGTTCGCTATTTTGACCTACTGTATCGCGGTGGATCCAGCAGCGTTCACATTTTTCGAGATTAGATGCAACAACAACTGTTGCTACGCCTGTTTCTTCGTCTTTTACAGCCTCTGCTGGTGCAGCGCCGTTCACAATGTGAGCTTCGGATACGATAACGAGTTTAGCCAAGCCTTCTTCACCAAGAGCATTCAATGCATCAAATGCAGCGCCTTCAGCGTATACCGTAACGGATGCATCCAATGGGTGACCAATTGTTTTGTCTTGACGCGCAAGTTCCAAAGCTTTTTGTACGGATGTACGCAAGTCTAACAATTGATTCCATTTGTCAGCCAATTCTTGGTTGAAGTGTTCTGGATGACCTTGTGGCCAATCTTGAAGCATAACGGATTCGCGCATACCCTCTTCTTTAGGCATGTATTTCCAAACTTCTTCTGCTGTAAAGGAAAGCACTGGAGATACCATAGCTACCAATGTTTTCAAGATTTCATACATCGCTGTTTGAGCAGAACGACGAGCTACGTTGTTTTTGCGTTCAGCATACATAGTATCTTTCATTACATCAAGATAGATGGAGCTCAAGTCTACGGTGCAGAAGTTATGAATTGCATGGTATAACATGTGGAATTCATAATTTTCGTACGCATCAGTAACCTTTTGACGCACTTCTTCTAAGCGCAACAATGCCCATTTATCGAATTCGGACATATCTGCGTAAGCCACTTTATCAGTATTTGGATTGAAGTCATCCAAGTTGCCGAGCAAGAAGCGGAATGTATTACGGATCTTACGATATACTTCGGATAATTGTTTTACGATGTCTTTGGACAAACGTACGTCTGCTTGGTAATCCGCAGAGGATACCCACAAACGCATAACATCAGCGCCGTATACGTCGATGATGTCGCTAGGTGCCACTGTATTACCTACAGATTTGGACATCTTGCGACCTTCGCCGTCCACGACGAAGCCGTGAGTCAATACGGAATTGTAAGGTGCCTTACCTGTTGTTGCCACTGCAGTTAACAAGGAAGAGTTGAACCAGCCGCGATGTTGGTCGGAACCTTCAAGGTACATAGCGCATGGTACATCAAGACCATTTACTTCGAGCACGCCAGCCCAAGAGGAACCAGAGTCAAACCATACGTCCATGATGTCAGTTTCTTTTTTGAACTCATCATGACCGCAATGAGGACATTTGAAACCTTCTGGTAACAATTCTTTTGCACTGTGAGCCCACCAAGCATCGGAGCCTTCTACGGCTACTTTTTCTTGTAATGCTTTGATAGTATCATCGTTGATGATGTGCTCGCCGCAGCTTTCACAATAGTAAATAGGAATTGGCACGCCCCAAATACGTTGACGGGAAATTACCCAGTCACCACGATCGCGAACCATGTTGAAGATACGGTCATGCCCCCATTTAGGAATCCATTGCACTTGATTGTCGATTGCATCAAGAGCTTGTTGACGGTACCCATCTACAGAGGAGAACCATTGTTCTGTAGCACGGTAGATTACAGGATTTTTACAACGCCAGCAGTGAGCGTATTGGTGACGCAAGCTAGATTTGTGAAGCAATGCATTATTGTGCGCCAAGATTTTGATTACAGGCACCTCTGCATCGTGGATTTCTACACCAGCCAATGGGAATTCGGTATCGCCATAACGGTTGTTGTCTACTTGTTTTGTGTAGTTACCAGTTTCATTAACAAGAGATACGATAGGAAGTTCAGTTTTGCCTTCCTTGTTATAACGCATAACGATGTTAAAGTCATCTTCACCGTGTGCAGGTGCTGTATGTACGCAACCGGTACCTGCTTCAAGTGTTACATGGTCACCACACAATACTGTAGCATTACGTTCAACAAATGGATGTTTGAATTCAGCCAATTCTAAATCTGCACCAGAGAAGCGATTTACGATTTCATAGTCTTCGATACCGATATCTTTCATCGCCGCATCAACTAGCTCAGTAGCCATCAAGTAGTATTCGTCGCCTACTTTTACCCAACCATATTCAAGGTCAGGGTTAACAGAGATTGCTACATTGGCAGGCATTGTCCAAGGAGTAGTTGTCCAAATAACGGAGTATGCTTGTTTTTGATCTACGCCAGCTGGCAATGTTACCTTTTTCTCGGATACGTAAGGGAATTTTACGTAGATGGAGAAGGATTTTTTCTCAGCATATTCGATTTCTGCTTCTGCCAATGCAGTTTCGCAGTGAGTACACCAGTATACAGTTTTAAGACCTTTATAGATGTGTCCGCGTTTTGCCATTTCGCCGAAGATACCAAGTTGTTTAACTTCGAACTCAGGACGCAATGTCAAATACGGACGATCCCATTCGCCTAATACACCAAAACGAATGAAGTCTTGTTTTTGTGTTTCTACACACTCCAATGCATATTCCTTACATTTATTGCGCAAGTCCAATGGAGCCATTTCATGACGGTTAAGGCCTGTGTTTTTGATAACCGCATGCTCGATTGGCAAACCATGCGTATCCCAACCTGGGATATAACGCGTATAGTGACCAGTCATAGTCTTGTATTTCATGATAATGTCCTTCAACGTTTTGTTGAGGGCATGACCTATGTGCAATTTACCGTTCGCATATGGAGGGCCATCATGCAAAATGAAAGGTTTTGCGTCTTTACGCAATTCCAAACGTTTTTGATAAATTTTGTTGTCTTCCCAGAACTTTAAGATTTCTGGTTCGCGCTTAGGCAAATTGCCGCGCATTGGAAATTCTGTTTCAGGCAAATGTAACGTCTTACCGTAATCCATGATGTGCTCCTTTTACATAAAAAAATCGCCCGCCCCCGAAGGGACGGACGTCATATCCGTGGTACCACCCTACTGACTCTCGTTACTTGTGAAAGCTAACGCCACCGCATTTCTGCGATTGTCACACCATGCTAGCACATGTTTGTAACACATAAGACGCAACTCATCTCTCATATTGTGAAAGCCACTTAAACATATAACGGTGTTCACCGGCAGGGTTCCTGCTTGCTCCAAAGTGATCCGCACATCTCTAGATTTCCAAACCTTTCAGCCCATGAGTTTGGTCTCTACTAAATCCGTCTGAGACATGCCGTCTTTTTCAACGCAATATTCATATAATAGATAATTATAGGCTGGAAACAACGTAATTGTCAAATATATATTCTATTTATACTAATAGACTCATTATACTTATTTGTTCGTATACCTCTAGTATTTAAAATATTCCAACTAACATATAAGAAAAAATCGCTTTATAGAATGCTTAAAAGTATCCCATTTATCTACATCTAAATATAACCCTTTGGAACATTTCACAATAACCCCTTCACGAATCAATATACGTAAGGTCCGTTTATTAATGGCACTGGCCTGTAAAACCTCATATTCTGATAATGCTGAATCCTCTGAACAAGCACCATTATCATGAAAATATTGAACAAGTTTATTTTGCCATCTTGTAATTGTTTCTGCACCAAAAGCCATATTATCACCTCATTACTTTGTAAAATTTTCAAAAACTTTAGTTCGCTGTTCTAAATATAACTTTGTTAACATACAGAATGGATCTTTATTGTCTATAACATTATCATATAAGTAAGATCTTCCTCGACAACCTCCGCCACACATATATTTATAGTCACAACTACTACAACCTTTAACATTATCTACTGTCATATGAGACCATATAGATTCCTTATTTTTTAGAATATTTTTCAAAGAATCCGTTTTAATATCCCCCATCTTCATAGTATCCTTATGAAGCATATGGCATGGATAAACCTCTCCATTTGCTGCAATACTAACCATTTTGCAACCCAATCCACAGCCCACTTTACAACATAGACCCTCTATTCCATCACTATTTCCATTAATAACACTATCTTCTATATAAACATTGTCTCCTTCATTAATTACTTTTACAATTTCATAAATATCATTATCATCTAAAATAAAGTCTGAGAAAGTTTTATCATATGGATCGACTGTAAATATACTGAAATTAAAGGATACTTTTAAACCTTCAGCCAGCCGAATATAATTTCTCATATATTCAATATTCTTTTTATGTAAAGTAAATATCAAATGAACATGTACAAGACTCTTAAAGTGTTCCACAAAATCTAAGACCTTGCCCATTATTCCTTCATTTCTGATAAATCTGGTTTCTCTATTATATCCATCTACAGATACACTTAAACTATCAATGAAGGGGATTGCTTTCTCTACTCGATTCCAATCCATTGTACCATTAGTAATGACCGCAACACTTATATTATGTTTTTTAATATGTGCCAAAATGTCTGCCATATCATTTCTTATAAAAGGTTCTCCACCTGATATAACTAACCGCTCAACCCCACAAGCTGCTAATTGATCAACAATATGCTTTAACTGTGCAGTAGTTAAATCTTTTTGTGTATTTCTTTCTTCTATATACGAGTAACAACCTACACAACTTAAATTACATCTATCCGTCACATGAAGATAGGCATTTTTCAAGACACTAGTGTCTTTTTTAAAATAACCAAACTCATTTAATGCAGCCATAATTTGTTTTTCATCATTATTAAGCGTATCTTCTTCAATTAAGCCTGCTTTCATTCTATTAACGAAGTCTATACCGGCATCATCTAATCCTATTATTGCCCCATTTTCTCCATTGCCAATAATATTTACTCCCTTAATATTAAATAAATATGTTCTATCATGAAGCATGCTGTTCATTTATTAGCCCTCCTTTTTCAATTAGTCTATAGAATAGAAATCCCTTTTTATACAAATCATCAAAATAGCCGACCTCTTTAATAGTTCCATCTTCTATTACAATAATTTCATCATACAGTTTCAAAATATCTTTTTCTAAAAAATGCGTTACATTAATAACAGTTGCATCAAGACTTACAAGTTCCTGTTCCAAAGTTTTCGCTGTAAGATTATCCAGGCCAAAAGAAAACTCATCAACTATAATAATATTTGATTGTTTTAAAAGTGCCCTACATATTTCAATCCGCTTTTTCTCTCCACCGGAGAAGTTATTTCCATTCTCTTGAACAATTGTTTTAATTCCTTTATCCAAACGTTCTATAATCCCCTTTAAATTTGCTTTATCAATGGATTGAGATAGGAGTTCCTCTGAAACAGTATTGCCTAATGTCAAGTTGTATTCCAAAGTATCATTAAACATTACGCTATGTTGTTGCATATAAGTGATATTGTCATACACTACTTCATCATTAATTTGATGATAGTCATATTCATCAAAAGTTATGCTTCCTAAATAACTATCATAATAACGTAAAATCAGTTTCAACAATGTCGTCTTACCACTCCCAGACGTGCCTACAATTGCATATTTTTTACCTTTTTTGAAACTAAGATTAATATCATTGAGTATATTTCGTTCTTTTCCGGGATATGCAAAACTTATATGTTTAAAATCTATACTTTTAGAAAAATTAATTTGATTATTAATAGGCTTCTCAATTGTATCAATATCAGTTGCGTTATCTTTTCTCAACTTAATCTGATCGATATGATTCCATATTTTTTTTGCTGAAACAACTTGACCTAACGACAGTAGTATCATCATGATGGGACTCATAATACTATTTGAAAGCTGTACGACCGCAATCATATCTCCTACACGTATTTCATTTATACTTACATAATATGCACATATCAAAAACATGGTAAGTCCTAGAATGAATGCAGTAAAAGTAGAAAGCAGCAGAACGAAATCTTCAAATAATTTACTCCTTAGCCTCTTATTTTCAAGGTCATTATTATAAAAATTAAAAGAGCTTATAATATTTTTCAATACACGATACGACTTTATCACTTCAAAGGCATTGAAATAATCCTTTATGACTCCATTAAACTGTCCAAAGCTACCAAGATATTCTTTCTTATATTTCCCCATCTTAGATCCCAATAAATTAGGAATAGCCAACCCAATTATCACAAGACCTAACATAATGAAGACTATTTTAAAATATATGGACCACATAATCACAAGTGATACAATAACAGTAGATACAGCTCCTATAATACTGTATAGTGTCTCAAAATAGTCTCGCTCTATAATATATATATCTTGATTCAGAATGGTAGTATAAGTAGATGTATTATCCTCTCGAAAGTCACTTATATTTTTGCTGAATAATTGATTGAATATGCGTTGTTTCTCATTTTTTATTATAAAATTAATCAATCTGTCTTTTGTCAATACATATAAAGTAGATAATATAAAAATACCTATCGCAAACCCTAAGCATATAAATATCTGGAAGAAATCAATTCCCTGATTTTCAACTAATGAATTAGTAATCCATTGCATCAATATTGCTAACATCGGCATCATTATGGAATAAAGAACAGCCAAAATCAAAGAACCTATGGCAAGTAAAGGTCTTTGAAATAGTAAACTAAATCGTTTCATTGTTCTGATCTCTATTAAGCTTATAAAAAACAAACCAGTGTATAACTATGACAATTATAATACTAGTAATAGTATTTTCTATCGGACTGTTCAACGATTCGGAAATATTATTACTATTTAAAAAATTACTATTCTGTAAAACGCTTTCAAGTCTGCTGCCAGTCAAAATAAAAAAGTTTTGTAAAATATTATATACTGAAAAGAAAACTATATTTATTCCCACTAACACTTTTAAACTTTTTCTACCTTTATTTTTAGATAGAATTAAGAGAATAACTGAAACAATAAGTTGACATGCAAATATACCTAAAATAGATAATGCATTAATTTTTTCAACACACATCGTTATAGCTAATATACTAACTATATAGACGAGTAATAATATAAAAGTATATTTCTTCATAAATTGCTGGCCTCCTTCAATTATTAACAATGAATGATTGAAAAGATGAGTCAAACAATCATTGCATTATATAATAAATGCAATAAAACAGGATAAATTAATTTTCCAGTTTTATAATAAATAAATCCAGAAACAAGTCCAAATGGAAACCTAACGACAAGATTCGCTAAAAAACTCTGTCCTAAATGCGTTATAAAAGCAAATATTATTGCCGATATAAGTATAACTATATAATTATTTTTGAATATATGTTTCAATTGTGTAAAGATAACACCTTTACACCAAAACTCCTCACAAAAAGCGATTGGTATGTTCTGCACAAGAGCAAAAACAATATCTCCTTTAAAAATCATAGTCTTTACAACTATAAGAAATATAATCACAAGTGTGATAAGAATTACATCGAGAGGAAAATCAATTTCCAACCCTAAATCAACAGGATTACACACAGCATTATCATTCTTACGCAAATAAATAATAGGAAAAATGAACATTCCTATAATCATACTTATCCAAACTGTAAGTGCTGAAGAAAGATGCCCATATCGTAAATCACCAATAAGAAGGTCTACGATTATCCCTGAGATAATCGTAAAGAAAACTGGAAATATAGAT
Organism: Veillonella parvula; assembly: GCF_945949885.1. Taxonomy (GTDB): domain Bacteria; phylum Bacillota; class Negativicutes; order Veillonellales; family Veillonellaceae; genus Veillonella; species Veillonella parvula_B. The sequence continues at coordinate 76,250 of NZ_CAMFFZ010000003.1, read as the reverse complement.
AAAACAACAATATCGATATAGATTTTTTCTTTATATGATTTGCTTCGATCCATTTTTCAAAACCTTTGCAACAACCAATTATTGACATTATTAAAGAGCCTAATATCTAATAACAATAATAAAAAAAGAGTGTGCAAGATAATCTGAAAAGATGTAATTTAACATTACCTCCAGAGCATCTCCCACACCCTTGAAAAACATAAAACTTATTATATGACTTGTTTAAAATACAAAATAATATAGCCTTAAATGGTGGATTTATTCAATTAGTAGAAATTAAAATCATTATATTAAATTACTGTATTAAAATAAATAACGTTTATCAATAACGAGGATTACTAATTACCATCCACCTCGTCCATAACTACCACAGATATAGAAGCCTATAGAAACACAATTGCCAGAATTAAAAAGTTTTGCAAATAACATAATAAAACCTCCATTCATCCAATATTCCACCATTCAAGGCCTATGCATATTCCTTGCAATCATAAAAATCACAAAGAAATATGAACTTAAAAATTATGAAATAGCCTTTGCTCAGTGGTCATGAATAATGCAGGTTTATTATCTACCAGTTATTAAATTAATCATTTTTTAATTCAATGTATAAAATACATCGTTTATGCTTCTACCGAGAACTACGGCTATATCATTTGCTAATTTTAAACTAGGAATCGTTTTTCCATTTTCGATACTATTAATTGTCGCTCTAGTAACACCTACTTTTCCCGCTAATTCATGCTGAGATAAGCCCAACATCGTTCTATAAAGCTTAATTTTGTTTGCCATTTCTCCCACTACTCCCTTTTACTCGTCTGTCATTGTAAAATAATTCTATCTATTATTCCAAAACAGACTTCAACACTCTTGCATTCAATACAACACGGCTTACAATCGGTACAACACGTCTTACATTCGATACAATACGTCTTACATTTACTACAATAAAATAAAAAAACTACGTCTAGCAAAGTCTATTGTACTTACAGTTAAATTAAAGTTACTTTTAGTAAGCTTTACTTTATGTAACCTCTACTTTACTTTTTGTAAAATATACTTTACCTTTTGTCAAATCGATTATACTTCTTTTATTTTTATATTGCAAGCACAAATTAAAAATTCATGTTTTCTTTAAATTATTTGACATAAAAGAATGGCATTTCATATCTATCGTATATCAAAAACAAAAACTCTCTTTATAGCAGAACTATAAAGAGAGTTAATATTATCAATATTATTGACTACATCATAGCCTACATCGCACTAGTCATAAGTAGTTTATCTACCAAGAACCAGAGTACAAAGATAGCGCAGAATAGTCCTGCAGTTAGTCCCATAGATGGCGTAGTATCAATAAGACCTAATTCACGGGCCATTTGTTTTGTTACAACCACTTGACCTGTAGGAGGACCAAAGCGATTTGATTGGCTTTCACCAGGTAGAGCCATAAGGATCAACAGGATAATGGTCCCTACCACCGGGATAAAGCCAATAAATACGAGGCCCCCTGATCGGCCTTGATCGTGTAAGCGTCGTACTGAAACGGCTACACCAGGAATAACCATAATCACGGACAAAAGAACAAGAATGACCAAGCCAAAACCTACGCCTACTACACTAGATAGTGGGCTAATATAGCTCAAAAAAGCACAGGTAAACAGAATGGCCACAAACAACAATTGATAGACTAACAAGAAATGCCAATATTCACTACGACTTGCACGACCATCAAAATCAGCATATTTATAAACCAAACATTGTTTAAAGTTTTCAATCAAGCCTAGATTATATTTATCTAACGAGATTTGTGGCCTACTAACATGCCCACATTCCGGGCAGTAACAATCTGTTTTCAACACTTCATGTCCACAATAGGGACAAGATTTCATAATAAACTCCTTCTAGTTACAAACAGGAATCAGCAAAGATTACGAAGTCCTGCTGTACTTAACACATATAACAACTTAGATATTTTTTATTTATTAATATCTATATTTTTGAATTCATCTAAAATTCATTTTACTACAAAGTGTTATATTGTCTATAAAGGAGATGTTAAACTTTTATAAAATAAAATAATGAGATTGTTAATAAATGCAGATCTTTATTACATATATCCATTCCCATTAATACCATACCATAATATCTCTCTAATGATATCAGCAATAATAATAGATTGGATAATAAAGATAGCAATCCCCATCGCCCAATCTTGGCGAGGGGATGGAGTTTCTTCTAGTCCTGTAGCCTTGCTAACCTCAGGAGTAATAGGTGTATATCCGGTTCTTTCACCATATGAATTCTCTCTTTGATCGCCACGACGCAATTCGTAAATGAGAAATATAAAGAATCCTATAACAGGAATAAATGAGATTAGCTGCGTCCAACCACTCCGGCCAATATCATGCATACGCCGCGCTGTGATAGCTATATTGGGAACTATAAAGAAAAGGGATACCCCTACAGCAACATTATCGATAAGCGCTTCATAATTAGGGAAGCCCAAGATACTACAAAGTAAAGCTAAAATGCCAAGTAATCCTTGTATCAATGTAACGCCTGCCACGAATCGCCAATATTCACTACGGCTAACACGGCCGTTAAAATTGGCATAATTTCTAATGCCTAATTTGAAGGCATCAGTATAGTTCAAATCATATATATTTATGGTTGACATAACCTAATCCTCCTCCACGGCTTCAATAGCAACAATGTCCCAGCCTTTGCCTTCATTATGCAAACGAACTAATAGAGGCTCTAGATTATCTTCAAAGGTAACGGTAAAGCCCATATAGTTTACAACAATATCATCATCTTGGTCTTGAGAAACATAGTCAAGCTGTATCGCTTTCACCTTAGGAACCTCTTCCTTAGTCATGGCTTGTTCCCATAGTTCAAAGGTACCATATCGTTCCATAGCACGAACGCTCAAATAACAATATGCACCATGATAATCCTTTTTGTTGAGGGCTTCATAATAATTACTTACCACAGTACGCCCCTCTGTTGTAGCCGTTTCACTTTGTAAAAGACGATTTGCTTGTTTCGTTAACGAACTAGGTTCTAAATTGCCATAAGCAGTCTCCTCTACTATAAAATTATGATTAATCATTGTACTACCCGTACTAATAGCTAGGCAGCCTAATACTAATATAGCCACAATAAAGAGGCCCGATACGGAACGTTTTTCCTCTAATCCATTAGATACAGGTGATGTGCGCTTACAGAATAGATACAATAATGCAAGCCAGCCTAAAATAGGAACCAAAAGCAAAATCATCAATGTTGGATCATTATTAGAGTCTCGTAACCGTCTTGCCATTAGCATAATCTTCGGCAAGCATAACAGGATGGACAATACAAATAATACACCGCCACCAATAGAGACAGCATAAAGAAATCCGTACGGTATGTAGGTTGCAAGACCTGTAATACATATAATTAAGCCATATACAAAGGATATGGCACTTATGGTGAGCCAAAAATCGGCTGTATTGGTACGTCCCTTACTGTTTGCATAGTTTTCCACTAGCTCACGATAGAGGATTTCGTATACTCTCTGTTTCATAAAGCTCCTACTATAATCTTAGATAATATTAGATAATAAACATATATAGATATTCCTATTATACTATGATTTATCAACTTATTTGATTCATTTTTTATTCATAAAATTTACCTATACTACAGATATATTTCTTACAACTAAAATTTGTACAATTAATTATGCAGGAGATAATTATGAAAGCTAAATTAATGAAAGCAGTAGCCTTGGCCAGTTTAGGTACCTTCTTAACAGTTGGTATTGGTGCCAATGTAGCCCAAGCCAAAGATTATCACTTCAAAATCGGTGAAAACCATCGCATGGTAAAAAATGATGATGGCACAGTAGATAGCAGCGATCATCCATGGTACAAAGTAAATGATAAAAAGAAAAAGCACAGAAAGCATAGAATATCTGAACGTGAAAAGCATGATAAAAATGCAACAGCAAAACGCAGCGAACGACATCAACGTTCTGAATCCTCTAATGACTAAGCCTTGTGCATAATACATATTACTAGCCCTAAAAATACAAAACTAAATTAACCAACCAATGAAAAGGACGTTATCCATTGTATAACGTCCTTTTGTGTTATCACCTATATAATTTTTCCCAAGGCTATATGAGTTATTATGTTATGCGCCAGCCTTTAGAACAGCTTGTTTCATGAATTGTACGTAATCAAACAACGCTTGATCCGCATGTTCACCGTGTTCTGCCACGATTTTAACGATGGCAGAGCCTACGATAGCACCGTCGGATACGCGCGCCATAGCTTCCGCTTGTTCTGGCTTAGAGATACCAAAACCAACAGCTACCGGGATATCCGTATATTTGCGAATCATTTCAACAATGGATTTAATATCCGTCTTAATTTCACTGCGCATGCCTGTAACGCCAAGTGAGGATACACAGTATACAAAGCCTTCTGCGTCTTTGGCGATCATTTCGATGCGGTTTTCAGATGTTGGCGCAATTAAGGATACAACTTCAACACCATGCTTATGAGCCACACTAGCGAGCTCGCCTTTTTCTTCAAACGGCATGTCTGGTACGATAACACCAGAGATTCCCACCTCTTCACAGAGGGTAAAGAATTTTTCACGACCAAATACGTAAATAGGATTCAAATAGGTCATGAATACGAGCGGTATAGTCACCGCATCATCACCTGTACGCAGACGACGCACCATATCGAAGATATCATTGATTTTTACGCCTGTAGATAATGCGCGTGTACTTGCTTCTTGGATAACTGGGCCTTCCGCTGTGGGATCGGAGAAAGGAATACCGATTTCCACCATGTCTGCACCGGCTTTCACCATAATGCGAATATAACGTTCTGTATTTTCAATACCGTGGTCACCAGCACTAATGAACGGGATGAATGCCTTGCCCTTTGTGAAAGCGTCTTTAATTTTACTCATGAAGATTCACCCCTCTATATTTCGCCATAGCCGCTACGTCTTTGTCACCACGACCAGATAAACAAATAATAATGATATCGTCCTTGCTCATAGTAGGAGCAATTTTACGTGCATGTGCCACCGCATGAGCACTTTCAATCGCAGGAATAATACCTTCCAAGCGAGATAAATATTCAAAGGCATCTACTGCTTCGTCATCTGTAACAGGCACATATTCAGCACGACCGCTATCGTGCAAGTACGCATGTTCAGGACCGATGCCAGGATAATCGAGACCTGCAGAAATAGAATATACTGGAGCAATTTGACCGTCTTCATCTTGGCAGAAGTAGGATTTCATGCCATGGAAGATACCAACAGAACCTTTTGCGATTGTTGCTGCATGTTCCTCTGTATCGATGCCGCGACCTGCTGCTTCACAACCGATGAGACGAACCCCTTCATCTGGAATAAAGTGATAGAACATGCCCATCGCATTGGAGCCGCCACCTACGCAAGCCATAACAGCTGTTGGTAATTTGCCTTCTGCTTCAAGGATTTGCTCACGCGCTTCGCGGCTGATAATAGATTGGAAATCACGAACGATCATAGGGAATGGATGGGCACCCATAACGGAGCCCAATACATAGTGCGTATCGGACATGCGGTTTGTCCATTCGCGCAACGCTTCGGAAACCGCATCTTTCAATGTGCTAGTCCCTGTTGTTACAGGATGCACCTTTGCACCTAGCAATTCCATACGATATACGTTAAGTGCTTGACGTTCACAGTCCTCTGCACCCATGTATATTTCGCATTCCATGCCCATCAATGCAGCGATAGTAGCCGTTGCCACGCCGTGTTGACCTGCCCCAGTTTCAGCAATAACGCGTGTTTTACCCATCCGTTTTGCCAATAACATTTGGCCGATTACATTATTCAACTTGTGAGAACCAGTATGGTTTAAGTCCTCTCGTTTTAAATAAATTTTGGCTCCTCCAAGGTCCTTTGTCATACGGTCCGCATAGTATAACAGGGATGGGCGACCTGTATATTTTTTATGTAAATCCTCAAGTTCATGTACGAAATCAGGATCATCTTTGTACTTATTGTACGCCTCTTCCAATTCGATAACTGCATTCATCAATGTTTCTGGCATAAATTGGCCCCCAAAGGAGCCAAAATAGCCATGTCTTTGTTCACTCATATAACTTACCTTTCTATATACCATTCCTGCTAGCACGCCATACTATGGCATTGCTATTGTTCTCACAATGTTGGTGAAAGCTTTTATCTTCTCATCGTCCTTCACGCCTTCTGTTTCAATGCCGCTACTGATATCGATGCCGTATGGTCGAACCGTACGAATGGCACGCGCCACATTGGTGCTATCTATACCACCAGCGAGCATAAACGGTCGTTCAAACTCATCTAAGTAAGACCAGTCGAATACTTCACCCGTACCGCCTCGCTCGTCTTTGTAATATGCATCAAACAAGAGCATATCAGCACTGCTATCAATCCATTTTTCTGCATCTGCAGCACTGCGGATTTGAACAGCCTTCCAAACCTCTACATTAGTACGTTCTTTTAAGGATTGGATGAAAGCTTCATCTTCATCACCGTGCAATTGCACCGCATCAAGATTTACTTCTGTGGCAATCGTAACGAGATTTTCTAGTGTTTCATTGACAAAAACGCCTACCGTTTTAATAAATTCTTGTACTACATCATTACTCCATTGTATGACATCTCTGTTATATCGATTTGCATATTGTTTGTGTAGCTCACTTACTAAAATCTTAGCTTGATCTACAGTGACTTGTCGTTTACTTGGTGCAAATACAAGGCCCATGTAATCAGGCTGTGCCTCTACTACAGCAGGGATTGTTTCCACCTTGGAGATTCCACACATCTTAACCTTTGGTGTGTAGTAGGTTGGACCATAAAGATATGCTAATTTCTCCACTTTATTGGGAGAGCGCATGAAGGTTTCCCCCATCAAGGCTACGCCGATATTGTTATCCCGCAATACTTGGATATCCTCCGGCGTTTCTAGCCCGCTTTCAGATACGAAGATCACATCGTCTTGCACGAGATTGCGCAAGCGCACACTATTTTGTACATCTACAGTGAAGTCCTTGAGGTTACGATTGTTAACGCCAATAATGCGGGCACCGCAATCGATAGCCATTTGTACCTCATGTTCATCATGCGCCTCTACCAAAGAGGATAAGCCAAGAGAATCAGCTAACTCACGGAACTTTGTCAGCGTAGGCACATCGAGGCATGCACAGATTAATAGGATTGCACTAGCGCCCCATACCTTTGCTTGGTAGATTTGGTATTCATCGATGATAAAGTCCTTACGAAGCACAGGAATTTTTACGGTGCTTGCAATTTCTTGCAAATATTTTTTATCACCCTTAAAGAAATCAGGCTCCGTCAAAACAGAGATAGCCGCAGCACCAGCCACTTCATATTCTTTGGCGATCTCTAAATACGGGAAGTGCTCTGCTATGATGCCTTTTGATGGAGATGCCTTTTTCACTTCACAAATGAAATTGAAATCTTGCTGACGAAGAGCTGCTTCAAAAGAAAATCCTGTATCAGATGGTAATGCTAAAGCCGCTGCTTTCACAGACTCTGGAGATTCCACCTGTTTTTCTTGGGCTACCCGAATTTTGGTCGCCTCTATAATCTTATCTAAAATCAATGGTTACACCTCTTGAGTTGCTTTCACAAACTGTTCCATTGTAGCAAGCGCCTTGCCAGAGTCGATCATATGTTTCGCCTCTTCAATGCCCTCTGCTAATGTAATACCATCTTTTGCAAGGTAAATCGCCATGCCAGCATTGAGAAGAACTGCGGTACGTTTACCGCCTTGCTCACCACCGAGAACGCGGCGTGTAATCTCAGCATTTACTGTTGCGTCGCCACCTTCAAGCTCAGTTTTATCAGCGTATTCGAAACCATAGTCCTTAGGATCGAATTCGTAACTTGTGAAAGTACCATTATTAATTTCGCATACGTACGTTTTGTTGATAGCTGTAATCTCATCAAGGCCGTCGAAGCCATGTACCACAGCACCGCGTTTCACGCCAAGGTTAGCCAATACGCGAGCCAATGGTTCTACCAAGGATTTATCATAAACACCCATCAACTCCACAGTAGCTCCTGCTGGGTTTGCCAAAGGTCCAAGAATATTAAACACAGTGCGCACGCCCAAAGCCTTACGTACAGGACCTGCATATTTCATAGCTTGGTGATACACAGGAGCAAACATGAAGCACATATTTGCTTTATTAAGAACCGCTTCGTTTTGCTCGCCGTTAAGCTCTAATTTAGCCCCCAACGCTTCGATCAAATCTGCAGCGCCACATTTACTAGATACACTACGGTTACCATGCTTTGCTACAGGAATACCTGCTGCGGAAATGATGAAACCAGACGTAGTGGAAATGTTGAACGTATTAGCCTCGTCACCACCAGTACCTACGATTTCCACAACAGTGCCATTATGAAGCACGGAGCCAGCCTTCTCGCGCATAACCTCAGCGAACGCCGTAACCTCATCTACAGTAGGACCTTTTGCAGCAAGGGCGCACAAAAAACCAGCCATAGGAACCTCGGGTACATCACCGCTCATAATTTTGTTCATTGTATCTTTAGCAAGGTCGTAGGATAAGTCCTGACCGTGCGTTACTGCATATAATGCGTCTTTAATCATTTATATCTCCTTTTGAGGATATCTATTAAATTGATGCCATATCTACCTAGTCGGAAACGATTGGGTCATGCCCTCCAAGTGGCCACTTGGAGTTCCGAAAGACCTTATTTCTGCCTTACCGTACTAGTAACTAATAATAGCCCCTCGAATACAAAACAATGGTTATTTTTCTAAGAAATTGCGAATCATTTGTTCCCCGTTTGGTGTCATGATGGATTCCGGATGGAATTGGACTCCATAAATCGGGTAGTCTTTGTGTTCCACGCTCATTACTTCGCCGTCATCGGTAACAGATGTAACGATGAGTTCGCTTGGCATAGTTTCGTCGATAATCGCCAAGGAGTGATATCGTGCGACTTCGAATTGTTCAGGCAACCCCTTAAGGATTTTGGATGGATGTACTTGTTTCGCCACGCTTTGTTTGCCATGCATCACTTGTTTAGCGTAGGAAACGGTACCGCCGAATACTTCGCCGATGGCTTGGTGTCCCAGGCATACGCCGAGGATTGGGAATTCCCCTTTGCATTCGTGCAAGAGGTCTTCGTACACGCCCGCATCAGCTGGTCTACCAGGACCTGGTGAAAGTATCACATAGTCCGGTTTCAACGCACGGATTTCTTCAACTGTTAATTCATCGCTGCGGATGACTTTAATATCTGGATCGATAGAGCCTACTAATTGATATAGATTAAAAGAAAAGCTATCGTAATTATCTATAAGGAGTACCATTATTCTACCTCCTGTGCATTTGTAATTGCGGAAATCATGGATTGGCCCTTGATCAAGGTTTCATTAAACTCGCTTTCAGGAACGCTATCTCGAACGATGCCTGCACCAGCACGAACATATACCTTGCCACCTTTATTCATAGCCATGCGGATACCGATACATACGTCCATGTTACCAGAGAAGTCGATATAACCTACGGCGCCGCCGTATACGCCGCGTGGGCTTTTTTCAAGTTCATGTAAAATTTCAATAGCACGAATCTTAGGCGCCCCAGACAATGTGCCTGCCGGCAATGTAGCACCGATAGCATCGAGTGCATCTTTGCCGTCTTGCATGTCGCCGCTTACAGTAGATGTAATATGGATGACATGGGAGAAACGTTGCAACATATGTAACGCTTCTACTTTTACGGAACCAAACTTAGAGATTTTACCTAAATCATTACGGCCAAGGTCAACGAGCATATTATGTTCAGCCAATTCTTTTTCATCGTTAATGAGTTTTTCCTCAATGGCAAGGTCCTCTGCTTCGTTTTTACCGCGACGCATCGTACCTGCAATTGGGAAGGTGTACATTTTACCATCTGTCAGTTTTACCAAGGTTTCTGGAGAAGCACCTGTGAGCTCTACATCGCCGCCAGATAGGTAGAACATGTATGGAGATGGATTTAAAGTACGCAACACGCGGTATGCATTTAACAAGCTACCTTCAGACTCGGCTTCGCGGCGGTTAGATACAACACATTGGAAGATATCCCCTTCCTTGATGTAATGCTGCGTCTTTTTAACAACGGCTTCAAACTCATCCTTTGTAAATTCAGAGGTAAACTCTGTTTTAAGGATGCCTTTTGGAACATCCGCCTCTTTGCCGTTTACAACGAGATCAGTAAGAGTTTTCAGTTCGAGCTCAGCCTTGTTGTAGTTGCGTTCTAAATCATTTGTGCTGATGTTAGCGATTAAGTAAATTTTATTTTTGTAATGGTCAAAAGCGATAACCTTATCAAAGAGCATAAGGTCTACATCGTTTACCATGGCAGAGTCATCATCCGGTGTTGGAAAATCCAATGTTGGCTCGATGTAGCGAATATATTCACATGCGAAGTAGCCTACAAAGCCGCCTGTAAAAGTTGGTAACTCTTCTAAACGAGGACTTTTATATTGACTCAAAATATTGCGAATCTCTGCAGCTGGATCAGAGCACTCAAAGGTACGTGTCGTACCGTCTTTGATGGTCATTTTATGGTTTTTGCAGAATAGCTCAATCTTAGGATCATAGCCCAAGAAAGAGTAACGGCCCCAATGATTACTATTATCCGCACTTTCAAGCAAGTACGTATGACTGCTCACTTGTTTTAACGCTTTCAACACACTAATCGGTGTGCGTACGTCGGATAAAATTTCCATATATACAGGCACGATATCGTAGCCCGGTGCGATAGCTTTCACACGGTCAAGACTAGGGAAAATCATGAGAACCTCCATCTGGCATTTGCCAATAAAAAAACTCGCCCATGACAACATAACGTCAAGGACGAGTTTATAGTTCTATTCTTATACAATTATTAGAAAATATTTGTATTGTGCTATAAATCGCGGTACCACCTTGTTTGAATGCAGTGCATTCCCCTTTCGCAGGATACTAACATATCCCTCACGACTAACGCTCGTGTGACGTCGCACCATACTAGGAATGACTGTGAAAGTTCATTCTGTTCCATGCGCCCTCGGTGGTCCATTTAATAAGCTGCGTACTACGGGTTCTCAGCTAATCCCGCTCTCTGTGAGTGCATTTCCTATTTTTATCTCCACCTCATCGGTTTCTAACAGGCGAGTATAAAATTATAATCTGATTATAATGTTTCTATAGAATGAAAGTCAAGGAATTTTAATTATCTAATACCAATCTCCCATAAATAAGCCAATCAACCGATGCCACAATTTTCTTAAAGCATCCGTATATTTATAAGATTTTATTGGCAAACTACATATCTTTAATTTTCCTTGCTTATACTTTCAATACATTCTTTTGCCTCACAACTAGTGTCTAATACAACAATCAATCACTATTCGGAAATAGTATAACTTCGCAAACATGAATCTCCTGTTCTCTCATTAACAATCAACAATACTAAATAAGAAAAATCTTTATCATGTATTAACACGGCTCCATAACAAGCTTCATTATTAGCATAAATTTTCTTTATCCTATTTTTTGTATTACTTATACTGGTTAGGACTATAGTAAATTCATTTATGGCAACAAAATAATCACCATTTATATCAAATCGATACCATTTACTATATTCCATCGGGAATTTATAGACAAGCCTATTATCCTGATATATCTCAATATCCTCCTCATATACTATCCATTTATTATCTATAAAGCCAATACTATTTGCACCTCTAAATTCACGTTCCCAATTCCTATATAAAGTGAGTTCATTACAAGAAGATAGTTTATCAATAGCTATGAAACTTAAATTATTATCAACAAAGTCCCACTGTATCATGAGAGAACTGGAAAATATGCTAATAGACCCTGATTTAAATACAGAAAAATACAAAATATAAATGCATTCACTCTCAAAATCATACTTTATGAACTGTGAATAATGTCTATTTAAATCAATGTACCATAATCCTGCTTCTAAATGGAGTACAATTCTATTATTTTCAGAGTCTACAAAACTATTTAAAATTATAACCTTTGTATTATCTAGTATATAAGAGTCAACATACTCTAATTGAGGAGTGTAAATTATTACGCCTCTATAATCATCATTAACAATAACATAGTCTTGTGTCCTATTAATAAAATATAAATCATTTTGTTTAAGTGCGATTTTTATTTCATTTACTAAATTAATATCCATAACTCCTCACCCATCAACATCATTTATTTATCTCAAAATTAATTTGATAAATTTTACCAAGATAAAAAAAACTAATTGCTATTAAATCTGCTTCCACTATCTTAAATTTTTGTCTAATTTTCGCCCTGAAACTTTATTGCTAAAATTCATTTCTCCAGTCTGAGGATCCATAGTTCCTATATGATTACCATTCTTATCAAAAACTTCTATTTCGGCAGCCCTTCCAAAATGTTTAGTATCACGATAATAATAATGCTCATCTTTTTTATAAATAGCCGCCCCTTTAAATGATTTATTTGTACGCTCATATTCACCATTACTTAAAATTGTTTCTGAATCTAGTGGCACACGATTTTCTTTAATATATGGAGCATCTTCATCACGTTGAAGTTTAGGCTTCTCACTCGAGGTATTTCTATTAGATTTAGAAAACAACGCGATATCATTACCAATTTGAGAAGTCGATTTATTAACAAGAGAAATTCCCGCTGCAGTTTGTGCTACTGAGGCTGGTATTAATGCACTTGATCCTCCCAATGTTGGAATAGACCCAACTGTTAACACTCCAGTTTCTGCAGCTCCTGATATGGTAATGCCTGTTCCACCTACAATGCCTAAAGAATCACCTAAAACACGTCCACCATAATAATATTTATTATATCTTGGTTCAATGCCAAAAGATTGTTTAAAACTCGAAAATGCATCAGAAGAAAAAACATCAATTACACCTGAAGAAACATCTGCACCTTTTATAATATTCGACCATGCATTTCCCTGAGAAACTCTAAGTCTATTAAAGTGATATAAAACATTCTCATCAAATTCATCTGTTCCCTCCTTATACCCTTCCAGTCGACTTATTTTCTTTGCAATACTTAGATTCATAGCGTTAATTTCAAATTTTATCTGTTCTGATAAAGACTCACCACCTTTAAGCGGTACAGCCTCTACATTAATATTATGTAATTTAATTTCACCTGTACTACTATCTAATGTAAATGCATGATCAAGACCGCTCTCATATACATTTCGTTCACGTTTATAAGCTAAAAATTTATTAAAATCTACATAGTCAGAAATTGTCTTAAAATATTTTGACCAAATTCTTTTTGATTCCTTTTTATATTCTTGCTCTTGTTGATCATCAATTTTCTTCCATTTGGCTATAACCAGAGCTTTTTCCTCCGCCGTCTGTGCCTGATTAAGTTCTAACCTATACTGTTTTTCTTGCACATGTGTCAAGTAGTTATTCTCAGTAGCACTAACCGCAATGCTGCCACCTAACTGAGAGCCAATAACAACTTTACCCAAAATAAGACTAGCCAACTTATGCACATCGGACGTATCATTGTACTCACCTTGTTTACCATATTTTCTTAATTCATTCGACAAGGCTTTAGTCATCATTTCATTAAGAGTCGCTGTTGTAAAACCTTGTTTAATATTGCCAGCAGCCATATTAGAAATAGTAGCACCAAAAACACCATGTAAAGCAACCTTATAAATTCCGCCTTCATCCCATTGTTTAGCTTTATCTCTATATTTTTGAGCCAACACATCATCATTTACTGCATCAGCAGCCTCGGCTAAGCTAATATACTTTTTTTGTTGGCTAACCGCTATATCCCCAATCACCCTATATCCCTGATTAGAAATCTTAGTCAACAGAATTTGCTTTTCTTCTACTTTCTTCTTATCAAAGATTGGTGCCAGTGTATTGAGTGCATGTTCTGTATCATGATTGATTTTTTCTAACGATTCTTTTTCAACAAGTTCAATAATGCCTTCACTAATAGCCGAATGTGTAGTAGATTTTGCACTGCCTTTTACAGGGATACCCATATTAGGACTACCTGTAATTCCTAATGGATTATTCTTAGTTCGTTTAGTCGTTGACAAACTATAGCCGGAGGTTTTTGCAGAATAGGATGCCTCATTTTGAATATCCTTCATTTCTAATGACTTAGAAGATAGTTTATTCTTAGATGTATCCGAACTTCCTTTTATTATAACACCGGTAAGTGTAGTCGCATTGCCTACTTGTACATGGTATCCACCTTCACCGGCATAAATCCCCGCTTGGTCTGTCACACTAGCATAATGACTATCCGTAGTTCCTTTACCATTTTCAAATCCTATAAGAGCAGGGCCATTCATACCATACGATACAGATAAGCTTTTGTTCCGACTATTTTTATGATAATCATGTGTATCTTGTAAGCTTTCAATACGTAAATCATTACCTGCATTAGTTACAACCGTATTACCGGTTATTTTAGAACCAAGGATATCCGTATTGTTACCGGATGTTGCAGTCGCCAGTTGTCGGCCTCTAATCACCGTACCGGTATGTGTGGTAAGCGTTTCAACACCCTTTTCTTTACCTTTAAATACATTCGCATCAAGACCGATAACCCCATTACCATGAGGGCTGATAGTAGCGCCCACAGACCAGCCGGATTGCGTATAGTCATTTCTTTGTATGCTTGTATTCGTACCGGCATCTAAACGAATACTATTCTTCGCATTAATATGTACTTCCGGTGCATCAATTGTGGAACCGGTAATATGTACATTACCGGTATTAGATGTTTCTCCTGTTCCCGTAACGGTAACTTTCGCGTTACTTCCGATTGAACTTCCCACATATTGTGCCTGATCAAGTTCACTCGTTTGTTTATATTGACTGGACCCGATACCGACTTTAATATTAAATAATCTGTCATGTTTAGCCTGTTGCACTTTATATGCATTCTGTTTGTTTTGAACTTTCTCTACCGCCGGATCTATACCATCAAAATCATGAGTCGCCAATCGATATGAAATATTTCTTTCAGCAGCACTATCCAGTACCGCTTTCTCATTATCCAATAGCCGCATCGGTTGCAAGGACTTATACGCTTTCACATCATTATAAGCATGCTTAGCTGCATTCGCTAACTCGCCATATTCAAAAGCGGACAATGCAGAACTTTGCCGATTATGAGCTTTCTTGCCTAATTGTTGTGCTGTATTAAGAGAACTTACAACACTTCCGCCTACGCTAACGGTTAAACCGGATCGTTTTTCCTCATGACTTTGTACCTCATGTGTTACATTATGCTTGCCATCAATAGTTACATCAGAAGCTGTTAACTCTGCCGGTTGATTACTAAAGTAATTTGTCGCTGTGCTATGAATTGAATTTCCCGCATTCACCGCTACATTGCCTTTAGAGGAAGCAATATTTGTAGCCACCTGATTCGTATATTTTCCATCCAGTGTATCCGTTACTTTTTTACTGCCTATGGTAAAGCCTATACCGGCACTCATCAAACCTGTTTTCTTGCTGTGTTCATAGATATCATCGCGCTGTCTTTCTTCACCGGAATCTGTACGCACATCATGTCCCGCAGTAATATTTACATCCTTCGTACCCAATACATTAGCCCCCGTTAAGGACACATCATGGTTGGCTTTCATATCAATAGCATTGCCACCGATGGTTGAAGATAAAACACCCGTATGTTCATGATCAGTACGTAGCGTACGCACTGTTTTAGATAATAAGCTCTTTTCCTTATACTTAATACCATATTCATCACGGCTATAGCTTTCACCGGGTGTCACATTCACATCATGTCCGGCTGCCATCGTCGTTGTACCCTGCTCACTATTCACAACACCATTACGAACAGATACATCATGACCGGCACGAATAGCCACATCACCATCACCTAGAACGGTCGTACCTAATTCAGTACGACGTTCCGTACGGTTATAATTATCGCTGTTGACGGTCATATCTTTTTTCGCAGCCAGCTGTTCCGTACCGAGATTCACATCATGGCCGGCCGTGATGTCCATCGTTGTATTAGCACCGCCATGAACCAAGGCCCCTTTGAGATGTATATCACGATTGGCGGCAATAGATAATTGTCCGCCCGGTTCAGATACACCTACTGTACCTTGACGACGAACTACATCCTGATTCGACAAAGCCTTAACACGAGCGCCCACATTCACATCCCGACCTGCACTCACCACAACGTGTGTATCGCCATGAATAGCCCCCGTAGTATTCACATCCTGCTTCGCTGCAACCGCCACAGTACGTCCGTCAATCGTACCGGTATTATGGATATTCTGTCCATTCAATACAATGGTATCGGCAGTCATCACACCTTGGTTTTGTATATCAGCATCGGTCTCGCTTACAATCGTGCGACCACTGATGAGACCGCCCATAGCATTCAGACTCTTTGCAGATTGTTTCGCTAAGTATACTTTTGGATAGAGAACTTGCTGTTCTTTACCATTGACAACCATCGTTTTCGTTTCGAGCCATACCATGTCCGTTGTAATCGCCTGCATTTGTGCATCAGACAAGGTAATCCCCGGTGTTAAATGAAACTGTTTGCCATAGGCAATGCCCGCCTCAAGAAGCGCTTTATACTCCATCTCATTATCTGTATAACCGGTCAAATATTGGCGACCGGTAGCAGCGAGAATCTGCTGATTCACCAATTGTTGTTCGTAAAACCCATCACCTAATCGCTTAAGACGACGGTCAGGGTCCTGATTAAGGGCATCAATCATATATTGAGAGGATAAAAATTGTTTGCGATCTGTGAAAGCCGGATCTGTCTCTACCAATGCATTGGCGGTAATCTCCGGATGAATTCTGTATAGTGACTCCGTAGGTAATGACAGCCCGTCAATCATACCGCTACGCTTACCATTTCCTTTTCCTAAACCATACGGATCTAAACTATCATTCACCTTAGCAATGGTTGAAGTCGACAATGCATCCTCCGCATGGTCTTTGATAACACCAATAGGTTTAACATTCTGTTCGGTAACAAACGGAGTCATAAACACTTCGGCATTCCAAGCGCGACGACGTTTATGTCCTATACCATGCGACTTTCTGACCCGCCTAGTATAACTTTCCTGCGTTGTACCTGTAGAAATTGTTTTCTCACTGACTTCATCAGATTGATTATCTATCTTACCGCTAGTACGTACAGTTCCACCGGCTACGATACGACTATTTGTATTATGGATAGCTCCGGATACAGTCATATCACCTCCACTGCTGATGACTCCGGGATCATCATGGGTAATGTCTGTATGGGTCTGTTCAGTTTGACTACGAATGATAGTAAACTTATGAACACGATTTTCATCCTTATCCATTTCTTTGTTATACGCTTCATCCTTTTCACTATGTACCGGTATAACACGAGGCGTACCGTATCCACTACTATCATCGGCATATGGGAACTCCGATTTGTCAAATACTTGCCCTTCCAGTTTATGATTTGGATCATTCACTTTAAGCTTATCCGGGTTCTTAGTCACACCGTCAGAAACTCGTTTAGCCCCAAATGCCGCATTCTCATTCTTTACCACAGGCGCATCAATTGTCATAGCCCCTGCGGACTTAATGGTAGCCCCGGTATTCGTCAAGTCCTCTTTAGCTGTCACTCGCATGGAGCCACCGCTATATATAAGCCCTCGGCCTTCATTTGTTACATGCTTCGCTTCAACATCGACCGCTTTACGCCCTGCTATAGTAGCTGACTTATGTGTTGCAAACTCTGTTTCGATAGTGTTCAACTGTATTTGTGCATCATCATATGCTTTTGTGAGATTTTGAATGCGTTGTTTGTGAGCCTCTAACTCTTCCTGTGTTTTGTACCCGGTTATATCCGCATTCCATTCATCATCAAGTGCTTTCTTTGCCGCTTTTAATGCGTCTCCGGCTGTATGATAGCGTACTTCTAATTCGCGATTTGTATGGTTATTCACCTGATTCGCTTTAATAGATACAACATCCCCATACACACGTCCACCATCATGATTATCTACCGTGCCCGCTTCCACATGTGTAGTACCACCGGAATTAATAAGACCTGCGTTATCTACTGTCGTTTGGCTGTCTACAGTAGTACCTGCATCACCTTGTACAATTCCGGACCGGCCTACCGCAACGGCTTGACCGGTTATAGCCGTATTGCCATTACTCGTCACACCACCACTTACAATAATGCGGCCGTCACTCGTAATATTCGTGGCTTTTGCACTACTGACTACACCTTTTACATTCACACCAAGTCCGGTATTACTTCCTTTCATGGTAATAGCATTGGCATACATGCCACCGATAGCCGCCACATCCAAGCCAACTTGATTGGACGTGCCTATGCGCTGTGTATCTAACGTATTCGCATCCACAACATTCTTGCCGGTACGAACATCCGCCTCATTTGCCCATACACCGGCATTAATGTGGGCCGCTTCCGTTAAAATCTGTAATGCATTAGCCCCTTTGGCGTTTAACCCTTTTCCATTAACTGATACCGCACCTTGTTCTACACGATAAGTTTGAATATTACCGTCCCCATTGAACTCTGGTTTCCCTGTCGTCAATACAGCACGATCTGTATTAATAAACCCGCCGCCATCGACACTGATACCATTCGGATTCGCCACCACAACAGATGCCTTTTGTCCTGCTACCTCAAGAAACCCTTTCATAGCAGTTGGATTGGTAGAAGTTACCTCATTAAGAATCACACGTGCCACACCACGAGCCATATTAGCATTACCCGGTACATAACCGGCGAGCGTAGTATTGGACATACCATACGAATTATTTAAAATAGTCCCGGACTCAGGCACATTAAACTTCGTATAATCGTTGCGAGATACACCCCCAGCCGTAGGACCTGTTACATTAACTAGTGTCACACCATTACCGGCCTGAGTGACTTGAGCCTGACGGTCTTGAGGGGCCTGGCGATCCACTTCAATCGGATGTTCCGCATACGAAAAAGGCATCACAACAGGATCCACAACCAATAATCCCATCGTGAGCCATATAGCAATTTTATATTGTAATGATTTCTGTTTCATACAATTCTCCACACATAATAACACACTATACGTTATATATCATGGCGGCATACACTATAGCATACCGCCAGTTCAAAATACATAACGACTACTGAACAAATACAATTGCATTCACACATATACAACTATATTGTCAATGCTTAAAATCGAATGCCGGCTTGGAACCCGGTCGTTACATGATCAGTTACATATCCGCTCGGTTTATATAAAGGGACTCCAACAAAAGCATCATAAAACAAACCGGACTTAAATTGACCGCGTATACCTAATGCTGTACCGGCTATAAATCGTCCTGTTAATATATCCGTACTAGGCCCATATACTGCACCGACATCTAAATTAACATATACACTGGAATGAATACGAGGAATATAGCTAGCCACTTCATTCCGTACATACCAACCGCTTTCACCTAAAAGCGTTCGTTCCCCATCAAAACCTTGTACCGTATAGCGATTCCCAATACTCATCATATCCCGAGAAAATAACCGCTTACCGCCTAAGGTCCATTGACCGTGAAAGGATGTAGTAATGCTGGCCGGACGATGTCCCCACCGACGTGGTATTTGATAATCTACATCGGCAAGAATTTGGGTAAATCGAGTGCTAGGTGCACCCCCGCCAAAATCAGGCTGGGAGCCGAACCAACCTACACCTTGCTTAACGCCTATACGAGAGTATACTGTATTTTGCTTTATATAGCGCCGTTCCGACACCCCCACTTCCACAGCGGCCGTATCAGCCCGTTGTACAGCAATATCCACATCATTAATGTAATTATGTGAATTACGTTTGCGGATACTCACATCCCAACTACGTTTAGTCGTTCGATTGCGATGGAATACATGCTGCCAAGTACCTCTAACGGATTTCACTCGACTGGAACTAATCACAGGCCCCACTATAGACTGAATCGATTGATGATACGATAAATTACTATATCCGATACTAAAGGTATCCTTACCACGTGGAATAGAATAGCTGATGCTATGGTTTTTCGTTCCCTTTACATACCCTTCATTGGCACCATCATGATTAGCACTGATACGCAATACATCGTTAGCATTAAAAAGTCGATCAACACCAATAGACGCATTCCATTGCAGTTTACCCGTATCCTTCATTCCCGAGTCATCCACAGAAATAACACCATGAATCGGTGGGCGTTTCGTTGTTTGTAAAATAATACGGGAAGATAGCGGTCTGGTTCCCGGCTCCAGCTCAATCGACACATCTTGGGAGCCGATTCGTTTCATCTGTTCCAGCCCTTGTTCAATATCCCGAATATTCAATATATCCCCTGGACGTAACGGAAATGCATTTTCCCATGGTAAATGGGGACTCTTTTCTTTATATACAACAGATTCTATACGGCCTACCTGCAAATTAAATTGTAGCTGACCTGATGCTAACGACTGTGCAGGAATGCCAATTCGTGACGTGATATACCCATGAGAAACTAATGCCAGATTTAGCCGTTCTGCTAATGTATTAATATCCTCAATAGTCATTTTCCGATTGACAAACGGACGTGCCGTTTTACTTAAAAATGAAAACTCCTTAGGTACATCCAGGACTAACGATGTACGCTGTGCTTCATAAAACAAAGGGCCTTTTATTAGACGCGTACTCGCCGGCACACTGTTATCCAGGAAAGTGGTGGTCTCCATTGTAGAGGCTGCAATAGAATCACGGGATATAACGGTTTCCTCATGTATCGGCTCCTCCACAATGCGAATATGAGACACAAAAAAAGAGGGTCCTACCTGTACTGGCTGCTCTGCCGGTATAGTATGACCATCTGATAATGTACTTGACGATGCTATAGCATCCTCTTGTAAATGTATACGTTCCTCTCCTAGCCGCGCCTCTCTCGCTATCTGTTCTTCTTTTGCCCGTTCCAACGGTTCCATTTGATCCATAATTTGTGCTTGTATGGATAATGGAAGACTCATTACAGCTGTAATTCCCAGCAATAGTTGTCTATATTTCATAAAACTCTCTTTCTATAACCATAGTATACACATTCTGTAATTATTATATGGTGATTATTTCATGAAATCAAATGAGATATACATGAAGTTACATTTATATAAATCTCATCGATTGATATTGTTTTCTCTTAAAAGATAGTAGTATACTGACAATAAATGTATCATGAAGATATTTCAATACATCCACACATATTTACCATTCAATACTAAAGGAGGATCTGCATGGAAACGTGGAAACGTACGGTGTATATAAGTTTAATATGTGTATTCTGTACATCCTTTGGGGTGAGCCAATTAGCACCTATTCTCCCTCTGTATTTTCATGATTTAGGAGTTCAAACGCCATCGGCTATGTCTCTCTGGTCAGGTTTAGCAACCGGTGCAACCTATTTAGTCGTATGTTTAGTGGCACCCTTTTGGGGGCGTGTAGCCGATAAGAAAGGTCGTAAAATCACATTAATACGATCTAGCTTTGGTATGGCTTTATGTAATTTATTGCTCGCCTTTCAAACAACACCTGAAGGGGTTGTAATCATTCGTCTCATACAAGGTTTAGTGAGTGGTTTTTATTCTGCAACCATTACATTAATAGCGTCAGAGTCCCCCATCGAACGAACTGGCTGGGCACTTGGCCTATTAGCTTCGGCCAATCTAGCGGGCTCTCTAATTGGACCTTTATTAGGCGGATATATTGCGGATACCATAGGTATTCGTAATGGCTTCATCTTAGTTGGCATTCTCATGGGTTTTGCAGGTTTGCTAGCTACTATTTTTATCCATGAAAATTATGTACCAAAGCCTAATGTTGAAAAACTGTCTTTTAGCAAGCTAAAAGAACAAATTCCTGAATTTAATAGTATTGTAGCATTGTGTATAGCATCATTTATTTATGCTATATGCATCATGTCCTTACAACCTGTTATCTCCGTATATATCAAAGGTATTGTTCCGAGCAACACTGAAAATCTAGCATTTATTGCAGGCGCTGTCTTCTCAGCTATGGGTATTGCTCAATTGATAAGTAGTTCACCGCTCGGTAAATTAGTTGATAAAATCGGGCCTCGCAAGGTATTAGTCGTATCTCTTATTTATGTAGGCTTATTTAACATCCCTCAAGCCTATGTTACTGATGTTTACCAATTAGCACTTATTCGATTTTTACAGGGCTTCGGCCTAGGTGGTATGTTACCGGCATTAAACACCTATCTCTCTTCAAAAACGCCTCGTGAGTTTACGGGCCAAGTATTCTCCTACAACCAATCAAGTTTATTTCTTGGCTATTTCTTAGGTGCTGTTGGTGGTGCAAGCCTAATGGCTTGGCTAGGTTTTACTACCTTATTCTGGGTAAGTGGTGGTCTATTTATAATCTCTGCTCTTTGGATTGGTTTAAAGCTTAAATAAAACGTATATAAAACAAAAGAAAACCCTTCTATGTATCTGAGTAATAACAGTTATATATTCAAACATATAACAAAATCTAATCAGTACTAGAAGGGTTTTCTTTTACAAACTGCGATAGCTATGCTATTAACTAAGTCAATTTATATAGAACTAGAGTAACAATAGCATAATGACTACAGTCGCAATAATACAAGGCACGGCATTGCGTTTAGCCATTTCCATAGGGTTAATACCTGCAAGTCCTGCAATGATGATACCTGCCCCCGCAACAGGACTCATACTACGACCGATACCAGCACCGATTTGAGCCATGGATCCAAGTTGCATAATACCATAACCAAAGTCTGCAGCATGAGGTGTGACAGCACCGTTAAAGGCAAGGGCTGCCGCATTACCAGAACCAGAGATAACCGCCAATAAGAACGGACCAAAGGCTGCCCCGATTTGGGCGATTTGTTGAGAGTTCTTCATTCCATCAATAAGGGCACTTGTAAGTCCAATGAGCTGCATCCCTACTGTAAAGCATGCTGCTGCAGCCATAAGGCCCACTACATCACACATACCATCCCCAGTACCGCGGAAGAACTTCTTAACAGCTTCTGCCACATTAGGACGCACGGCAATGATACCAATAGCAGTACCGATAAGCATGGATACAGGAACGGAGATTTCTGGGATCACCGCTACTTGTTTACTACCTAATACAAGTAATACAAGAGGAATAATTGGAATAATTGCATAGAAATAATTTACTTTGAACTCTTTGCCTGCCTCTACGGTGTTGTTTTTCATTACATATCCTGTATGTTCCTTCTTAACAATGGCCACAATATTGAGCAAAATAGCAGCCACTACGATACCAATAATGGCTTGCATGGAGAAGCTAGCAATAACTGTCATTACGTCTACTCCCGCCAGTTGTGCCACTTGAGGGTTAAACATAAGGCCTGGGCTCAAGGAGCTCCCCCATGTGCCTAAGAAAATAGCAGAACCAGCCATTGCTGGATGTACTCCAGAACGAATGAGGGCCGGAATCAATAGCGCACCTACGGCCGCCGCACAGCCTGCCGCTGTAGGTAGTGCAATGTTGATTAAGAATGTAATAATAACGGCACCTGGGATGATGATTTTAGTCATCTTTTTAAGCCCTGCAGAAATGAAATACACCATATGCTCCGTACATTTTGTATATTCCATAACATAGCTAAAACCTAACACCGTACAGATTGTAGGCACAAGGCCTGGATTTGTAAGTTCTTTCACAAAGGCCGTCGTACCAGCTCCAAGGTTTCCCCCAATAAAGCACATCAATAATCCCGATAATAATAAAACGAGCCTTGTTTCAAACTGTTTAATAATAGCGATAAACGTCGCTACTACGATAACAATACCTGTAATAACCATAACTCTCCTATCCGTGTACATAGGATGCAAGATAGCTATATCCCCTCTATAAACACTTTACATCCAATACACAACTAACAATACTAAATACAATAGTCCTATCTATGTCTTACACCTAAGAGGCCTAACTATAATAAAATAATCACTTAAATATATACAGTATAATCATATATCTATATAACTACTTATCTATATAGAAAAAAGTATATTAAACAAGCTTCGTTTCTTCCAAGCTAAGTTTTCTAAGCACCTTATCAAGTACCTCTGCACCCGTTACAATATCATCCATTTCAGCAAATTCTGCAGGATTATGACTGATGCCGTCACGGCATGGAATAAAGATCATTCCCGTCGGAACTACCTCCGCCCAATGCATCGCATCATGACCGGCACCGCTAGGCATTGTCATGTACTCTACACCAACAGACTTAACAGCCTCTTCGATTTCTCGAATCATCGCCGGGTGCATCTCCACTGGATAGTCCTGTGCAATTGTTTCAATTGTATACGATAATCCACGTTTCTCGGCAGTAATGTCAATAAATTCTTTAACAAGAGTAACTACAGAATTACGAGCTGCCTTAGATATGCTACGAATGTCTACCCCTAGCTTTACAGCACCAGGAATGACATTCATCGCCCCTGGTGTAACCTCCACAACGCCAACAGTTCCCACCACGGGTGGTTCCTCTTGCATAGATGCAATCTCCTCGATGCCGAGGATGATTTTTGAGGCCCCACATAGAGCATCATGACGCAAGTTCATCGGCGTAGCTCCACTATGATCGGCATTGCCCCGAATGGTCACATAGAATCGCTCTGGCGCTGCAATACCAGTTACAATGCCAATCGTTTTCTGTTCGTGCTCCAGCACCTTGCCCTGCTCGATATGAATTTCTGTGAAAGACTTTACAGGTCGTTTATATGCCATTGTTTCAATCCCATCGGGGTTTAAATTACGACCTTTCAAGGCTTCGTACAAGGAAATTCCTTGTTTATCCACCAATCGGTGTAAATCTTGTAATGTCAATTCACCGCGCATGGCCTTACTACCTAGAGTAGCATTCCCAAAGCGACCAGATTCTTCGCACATAAAGGACACCACAGCTATAGTATGATCATGTTCATAGCCATCGTCGGTCATACCACGAATAACTTCAATAGCAGATAACACACCCACCACACCATCGTAATTGCCTCCATTGGGCACGCTATCTGTATGAGACCCCACCATAACAACTGGTAAATCTGGTTTCTTACCAATCTTATAGCCAATGACATTACCAAAATCATCTATTTCAACGGATAAACCCGCATCAGTCATGCGGTCTATAATATATTGCCGTCCTGCCCAATCTGCATCGGTGAAAGCAAGGCGATTAATGCCCTCACCAGGAGCCGTCAATTGGGCCATAGCCTCAAAATCTTTAACCAATCGCTCTCGTTGAATCATGTAACACCTCACAATCTATTACATCAATGACTGACAAACCATATGATGCTAGTACATAAAGCTTATTTTAAATAGTGAGCTGCAATAGTACCTAATGCAACGATACCATTTAGCATATCTTCTTCATCGATATCAAAGAGCGGATTGTGATGTGGCGCTTTAATAGCAGAACCCACAACCATATAGGTCGCTCTACCGCCTCGCTCGATGACACGGTTCAAGAAGTACGCACAGTCTTCACTACCGCCACCGCTGTAATCGAAGGGAACCTCTTTAAAGATCCCAAGTGGTTCCACAATAGATTGTACTTCACGAGCTAAATCGTCGCTGATGCGACCTGCAGGAGTTTCACCTTGTTTTGTGATTTCAAAGGTACAATCATGCATTTCTGCGGCACCTTTAATAATAGTCTTAGACCGTTCAATCATGTAGTCATTGATTTCTGTCGTAGCACCACGAGTTTCTAGTTTAAGAACCGCCACATCAGGAGTCACATTGCGGCCTGTACCGCTTTCAAAAACACCTACATTCATGCGAGAAGCGCCTTGACTATGACGAGCGATGGCTTGTAAGTTAAGAACTGCTGTACAGTCGGCGAGCATTGCATTTTGTGCCTTTTCAGGGGAGCCACCAGCATGAGCAGAATAACCGTGGAATACCGCATCAAGTTTTGTAGTGGCTAAGAAGCCATGATCGCTACATGCAAAGCAATTGGATAGATTTTCGTTAAACCCAATATGCATGCCAAACATCAAATCTACATCATCCACAACGCCGGCTTCCGCCATTGCTTTAGCACCGCGCACGCCTTCCTCTGCTGGTTGGAAAATGAGTTTAATAGTACCTTTGAATTCTTCCTTGTGCGCAGCCAAATATTCAGCTAAGCCTAGCCCCATCGTCATATGTGCATCGTGACCACAGGCGTGCATCGCCTTATCATGACAAGAACGGAAGCCTCCCTTTGCGGGTACATGGTTATCCTCTTTAGCTTCAATGACATCATTGGAGTCCATGTCTACACGAAATGCTACTACGGGACCTTCGCCACCGAACTTCATAGTTGCGACAATGGCCGTTTTACCGTGGCCCATCTTTTCTACAAGTTCAGGATTAGCACCTTCTTCGATGGCGCGATCCATAGCAGCTTTCATAACCTCATCACTAGGCAATCCCATGCGAGAATCTAAATCGAGTACATCCGCCCCTAACGCCACATCATAGCCCAAAGAAATAAGCGTATCCGCCACCTTCGCAGCAGATCGATACTCAAGCCAAGCAGGCTCAGGGTACATATGAAAGTCGCGACGCATAGCGATTAACGCATCGCGTCGTTGTTGCACAAAATCTTTTACAGACATAAATACCTCCTTAACAAACTAATAATCACGTATACATTTACTATATGAATTGATATGTAAATAGTCAACTAAATGGCGCATGTATACAGTATCTAAAATATACTGTATGTTACAACAAAAAACACATATACCACGAAACGACTTCTGTGATATATGTGTTCTTCTTGATGTTTTCCTGTCGACATATTTTATTGATATATTTATATTGATGTGTTCTTATCGATTTATTCTAATATTGTTTTATTCAGTTTTGCCAGTACTTCTCGTTTAATAGTTCGTTGTCTATCCCAAGCGATGATAACAACGGTAGCAATAATCATAGCCATACCAATTAGTCCTAATAGACTAAATTCATTTCCTAAAAAAGCCCACCCAAAGAAAGCCGCCGAAATAGGCTCTATAGATGACAAAATAGATCCTGGTACGGCCCCAATTCGTTTAACCCCTTCTAAATAGGCATTGAAAGATACTATCGTCCCGAGAAATATGACATTAAAACAACCAATAACAGTCCATACGTCCCACACTGCATATGAGTTCGGTTGATGAAATAATATAGCGGCTACAATACCGCTAATGAGCATCCCGAATCCTACAATAGGTAAGGTACCATATTTGTAGAGTAAATCAACAGGAGAAATACTATATACAGCTACACCGATAGCAGATAAAAGGCCCCATACGAGAACCATTAGAGGGAAGCTTTCAATAAAAAGGCCATCATCATTGCCCATCAAACAAATGGTCCCCACTAAAGCAAGTATAACAGAAACCATCTCGCCCTTGGATGGTCGTTTACCATAACGAACCAGCAGATAAATAATAATCATAGATGGCGCCAGATATTGTAATACCGTTGCAATGCCAGCTCCCGCTAAAGCAATGGATCTGAAGTATGTATATTGACATAAGGCCATGCCAAATACGCCAAAAACAATGAGTCCTAGCGTATCCTTTACACTATGAAATACATTAAAGACGGAATTTCCAAATCTAAACCATGCATAAATAACAGTTAGTAAACCTGCTGTAATCAATCGCATAGTTACTAGCCATTCCAAATTCATATTTCTGAAATTGCTTAAGAACTGTACGGATGCACCTGATACACCCCATAAAACAGCCCCTAATAGGGTTATAATAACACCAATAACTTCATATTGTTTCATGCTAGTCACCAAGCAAAGATACGTGAACTTTCACAACCACCTTACGGATTTTAATAGGTTTATCGTTTACAGCAAGCAAAGGCCGATGAACATCAGAGGGGAAGAATACCGTGTAGTACCCTTCTGGGCAATGGATTTGCCCTTCATCAACAGCTTCATTAGGATAGAAATAGCAATCTCGATCCGGATAGGACTCCACAGGTTTAACGAAACCTTTATCTACGAAAAAGCCCATGTTTTCCTCGCCGTTCACCATAAATTGAATATCTACATAATTACGATGCGACTCCGGTTTTGTAGCTTCAAATAGTTTTGTTTCTACATCGTCTACGTTAGCATACATCATGTCGCCCTCAATGGCATGACGCCCCCCAGGCAACGCTTTCAAATCTGTATTTTTCAAGAAATCCAAAGCCCGCACAATGGCTTTAGGATAGCCCATTTTTGTATAATCTGCGGTAATACTAGAGAAAAACATACACAATCCTTTCACAATATCTATGGATATGGCACCACAATAAACCAATTATATTACCTTTTATGTTAGCACATATATACATAAAGAACTAGCTATTCTCTTATGTAAAAGCCCTCCATACGCTACATATATGGAGGGCCTCAGTAAAATACTATTCAAATTTATGACTTTCGTCAATTATTACGCTATGAAATTGTTACAGTATTAAATTGTTACATTATGCAATTGTCTATTCAGTTGTAGTGATTCAAACTGTATTAGATACAGCATGTGGCCATTACCTTATTCTTGGGTTTTATGAGCAGCGATAATTTCTTCCGCTTGCTTATGTGGAACCTCTTCATAGGTATAGAACTGACGGTTAAATACGCCTTGTCCTTGTGTAATGGAGCGCAATGCAGTCACATAATCGGACATTTCAGCCAATGGTACTTGTGCTTTAACAACGGAAATACCTGTTCTTTCACTTTGTTCCATGCCTAATACACGACCTCGACGGCTATTCAAATCACCCATGATATCGCCCATGAAAGCATCTGGTGCAAACACGTTGACTTCATAGATTGGTTCTAATAGGACTGGTTTCGCCTTAGGAATCACATCCTTGATAGCCTGTGACGTAGCTACTTTAAATGCTAACTCTGAGGAATCTACGCTGTGGTAAGATCCATCCAAGAGGGTCACTTGCACGCCAATCATAGGATATCCTGCAATTAGGCCTTTATCTAGGGTTTCTTTGGCACCCTTTTCCACTGCTGGTATGTATTGTTTAGGTACAGCACCACCAAAAATTTTGTCTACGAATGCAAATTCGCTACCATCATATAATGGATCCACTTGAATCTTAACGTGACCATATTGACCATGACCGCCACTTTGTTTCTTATATTTAGACTCGGTTTCAGCAGAGCCTTTGATAGTTTCGCGGTACGGAATATATGGAGTCACAAGTTTAGCTTGTACGCCGTATTTACGGTCCATTTTGTTGAGGATATGCTCGAGATGTACCTCGCCCATACAATCAATTTGTAATTGGCGAGCTTCAGCATTTTTCACTACTACGCAAGTAGGATCTTCTTCCGCCACTTTAAGAACAGCACTAGCTAATTTTTCCTCCTCACCTTTTTTTACTGGCTCCATAGCCACTGTATATAAAGGTTGAGGGAAACGAATAGCATCGTATGTCACTTTAAAGTCAGGAGCCGTTAATGTATCGCCGGTCTTAGCATTGGCCAATTTCGGTATCACTACGATATCGCCAGCTTTAGCAGCGGATACAGGGATTTGTTGCTTCCCGATAAGGGTAACCATCTTGCCCCATTTTTCTTCTACACCTTGGTTCACATCAAAGAGGCGATCCCCTTCTTTCAGTTCACCAGAGAAGATACGTACAAAGCTTTGTTTGCCTGCGAATGGGTCTAACAATGTTTTAAATACGAATGCAGTTAATGGTTTATCTACATGTACAACACATTGTTCGCCGGTTTCCGCATCAGTTGCGGTCATCACTTTTTTAGTTGCATCCGGCATGTAACGGATCATACGATCCAATACTTGATCTAAGCCAATACGAGATGTGGCACTGCCACACATGATTGGGCACACACGGCCACTAATCATCCCTTCACGCAAGCCTTGGCGGATTTCCTCTAAGGATAATTCTTCGCCTTCTAAATATTTTTCCAACAACTCATCGCTACCTTCAGCCGCGGCTTCTACGGTCATTTCCCGAATTTCTTGAGCCTTTTCGATAAGGTGAGCTGGTACAGCGACCTCTGTTGGTTGGCCGTCCTTATAAGTAAACGCAGTCATTTTTGCTACGTCTACAACGCCTTCAAAATCGGCGCCTTCACCGATAGGAATCTGCAACGGCATGATGCCTTTGCCAAATAATTCCCGCATTCTTTCAATAGTACCGAAGAAATCAGCACCATCGACATCCATTTTATTGATAAATGCCATGCGAGGCATTTGTAATTCAACTGCATAATCCCATGCGCGAACTGTGTCAGTTTCTACACCAGATGTGGAGGATAGCACCATCAACATGCCATCACAGGCACGCAAAGCGGCACGAACTTCGCCATGAAATTCATTATAGCCTGGAGTGTCTATGAAGTTAACCTTATGGTCATGCCACTCACATGGCGCCATGCCCAATTGAATAGTTACATTACGTTTAATTTCTTCCGGTTCAAAGTCCATAATATGTTTATTATCTTGACCTTTACCTACGAAATCAACCGCACCAGAAGTTAACAACAAGGATTCAACAAGAGCTGTTTTACCCGCACCATCGTGGGAAACAACAGCAACGTTTCTAATTTTATCACTACTGTACTCTTTCATTGGAATCGCCTCCTTACTGGCAAATTACGGCTTTTGCTAATACACTTCGACACTACAATAGAAAAATCCTCTTTTTCTGAGAAAAATTTCTCCAAAAAGAGGATTATATAATTCTTCAATCTATTATTCGACGAATAAAGACTCAAATTTACCAATAAGGACTTAGAAGAGTACCGTATCCGTACAGAGTATAACTAATATTGCAATACTAGTCATCTATAGTTTCGACGACTGTCCTCCTATTCCTAAAGAATTTTAGTATTTCTATGTTTATAATGGAGTTAAAGATCTATTAATAAAGCTTTATTCGTAAACCTATATATAGATGGGACTAGTGCCCTCACAAAGTTATAAAAAAGACGGTCTGTACTTGTGCAGCGACATCAGGAACGGGGAGCAAGCAAGTATAGACCGTCTTTTTTAATTAAGTTGTCGTTATGTAACGGGGCCCCATCTATATATAGGCAATACTAAGTACAAAGATATAGTCAACTAAATAATTTAGTTCGAACATAGAATACTAAAATTCTCCCGTCCGTTTGCCGTAGTGTTTAGAGTCCCCATTTTGTTTCCAACCCACTGTATCACCGATAGACATTACGCGGCGTGTCAAGCAGTCTTTACATTGTTCTGCATTGTCGTCTACGCATGGCTTGTTATCGTATAGCAAATATTTTGCACGGTGTTCAGGAATGGTGATGATAGGCATAAGGATATTCGCCCCTGCGGCTAAACCTTTTTCGCGGCCTAGTTTATCTAGTGCTTGTAACGCCGTCGTAGCTGCAATGTTTACGTCTTTTAAGAATAAACGAGTCAATGCAATCATCTTGAGTCCCAGTTGAACACGGCGCAATTTACCTGCTTCATCATCGATACCCATAGCCAAGGCTTCTTGACCTAGAGGCGTATCATGATGCACTACATAAGGACCCATGCCGATCATATCAATATCCATATCGCGATAGAACAAGATATCGTTCACAAGATCTTCCTCGGTTTGACCAGGTAGGCCAATCATAACGCCTGTACCAACTTGGAAGCCGACGCGGCGTAAACGACGTAAGCATTCTACGCGCGTCTCAAAGGAGTGCAATTCATCACGAGGATGAATTTTATGGTATAAATCTATATTAGTTGTTTCAATGCGTAATAAGTAACGACTCGCACCGGCTTCACGCATGCGGCGGTACGCCTCTTCGCTTTGTTCCCCTACACACATCGTTATGCCAAGAGAACCATCACCGATGGCTTTAATGTCGCGAATTAAATCCACAACATAGTCTACAAAGGCATCATCACAGCGTTCACCAGATTGGAGTGTAATGGAACCATATTCATGGTCGTATGCCCACTGCGCCATCTTGATGATGTCTTCGCGATTCATATCAAAGCGTTCCGCCTTATCGTTTTCTCGGCGGATACCGCAGTAATTACAATTCTTAATGCATCGGTTCGAGAACTCGATGAGGCCACGATAATACGCTACAGGCTTTACGTATCTTGCCTTTACTTCGTAGGCCTTTTTATATATTAACTGCAACTGTTCTTCATCACTTACAGACATGAGAAATCTTAGTTCCTCCTCGGTCAGCCATTCATCGCCGACAAGGTCTTTTGCAAGAATGTCTTGCACTTGCAAACAATCACTTCCTTTCATAACGAATCGTCATCGATTCGCTTGGTATGGTAATGGATTTAATGTCAGTGACACAGGTAAATCCATTGATTTCGCGCGGCAAGTCCCGCACATGTTTCACTTGTCGGGTTAAACATTCGTGAGCCATCACACCTCGACTCATTTTGGAGGACGTACTCATCTGCTTAAACGTATCGCCCCGTAATTCCCAAAATTCAACGGTTACCACCTTCGGATGGTTCACCATTTTTGCATATTCTTTAGATGCTAGGTTTAGGATCCAATCTTCCTTGTGAAAGTATGTATCCACTGCTTCACGCCATGTATCGTATAAATTAACGCCTACCTTATCAACCATATCGAGTCGATAGTCGCGCACACCCATATTAGGTTCAACGACACCGTACAACGCGGACATCACAACGAGGTGGCTTTCACCAAAGGTCTTGGCTTTATCAGATAAGTTCGACCAGTCCAAATATTTGAAAGCAATACCATCGTAGCTTTCACAGGCACGACCTACGGGATGGGACTCAAAGTCCTGGTAAAAATCAAAGACAGCCTGTGCCTTATCAGCCTTTAGCTTTAGCACCTTTCCAAGAGCTCCTACATCAAGAGATTGTACATGAGTTATGATCTTTTTCGTGATGTTCGGCTGAAATTGGCTGTCTCGGACTGCATGATGTACTGCCTCATCATTTCTAGCAACATCGGCAATCGTTTTTGTCTTACTAGGAGAGAGGACGATTTTCATGAGATAATTCCGCCTTAATAGATTCCTCTGTCAAATTATCGATCAATTCTGGGTTCCACAACATGAGAGGCACCGCCACTACGTGGCTTGCTTTCAATTCTTTACATAATTTAATACATTCTTTGAGATAATTAGAATCTTCATCTACAAGGTCGCATACGATAACCACGTGACGCCCTTTAAGGTTTACACCTTCATAATCGATACTTTCAGCAGATACTGTAAGCATGCCTGTTTCCAAGCGGCCTTCGCTCATGTCGTTCAAACGAGACATCAATACATGCTCAAGCATAGTAGATACAGGTGTCACTACGCGACCTATGCCGATAAGAGCCTCAGGTTGTGCATGAACGATAACCGTTTTCTTCCGTTTATCTGTTCTGAACTCAATAAGAGCTTTTTCTAAAGTGCCAAAAAATACGAATAACTGCCAAGGATCAAAAGAGCCTGTTTGGAACATATCGATAACAGAACCATCCTCATCCATATTGAGGCGCGTCAATAACTCTTCAGCAATGTCGTTAACCACAACACTAAAATCAGATTGTATTGTCTCTTGCACTTTGATTTCCTTTGCCATTAGGGCCTCCTAGTTTTCATATATCACACTGCTAAGGAATATCCTCAACAGATATTATATTAATCTTAATTATACTATCTTTAATTGTACCATATTTTATACCCCTCTTGGGTATTCAAAGATACGCTTTTCACATAATAGATACGTTAGCAACATGACAAAAGGACCGCCATAGCGGTCCTTTGCATTTTAATTTTGTATTCTAATATTATACTCTAATATTGTACTCTAATATTGTACTCTAATGCTGTATTCTAATTATGATTTTATAATAACCCTTTTGGTAACTAACAAAGAATATTCTATTAGCCTACAATCAATAAGTAGATATTCATGATCGTAACGATGATACCTATGCTCCATAAGAGAATATTTGTAAATTTACGGTTTGCGTATTCTCCCATGACCTTGCGGCTACTCGTCATGTAAAGTTGTAAGAAGATGGTGATTGGTAATTGCAAGCTCAAGAACATTTGAGAGAACAATAATGCTTGGAAGGAATCTGTAATAAACACGATCAACAATAATGCTGGAACATATGTTAGTGCCAAGCCTAATCGCGTATGGAAGTCTTTCATATCGTAAGACTCGCCAAACATTCCTGCAAAGATACTTGCCCCCGCCATACCTGCCGTAGCAGATGAGGCAAAACCTGCAAATAACAATGCTATTGCAAAAATAATACCCGCTGCGGGTCCAATGAGTGGTCGCAACAACTCCTCAGCCTGTTCAAGCTCTGTTACTTCAATACCATGAGCAAAGAAGACAGCCGCCGCCAATATAATCATGGCAGAGTTAATCATCCACCCAATCCCCATAGATAACAAAGTATCGAGGAATTCATAGCGCAACTGCCGTTTCATAATCGCTGGGTCTTGTGTATTAAACTGGCGACTTTGGATGATTTCAGAGTGTAAAAACAAGTTATGAGGCATAATTACAGCCCCTAATATACTCAAAATAACGAGCATCGATTCATTAGGAATATTAGGATCCACCCAACCGATACCAGCCGCTGCCCAATCTACGTTGACCATATTTACCTCAACGAGGTACGCCAATGCGATGAGGGATACAAAGCCAGCAATGATTCGCTCTAATTTACGATAGGAGTTCGTAATGAGCATGACCGTACAGATAAGAGCCGTCAAAATGCTGCCTATCAAGATAGGAATACCAAAGAGCATCTTCAAGGCGATAGCGGCGCCAATAAACTCAGCCAAGGCTGTCGCTGCCGCCGCAATTCCTGCCGTGCTAAGCACAAAGTGAGATGCATAACGCGGTAAGAATTCATAGGCACATTCCGACAAGCATTGACCGCGTACAATGCCTAAATGTGCCACATTATGCTGTAATAAAATGAGCATAATCGTAGATAGTGTGACTACCCACAGCAATTCATAACCGTAACTGGCGCCAGCTGCCAAGTTGGCGGCCCAGTTTCCCGGGTCGATAAATCCAACGGTTACGATTATACCAGGTCCTATATATTTAAAGACCTCACTTACCTGCTGCTTACCGTTTTGATGGGCAGTAAACAACTGTTTCTTTAAAAAATTAATCATTATAACCCCTTACTAAGAGTTATAGAGTGAACGTCATCTCCGTCTGCATACGAGCATCTGTTTTGGACTTTTTATCCTTGGAATCAGTGTAACGAATACGCACTTCATTATTTACCTTAACGCGAGAATCATCAATTTTGAATTTCTTCATTTTTTCTTTGATTTGTTCATCTGTTAAAGCACGTTCTTCCGGTTTCGCTACTTCATCACCCGCCTTATCAAGTACCTCTTGTTGTTCCTTAGATACTTGAGTCTTACCAGATTTCTTAGCCTTTTCAGCTCGTTTTTCGTCTAATTTTTGACGGCGCTCTTCAGTAGTTTTCTTATCGCGAGCAATACGGTAATCCATTACATCACGCATATTTTCTTGGTAAATACGCAATGCATATTCCCGATCATTTTCGTTCATTTGCTCACGTTTTTCTACAACCGCATCAATAAGTGGCATGAGTTCATCCTTCGTATAGCTAGCGCCATCAAAAGTAAAACCATATGTATCTGTAATAGCTCCGTGTTTAATCAATGTTTTTAATGCCGTATACGTCCAATCATTAGGCGTAATAACATCTGAGCGCACATGATGTTGTGCTTTGCTAGAACTACTAACAGTCTCTACATCAGCACTCACTCCATCCACCATAGGACGTGCACTTGGAATGGCAATACTTTCAGCATGACTAAAACCTATAGACGCAACGAGGCACAATGCACCAATGCCTAACGCTCGACGGATACGATTCATTTGACGTGTATGTTTTGTATTCATAAGAGTCTCCTTAAAATTACATTTTATACAATCTATTATATGAAACCCCTAGACATACGTCAACTCTATACCCTTACACACCTGTGTCATTCAATACTAATAAGGCCTTGGACTCACTCGAGTCCTCACGATTTTTAGGCCTATATAAATAATATAATAAATCACTATATTATACAAAAAGACCCCACATCGGGTGATGTGGGGTCTCTACATGGCGGAGGATTAGGGATTCGAACCCTAGCGACGGTAACCCGCCCTAACGATTTAGCAAACCGTCCTCTTCAGCCTCTTGAGTAATCCTCCATGCTTTACTGAGTAATCATATCATACCCAATAAGGCATTGTCAATTGTCTTATTTCAACATGGATTCGATGAACCAGATTTGTTTTACATAGTATGCAACGTGGTCTTCCATCATGCTCACGAGCAAGAAATCACCTTCTTCATCAGCGGCTGCACGAATTGCTACAGCTTGATCTTTCATGTATTTGAAATCTTTAAGAAGAATATCAATTACCTTTGCTTGAGGGATATCTTCTTGACCAAGTTCTTCGATTTTAGTCAATTTTGCGTATTCTGCAGAATTTACCAATGGGAATTGACCTTGCATTTTTACATGTTCTGCTACTGCATCAAAATATTCAAATGCTTCATCATAAATGAATTCCAAGTATTCATGAATAGATTTGAATTGCGGACCAGTTACATTGAAGTGTAAATTATGTAATTTTACATTCCACACGGAAAGATCTGCTAAATATTGATTTACTTGTTGTACGTTTTTCATAATAAGACTCCTTTTTCACTTAATTCTCAATTATAGTTTATTCTAAAACCAGAACAAACACTGTTGGCTTCTACGCCATCAATTCGTTTATTTAATTTATAATCAATATTGATTATGTTTATATTCTACCAATAATGATTTTCCATGTCAATATATGAATAGATATTTTTGTATAAAAGTTTAATAAAAACATCATAACCATACTAAATCAAACTTATCCCCAATCCAATACAATACAATCCATACCAAATCTAAATCCAATAATTCACAGAATCATGTTTCTTCGAATCATAAAAAACCCCTAACTACTAGTTAATCCAATAGTTAGAGGTATGTCTGATTCTATATTCAATATGACTCTATATTAAAAATGATTATATATTAAATACGTTTCTATATTAAATATAGTATTCTATGTAATTATCAGGGATTTTCTTATCCTCTGCTTGTGCAGCAGTTGCATTGCGACTAGGTTTACGAACATACATATTTTCTGGATCTGTTTCAAAGATTACCATATCCTTAGGAATATCATGTTTGATAACGAGATTACAGCCAATCTTCGTGCGCGCCCCAATCGTAATGTCCCCTAAAATTTTTGTACCCGTACCGATGAGTACATCATCTTCAATGGTCGGATGACGCTTTACCTTTTTAGAAGACATCCCACCTAGTGTTACTTGATGGAACAAGGTTACATTATCGCCTACAATAGCCGTTTCACCAATAACAACACCCATACCATGATCGATAAAGAGTCCGCGACCAATCGTCGCACCTGGATGGATTTCAATGCCCGTTACATGCCGAGAATGGAGAGCCACACGACGAGCCAAGATTGGCCATCCCGCCTTATATAAACGGTGGGCAAAGAAATGCCAGAACAAAGCCGTAATATGAGGATATGTCCATATAACCATCCATACACTTGTGGCAGCTGGGTCAGAATCCATTACACGCTTAATATTATATTGAATTTTGCCCCATAATTCGCGCAAACCTTGCATCATAGTGACTCCATCTCAAATAACTCTACTCACATTCTACAGAAATATAGATATATCTAGTATACAACATATTTGGTCTATATTCCTATATAAGGCTTTATATCTATATAGACCCTGTTCTTTTACCAATCCAAAATTCAGTATTGTATCTATATGAAATCTATTATTTAACGTATTCGTTGTTGCCAAAGTCCAAGAGGGATAAATATTTCTCTACTCCATCAGGTGCAATAACAACGATATTCGCCTTAGGTAATTCACGAGCCATGCGTTTTGCCGCTACAATGGCCGCCCCCGCGGAAAGACCAATAGAGATACCACTTTCACGCATAAAGGTTTGCACCTCGCTAAAAGCTTCTTCATCACTTACAGTTTGCACGTCGTCCATCAAGCTTTGGTCAAAGTTTTCAGGAATGAAACCAGCCCCAATACCTTGTATTTTGTGAGGGCCGCCCTTACCTTCGGTAATAGCAGGAGATCCCGCTGGCTCTACAGCAATGGCTTTTAGATTAGGATTATGTTCTTTCAATCGTCTTGTAACGCCTGTGAAAGTACCACCTGTACCAATACCCGCTATAAATACATCGACATTTGGCACTTGTTCTACAATTTCATTACCCGTCGTGCGGTAATGCATATCTGGATTTGCAGGATTTACGAATTGGCCCAAGGTGAAAGCATTTGGATACTTCGCTAAAATTTCATTTGCCCGCTCAAGAGCCCCCTTCATACCTGTTTCTTTTGGAGTTAAGATGAGTTGTGCCCCATACGCCTTAATAAGCTCACGGCGTTCTTTACTCATACTTTCAGGCATGATAATAACAGTTTTAATATGTAGAATAGCGCCTACCATAGCAAGAGCGATTCCCGTATTACCACTTGTGGCTTCTACAATGATGCTATCCTCATGGATGCGACCCTGCTCTTTTGCAGCCTGTAACATACCGAGTACGGCACGGTCTTTTACAGATCCGCCTACATTATATTTTTCAAGTTTTACATAAATATTGGTATTTGGCAATTGATATATCGGTGTTTTACCGATAAGTTCAGTTGTTTGGTTTGTTACTATACTC
The DNA here is from genome assembly GCF_945949885.1 of Veillonella parvula. Taxonomy (GTDB): domain Bacteria; phylum Bacillota; class Negativicutes; order Veillonellales; family Veillonellaceae; genus Veillonella; species Veillonella parvula_B. Next base: position 37,285 of record NZ_CAMFFZ010000003.1, on the reverse strand, counting down.
ATCTAATTCTCCCTCTAGCGATAGATGATAAAAATCGCCCTTAGGAACATCCCAAGGACGATATTATATTGCACCTTGTTATTCACCATACACGGGGTATAACCGTTTATGTATTCCAATTAATACAACCATACTCTAACATTTGAATCATTTCATTGTCAAGAGAATGAGAACGACTTTTAAAACCCTAAAAATACAGGAAATAACTAGCTTTATCTATTTTTTGTAAGTGCGTCAAGTACCCCCTCCCATGTAATGGGTACCATTATAATGATGAGGGCCAATCCAATAAAGAAAATTGCCCCTACCAAAACTGTAAGACGAGGGATAAGAGATATAGCCATGCTACTAGCTAAGTGCGATACTTTAGTTACATCATGATGTAATGCTACATGGCCCCATAAGAAACCAGCAACTGCATAGGTGACAATGTATGGGTCGAAAATGATTAGGGTAGTCATTTCATTATCAACATGCATAATTCGGTTAATACTCGGAGACACTAGTACATTTACAAGTATGGCTAGGATTTTAAACCACACTAGGCACACGATATAAGACCACATTGTTTTTATCGTCATTCTCAGCATATAGAGCAAGCCCACCAAGCTCGCTCCAAGAGAGCCTCTTTGACTTCGCATGTACCGCTCCATCCAAGATGACTTCTGTTTACCCGCATCTACCTGGTCATAATAAAAGGATAAATTCCGTTCTCCATGGGCTAAATCAACGAGCCCTAATACTTGAAACAATATGAGCGAAAAGACTAGAATAACACCTATTTGAAAGCTTTCACTAAAGAACATGTCCATAGGATCGAGATCAAGATAACCCACGTTAAAGAGATTACCATACACATCGTGAAACGCAATATATATACCGTTTGTTACGAGCACATCTAGCACAAATAGGAGCAACACAAAGATGATATATCCGTTCCAGCGAGTCCATTTACTTTGTTCTCTTAAATGAGTGTGAGTCCCTACGATTATCGATGCAGGTTGTAAAGACAAGGTCACCCCAATCATAAAACAAGTGATAAAGGATGTGACCATTGTTAAATATTCGTATGCCATATTAACGATATGCTACGCGCTCAGGCTGCATGTCATGGAAATGAAGGCGCTCTTTTGCAGTCTTTTCCCACTCAGTACCAGGCTTGCCATAGTTAGCATATGGATCGATGGATAAACCGCCGCGCGGCGTAAACTTGCCCCACACCTCGATATATTTAGGATCCATCAACTTCACAAGATCTTTCATGATGATGTTGATGCAGTCCTCGTGAAAGTCCCCGTGATTGCGGAAACTAAACAGATATAACTTCAAAGACTTGGACTCTACCATTTTCTTATCTGGTACGTAAGAAATATAGATTGTGGCAAAGTCTGGTTGACCTGTCATAGGACACAAGCTGGTGAACTCAGGGCAATTAAACTTAACGAAATAGTCATTGTCAGGGTGTTTATTATCAAACGCCTCTAACACCTGTGGCGCATAATCAGTAGGATAATCGGTCTTGTGACCTAACATCGTTACCCCTTGTAACTCTTTTTCAGATCTGCCGGATGCCATAAGGAACCTCTTTCTATAAACTTTATAATTAAATATATTGAATAATTCATGTAACACTTAATTATAGCATATAAAGAATTACTTATAGCACTACATGCTCATGTAATTCATCAAAGGTAAAAGCATATTCTTCCACACGCATAATCTCTTCCCAATCATTATGTAATAAAAGGGAGATATGGATTTTATCCTGTTCCTCAAATATATCTGCACCAACACAATAGCACGGAGATGCAAAAGAAATAAATTTACTTTCACTAGCATTCTCTAAGCTAACAAGCTGTAGCTGTTTTTCACCAATTGCTAACAAATATGAATTAGTTGCCATTAGTTGATAGTATTTAATAGAAACTACATCTGGAATTTCAATAACACTTGTACTATCTACAATTATTATATTCTTAGAGTCATGACAGATTAATTTATTATTCCTAAAATACGTCACTATTCCATTATATCTATTTCGATACTCATTAAATGGATATTCATCAACTGAGGCAAGTTCTAACTCTGTAATTTTGAAATCAATCAAATCAAGATATACTACATCCTTACTCGTCTTTATCATAATATGATCTTTACAGAAACAATGTAAGTCTGAGAAATATATATCTTGAAGATCATCAGGAAGCTCTATTAGTTTAACCCCACTACTTTCAATGTCAACTAAGCATAGAAACGCTTCCAACTTAAAAAGTATCCTATTATTAACGTAATCTATATAGCTAGCTTCAGGAAAAAATAGATTTTTATCTACTGTAATTCTTTTTACTTCATTCCATGAGGAATCCAACACAATAAGCCCTTGATGATTATCATTTATTATGCTGTATAGTCCTATTCGTTCTAACATATAAATATCATTTTGGTTATATTGACTATATAAAGACTTAATAGGTTTCATAATCATTATCTTAAATCCTTTCTAAGTTTTTTGTCAGGGTCTTTAGATTTCTCCCTAATCACTCCAGTTATAGGATCTGCTTCGCCTAAATGATTTCCACTTTTATCAAATACTTCTAAATGGGCATCTACACCTTTATGAAAAGTATCTCTATAATAATGGTTTGAATATTAAAATCAGCGTCTCGTACTTCTATTGTACCATTTGAAACAGCAGATTTTGTAGTAGAGGAAGTAGATTTACTTGAGTCTGGTAACCAATTAGGCAATGTGCCCAATGTATTCCACACAGCATTTTTCCCTGCTTTACTAAGGTTCTTAAAATCACCTACGTGATTATAACTCATACCTATATTACGAGATGTATATTCTGCCGTATTTTCAATATTTTTAACATCTAATGATTTAGTGGATAGTTTATTTTTATTAGAGTCTGCTGCACTATCTATAACAGACTCTAGTATAAATATATTTTAAAATTAAGACTAAGTATAAAATCGATAAATTCATCCCTTCTTCTTTATTAGTTTTATAAAATTAAAATTCATAATATAATATTCATATATCCATGTTATATTACCAATTATGATTTATCGTTACGTTTTATACACAATGGAGGTTACCATGAAATTAAAACAACTGATTTTGTCCGGTATAGCCGTTGGAGCGCTAGCTTTCACAAGCGGAATGGTACAGCCTGCACAGGCAGCAGTCGGTATGGATACACCTGCACCGACGCAGAGTTTAAAAAGACCTGCATCTGTGACAACACAACATTACATCAATGTAGATGGCCTATTATTGGAGCCAATCGATAAAAAGCCAAATGTCATCTATGTTGACGGTCAGCCACTCGTAGCTTTACGTCAAGTATCAGAAGCATTAGGTTACAAAGTATCTTGGGATGCACCTACTAAAACAGCATTGATCGACATGAACATTGCTACATTAGCGGTACAACCAGACTCTAAACAAGTCGTGCGCAAGGGTAAATTGCAAATTATCAACCTCGATACATCCGAATCTTTGCTACCTGCAGCACGTATGGTAGACGGAATTCTGTATGTAAGTCCGAACGCATTCAAACTCTTGTTAAATGATATAACTATCAATAAAGACGAAATTTACATCGTTCCACAACAAAGTCAATTGGCCGCTGACTCCAATACACAAAAAGGTAAACGAAACGGTATCGAAACATTCTTACCGGATCAAGGAGATAAAGTAATTCCATACGAAGAAGAGGAAACCAAAGAAAAGAAACCTCTTATTACGGTAAAACGAACTAATACAAAAACAGATACCAAAGACACAGAAGATACTGAATACCAACATTCTAGCGGATTAGACAGATAATAAAAGCTTTCGTATAGCTACATACAATTTAGCACCTTATAACGTAAAGAAGGCAACTCATCACGCTGATGAATTGCCTTCTTTTTATTATCTTTAATACTTTATTATCTTTGATACCTTATTATTTCTTGTTGCTTTTTACTTCTCAATGTATTTTATTACTAAATGTCTTTCATTGCTTAATGCCTTTTGACAGATTATCTAAGCTATCTTTTGCCGAGTCTATACTCCGTTTCAGGTCTTTTATCGATTCTTTCATGTCCGGCGATGTGAACCCAGACTTATCGATGCCCTTTGCTGATTCAGAAGCACTTTTACTATTCTCTTTAGCTTGTTTCATACCATCTTTAATGCGAGCCATATGCGCATCAATTTCATCAAATGACTCATCATACAGAATAAAATTGCTGCCCCCGTGGGACGTAATATTAAGAGGTCCCATCGTGAGTTGTCCTTCATCGATACGTAGAGCATCCGTAGAAATAGTGGTGAATTTTGTATTTACTTTCACATCGCTAAAGGATAAATGTCGACCTTTATTGTGAAAGTTTCCCGTAATGCTTTGAATCGGAATCAGCATATAGTGCCCTTCACCAGACCAGAAGTTTCCCCATACCTCCATGTCTCGAGGTTGGCCTTCACTTTTAAAGTTCAAATTTGCCGATACGGGCACAAGGAACTCAGGCGCTTTAAGGGCCACACTACTATCCAGATCTTTTGCTACACCAGTAATCGTATAGGCTCGAGTGTCCAAATTATATACACCTTTAGCCTCCAATTTACCGCTGTATACATTAGCACTAACGTTTTCAAAATTCAAAATACCATCTTGATACGTCACATCTCCTACTACATTCTCAAAGGTAAGTGCAGGGATGCGCAAAATCGGCATCGTTACACGACCTTTAGCAAAGGGACGGTTAAAATCACCTGTTACCTTTGTTAGCAAGGTCATTGCATCGTGGATATTATCGCCAAAACCGAGTGATGATGGGTCCACACCCTTTACATCAAACTGTAAGTCTAACTGAGGCATGCGATGCTTTAATACATCCTTTAGATCAACACGACCTTTTAGTGTAAGGCCATCACCAATGGCTGTGCCACCGAACTTACCCGTTTCCATATCAATACGAATAGCACGGTTACTATCAAGATGTATTTTAGAATTCACGTTCCTCATTACATAGTGACGATTTTTCTGAAAGATTTCCAGCTGGTTATTTCTCAATGTAATCGTAAGATTTAAATGTTGACCGTCCCAATTAAAGTTACGAACCTTCTTGCCCAGTTCCTCCTGCCGCTCTTGAGTCGTCTTTTTAGGAGGTTTAGGTCGCGGCTCTACCTCATTAAGTGGCTTGTTTACATCAGGTGAAGCAGGCACAAAGTCAAGACGGTTGTTATCGTCTAAATCAACTACAATGGTCGCATCATTTAGCTCGATTCCGTTTATAGCAGAGGCCTTAAAATTCCGTGTTATTACGTCCCACATATTAACGCGAATCTTTCCATCTGGAACTGTGAGCAACTCTCGGCCTTCTGGATCCTTCCATACCAAGTCAGTAAAAGATAATGTCCCCCACGGTGTTGCAGTTAAACTCTCTACCGTTACAGTCCCTCTCATCATCGTTTGACGAGCCATTACCTCGTTAAAAATAACGCCCATCCCACGGCTTGCTATCGTAGCGAGCACAAAGACTATAATCGCTCCAATGGCAAGAAAAGCAGCAATGCCTTTTAAGCCTTTCTTATACAATTGTTTATATTTTGTCCAATAGGAATGCACGTAATATTTCATAGCATTATTATATCACGATACATTTATAATTTTATTTTAATGGGACCCTAAAACATCTCATCTCTTTTCTATTTAAGTATTCAGTATTTATGCTTCGTCATCGGTTACGGCTTTAGTACCTCTCGTGCCTGTTCGTATACGCATTGCATCTTCTACATCATATACAAAGATTTTACCGTCCCCTACTTCACCAGTTTGTAATGTATTTCGGGCCGTGTCCATTACAAGATCCACAGGCACATCACACACAACGGTTTCTACTTTTACCATAGGTATGAGGTTCACATCATATTGTTGGCCCCGATATACTTCAGTATGCCCCTTTTGTAAACCACAACCAAAGACTTGTGAAACCGTCATGCCTTGAACGCCAATCCTATTTAAATCCTCTTTTAAATCCTCTAGTTGCTCAGCACGAGCGATTATATCAACCTTTTTCATTCGTTTCATATATTTATCTCCTAGGCAGTACCAAATACAAGTACTCATTATACAACTTAACTTTCAGTTATACGTACTATTTATCAGTCACAAATCATAACAAGGATGTTTGATTGGACGAAATAAACCGACCTGAGCTTTTAAATTCAGATTGATTATAAGCACCTTCACCATGTTCACTAATATCGATACCTAGTGACTCAGAACCAATGCTAACGCGCATGTCCATGAAAGCGCTGACGATTTTAAATAGTATAAACGTACCTACAACAGCAAATACATAGGCAATCACTAGTGAAAGCAGTTGAGGCCCTAATAAAGAACCACCATAGAACAACCCATTTGCCCCATCAGGATTAATCGTGGTTGTAGCCCATAAACCGGTGGCAATAGCACCCCATGTACCGCCTACACCATGAATACCAAAGGCATCAAGAGAGTCGTCATACCCAAGGCGGTTTTTAATAATTGCTACTGCTAGATAACATACGATCGCACCGATAAAGCCAATAATAATAGCTGCCATAGACGTTACAAATCCTGCAGCTGGTGTAATGGCTACTAGCCCAGATACACCACCAGAGGCAGCCCCTAACACAGTAGGTTTACCGCGATGCAGCATTTCTACTAATACCCAGCCTACAATACCAACAGCTGCAGAGATTTGTGTAGTTAACACTGCATTAGCTGCAAGGAAGCCTACGCCAAGGGCAGATCCTGCATTAAAGCCAAACCATCCAAACCATAGAATAGCGGCTCCAAGAATTGTCATCGGCAAATGGTGTGGCAGCATAGGCATGCGCCCATAACCGCGACGTCGGCCTAACAGCATACATAATGTCAATCCAGATACGCCAGACAACACGTGTATCGCAAGTCCACCGGCGAAGTCTAATGCACCTAAATCACTAAGGAATCCACCGCCCCAAATCCAATGGGCCATCGGATTATATATAAAGATAGACCATAGCAAAGCAAATACTACAAAGGGTGCAAAGCGCATCCGCCCCGTAACAGAGCCACTCATGATAGCTGGTGCAATAACAGCAAACATGCATTGGAACGCTACAAAGGCAAGCTCAGGAATATGGGTATCACTTAAGATGGTTGTTTCCGCACCACCAAGACCAAATTTACTAAAATCGCCGATGATACCATGTATATCATCGCCAAAAATCAAAGTATACCCTAACAAAATAAACTCAACAGAAATAACTCCAATCAAAAAGAAGCTCTGCATGATCGTACCTAACACATTTTTACTACGAGCCATTCCACCATAAAACAACGCTAAACCAGGTGTCATAAAGAATACCAAGGCAGTGCATAACAAGACCCATGCTGTGTTGCCCGTATCGATTATATTGACCATAAGAAACTCCTTTCCATACAAAAAAGCGCCTTGCTCACAGAAAGTCTGCATGCAAGGCGCCGTTACCTAACTATTTTATTGTAGTAATATATATCACTATATACATCGTATATTACATTTCTATTCATGTCAATAAATTCTATAGAATTTATTGAATTCTAATATTCATAATACGCTCCAATATTTTATCAATTACACATATACAAATCGGCATAAACAAATACTAATTGTATTTGTATATAGTTTAGTATTTTATAAAAAAGGCAGCAAATTTATAAATTAAAAGTGCATTCACAAAGGTGAGTACACTTTATATATTGCAATAATCAATATTATGCTTTTGCTTCTTTACCGTATTTTACAAGGCTTTCAGCTTCGATTTCAGCTTGTGTACGATAATCTTGAGGAATATTGGACAAGCGGATCCAACTACGTACAGCTTCTACCAATACGATAAGAATCATGAGGAACATAGCAGCACTAAATGCTACTAAAATCCATTTACCAGCAGGAATATAGCTGTAGAATACATTTTCATAGTCTGCAGTGATAGCCACGATAGCCATTAAAATACAAGGAATACCTGTTACCCATGCATAGCGTTTGCGGCCAAGTCTCATGATAACTGTAGTACCTACGGCCAATGTCATGGTACCTAATAATTGGTTCGATACACCGAATAGAGGCCAGATAATACCGATGTTACCTTGTAGAACTAGGTAGCCCCACAAGATACAAATTAAAGCGGCACAGCCATAAACCCCGGGAGCCCAATGTTGGTCGTTGAATTTAGGGTGGAAATGACCTAATAATTCTTGAAGTAAGTAACGACCTACACGAGTACCAGCATCGATCAATGTCATGATGAACAATGCTTCGAACATGATACAGAAGTGATACCAGTAACCCATCAAGTGATCCATGTTAGGCAATCTGGAGAAGATATGAGCCATACCTACTGCAAGGGATACAGCGCCACCAGGACGGTGCATCAAGTCTTCACCAACCATTGCAGACAATGCTGGCAATTCATGAACTTGAAGACCTAAAGCTTTGAAAGACTCAACTGTGGAGTTAATCGCAAAGTAATCATCTGGATGCAATGCAGTGGCAGCAATCAACGCCATCATAGCGATGAAGCCTTCTGTTAACATTGCACCATAACCGATAGGTAAAATTTCTTTTTCATTAGTAAGCATTTTAGGTGTTGTACCTGTAGCAATAACAGTATGGAAGCCAGATAATGCACCACATGCGATAGTAATGAAGATGTAAGGGAATACGGAACCTTTCAATACAGGGCCGCCGCCATAGATATAAGGAGTAATAGCCGGCATCTGAATTTCAGGCATTACAATGATAATACCAAGTGCCAATGCGCCGATTGTACCGATTTTAAGGTATGTAGACAAATAGTCACGAGGTGCAAGTAACAACCATACTGGTAATGCAGCTGCAAAGAAACCATACACAGCAAGCATAATTTCAATGGTTTGCAAGTCGTATGTGAACCAAGATGCATATTCGCTAGCCGCTATATTTGGGCCGTAGATGATAGCTGCGAAGATTAAAGCTACACCAATAATAGTCGCCTCTTGGATTTTACCAGGACGCAACCATTTCAAATAAATACCAATAAAAATAGCGATTGGAATGGTAGCAAATACGGAGAAGAATCCCCAAGGAGAGTTATGCAATGCGTTAGCTACTACTACAGCCATACCAGCGAGGGTAATGATCAATAGGAATAAGGTAGCGAGCATAGCACCAAAACCAGCAAGTTTACTGATTTCTTCGCGAGCAATATCCGCAATCGATTTACCATCATAACGAACAGAAGCAAACAAGATAACCATATCATGCACAGCACCGGCTAATACAGAACCAATTAGGATCCATAATGCGCCAGGCAAATACCCAAACTGTGCTGCGATAACAGGACCTACCAGTGGACCTGCACCAGCAATTGCTGCAAAGTGATGACCAAAGGTTACCCATTTGTTGGTTGGCACGTAATCGTGACCATCATTGTGAACCATAGCTGGCGTTGGACGATATTGATCCAATGTCAGTACCTTAGCCGCTATAAAAGCCCCATAAAAGCGGTACGCTAAAATTAGAATACACGCGGAGGCAATAACTAAGTAAATACCATTCATAACCATATAAACACCTCCAATAATCACGTGACATGGAGTATATGAATATTACTGATAAAACTTATGTATCCATGCCACAATGGCTTCCTAAAATGTTAGTACTTACAACATTATTGTATAACTAATCAACAAGGTGTCAATTATTAATTTCTCATTTTGAAAGTTAAGTATAACTATAAAGCATAATAACGGCATTCTCCACCTATGAGAATGCCGTTATTATTTTAGACATATAGATTAGTAGTCTTCTTTACCCCGTCTGTAATGAAAGATAGATATTTCTCTATTTCCCTGCTACCCTATAAGTTTTTGTAATAGTCCCAAATGTACGCAACAAATTTAGACCTACGACACCACTTTTTTCAGGATGAAATTGCATTCCATACACTCTACCACGTTCTACAATGCCAGGTACATCGATACCATAATTTGCAGTAGATATGATATATTCAGGATCTGTATCCACATAATAGGAATGAACGAAATATGTATATTGATCATCTACATTGCTAAAAGCACTATGAGGCTGGTGTACTACATTTTTATTCCAACCCATATGAGGCACGCTAAGACCAAGGTTGCTAGGAATTTCTTTTACCTTACCAGGAATAAGGCCTAAACCGGGAGTTGGGCCGTATTCTTCAGACTCTTCAAATAAAAGTTGCATTCCTAAACAAATACCTAATAAAGGAATTTCACGCTTTACTACCTCATAAATGACATCAACTAAACCATGCTCTTTTAGAACTGCCATCGCCGGCGCATATGCGCCTACACCTGGCAAGAGAACGCCATCAGCATTTAGTATGGTCTCAGGATCTGCCGTTAGCACTGCCTCAAGACCGATGTAAGCTAAGGCTTTCTGGACATTGAAGGTATTCCCTGCATCATAATCTATAATGGCAATCATAATAAACTCCAGTCTATAGGGTAAAACACGATAAGATAAAATAAAACATATTACAAATTATACTTTATTCTGTACAAATTAATTCATGAAATCTCTTAATATCTTGCGCATAATATCCCCATCTTGAGGCATTGGAATTGTAAGGCGTAACCATCCTTCTCGTTGACCTCGGCGCACTTGATAACCTGATTTGAGCCAAGCATCTGCAAGACCTTCCGCATCAGGCGATGCAAAGAAGATAAAATTTGCTTCGCTTTTATAGTAGTGAATACCTAGCTCATCAAAGAGGCTTTCCCATTTTGTTCGCTCTTCTGCATTTTGAGAGACCGTTCTCGCCACAAATTCTTGATCATCGAAAGCAGCTTCTGCAGCCACTTGAGATAAGGTATTCAAATTGTACGGCAAGCGAATAGTTTGCATATAATTGGCCAATTCTAAAGGTGTCATCATGTAGCCTACACGGTAGTTAGCAAGGCCATAGGCCTTCGAGAAGGTACGCATGATAGTCACATTAGGAAATTCATCCAATAGAGCACGTGCCGTAGGAACTGCTACGGAGGTAACAAAATCGATATACGCCTCGTCTATGATAACCAAGGTTTCCTTTGGTACAGCTGCTACAAATTTGCGGATATCTTCAACAGACTCATAGGTGCCCGTTGGGTTATTAGGATTACAGATCCACACGAGGCGTGTCGTTTCATCTACAGCTTTCACGAGAGCAGAAAAATCATACTGCCCCGTTTCAAAATCAGCTGGCACCTCGCGAATCTCAGCGCCTTCCACGAGGCCATTCAAGGCATATTCCGAAAAGGCTGGCACGCTTACTACGATAGAGTCACCAGCGGTAATCAATGTTTTATTGACCATGGCGATGACCTCATCGAGACCTACGCCGATGACGAGTTGCTCAGGTTGCACCTGCCAGTGATTCGCTAATTTCATGCGCAAATCGGTAGCATTACCATCCGGATAGTAGTTGGCATCATTATGTGTTACATAACTAAGGATAGCCTCCCGTACCAATGGCGATGTGCCGTATGGATTTTCATTCGCCGACAAACGCACCAATCTGTCGATACCAAGGCGTTCTTTCACCGCTTCAGCCGGCTCCTCAGGTATATAGGGTTTCAATGTGCGAATTATCTCTTTCATAGGCTGTCCTTTCTAACTATTTTCTTAACGCATATAACTCATATAACACATAAAAAACACATATGAACTCCACCAGAGCTCATATGTCCGAGCTCATAATAGGATATATATTATAAATTTGTAATTTCTGGGCGATCCGTAGTCTTGCTAACAACTCCTTCACGGCTCGCTAGTTCAGCTTCAATGGCTTCGTAAGGAATATTTTTCTCCGCTAATAACACGAGCAAGTGATATAACACGTCTGCTGTTTCGTAAATCAGTTCTTGAGGATCATCATTTTTTGCGGCGATTACTACCTCTGTAGCCTCTTCGCCCACCTTTTTCAAGATTTTATCGAGTCCTTTGTCGAATAAATAATTCGTATAAGAACCTTCCTTTGGCTGTGCCTTGCGATTTTTAATAATTTCATATAATTCGTTCAGTGTTTGCTGTGCCATAACTTACTCCGTTATACCTCTTATAATTTGCATTCTATTAAGCTTCTCTTATTCATTGCCATTATGCTGATCTTATCGAATACTATGACTCTACTTCATTAAAGAAACAGCTTGTACGCCCGGTATGACAGGCAGGACCTTCAGGCTTAACTTGAATGAGCAAGGTGTCTCCATCACAATCGAGGGCCATACTCACCACACGCTGCACATTGCCACTAGACCCACCCTTATGCCATAACTCCTCACGAGACCGAGACCAAAACCACGTTTCCTTTGTTTCTAATGTTTTGTGAAAGCTTTCTTCGTTCATCCACGCCACCATGAGGACATCCTTAGTCTCCGCATCTTGCACAACCGTTGGCAGTAAGCCATTCCCTTTTTCAAAATCTGGTTTCATATTCTTCCCTTTATTAAAAGTAATCATTAATCCGTTATCCTATATCAGCTTGTATCTCTATCTACTGCTATTTCTATTTTCTGTTTATCTATAAACAAACTATTTAACTAACTCTGAACATATAGATTAGCAAAGGATTTACGAGAGATAGTAATTTTTTAGATCTATTTTAGCGCACTGTAATTCCGTGAGCTCGTAGCTCTTGCTTGAGTTCAGGAATTTTGATTTCTCCAAAGTGGAATATAGATGCTGCCAAAGCACCGGTAACGCCTGTTTTTTCAAAGAGCTCTACAAAATCTTGCACGGTACCCGCACCTCCAGATGCTATGATAGGTACATTTACGACAGACTCTATGGCCTTATATAGTTCAATATCAAAACCGGATTTTGTACCATCTTTGTCCATGCTCGTCACCAGCAATTCCCCTGCTCCACGAATTACGGCCTCTTTTGCCCAATCTAAAGCTTTCCATTCTGTACGCTTACGACCACCGTGAGTATAGGCATACCATTCGCCAGTTTCTTCATCTGTTTTCACATCAATGGCTACCACCATACATTGATTGCCAAACTTTTGAGCCCCTTCTGTGATGAGCTCAGGATTAGCAAGAGCCGCAGAGTTCAAAGATACCTTGTCCGCACCAGCTTTCAACAAAGCAGTCATATCATCAACACTCTTGATCCCACCACCCACGGTGAGTGGCATAAATACTTGTGTGGAGATTTCTTGTACCACATCGCGCATAGTGGTCCGTGCATCAACGGTGGCCGTAATATCTAGGAATACCAGCTCATCTGCCTGTTGCTGCTCATAGGATGCCGCAATATCTACGGGGCTGCCTACATCTACGAGATTAACAAAGTTAACCCCTTTTTTTACGCGCCCATCATCTACATCTAGGCAGGGAATAATCCGTTTCGCTAACATAAAGCTCCTTTCCATCGAGTGTCACTCAATATAATTCAGCTGTTACGCCCAATACATTTCAACAGTTATACTCAACATATTTCATTGACCATGTACAATATATTTATTGATTATGCACAATATTCCATTGGTTACAGCCAATAATTAATTTAAGAGCATCACAGTCATTTCTATTATTTCTGCTGATTGTACTCGCCGATTTCCTCTAGCGTAATCGTGCCCTCGTACAGAGCCTTACCAACAATACTATCCATAACGCCTTTTTGTTCAAGCGATTTAATATCCCCTAGATTACAAATGCCACCAGAAGCAACGATGCGTGCTGTAGGAAATTCTTTTTGCAAATTCCCAAGTAACTCTTCATTGGCGCCCTGCATCGTACCGTCCCTGTCTACGTCGGTAACGATAAAATACTTTGCGCCACCTTCAACCATGGCACCGATTAAATCGGTCATCGGCACGTCGGACTGATCGAGCCAACCTTCAGCGGCAACCTTGCCATTTTTTCCATCTACACCGATAACAATGCGCTCCGCACCGTATTCAGCGATAACCTGCTTTGTAAGTTCCGGATTTTTAAGAGCTACAGATCCTAAGATAACGCGATCTACGCCCATGCCTAAATAGAGGTCAACGGCCTCTTTATCTCGGATGCCGCCTCCAATTTCAAGGATGCCTGTGAAAACTGCACGCACTGCTTTTACAATGTCTACATTTACAGGCTTGCCCGCCTTGGCGCCATCTAAATCGACGAGGTGCAAAGCCCCCACCTTAGCTGCTTCATATTGTTTCGCTTGATCTACTGGATCAGGATTGATGACCGTCTCCTGTGCGAAATCGCCTTTATAAAGACGAACACTGCGCCCCTCTTGTAAATCTATAGCTGGAAAAATCATAGGTTCTCCTTTATTAAATAACTGTATTAAATAACGCCCTTTGTAGAATTTACGCCTTGAATATCTGGGTTAATAGTAACTGCCTTGCGCAACGCACGGCCCGTTGCCTTAAATATGCTTTCAATAATGTGATGTGTATTGCGACCATATAAATTGCGCACATGTAAGTTCATAGCGGCGCTCATAGCAAGAGCTTGGAAGAAATCCTCCACCAGCTCTGTTTCAAAGTTGCCACCTAAAACCGGCGTACTCCATTCCCCTTGGAAAACGAGGTACGGACGACCGCTCAAATCGATTACAACTTGCGTCAATGCTTCATCCATAGGAACCCACGCATCGCCGTAACGCTCAATGCCGGCCTTGTCGCCAAGGGCTTTCACCAAGGCCTGCCCTAAGGCAAGTCCAACGTCCTCAACCGTATGATGAGCATCCACATAGGTATCGCCCTTTGCCTCTACCACAAGGCCAAAACGGCCGTGTTTCGCCAATAGCGTCAACATATGGTCAAAGAAGCCAATTCCGGTCGAGATGGAGCTCGTTTGTGCCCCATCAAGGGTAATTTCTACTGTAATGTCTGTTTCTTGAGTGGTGCGTTGCACCGTGCCTGTGCGTATCATAACGACCTCTATACTCCAAATCTATTTCTGTAATCTATATTTCCACCCTATATTTAAAATATACATATAAATATAGATGCCAAATATATACCAAATCTATTTTCTAATATTTTTTATAAACTATTTTTCAAATCGTACTTCGATGGCACGAGCATGCGCTTCGAGCCCTTCCGTACGAGCCAACGTAGTAATATGTTTTGCCACTTCTTCTAAACGTTCTTTTGTAAATTGTGTGAAAGACGTACGTTTCACGAAATCATATACGCCGAGCGGAGACGAAAATCGCGCCGTACCACTAGTAGGTAATACGTGATTTGTACCGCCCAAGTAGTCGCCCAACGGTTCAGATGCATAAGCACCGAGGAATACAGAGCCCGCATTTTGAACGAGGCTCATGTAGTTCATTGGGTCTGGCAATTGGATTTCCAAATGCTCTGGCGCTACTTCGTTCATTACGGTAAACATATCTTCCACGCTGTCCATAACGGCAATATAACTGTTATTTTCAATGGCTGGACGAGCGATGCTTTCACGAGGTAACATTTTAAGTTGACGTTCCACCTCATCGGATACGGCATTAGCTAAGCTTTCACTGGTAGTCACCATAATAGCGCGCGCACGAGGATCATGTTCCGCTTGGGATAAGAGATCTGCTGCAAGGTGAACTGGATTAGCACTGTCATCGGCGATAACACCGATTTCACTTGGGCCTGCAATCATGTCGATATCGACTTGGCCAAACACTTGGCGTTTCGCTGTGGCTACGTAAATGTTGCCAGGACCTACGATTTTATCTACCTTTGGAATCGTTTCCGTACCATACGCCAATGCCGCTATTCCTTGAGCGCCCCCCACTTGATATACCGCATCAACACCGGCAAGCTTTGCCGCACCAAGTACAGCAGGGCTAATACCATCCTTTTGAGGAGGCGTCACCATGACGATTTCTTTTACCCCTGCAATTTTGGCTGGCAATGCAGTCATGATAATGGTAGATGGATATGCTGCAGTGCCGCCAGGAACGTAGAGACCAACACGAGTCAAGGGAGTCACCTTTTGACCACGGATGATACCCGGTGTATCCATGTCCACAAAGCCCTGCTCGATTTCACGGCTGTGGAATTCTGTAATGTTAGCCTTTGCCTTTAATAATGCGGCTTTCAACTCATCAGATAAAGACTCATAGGCTGCATCGATTTCCTCTTGAGACACCTTAAAATCTTCGATGGATACGCCATCAAATTTTTCAGAATACGCTTTGAGCGCCGCATCACCATTAGTGCGGACATCAGCGATGATATCGTACACGCGACGTTCAATTTCCATATCTGTAGTTTGCTGTGTATAATCCCGTACGATGGCAAGCATCGCCTCTAGTGATTCTTTATATATTTTCATCTGTCGTCCTTCTTCCTACTTGAGCTATCAGTATCACTAGTTAAATCTATTATTCATTCCATATATTAATAGTTCTATCTACAATTAATCCTAAATCTTACTAGCCGAATATATGATTCACTCTACATCTTATTTATTAATTGCTTCTGAAAGCTGATCAATGAGTTTAAAAATAGTATTTCTCTTTTGTTTTAAAGCTAATGGATTGGCTACGAGGCGTGTAGAAATTGGTTGCAACCAGTCAAAAATTTCTAAATTATTCTCACGCAAAGTAGTACCCGTTTCCGTAATATCTACGATAGCATCCGCTAATCCTACAAGTGGAGCCAGCTCAACGGAGCCTTCAATTTTAATGATTTCCACATCTTGAGCTCCAAAGTATTGTTTTGTAACAGTTGGATATTTCGTACCAATTCGTTGTCGACGACCTTCTTTAGGGTCGTAGCCCGCTAAGGATGCTAAGATAAATTGGCATTTACCTGTTTGTAAATCAAGCATTTCATAGCTCGTATCGTCTTGTTCATCTAAGACATCGCTACCCACGATACCGAGGTCCACAACGCCGTTTTTCAAGTACGTCGTTACATCCGGCCCCTTTGCGAGGATGACCTCCATAAAATCGCCCAAAGAGATAATGAGCTTACGCGCCTTATTATGTAATGGCTCGCAATCAACGCCACATGCTTCTAGGAGTGGAATAAAATCCTTTTCTACGCGCCCCTTCGTAAGAGCGATACGTAATGTATCGTTATCTTGAACTTTGCTTTCACCTTGCAAGGTAATCTCAGTCAAAACGTCAATGTTGAAAGCCATCCCAACAGCCGGCATCGGTGTACCATCAAAGCTAGATAACAGTCCGTCATAACGACCACCACTGACGATATATTGAGACACGCCGTCCACATAACCCCTAAAGGTAATGCCTGTGTAATAAGATTGAGGCGGTTCTGTAGACACATCGATGCGAACCTGTTGCCCTGTTTGCTCCACTTGGTTTGCCATATCTACGAGATTATCTAAAATGCGCTGTGCCGCTGCAGGCAAGATGATTTGGTTCAGCTCATCCTTGATATCTTGAACCGTACCAAATAAACGAGGCCACACATTGAGGAATGGGAACAACGCACTGTTTTTAAAGTCAGCAATCAACTCGTTGTAACGAGGTAAATATTTGGTGAACAAAGCCTCGAGGAGTTCTGTTCTTTCCTCATCACTGAGCCCTAGCGCATCAGTGATAGCACGAGAGAATCGAGCATCACCAATTTCGAGTAACAAGCTACCACCTAGCTGAGTTTCATTTACCTCTTTAATGATCTTGAAGCACTCTTGCTCTGCCTCAATCCCATCATAGCCCACCATCTCGATACCACCTTGCGTCACTTGGTTCACATCGCCGCGGTGCTTTTTATTTTTCATGAACACATCGCCCAAGTAATAGAACGTGCGAGGCAATTCTATATTTGTGGTCGCCAAGAAACGACCGATAGGCATGGTCAAATCGGGACGAATTACGACGGACGCTTCAGAACTATCTATGAATTCGTACATATGTTGACCGCGCCCCATTGCATAGCCATTGAATACATCTTTATACTCTACGAGAGGCGTAGAAATCTTTGTATATTGACGATTTCGACAAAGACCGAGCACATATTGACTCACATCATCCTTACGCTCTGCTACGATCCCTATATCATCACGGAAACCCGTAGGTAATTGCTGCTGTACCATCGTAAACATCCTTTCTGTCAATTCATTTATATCATTTCTCATATTTTTGAAAGCTATATATCATCTGTATTAACCATTTAAGTTATATGACGGTTTAAGTCATCTAGCTATTCAGTTTATTATGAGAAAAAATTTACCTATATCGATACTTTTTCTATTTTATCACTTTACTTTATTAAAGTATGAAATCATAATATAACGGTTCTATAGAATTGTCAATAGAACCGTTATAATTTCATGTATTTACTATAATAATGATTAGATGCTATCCCCAAACATTTTCTATATCCGCCACGCTATGTGCATCAGATCCCAATACAAATGGCACACCAATGATAGCCGCCATGCCTTGAATAAAGCGGCTTGGGTACATTTCACGGCAGTCTGGTTTGAAGAAGCCGCTCATGTTGTAGTCTAGCTCGCGACCTTGGACGCGCATGATATGCAAAATATCGCTCACCACCTGCGCATTGCGACGATCTAAATGGCGTTCAAAGTTAAAGTGGTGTTGGTATTTCTTGATTAAATCAAAGTGACCAATGCGTTTAGGTGTATATTCACCGAGGTCAGCTCTCACGGCTTGGCGCACTGTGGAATAATACTTGTAGTACAACTCATATTGCTTTTCAATCCACGGTCCGAAACCTTTTTCAAATTCTTGAGGGCTGTAGTCTAAGCAGAAAAAGGCATTATTAACACCTTCCATAAAGTGAACGGATAAAATATTATCATCTGTCAACGGACCGTAGCGATCCAAGAACTCTTGAATATCTGATTCAAAGCCTGGAATATAATCAACTTCAAAACCAAGAGAGATATCGATATGTGTGCCATAGGCACGTTGTAATTGACGGCCCAGCTCTAAATAGGCATCTACTTGGTTCAATTTCAAAGAGGCTGTGTCATAGGCCTTTTTATCACCACCGTATTCTGCAGCAAAGGCTGTTGGCAATGGTGCATGTTCTGTAAGGCATACCTTTTCGATACGCAACTCGATGGCCTTTTCAATCATCATCGCAGTTCGGTCCCCACTACCATGTGGACACAACTCCGTATGTACATGACCGTCCACGAGACGGCTGCGATACTTACTGTATCCAACGAACTGCCGTTCATCTTTCATGTTCATTCAATCACCCCTATTCGCCCTAACCCCTGGCGAACCCTTATCTATAATCTATACATTATTAGTATAACGTATTAATATCTATGATTTCCTATACTAATTATTATACCAATAATGCGTATGTTTCGGTATCCTGATATTTACCATGTTTAAATCCCACTTGCGGCGTTAACCCACAATAGGTAAATCCAAATCGTTCATGTAGCGCTGTGCTTGCCGCATTTCCTGCAGTAATAACGGACACCACTGTGTGTAATGTGTCAGTCGCTTTGGCATGCTCTAGAATATATGCCATCAACTTAGATGCTACGCCCTTACCACGATAATCTTGGTGGATGTAAATAGATAATTCTACGGTACTTTTGAAAGCATCTTTTGTTCTATATGGTGAAAGCGATGCATAGCCTACCACCACGTCATCCACAACACCTACAAAAATGCAGTGTTCAATGCTTTGATGACTCTCATACCACTCCTGCCACTCTGACAACGTGCGCGGTTCAAGATCAAGCGTTGCTACACCGTTTACAACCTCGTAATTATAAATAATTAAACAAAGAGGTACATCATCAATTCTAGCACGACGAATATTCAAATTATTCATAGTAACTCTTCTTTCATAGATTACTGAACAGAACTCAATATAGATTTCTTTAACTTAAAATGCTCTGTTTTACCCACTTTTTGAACTTTAAGATGTTCACGTGGTATATGTTTAATACGTTCATACACGGTCTTTTTACTCTTACCTAAATTTTTCCATAATTCTTCTCTAGTAATTCCTGGTCCAATCATAAATAAAGATGTCTGTAATAAGATATAATATATATCTTGAACCAGTTCATCTGTAATTCCTTGGTTTATAAAAAACTGATCTAATTGATCACAGGCATTACGTAATCGTTCTAACCGTGTATTAAGCAATTCACTTAAATTATCAACTGTATCAACTAAAAAAGTTAGAAACTGAATAATAAAAGGAGTCAAATCACCTCCGTTGCGTTCTGACGTAGTATTAACAAAGCTTTTATAATATTTAGAACGATTAGCCTTTATTAAAGCGGATAAACGCAAGGCTACCAATGGATGAAACTCCTTTGATAAATACGAAGAAGAAATATACCTATTCACACGGCCATTACCATCATAAAAAGGATGAATATAACCAAACATATAATGAAATACCGCCACACGAATTGGTAATTGTATCTCATCATTATTCAAAAATTCTAGTGCTACGGTCATAAGTTTGATGATTTGTGATTCCGGTGTAGTTCCTATATGGATCTCTCTATCATAACCATCATAAACTGAAACAGAGTCGCGTCTAAAAATCACTCCATCTAGTTTATTTTTCTCTTCAATTTCATTTGATACTAACTCATCATATAGAGCTCTAATATCTTCATTTATATAAAACTCTTTCTTCCCTGATGTATTTAATATATCTCTGTATTTTGAAACAATGCTACTAAACCTTTTTACCTCAGTAACATTTGTATCAATAGCCTCTTGAATCTCTCTTCTGCTACTATGAACACCTTCAATATCATTACTAGCCTTGATTTCTTCTACCAAAAATGTGTTTAGTAAGTGAGGATGCATAATTAACGGAACTTGCTTTAATAAATCTAAAAAAGCTGAATGTTTCCGCTCTAATTGGATCATTATATCAAGAATATCCTTATGATACATAAAAAAAGCAGAAAAACTCTTTTTTCTATTGATTTGTGCTATTGATATACTTATATGTTGCGTATTTTCAGATGTATATCGTGCATCAAGAATCTCTTGCCACTTTTCTTCGCATTTATAAAACACTTGATATAAAGGTTCATATGACATAGCTTTTCACCTTTCACAATCCATTAAAATGTAAAAATTGTAAATTTTACCTTTATACACCCAATATAACAAAACTGAGTGGTAAAAACAACGATTTTTACCACTCAGTTTATGCATTTTGAAGTATATATAAGTAAAAAGCTCTTATTTTACTTATATACTTTCATCATATTTTTTATTATAACTATTAGAACTAATACACTTCTATAAGATCAAAATTAAACGCTTGCTTAATTTATAAAAAGATTAAACAACTAAGAATAAAAGTACTGTAATAGCAATTAAAGCACCAATCACACTATAGTCTATTCTTTTCAATCCTACGGATGCAGCAAAGCTGTGTGTTGGACCACCAAAGCCCCGTAGTTCCAAGGACAACGCCATTGTTTCGGAGCGTCCCAAGGATTTTAGCAGTAATGGTTGGATAACGGACGCATAGGATTTGATTCGTTTAATGAAGTTACCTTCTAAAGACAAACCACGGCAGGCTTGAGCCTCTTGTACAGCATGGCTTTCAGCAATGAAATCAGGCACGAAGCGAAGAGCAGCAGTAAACATAAATGCATATTCGTAAGGAATTTTGCATTGTGTTACGAGTGCAGCTGTAAGATCTTGCAATTTTGTAGTTGCCAACAGACAGATGAATATCAATGTCATAGCGAGCATTCGCAAGCCAGATACGATGGCAGAAGTTACATCGCCGCTGCCGAGGAATTGGATGAGACCAAGGAATACAGCGAAGCTAGTTAATGCCAACACTGCTTTGTGTTGTTTGAACAGCAACCCTGCCACAAACAATACACCAAGTTCTACTACGACTAATGCCAATAGCGATACCCAGTCGCGCAACAGGATGGCCCACACGGATACGGCGAGGGTCATCAAGATTTTTGTTAACGGTACTAAACGTTCCATATGTCCCTCCTATTTTCCGCTCAACTGAGCCACTAACTTAGATTTCAATTCATCCATAGATTTGCAATAGCCCAAGGATGGTACCGCTAGTGAAAGTTCCACACTTGGCGGTTTCGTAAGGCCTAAATCTTGCAATTCATCCGTAGACTTTTTAAATAATTCTTCTGGACTGCCATCAAAGGCTACGGTTTGGTTGCCCATGATGATAGCACGGCTACATTCGCTAGCCATGATTTCCATATCATGAGTAATGAGAAGGATCGTGATACCTTCTGCATTGAGCTGACGCAATAATGCTAATAGCTCTTTTGTTTCCTTACCATCTTGACCACTTGTTGGCTCGTCAAGGATGAGGATTTTAGACTTCATAGCCAAGGCGGAAGCAATAGCTACGCGTTGCTTTTCACCACGGCGCAATGTCGGAGGGTATGCTTCACGCAAGTGGGCAATACCTGTACGTTTCAATACTTCATCGACGATGCGTTTCGCTTCGGATTTAGTGTGACCCAAAGACTCAGGGCCAAAGGCAACCTCAGTGGCTACAGTGGGTCTAAACATTTGACGATCTGGCTGTTGGAATACATAGCCGATAAATTGCCCCCGTTTAGACGGCGGCATGGACGTAATGTCCCTACCGTTATAATACATGCGGCCTTCGCTAGCCTTTTCGAGGCCTACGAGCAAACGAGTTATGGTCGTTTTACCGCAACCATTACGACCACCGATGGCGATATATTCGCCTCCTTCGATGGTGAAAGTCACGTCTCGGAAAATATCTACGGATGGCACATAGCCAAAGCGGATGTTTTCAACCTTAAGCATGAGCACCACCGTCCTTTCCTTGTACATCATCAACACGTTGAACTGGTTGTCTATTTTCTACTATATTAGAATGATCAGCAAAATTATCTACTAAATTTCTTTGATTAGCTGGAGAGTTGCTTTTACCATGTACCTCGGTTTGAATAGCATGAGCCATTTCAATTTGATGCAAGCCCTTGATAGCAGACTCGATGCTGAGCCAAGGTTCATCACTGTGGAAACCGGCTTGTTCTAGTTCCATATAGGTTGTAAATACAGATGGCAATGCATCGACGTGAATGTTGTGCTCGTACATGTAACGAAGCGTAGTAGGTACATCGTCATCACATGCGATAGAGCCATCTACCATGAGAGCCATGCGGTTAGCGTACGGCAATACAGCATGCAAATCATGGTCGATAACGACAACGGTGATACCGTGTTTTTGGTTCAAATCACCTACGAGGCGATATAATTCGGCGGTCCCATCTGGATCAAGGGAGCTAGTCGGTTCATCAAGAACAAGTACAGTTGGATTCGTAGCCAATACGGAAGCAATCGCCAAACGTTGGCGTTGACCACCAGATAAACTTGTAATCTTGCGGTCTTCTAATCCCACAAGACCAACTTGTTCAAACACCTCTTGAGAGCGAGAGGTAATCGTTTCACGGTCGTAACCACGGTTTTCCATGGCAAAGGCCACTTCTTCACGAACCGTCATCGTTACGAGCTGTGTATCGTAATCGGCGAGAACTACACCGATATGGTTCGCTAGTTCTGGGATTTCCATTTGTGTGGTCGCATGACCATCTACAAAAATCATGCCTTCTAAGCGTCCACCATAGAATTTAGGCACCGCCCCTACCATCGCCATACAAAGGGTGCTTTTACCACAACCGGCAGGACCTGTAACAACGAGGAAATCTCCTTCATTTACATCGAGATTGATGTTTTCAAGGGATGGGGTAGTCGCCTTTGGATGATAGTAATTAACGTGTTCAATAGAGATTTTAGCTTGGCGCTCAGGCAAGATAGTCAAGCGACTATGGTCAGATGTCAATTGATCCGCATTTGGCAACATGCCACGTTTAGAAAATAGACGTTGTGCCGGAATATACAAAATTGGCGTAATGGCACCATTCAAGGCACCTATGATGAGTACCAATGGCCACATGCCGTACATGTACACATTATTTGGCAACCCAAGCACTTGCCACAAAATGGTAACAAAGATACCACCAGATACAACAGTTGCTAAAAAACCAGACACGACAGGCGTTAAATCAAAACCACCAATTTTACGGAACTTCATGGACAACATAGCGCGCGTTACGAGAGCCGCCGTCAAAGCACCACCTGGCTCAGACAACAAGTTGCCATAAGGGAACGCTGACTTAGACGTCAATACATTGATGAGGGCCGCCACGAGGCCAATCCCCAAAGTTTGACTCAAACTAGGACGAGTTAATAAAATAGCTACGCAGTACGTAGCAATCGTCCAGTTCGGCGTTACCCCAGCCACACTAGGGCTCACCAAATGCAAAATCGTGCCCAATGCGAGCATCAATGTGCTGACAGTAACCCATCTAAACTGGCCACCCTGCACATGCGTATACACAAGATCTTGAATCCGTTCCATAATAGCCTCTTTTCTAAAAATGAATATATACTGTTTATTGTAACATTCTTCGAAGACTTTTGCACGTGCTAGGGTATGGATAGTAAATTAAAAGAGGCTACCCAAGTAGCCTCTTTTCTCAACATTAATTCATCTCCAAAATATTGGTAATATTGATATTATATACAACTGATTCAGGCTCTTATTACTTCTCAGAGCTAAATCATTTCTCCCCTTTAATAAAAGTATAGCACACAGGCACTACAAACAGTGTTAGCAGCGTTGATGTCAACACGCCGCCGACAATGGCAAAAGCCATCGGAGCTCTTGTTTCAGCGCCTGGTCCAAGGCCGAGCATAATTGGAATCATCCCGAAGATCATAGCAAGGCTTGTCATAAGAATGGGACGAAGCCGCACCTGCCCAGCTTCGATGAGCGCATCATGTACAGAATGGCCCTTCCCGATTTGTTGTTTTGCAAAATCTATGAGAAGAATCGCATTTTTTGTAACAAGTCCCATGAGCATCATAATACCAATTAAAGATATCAAGCTAATATCATAGTTCCCTAAAAATAGAAATAGAATAGCCCCGATTGCCGCTAATGGTAATGCAGGCATGATCGCTATCGGCTCTGACCAGCTTTCAAACTGAGCAGCCATAACCATAAAGATAAATAAAATACCTACCACGAGAGCGGTCCCCATGTTACCAAAAGCGGTATCCATATCGGTAGCCGTACCGGTTTGTCTGATTTGGTAGCCTACTGGCAACTGCATGGCTTTGGTTTTGTCAGTAAAGATTTCGCCGAATTTACCTAAATCCGTCTTTTCAAGATTTGCCGTAATACGCACCTCTTTTTGACGGTCATAACGTCTAATCTCACTTGGTTCTTGAGAGTAATTCCAAGATGATATTTGAGATAGCGGCAACATTTGTGTTTTCCCATCTGCCGTAAGCTTAGAGCTTGCTACGTATACCGATTGTAAAGAGTTCATATTTTCACGTGCCTCTTTATCAAGTTTAAGCCGCACATCATTCAATTCATTCCCATCTCGATATTTGCCTACAATATTACCATAGAACATGGTTTGTAATGTGTTCCCCACTATTGCAGAAGATATCCCAAGATCATCAGCTTTTCTATCATCTACTTTTACAGTCATCCCAGGGACAATAACACCCCCACTACGCAAGACATCTCGAACGCCAGGAATCGTACCCATTGTATCGGCCACATCTCGCGATACACCTTGCAAGGTATGTACATTAGGACCGGTCACGGAAATGGCAACAGGTTTACCTTCGCCTTCCCTTATATCGGCTCGCATACCAGGTACTGCGTTAATAGCGGCACGAACATCGCTGGCGACCGCACTTTGGGATTTAGTGCGTTCTTTTTTGGGAACAAGACGTACATATAATTGCTGATTTTCTGCTGTTGCTGTCGCATATACATGACTGACCTCGGGCAAAGTTTTCACAATATCCGTTAATTGTTTCGCCCGTTCATCAGATACCTGTACAGATGCGCCCGGCAAGTTTTGTACGGTCACTATAAACTGAGATTGATCCGTCGACGGAATAAAGGATGAACCCATCAATTGTATTAGCCCCATACTCGCTACAAAAAGACCGATTGCTGTTAAAAGGACCGTTTTTCTACGAGTCCGTAAAATCACATCCAATGTTTTTCCATACAATTTTGTAGTTCTATCAAACCAATGATTCCATCGATTCCATAAAGGCTTCAGCTGTCTTGGCATCGAAGCTTCACCAACAGGCAAATACCGTGCCGCCATCATCGGCGTCAGCGTAAAGGAAATAAATAGAGACACGAGTACTGCAAAAACAATGGTAATACCAAACTGCTTATAAAGTTCACCATCAGCACCATCTACCATCCCTACCGGCAAGAATACAGCCACAACTGTAAAAGTTGTAGCTAATACGGCGAGTGTAATTTCTTTAGCGCCCTCGAGAGTGGCTGTAAATGAGTCCGCTCCTAACTCACGATGACGGATGATATTTTCAATAACTACAATGGCATCGTCAATGAGAAGACCTACAGATAAGGACATACTTAAAAGGGATATAGTATTAATAGAAAATCCCATCAATTTCATAAAGAAGAAAGCGCTCACGATAGATGCAGGGATGGCAATGGCACTGATAATCGTGCTTCGCCAATCGCCGAGAAACCACCATACGATTATAACCGCAAAAAAGCCACCTACGGTAAGGTCAAACCATACATCCTCAATTGACTCTACAATACGTTCCGAATCATCACGAACCATATGAATTTCTACGCCCTCTGGCAGAGATTCTTTCATTGATTCCAATTCAGCTTTAACGCCTTTTGCCACATCTATCGTATTAGCACCGGACTGTCTCCCCACCTCGATAACGATAGCCGGCTTACCATCATAACGGGCTAAATCCGTTCGTTCTTTGATACCATCTTTCACAGTTCCTATTTGCCAATATGGAATGGCTACACCACTCCGTTCACCAACGGTCACATCATAAAATTGGTCAACCGAAGTAAATTTATTATTACTGCGCAAAGATAGTTGACCGGACTCTTGCCCTAGCTTACCAGCCGGTATGTCCTGATTTGCCCATTGCAATCGCTCAGTTACGCCGGTCAGAGATAAGCCCGTGCCATTCAACTGCTCTAAGTTAAGCAACAATTGAATTTCTCGTTCCTCTTGTCCGACAATACGAATTTTACCTACACCCGACACCTTTTGAAGGCGTAGATTTAATACATCTTTCGTGAAAATACTCAACTCACGTATGCTCGCCTTTTCGCTTGTAATGGCCAATGCCATAATAGGCGTTGCATTCAAATCATACTTAGCGATCACAGGTTCTTTAACACCTGTAGGTAAGTCATCGCGAACTGAGTTTACCTTATCCCGTACATCTTGGGCCGCTTGATTCGGATCAATACCAAAGTTGAACTCCACATTTATAGTTGCATAGCCTTCATTGGAAACAGATTCAATATGTTTAATCCCCTTTACCTCTGCCAGAGCATCCTCAACCTTTTGTACGACCTGTGAATCTACCTGCTCCGGTTGGGCCCCTTCATAAGTGATATTTACCACCACAAACGGAGATGCCATATCAGGCATTTCTTCTACCTTCATCTTTTGATACCCCATAATACCTAGCACAATAAGCGCTAGGAGGAGGACCGTTGCAAAGACAGGGCGTTTAATGCTTATTTCAGGTAAGTTCATTAGCCCTCCTCCTTCCATGAAATAAGGGCTTTATCTTGCAATCGATCTGTCTGATCTAAAATGATGCGATCCCCCACATGTAAGCCTTTTACGATTTGAATGTTATCCGCTTGTAGCTCACCGACCTCAACAGAAACTCGTTTTGCCTGATTTCCGTCCACAACAAAGATATAGGATAAGCCCTTTTCTTGAACAATGGCGGTCTTAGGGACCATGATAGCTTTCACTGGTGTTTCATCCGTCATTTTTACAGATACGAACATCCCCGGTTTAATGAGGCCTTCCGAATTGAGAATGGTCACTTTTACACGGAACATCCGATTTTCAACACCTGCCACCGGATTAATAACCGATATGGTGCCCTTAAATACACGGTTCGGATAGGTATCAATTGTAATATCTACGGTATCACCTATCTTGATGTCTTTCATCCATTTTTGCGGAATCTGTATCACTGCATTTACAGTACTGATAGCCTCTACAGTCATGACCTGAACACCAGCACCTACATTTTGACCGATCGTAAGATTTCGATTCGCCACCACACCGTCGGATGAGGCCCGTACCGTTGCATCATCCACGCGTTTTGCAGCCGTACTCACATTAGCACGGGCGGAATCCACTTCAGTTTGGGCCGCTATGAGGTCGGTCCGTGCTGCGTCCATTTGTTGCTGAGAAATCGCGCCTTGCCGAACGAGGGTTTCATATCGGTGAAAGTTGGTATTCGCTTGGTCATATTTTGCCTCTACTTGATAAAGTGCATTATTAGCAGCAATTACCACATTATTGAGCTCCACCGTATCAAGTTTAAAGAGAGGATCACCTACAGAAACCATGGAGCCATCATCCACATAAATTTGTACAACCTGACCGGATATAGGACTGCTGATAATAGATGAAGTAGCCCCCTCTATGGACCCCGTCAACATAGCCTCTGATTTCAAGTCCCCTTCTTTTACTACCTGTGTATGTACTGCTAATGGTTGTTGTTGCGTATCTGGTTCATCAAACAAATCTACTACACGGCTTACCAACATACCAATAAACACTATTGTAATCACACCAATGGCAATCCATTTCGTTAATTTTTTACAATCTTTCATAGCTACCCTTTCTCTTTATGCATATACCTGAGCTCCAAACTATGTCATGTATAACTTCTACAAAATCTATTTCTATTACCTTTATTGACTGCGGTCAGTATAATTTAAAAATATATGTGCAGTAAAAATTACTGCACATACTTATAGGAGTACACCTGATTCCATACCAAGAACATGTTCAATGAGACCATATCCCATGCGCTTACCTTCATCATATACGCGCATTAACTGCTCATCTTCTTTACAGATGTATAAACAGTCAATAATAGACCAAAAATAAGTAATAGTTACTTCGACATTTTGACAATGCATACCCCCCTCAGCAATACCTAATTCAATACACTCCATTAAGACGGGAGAAAATGCATTTTGTAATACCTTCCACAATCTTTGCATGATGCGCACTTCGCCACATTCACACAGTTTAGTAAAAATGGGTTCTAATCGATTTGGTTCATCAATCAAGGCCAATAATTGTTTCATTCGATCGATAGCACCTAATCCAACCTGTTGAGGTTTTACTCTATCGATAATAACAATACACTCTTCTTCCATCAAGGCAACAAGAGCATCCTCTTTCGTTGGAAAATAATAAAAGAATGTTCCCTTTGCTACACCCGCACGTTTAACCAGATCCGTAACAGTAGTCGCCACATAGCCTTGCTCCGAAAAACACTCAAAAGCGACCTCTAACAGCTGCTTTCGCCGTTCCTCTGGAGATAAGCGCTCTCTCATAATAGACCTCCTCCATATTATGCCTTTATTTTTACATTACTATATCACACGCTATTGACTACGGTCAATAATATTTCAACTACTAATATTAAATAATAAATTAATGCACACAAAATAAATACGTCCACTATCTTGGTGTATAATTATTATAATTTCCATATACTATTTATTATTTAATTATAACTATAATTATAATGAGCTCATTATTTACCTTACCAAGGAGGTTCCTCATGGCACAAGCATTAATCGTAATCGATATACAAGAAGGCTTAGTTAACGAAAACCCTTATGATGTCAAAAATCTTATCACTAATACAAAAGCAATCATTCAACATTTCAGAGATCAAAATATAGAAGTAGTTTTTATCAGACACTCTGAAGATGAAGGTTTATTAGCAACAAGTAGCGATAATTGGCAAGTCTATCACGAATTAAAACCGCAAGAAAACGAAAAGATTTTCAACAAATATTACAATAGCATCTTCAAAGATAGTGAGTTAAAGGAATATTTAGATAGCAAAAGTATTACCGATTTAACATTCGTAGGAATGCAAGTGGAATTTTGCATCGATACATCTGTAAAAGTAGGCTTTGAATATGGTTATAAAATTACCATCGTCGAAGATGCTATCTCAACCTTTGACAATGAGCATCTACCAGCCGATAAAATCCTATCCTTTTACAAAGAAAAGATTTGGCGAAATCGATTTGCGCAGTTAAAAACAACAAAAGAAACTTTAAGCATCAATTAAATTATGAAAATCTTATAAAGATTTCTATAATTTTTCTCACGTATTTGTCATATATGTATGTTAAAATTTCATCAAATATTTATGCCCGAACATAGGAGGTCTTTTTTATGTATAAGTATATTACGATTTTAGGAGCTGCGGGCCAAATAGCTCAAAAGTTGACTGCTACACTATTAACATATACAGATATGCACATTACATTATATGGTCGTCAGTTGAAAACACGTATACCTCCAGAGATTATCGACCATGAACGTGTTACAGTGATTGAAGGTTCTTTTCAAAACCCTGCTAAGTTAGAACAAGCTGTAACAAATGCGGAGGTTGTATTTGTAGGTTCTATGGAGTCCGGCAGTGATATGGCGTCCATCGTGAAAGCATTGAGTCGTAAAAATGTACGCCGTGTTATCGGTGTTTCCATGGCTGGCCTTTCTGGTGAATTCCCTGTAGCACTCGAAAAATGGACCTTCGATAACTTACCTATTAGCTATGTTCAAGGTGAGCGCCAAGCTCGTAACGTATTGCGCGAATCCAATTTAAATTACACTATCTTGCGTCTCACATGGCTTTACAATGATCCAGAAAAAACCGATTACGAACTCATCCCTGAAGGCTCTCAATTCAACGACGCCCAAGTTTCACGCGAAGCTGTGGTAAAAGCCATCTTTGATATCTTACATGCTGCGGATGAAACTCCTTTCCACCGCACAAGCATCGGCGTAGGTGAGCCAGGTACACACTTCGATAAACCAAGCTTTCACTAATATATAACATTAAATTTAGTAGAAAAGAGAAAATACTATATACCAATATCAGACTATCTCCAATACATATGGAGATAGTCTTTTTATATATCATTTTATGATTAAAGTATCTAGTTAAAACCCTTTAAATAAATACCTCATATATATTTATATACTGCAATTATATCGTTTAAATGATATAATTATGGTATATAAATAATGAACTAACACTTTTAAAACTATAAGGAGATAACTATGGGAATATTACGTGAAACAATACGTCCATCCTCTGATTTACGAAATAAGTATCCTGAAATTTCTAAATCCTTACAGCTTAAAGATGAGGCTGCTATTATTACTGTAAATGGTCGTGGAGACACCGTAAGTCTCGGCTATAATACTTACAATATGTTAAAGTCAAAAATAGAATTACTATCCTCTCTTGTAGAAGGGCAAAACGATATCATTCAAGGTCGTACCACTACACTTGATGAAACTTTCAACAGTATTGATAAAATGCTAGAGCAAATGGGGTAAATCTATGGACTCCCAAACCTACACAATCATTCCTACTGAAAAGTTCAATAAAGAGCTACATCAGCAAATACTTTATGTAGCTATGCAGTTTTCAAAAGAAACAGCTATACAAGTCAAAGAAAATATTCAAAATTCAATTTCAAATCTTATGAATCATCCATATATGGGGACTACACCTAAAATTAGAGCACTTAATGACAGTGACTTTCGAATGTTGATTTTAGAAAAGCTTATTATTTTCTACACAGTTGTAGAGGAAACTAGAACTATTTATTTAATCTCTATACTTGATCAACGACAGGATTATGTAAATATACTAAACGGATTATAACATTTGAACTAAACCAGTGCTTCTTTAAAAATTAAATACCCTTCAAAGTGGTATATCCTAAATCTAATCGGTACATTTTTACTCATGTAACATAGATTTTGGATATACCTTTTTTATTCCTACATTTTATAGATATTTATATAGATAAACTCGCGTATTTAGGCTATACTAATAAATGATTAATATACACTTATAGGTATGTGAAAGCAAATGCCTCTTCGGTTATCAATTATATTTATATATGCAACTTATTGTATAAAACACCTTAGATTTTATGTATAAAAATAAATGATAGTCATTTTTAGTCCCAGTTAGGGCGGAGGCGAATCAAGGAGTTATTATGAATCGCATTGTTGTTATTGGCAGTTGCAACATGGATATTGTAGTCCTCGCGGACAAACGCCCTACTGCAGGCGAAACAATCATGGGCAACGAATTGCACATCGCTCACGGCGGCAAAGGTGCAAACCAAGCGGTAGCAGCTGCTCGTCTAGGTGCAGAGGTTACCATGGTTGGTTGCATCGGTGAAGATGCGTATGGCCAAATGATTTTAGATAATCTAAAAGAAAATCATATCAACACGGATTACATCGTCACTGTTCCAGATACAACGACTGGTACAGCCCACATTACATTGGCGGAAGGTGATAACAGTATCATCGTTATTACCGGCGCTAATGCTAAGGTAGACCAAAGCGTAGTCGATAATGCTTGGTCTGCTATCGAGCAAGCCGATCTTGTGATGGTGCAAAACGAGATTTCTATTCCAACTATTGAATACATCGTTTGTCGTTGCCACGAGGCTAATGTGAAAGTCCTCTTAAATCCGGCTCCAGCAGCCGACCTTGATCCGGAGTGGTTAGAATTGGCAACCTATATTACGCCAAACGAACATGAGCTATCTGCACTCTACCCTAACCAAACTACAGAAGAGACTTTACTAGCTAACGAAAACAAAATCATCGTTACCCTTGGTAGCAAGGGTGTAGGATATGCCGATAACGGTGAAATTCACATTGTACCTGGCTTCAAGGTTGAGCCCATAGATACAACAGGCGCAGGCGATACATTCAACGGTGCCTTTGCAACGGCTATCGTTAATGGTAAAAGCTTAGCCGACGCTCTACACTACGGCAATGCAGCAGCGGCCCTCTCCATCCAACGCTTAGGTGCCCAAGGTGGCATGCCAACAAAGGACGAGGTCGCTGCATTCTTAGCAGAGAATTAACATATTGAATACAAGCTATACATTCTTATGTAACGAATGCATCTGCCCTCTATATAACAGAGAGAGTTAATGAATGAAGCGTTAAAACCTCATTCATTAGAATAGAAAAAGGAGTTATCTATGCAACGACAGGGCATTTTAAATAGTCATATCGCTAAGGTTCTAGCAGATCTCGGTCACACAGATACGATTTGTATCGCTGACTGTGGCTTACCGGTACCTGAAGGGGTTCAAAAAATCGACTTAGCTTTGGATTTTGGCGTACCGAGCTTTGAGCAGGTAGTATCCATCATCGCTAAGCATATGAAATCCGAAGCGATTCATGTGGCAACAGAAATTAAAGAAAACAATCCTAAGGCTTATGACTTCTTGGAATCTACCTTCCCATCTGATCAATACGAATGGATTGAAACGAGCCACGATGCTTTCAAAGAAGCCACAAAACAATGCAAATGCATTATTAGAACTGGTGAAGCATCTCCGTATGCGAACATTATCTTACGTGCCGATTGTATTTTCAGCGATCGTCCATAGAGCAATAGATTAGAGATACTTTCACCAGTCATATAGGAGTAGTTATGGAAATTGTTATGTCAGGCATTGCGAAAGCATTTGGTACAAACCAAGTGCTGCGCGATGTAAGTATTACCCTCAAGGAGGGCGAGGTTCACGCCTTGATGGGCGAAAACGGCGCCGGTAAGTCTACCCTCATGAATATCCTCACCGGTATTCACAAGGCTGACGCTGGTACGATCACCATCGACGGTGTAGAGCGCACTTTCTCGAACCCGAGAGAGGCCGAGCTAAACGGCGTGGCTTTCATCCACCAAGAGCTCAACATTTGGCCCAATCTAACATTGTTAGAAAATCTATATTTAATGAGACCGAAACGCAATAAATTCGGTATGCTCGATAAAAAGGCGATGCTCGCCGAGGCAGAAAACACCTGCCGTGAATTAGGCATCGAATTGCCGCTCACAACGGAAGCAGGCCTTTGCTCCGTCGGTCACCAACAGATGACAGAAATCCTTCGTATCTTGATGTTAGATGCCAAGGTAGTCATCATGGACGAACCGACAGCAGCCCTCACAGAGCGTGAAACGGCGACATTGTTCAAAATGATGCGCAAAATGAAAGCCTGCGGCGTGGCTATCGTATATATCTCTCACCGTATGGAAGAGGTGTTTAGCGAGTGTGACACTATAACGGTTATGCGTGACGGTCACACAATTATTACGAAGTCCACTGCTGAAATTTCTGTAGATGAAGTAGTACGTCACATGGTAGGTCGTTCTATCGACGAGTTCTACCCTGCTCGTACCACAACACCAGGCGAAGTAGTAATGAGCATCGACAACCTTAAACCAGAAGGTTTTGACAACGACATTTCCTTCTCCTTGCGCAAAGGCGAAATTCTCGGCGTAGCAGGCCTCATGGGCGCGGGTCGTACAGAAATCATGCGTGCTATCTTTGGTGTAGATAAACACAATGGCGGTACCGTAACAGTTAACGGCTCCGTTCTCAACTGTAAAAAACCTGAAGATGCCATCAAAGCCGGCATTGCTTTCATCACAGAAAATAGAAAGAGCGAAGGCTTGATTCTCGATTTCTCCATCGGTTCCAATATTACATTACCGAACCTTGGCGAAATTTGTCCATCTCATGTACTGGATAAGGGCAAGCTCAATTCCTTTGCTGACGAATTGTCTAAAAAGCTAGGCGTTAAAACACAATCTATTCACGAACCGGCATCGTCCCTATCCGGTGGTAACCAACAAAAGGTGGTTATCGCGAAATGGGTTGGTAAAAAGCCATCCATTATCATCATGGACGAACCGACACGCGGTATCGATATCGGCGCGAAACGTGATATTTATGATTTAATGAACGAATTAACGAACGATGGTGTGTCCATTATCATGGTGTCCTCTGAGTTACCTGAAGTGCTGGGCATGAGCGACCGCATTATGGTCATTCATGAAGGCCGCGTAGCAGGCATCTTGGACCGCAGCGATGCAACACCGGAATCGATTATGACATTAGCCACAGGAGGACAATAATGGACAGCAAAGCTCTGCAATATGTAAAAAAATTAGGCCCCCTCATCGGCCTCATCCTATTATTTATCATTATCTCTGTCATGAACGACAGTTTCCTTGAATTTTCTAACTTGCGTAACTTGTTACGCCAAGTATCCATCAATGCGATCATCGCCTTTGGTATGACTTTTGTCATCTTAACTGGCGGTATCGACTTATCCGTTGGTTCTATCCTTGCCCTCTCCAGTGCAGTGATGGCCAACCTCATCGTAACTGGTACTGACCCTGTATTGGCTATCGTATTAGCGGCAGGTGCAGGCCTCGTATTGGGCGGTATTAACGGTCTCGTTATTACTTATGGTCGCGTAGCTCCATTTATTGCTACCTTGGCAACCATGACCATCTACCGTGGTGCAACGCTAGTATTCACAGACGGTAACCCAATCTCCGGCCTTACACAAGACCCTCTATTCCACGGCTTTGGCCAAGGGGACATCGCAGGCCTTCCAGTTCCAGCTATCACAATGTTCCTAGCTTTCATCATCCTCTGGTTCGTATTGAGCCGCACCTCCTTGGGTCGTAAAACATACGCCGTAGGTGGTAGTGAAAAGGTTAGTTACATTGCTGGTATTAAGATTGACCGTGTTAAAATCTTCGTGTATGCCTTAACGGGTATGCTCTGTGGTATCGCCGGTGCAATCATCACATCTCGTCTTAACTCTGCACAACCTACAGCAGGTGCAGGCTACGAACTGGACGCTATCGCGGCGGTAGTTCTTGGCGGAACAAGCCTAGCTGGTGGTCGTGGACATATCGTTGGCACATTAATTGGTGCCCTAATTATCGGTACCCTCAACAATGGGTTAAATATTCTCGACGTTTCCAGTTTCTATCAACAAGTCGTAAAAGGTATTGTCATTTTATTGGCGGTTCTTGCAGATCGCAAGAAAGCCTAGGAGGTTCCTATGAAAAAACTATTGTTACTGTTGGCGATGGCTATCATGGTTATCGGTCTTGTAGCAGGCTGTGGTAAAAGCGCTGATAACGGCGGCGACAAAAAATCCGGCACCATCGGCTTCTCTGTTTCCACATTGAACAACCCATTCTTCGTGACTATGAAGGAAGGCGTTGAGGCTCAAGCTAAAGCGCTTGGTCTTAAAGTTAAAATCGTTGATGCTCAAAACGACCCTGCAAAACAAGCAAACGATATTTCTGACTTGCTTGAAAGCGGTGTTTCCGTATTGATCATCAACCCTGTAGACTCTGCAGCTATCTCTACTTCCGTAGAAGCAGCAAATGCTAAAAACATTCCTGTAATCACTGTTGACCGTTCTGCTGACAAAGGCAAAGTAGTAGCTCACATCGCTTCCGATAACGTAAAAGGTGGCGAAATGGCAGCTCAACTGATCGCTGATAAAGTAGGCAAAGCTGCAAAAGTAGCTGAAATCGAAGGTATCCCTGGTGCTTCCGCAACTCGTGAACGCGGCCAAGGTTTCCATAACGTAGCTGACAAAGACTTAACAGTAGTAGCAAAACAAAGCGCTGACTTCGACCGCACAAAAGGTTTGAACGTAGCAACAAATATCTTGCAAGCTAACCCAGACGTACAAGCTATCTTCGCTCATAACGACGAAATGGCATTGGGTGCTATCCAAGCAGCTAAATCCGCAGGCAAAGCAATCTTCATCGTAGGCTTCGACGGTACTGCTGACGCAGACAAAGCTGTTCAAGACGGCACATTGGCTGCAACAATTGCTCAACAACCAGACCAAATGGGTAAAATCGCTATCGATACAGCTCAAAAAGTTATCAAAGGCGAAACTGTAGAAGCTAAAATCCCTGTAGATCTTAAAGTTGTTAAAAAATAATTGTAAATAGAAACTGGGTACAGAAAAAAGAGTCGCATCCTTTGATGTGACTCTTTTTATTTCGGCTCTTTCTCTAAAAACACTTTAAAGAACTCAATAAACTTTGGCAAATACACCAAATTGAGATAATTCTGTATCCATATCAAAAGCAATTATTAAATTGGGTTCATTTACGATTTCATACATCCTATTCACACTCCACAAACAAGAACAATTTCATTTATTATAACGTAACTATATGTAAAAATCATAACCACCCGTAAAATGGGTGGTTTGCTCTGACCCTATAAGGGTCTTTCTCTAGTGGTGGCCCTCTAAAGA
>NZ_CAMFFZ010000002.1:0-128631 GCF_945949885.1 Veillonella parvula | reverse complement strand
TTTTATGAAGTTCACCATACCCAAAAACTATAGCAAACCTAGTAAGGTATAAAAATATAGATATAACAAGAAAAATCCCTCACCGTAGTGAGGGATTGAATATATTATAAAATACCAAAGAGCCACATGCCAAAAGTGCCGCCCCAGAAATGAATGAGGAAACTTACCACAGAAATGGCAAGGCCTACGCGCCACCACGTACCTTGTGGCACATAACCAGCACCGAAGAAGATCGGTGTTACACCTGAACTATAGTGAGTCAATGTACAGCCAGGGCTGTTCATCAAACCAAAGAGCAATATTGTAAACGGAATAGGAGCCCCCATCGCTACTAAAATAGCTGCAAAGGCGGAGAACAGAGCCGTAATACGCGCCGTACCACTGGCAAAAAAATACTGAGAATACACAAAGGTAGCGGAAATGATAAAGGATGCCCAGAACCAATCGAAGCCAGCTAAATGTTGACTTATAAAGTCTGCAAACACAGCTACTACACCAAGTTTACCAAGAAGTCCAGCCATGCCGACAAGCGTGCCCATCCAGATGAGGATATCCCAACCGGTGCGTTCACCCAAGATATCCTCCCACCTAAGAGAGCCAGTCACAACACACGCCAGAACCCCCATCATCGCAACAGCTGTAGGATGAAGCTTAGTCCAAATCGCTGTCGCCCAAAGCAAAATGCAAAGTACAAAGATAATAGCAACAGAAATTTCAGCCTTCGTAATAGGTCCAAGAGCCTCTAGTTCTTTTTGAGCCATTGCAGCAGCCTCTGGTGTTTCCTTGATTTCTGGTGGATAGATTTTATAGATAAACCAAGGCATCAAAATCATACAAATCACACCAGGAATGACACCTGCTTGGAACCATTCCCACCAAGATATATCATAGCCAAACAGTTTAGCACCTAAAGACGTAATAAGCAAATTACCGCTACATGCGGTCAGGAAGATCGTCACAGTAATAGTGTTAATAGTATGTGCCGTCGTCATCAAGTACGCCCCAATACGGCGGGCCGTATTACCATAAGGTTCAGAACCAAAAGCTAAGGAAATATTTTGTACGATGGGGAATACAATACCACCTCCACGCGCCGTATTAGATGGTGTAGCTGGAGAAATAATCAAGTCCGTACAAGCCAACGCATAGGCAAGCTTTAATGAGCTTGTGCCAAAAGAGCGAATCAAGGTGTACGCAATACGCTTACCAAGACCAGAATTAATAATACCTCGTGAAAAGAATACGGCCGCTACGATAAGCCACACATTCGCCTCTGCATAGCCACCTAGAGCCTGTACCATAGTGATGGAATTAGTGGCTACGGCTACAACAATACCCAAAAGCGCCATAATGCCCGTTGGCCAAGGTCGCAAGATAAAACCCACAATAGTAGCCGTAAAGATAGCTAATAAATGCCAACCTTCAGGCTTGATTGCCTCTGTATGAGGTAAAATCCAAATGACGAGACCCACTAAAACGGTAAGGGCCGCTCGTGTAAAAGTATTCATAGAACCTCCACCAGACTCAACAACTTTCCAAGAATTCTTTGATTTTAGGATTTGCTCGTAACATTTCCATCTCTTCAGGGGATAATAATTTCACCTTATCCCGGTCTTGATTTACCAAGCAGAGAAAACCAATATAATCGTCCTTATTAGCACGGAACTGATGGATTGTGTTACCGGGAATTTCGATAAAATCACCAGCTTCTACATCGTGAATTTCATTGCCCAATAAGACTTGCCCTTTGCCGCGGAATATCATAACCATATGAGTATGATCGTGATACTCTAAGGTAGAATATCCCCCTGGCAAACATTCAAAATAGCGGAATTGACACGGAATATCATAAGCACCATCGTATAATACTTGACGTGTTACATCTTTAAAAGGACTACCATCTTGTTTATATACCAAGGTTTCAATACCATCCCACTTAAAATTTTTAGCATCAAACTTACGTATCATCGTATTACCTCTTTAAACAAAAAAGGGCTGCATCGAAACAAGGTTTCAATACAGCTCCATCGGTTCGATTATCTGAAGAGACGTTTCAAAGTGCCTAGTAATCCATGACTATGTTTTTGTACTCCGTCTGCAACGCCTGCCACTTCAAAGCCAGTTCGTTCAATGGCTTTTGTAATAACTTCTACAGATGCTTTTGTTGGATCAAAAGAAACGGTAGCTGTCTTTTCTGGCAAATCTACTTCTGCACTTAATACGCCAGGCAAACCTAGAGATGCCCCTTCAACTGTTTCTTTACAGTTGTTACACATCATCCCCGGTACAGTAAATACCTTTGTTACAACGCCATTATCTTCGCCACAACCACAATCTTTGCACATAGTGTTACCTCCTATTAATCGTTAGCTTCTTTATGTTTATCGTCGTTCTTAGCCCCTACTGTTACGTCGATAGTAGTCGCTTTCTTAACGGCTTCTTTCGTTTCATCAACAGCCTTTTTAGACCCCGAAATAGCATCTTTAAACTCATTGATGCCTTTACCAATAGCTTTACCGACTTCAGGCAATTTACCAGGTCCGAAGATAACTAGAGCAATCACTAATATAACTATTAATTCAGGTGTTCCTATAGACCCCATATGTATCTCCTTTATTTTTACTACTACTTATACTCTTTAGTGTACATCATCATAGGCTGCCTTGTCCACATACCAGGTCATAGCTTCTTGTGAAAGCACCGCTCCAGGCAATACACGACCAATGCGTTTTTCCCAAGGTAAATCCTCGTAATCTTCGCGTTGATACAATACCTTTGTCAATGCAGTTCGCTTACTTTCACCAGTTACGGTAAACCAAACCGCATCAGATTTTGCTAGGAACGAAAAGGTCATAGAAATACGTTCCCATACCTTTCCATCCTCAACGGCTACCACGTCTTGATCTGTGACACGCAATGCATGAGAGCCTGCAAATAGGCCGGCTGTATGACCATCTTCACCAAGATCGAGCAAGGCCAAATCTAGTCCACTTTTTTTACAGGCCTTGAGAACAGTCTTAACCTCTTTCTCGTATTCGGCTGCTGCTTCTATTACAGTTTTAGAATCTGTATTGATTGGTAAGAAATGAGCCGCCCCTTTCGCCTTGCACAACAAGTAAGGTTTCACGCGATTGAAGTAATTATCCTCATGAGATTGTGGCAAGAATCGCTCATCAGTCCACACAAAGAATATGCGTTCCCAATTGAGACGCTCTATATATTCTGGGGAATTAAGCAATTCTAATAAACCATTAATAACAGTCCCGCCCGTAATACCAACAACACACGTTTCAGTGCGATTGATTTCCTCGTTGGTGAAAGCAATAAAATCCTCTGCCAATGCTTGAACTACATCGCTAGGGCTGTCATAACATTTAATTGTATCTTGAGCCATATAATAATGACCTCCTAAAACTATTATAATAGTTCTATTATATACACTTTTTCTGTGTAATGAAAGCAAAACCGATGTAACTCAATAGTTGGAGCCACATCGGTTCTAATTATATTTGTATCTTCTTATGAATTACAGGAAATTCCATTCCATATATTCATAAATCCATATTAATTTTGACCAAATTTAGGGCGGCGACGCTCGGTAAAAGCACGTACACCTTCTTTGAAGTCCTCTGAAAGACCTAATGCACATTGGTTTTCTACTTCAAACTTCTTGTACTCTTCCCAGCCAGCTAAGAAGCTATTCCACATCATTTCCTTCATAACTCGGTAAGATTGTACAGGTCCTTTTGCCAACTTCTCAACAAGACGCCTTGTAGCAGTCTCTAGATCCTCTAATTCACAAACCTTATACACAAAACCCAGTTCCTTACCTTTTTCAGCAGATACGGCTTCACCGGTCATGACAATATGCATAGCACGGTTCATACCAATGGAGCGAGTCAACAAGAATAAACCGCCCGCATCAGGAGCAAGACCTACATTTACGAAGGCTTGAATAAAGCGTACGTTATTAGCAGCCACAACAAAGTCTGCCGCCAACGCCATATTGAAGGCAGCACCTGCTGCAGCCCCTTGAAGGCTCATGATAACAGGTTTTGGCAAGCGTTTCATAGCCATAGAAATCTGAGCTACCAGTTCAACGATTTCAAATAAAGACTCTGTATCCCCTTCGTTTACAGCACGCTCCATCTCTGTTAAATCGCCACCCGCAGAGAACACCTTTCCCTCTGCATTGATAAGCAATGCACGAACACTTTCATCATTATGAGCCTTATCTAAGACCTCAAGGATCTCCTTACACATCTCGATATTAAAACCATTGGCTACGGTTGGACGATTAAAGGTCAAAGTGCCAATACCGTTGTCCACTACGTACTGAATTGTATTATAAATCATATGATTTCTCCTATATAAAAATCTATTTTCGAAAAAATTCGATTATTATATATCTATTATAGGAGAATTAAATATAGATGTAAATGAAAGAATGAAAATTAAACTGACTTGAGTATTAAAAATTATCTAATAATGCAAAAACACCTGCAGACATTGTCTGCAGGTGTAATAACCTGTATTCCAAATATTAACGTTTGGAGAATTGGCTTGCTTTGCGGGCTTTTTTAAGACCGTATTTTTTACGTTCTTTCATACGTGGGTCACGAGTCAAGAAGCCAGCTTTTTTTAAAGATTGACGAAGTTCGCCATCTACGTCCAATAACGCACGGGAGATACCGTGACGAATTGCACCAGCTTGACCGGAAGGACCGCCACCAGCTACAGTTGCGATAACATCGTATTGTTCAACTGTGTTAGTCAAGTTCAAAGGTTGTTTTACGATCAATTCCAAAGTTTGGCGACCGAAATAATCATTAAGTTCACGTTTGTTAACAGTGATTTTACCTGTGCCCGGTACCAGACGAACTCTAGCAACGGAAGATTTTCTACGACCAGTGCCGTAATATTGTGCTACTGCCATTATATATTCCTCCCTCTAGATTATCGTACGGAAATTTCTAACACTTCTGGTTTTTGAGCTGCATGTGGATGCTCAGGACCAGCGTATACATTTAATTTACGGTATTGTTGTGCACCCAATTTATTTTTTGGAAGCATACCACGAACTGCCATCTCAACAACACGTTCAGGTTGTTTTTCAAGCATCATACCCAATTTAGTGAAACGGGAACCACCTGGGTAACCAGAGTGACGGAAGTATTCCTTTTGTTCCAATTTTTTACCAGTTACGCGAATTTTTTCTGCGTTTACAACGATCACATGGTCACCAGTGTCTACGTGTGGTGTGAAAGTTGGTTTATTTTTGCCCCGAAGAACTTTTGCAACTTCGGCAGCAAGGCGTCCTAAAGTTTTACCTTCAGCGTCAACAACATACCATTTCCGTTCAATTGTGTTCGGATTGGCCATATATGTAGTTTTCATGCTGCTTATCCTCCTAATAACGTCATAATTCTACCAAAATCAGCTAGTCCTCGCTTCCGGGGCTAATGGAAACACGACTAAAGCTTACTCAAAATAGTATACAGATTTTATGGGTTTGTGTCAATTAAAATTTAGTAGTTATATGCTGTCATCAAATTAATTTTTTAATATAGAATTACATTGCTGTATTACCTTATTCAATACGGTCTGATCAGTATTAAGAAGAAGTTTAACCCAATTATCACGCCAACTGCCTCCCAATTGAGCTTCTACTTTTATATGTCCATATGATTTACATATAATATGGACATAATCATCCGAATCATCATACGCAATACGAACGGATCCATCTAATGTAATATATATTAATTTGAGTTGACTGATTAATTGTCTAAATTCATTTACAGTATAAACAAATGTGCCTCGTCCGGAAAAATCACCACTTTTAATGTACACACTAAAGGCAATACACTCCTCTCGAGACTCAACATCAGCGATATATTTTTCTTCTAACTCAATACGGATAAAATCCATTGATCTCCTCTAAATGATAAAAATAAATAGTCCCCTTTATTATCTTGCATTAACAAAAACCTACTTATATTACATATTACTTTATATTGTGCAGGAAATTTATATATTTATATAGAATTATGAATATATAATATCAGAAATTGATAAAAGTTTAGTTTAGATTTTGTAAAACAATACATATTATATCTGTACTTCTATAATCTAGGAGATGATAATATGAATCTAGAAAACAAAAACTCATTTCTCTTAAATAGTGCTCTATTTTTTTCAACAATGGGAAGCACAGCAACAACACTAGGCTTTATAACATATATATTTAATACCACCCACAGTCCCTTTAATACAGGGGCAGTTACGATAGCGACATTATTAGTTGGAATGTTATTAGGCCCATTTTTAGGGATACTTGTAAAAGAAAAAGGCTTAATGTGGTCTATGGTAGTTCCTGAAATAGTTTCGGGTTTTATATTATTAATTTTTGTTTTCATAGATAATCTTTATCTAGTATATATCATAGCTTTTCTTATAGGTTTTAATAATAAAATTTTAGGAATCGCTAGACTTTCTTTTATACCTAATATAACAAATGATC
The DNA here is from genome assembly GCF_945949885.1 of Veillonella parvula. Classification (GTDB taxonomy): domain Bacteria; phylum Bacillota; class Negativicutes; order Veillonellales; family Veillonellaceae; genus Veillonella; species Veillonella parvula_B. The sequence continues at coordinate 122,108 of NZ_CAMFFZ010000002.1, read as the reverse complement.
TAGTCAAATTTAATGCACTGCTCCGGTCTATTAATCGTTTTGCATTGATAAGTGGTTCCTTATTATTTAGCATTATAATTAATTACTCTTTAACGATGGTATTCGTTATTGATGCAATTACTTATATTATTTCAGCCTACCTACTTTATCAATTAAATAGAAATATAAAAATACAATCACACTCAACTATCTTAAAAAAAACTATTAGGGAAAGCATATATGACCGCATTCAACTTTTAATAAAGGGATATAAATTGTTATTCCTAAATAAAAAACTTAATTTTATAGTTTATTTGGGTATATTAGTCAGAATATTTTATATGTGTATACCGATTCTACTATTAATATTTATTAAAGATATCTTACATTTAACTGATAGTCAGTATGGATATACGCAAACAATCTCTAGATTGGCATCATTCATTGTTTTTGGAATTCTTGCTAAATATTTTACCATTAACTTAGCAACGAGTTTTAAAAAGATTTTGTTTCCTCTTTTTATACTATATGGGGGAAGTATTTTTTACATAGGCTATATAGAAACAATAGAACAACTTTATATTCTATATAGTATATCTGAAATATTATTATTTACAGCTGTTGTTTTAGTTCATGCATATATACAATCTATTTTTTCACAGGAAGAGTTAACATTAGCTAGCGGTTCGGTAAGTACAGGCTTCTCTATTGGATCAATATTATCAATAACTATATTTACAAACTTAGCAAATGTATTACCGCTACATGATATATTTTTTATATGTGGACTGGGGATAATCATAAGTACCTCTATTATAATAGGCTATACTCGATTAAACCAAGAAAGATAAATTTTATGATAATTATTTGATTTACCCTTTTATAAATAATACACACATAATATATAAAAAATCCGCAGTGCGTTGCACTGCGGATTTTTGCGCCAAATTATTTAGAGTACAATTCGACGATAAGTGTTTCGTTAACTTCGATAGGAAGTTCTTCACGTTGAGGAAGACGAGTGAATGTAGCTTTGAAGCCTTCCAAGTCTTTTTCAATGTAAGGAAGTTCGAAAGAACGAAGTTCTTGGAAGTTAGTTTTGAACATTTCGTTGTCACGAGATGCTTCGCGTAATTCGATTACATCGCCTGGTTTGCAGGAGAAGGAAGGAATGTCTACGCGACGACCGTTTACCAAGATGTGGCCATGGTTTACCATTTGACGAGCTTGACGAATGGAGTTACCGAAACCGATGCGATATACAAGATTATCAAGGCGTTGTTCCAAAAGGATCAACATGTTTTGACCCGTAACACCTTGCATTTTTTTCGCTTTATCATAATAGCGTACGAACTGGCGTTCTAGCAAGTTGTAGTAAGCTTTAACTTTTTGTTTTTCTAATAATTGTGTGCCATACTCAGACATTTTCTTCTGACGTTGGTCTTTTTTGACGCGATTCAAGGCTTTTGCGTGACCGAATACGTTCACACCAAAGCGACGACAAAGTTTGAATCGAGCCTCTCTTCTCGTTGCCATGTGATTATCACCTCATAAGATTAAAATAAACTTGTACCTACACATAATGGTACCCAAGTATAATATCATTTTCATCTACTTATGTCAATTATTGATACTTATGAAAGTCATTGAAATAAGTGCATAATCACAATTTTAATTACACTTTTTTACGATAATACGACGCACTATATCGATTGTGCATGTTTCATCATATTTTATAGATTTAGATGAAAAATCAATTATAGTATGCTACAATATGAATAAGTAAGGTAATAGGTATCATTGGAGTCTTATGTCTAAGTTGGGGGAATAACATGAAAGAGTTACCTACAATGCAAGAGCTACAAAGTTTTATTACCTATAATAAAACAGGAAGCTTTACATTAGCTGCACAATCTATGAATATTACACAATCAGCTTTCAGCGCTCAAATGAAAAAATTAGAGCGTTTAGTTGGTGTGAAATTAATCTCCCGTTCTACAAGAGGTAGCCGATTAACACCAGAAGGTGAGTTATTTCTACCAGAAGCAGAACAAGTTCTCGACACGTTGGAACGAGCTATCCAATCCATTCGTTTAGCGAGCAAGGTGGAACGTCCAATTCTAAACATTGGCGTATTACGTAGTCTCGGGGATATCCGTCTAAACGGTTACGTATCCCACTTCTTCCAAAACCATCCTGAATTCTCTGTCAGCATTTACGACATGGAAGAAGAAGAAGTGATGCTCGACTTGCGCGAAAATCGCATCGACATTGCATTGCTTTATTTACCAAATAATAAGGATATGTCTGCCTACGAATCCACCGCTCTTAGAGAGGATGAATTTGTATACTATGCGCCAAACTTAGTAGAAGGTATGGAAACGGCTAGTTTGAAAGCTATCCAGCAACAACCATTGCTCATGTATCCGCCTAAATACTTTATGTATCGCACATTGAAAAACTATGTCGGCAACGGTCAACAAAACCTACATATCCGCGGTAGCCGTCTATCCAATCCATATACAATGATCGACTACTGTCAAAAGAATAAATCTGGTTGCATCGTAGCACGCCAAATTTTAACGTCTTTAAACATCAATGATGGCTTTGTACCTTTAGAAAAACCATTCAAACTACAAGTGTGCTTCGCATTTAAGAAGAATAATTCTAAAACAGAAACCATGCATACCTTTATGGATTATATACAAAGCGAATCACCACCACGTTTATAAAAAATAACAAAACCCCGTATACTTTTTAGGTGTACGGGGTTTAATTATATTCAAAACATGACTCAATTCCATCACTACTAAAATCTATTTGTGAGTAAATTTTCTCTTTCACTCTAAACGATTAATAGTTTAAGGGTATAAAATAATTGCTCTCTTCTAACTCAGGTTGTACAATAGAGAATAGATTTCAATTAATACAGTAAGAATACAGTGAGGTTACTATGCTCTTATCTATTCTATTCTTTATACTAGCAGGACTTGCGGAAATCGGTGGCGGCTATCTCGTATGGCTCTACATGCGTGACGACAAAGGACCTATTTACCTAATCACAGGTGCTTTTATTTTATTCTTATATGGCATCATTCCTACCTTCCAGCCAGAAGCTAGCTTTGGTAAGGTATATGCAGCATACGGCGGGGTGTTCATCGCCCTATCTATCCTATGGGGTTGGCTTGTGGACGGCTTGCGACCAGATATGTATGATATTATCGGTGGTATCGTGTGCCTTGTAGGTGTATATATCATCATGTATGCACCGCGATAATATCAAAATATACTATAACTATATACACTATACGAAACGAGTACAACTACAATGAGTTGTACTCGTTTTATTTATCAGCAAGTATCTTTTTAAAGTATAAGATTTAATGAGATTCCAATACAATGAAACTATTAAATTCAACTATTAGTTAATTTAGATACTAAAAAACGGTTATCCGAAGATAACCGTTTACTTTGGTGGACGATGACAGGATCGAACTGCCGACATCCTGCTTGTAAGGCAGGCGCTCTCCCAGCTGAGCTAATCGTCCATATGTGGTGACCCGTCCGGGAATCGAACCCGGGATACCGCCGTGAAAGGGCGGTGTCTTAACCGCTTGACCAACGGGCCAATAAAAATGGCTCCTCGAGTAGGACTCGAACCTACGACCGATCGGTTAACAGCCGATTGCTCTACCGACTGAGCTATCGAGGAATGTATGGAGCGGGAAACGAGATTCGAACTCGCGACCCCCGCCTTGGCAAGGCGGTGCTCTACCGCTGAGCTATTCCCGCAAATGGTGGACGATGACAGGATCGAACTGCCGACATCCTGCTTGTAAGGCAGGCGCTCTCCCAGCTGAGCTAATCGTCCATATGTGGTGACCCGTCCGGGAATCGAACCCGGGATACCGCCGTGAAAGGGCGGTGTCTTAACCGCTTGACCAACGGGCCAGAAATGGTGACTCACCCGCGACTCGAACGCGGGACACCCTGATTAAAAGTCAGGTGCTCTGCCAACTGAGCTAGTGAGTCAAATGGCTCCTCGAGTAGGACTCGAACCTACGACCGATCGGTTAACAGCCGATTGCTCTACCGACTGAGCTATCGAGGAATGTATGGAGCGGGAAACGAGATTCGAACTCGCGACCCCCGCCTTGGCAAGGCGGTGCTCTACCGCTGAGCTATTCCCGCATACAGAACCGATAATTACTATAACATAATCATCAATCTGTCGTCAAGGATGAATTAAGTCCATCCTGACTGCCATATAATAATATCAATTTACCTATATAGTGTCAATGGTTTTATATGAATTTTATAATCTTAGCTGGTGTTCCTACAACTACAGCGTTATCAGGTATATCTTTTGTTACCGTACTATTGGCACCTACTATAGAATTTTTACCAACAGTTACACCAGGTAATATAGTGACATTAGCCCCGAGCCAAGCATTTTCTTTAATATGAATAGGTTTTAGTTCTAAACCTCTTCGTTTATTAGGATCTATACTATGATTAACAGTTATTAATGAACACCTAGGACCTATTAATACATGATCATCAATCTGAATGCCACCTAAATCGGTAAAGAATACATCTTTGTTAATAAAAACATGCTTTCCCACCACAGTATGTTTTCCGAAGTCCGTATGAAATGGAGTATGTACAAATACTGACGGATCAATATTAGCATCCCATAACTTTGATAATTGCTCACGTATATTTGATTGCAATGGCGGTATTTGATTCAGAGAACTATTTTCTACCATAGCAGATTCTAATAGTTGATGGATGCTTTTAAATAAATATGAATTTTCTGGAATTGAGACCGACTTATTTATTTTGAGTATTTCTAACCATGTAGAGGCATGCCCTAGGGCAGCCTCTAGTTTTTTTTCATCATATGTAATCATAACATACCTTATTTCAAATTACTTTTAAAGAAAGACTCTAATTTATCAAAAGGAATTTTATCCATATTATCATATAAATCAGTATGTACAGCATCTGGCACTATAACTAATTCTTTATTAGGATTATCCCCTAATGCTTTGTACGCATCTTCAGAAAAATAACGGGAATGAGCTTTTTCACCGGCTACAATCATTACAGGACGTGGAGAAATAGAATCTATATGCTGCATAATAGATGCATTTAAGAATGGCAACATTGTTGTCGCAGTAAATGAACCAGAGGAATTAACAGAGCGTTCATGATACCCCCGTTTTGTGCGATAGAAATCATAGTAATCGTTTAAAAATTGTGGTGCATCAGCAGCTGGTTCAGGATTAATACGAGGTCCTACTGCCGCTGTACCAGATTCTGCATCAGCCCAACGTGCTTCGTTCATCATTTTGAGTAAATTTCCTCGTTGTTCCGGATGAGCATCGTTATACCCATTTTGAATGACACGAGGCATATCATACATTGTACTTGTAGCAACAGCTTTAACACGCGTATCCATAGCCGTATCATTCAAAACAAATCCACCGAGTCCACAAATGCCGAGAATACCAATTTCATCACGATTTACAAAACTTTGAATACCTAAGAAGTCAACAGCCGCACTAAAGTCTTCTGTATACATCTCCGGGGTAGCCACATTTTTTGTAATACCATCTGTGCTTTCACCAGAATAGGAAGGATCAAAAGCTAAGGTTATAAAGCCACGACTCGCCAATTCTTGTGCGTATAGACCAGACGATTGTTCCTTAACAGCGCCAAATGGGCCAGCTACGGCTATAGCTTGTAACTTCTCCCCTTCTTTTACTGTTTTAGGCGTATATAAATCACCTACTAAAGTAACGCCATATCGGTTTTTAAACTCTACTTTTTGATGTGCTACATTTGGATTTTGTTTAAAAATTTTATCCCAATTTTCCACCACAGCGACCTCCTTTACATTTTTCATTTGTGTAACTGCTACAGGCACAGTGTCTATAGCACCAACAATACCCGTGCTTCCACTACCAATTGTTAAAAATACACCTAATAATACCGCTTGTTTCAATATTTGAATTGGTTTCATAATTACCTCCATTTAATTATGTATCAGTTTTCTAAGTTAACTAATAATTTCTATGTTTTAATTAAACTACCTTATGCATTTAGTATAGCTGCACTTCCCAAGAATAACAATTTACTATAATATATACATAGATATTATTTTTTTCTATATCTAGAACTAAATTTAAGAGTTATACATTGATCATATTTCTCTTAGCCATTTATATATTTTTTAAATCCTGAAATGAGGTTCCATGGAATTACGTGTACTTGAATACTTTGTTGTAACTGCTACAGAAAAGAGCATGACTAAAGCGGCTCAACGTCTACACATTACGCAACCAACTCTCTCCATTCAATTACGAGAATTGGAGAATGAGGTTAACACTATACTATTTGAACGTACGAATCGAGGTATAGTGCTTACACAAGATGGAGAATATTTTTTTGATAAAGCAAAGCAAATATTGTCGTTAGTATCTAATACAGTATCTAATTTACAGTCTACAGATGATATAACTGGCATATTAGCATTAGGTGGCGCAGAAACCATACAAAATCAATTCTTATTTAATATTGTTCACTCGATTCAAAAAGACTATCCTCGTGTACAACTATCATTCACTAGTGCTAATGCCGATCATACAATGAACAATCTCGATACTGGCTTAATCGAATTTGCAGTCACTATGGGTAATGTTGATACAAGAAAATATAATACTATCTCTTTACCCTATACAGATTACTGGGTGCTGATTACGAGAAACGATGCCCCCCTTGCAAACCTTTCCCAAATAACTAACACAGACTTGTTTGAAGAACCATTAATTATATCAGGTCAAACAAATGCAGATTTATTTATCACTTCATGGATGGGAAAACCATTGGAGGAAATACATATTGCAGGCTATTATAATCTCGTTTATAACGCATCTGTTATGGCAAGAGCTGGCATCGGCTCAGTACTTACTGTCGAGGGCCTCATAAATACAGAGGGAACAAATCTTGTTACTATTCCATTATCACCAAAACTCGACATTGGCTGTCACCTATTATGGAAGAAGAATACCGCCCTTTCACCTATAGGAAAACTCTTCTTAACACAATTACAACAGCACATAACACAATATACTGCTAATCGCTAATTAAATATTAGGCAGTACAACTTAGAGAAATACCCTCTGTTGTTAGAACAAATACTAACAATAGAGGGTATTTCTACTTATAGTTATATTATTTATCTAAATTAGTACGGAAGAAATCCGCCATTTTTTGAATAGGAATGAGCTTTAAGTTATCATATAAATCTACATGGTTTGCCCCTGAAACAACTACTAACTCTTTATTAGAGCCTGCTTTTTTATATGCATTCTCAGAAAAGTAACGGGAATGCGCTTGGTCCCCAGTAACCATCAAAATAGGACGATTACCCAGTTCGTCTATATGTTCCATCAATTCAAAATTAAAGAAACCATATTTAGCTCGATTGTCCCACATTGTATTGGAATTAATAGAACGTGGGTGATATGCCCGATCACGATAATAATTATAAAACACTGTAGTTACAGGATCCGCATCTGCAGGTAATGTTTCCGGCAATATACGAGTCCCTTTATCTACATGACCTTGTGCATCCACTGGCATCTCATGTAAAGAGCGAATTTGTTTACCGCTATCAACACCTTCCCAGCGTTCTTTCGCCATTTCTTGCTTAATTGCTTCACGTTGTTCAGGCGTATAATAAGCGCCATTATAATGATCACGAATACTTTCGGACATATTATACATTGCAGTTGTAGCAACAGCCTTGATACGCACATCATTGATAGCAGCTGTCACAGCTGGGCCGGATAAACCGCAGATACCTAATGCTCCGATACGGTCACGATTTACAAAATCAAGAGTTCCTACAAAATCAACCGCCGCACTAAAGTCCTCCGTATAGATTTCTGGGGATGCCATATCACGTACAACGCCGCCGCTTTCACCTGTAAAGGACGGATCGAATGCGACGGTTACAAATCCCTGTTTTGCCAATTCCTGTGCATGTAAACCGGAGGACTGCTCTTTAACCGCACCAAACGGTCCACTAATTACGATGGCATCATATTTTTTAGATGCATCAAAATCTTTTGGTAAATACATATGACCGGCTACGTCAATACCAAAACGATTCGGGAATCTCACATCTATAGCTTTAATATCCTTATCCACAGCAAATACACGTGTATCATCTTTAATAGAATCACTAACTATTGCATTTTGTAAATGAGAAGCCTGTTGTAGGTTATTGATAGTTGTTGCTGCAAATGAATTTGTTGTTCCCATGGAAAATACCCCCAATGCTAAAACAGATGTTAATATTGCAATTTTAGTAAATTTTTTCATATTTCCTCCATTAATAAGGCTTTAGGCCTTACATATTCTTGATTACTAGATCTTATGAAATTAGTATAACTTTAGCTCAGCAATATAACAATTTCATATACTTAATATCTAGATATAATTTTTATCAATACTAGATAAAATAAAAATACCAGAGTATTGTAACGACAGTTCCAATATCTCTGGTATTATTCATATACCTATAATAGCTAATGGCTAAACTATTCTTTATCCTTTTGTCTACCTTTACCGACCCCATCTTCAGCCGCTTTAACCTCAGCTTCAACGAAGGTTTTCATATCATTTAACATATGCATAGATGCATCGATAATAGATAGCCCCATAGTCGATCCCAAAGCTTCATCAATTTGTAAATTGTAGTATAAACATGGTTTTATTCCAAGGAATCGACATTGTTCCTTATGAATTGGTTCCTCATAGGCAGCGGATGGGAATATATAGTCCTTAACTAATGGTTCAATGGTAACGGCTGCCAACACAGCTGCACCCGTTACAGCATTATCAAATACTACTGCCATACGATGACCGACAGCACCTAAGATAAAACCCATCAGGAATGCAATATCTAATCCCCCTGCTACGTGAAGCAAATGCAGTACCGCATCACGGCGCTCGCTTTCACTCAAAGCGGACCAGTCATCTACAGCAATATTAAAACGATCCACAAAGGAATGAATATGAGCGGCTCGTTGCTCTACCGTAGGACCGCACTCTGTATGAACGAGAATATCATCATACGCACAACCCGTAATGGTGGCAGTCGTTACTAAAGTATCTAGAAACGCTCGTTCCCCTATATTACCGATAGCTACGACCTGTAATCCATCATCGTGTAGTTTATCAGCATACGTAAAGCCGAGGTCAATAGCACGGTCTAATTCCTCTCGGGAAATGACGGGCTCCACACCAAAGAAATGGGAACCCTTACGGATAACTTGTTGGTCAATATTTGTCAAATCTGTTGTATCTTGTTCAAGACCTATATTTACAACATGCACAGCTGCATTCAACTTAGATGCGGCCCCTTGTGTAGCCGTTCTACCTTCATTGAAACGCTTGATAGCCTCATAACTTTCACTACCATGCTGACTATTTTGAGGACCATCTACCAAGTGGTCCGACGCCACCACAAGTACGCCATATCGCAAATGATTTGGTTTAGGATCTGCCAGAATACCCGCAAAACGCTCAGCTATTAACTCTAATGTTGCAAGACTATAAATAGGTTTTGTTAAATTATCGATACGTAATCGGCATGCTTCCATGGATGGTGCATGTAATGGTTCAATTGTAAAAGTTCTCATGCCTTACCTCCTGTAACAGCCAAATACATATGAACAGCAAGATCTAGCATTCCCATTTGAATGGAACCACCAGAGGCCTCACCGAGACATAACCCTAAATCAACATAGGCTTCAAGACCTAAATTTTCTAAAGAAGATTTAGCCGCTTTTTCAGCAGATAAATGAGATGCCATTACATAATCCATCGCCTGTGGAACTAATGTTTTAGCAACCAATGCACAAGCGGATGTATTAAAACCATCAATAATAACGAGTGCATTATTCGCTGCAGCACCTAGAATAACACCTACGATACATGTAAATTCAAAGCCGCCCACAGAAGATAAAATTCCAATGGCATCGTCTTTAGGAATATCCTTATATTTCTCCAGTACATCATGAACAATGCGTTGCTTTAGTTTAAGTCGTTCATCGGAAATATTCGTTCCTCGTCCTGTCGCCTCTTCCGCGGTAAGTCCTGCAAACTTAGCCGTCATAAGAGCACTAGCTGTCGTATTCGATATGCCCATTTCGCCTACAAGAAACACATTAAAGCCTTCGTCGATTTTTTCTTTTACAAGTCGAATGCCCGTTTCGATACCTTCAATCGCTTGATCACGCGTCATAGCCGGCTCTTCTACAAAGCTTTTCGTTCCCATCCCCAGTTTATGACTACGAAGGCCTGGAACCCAACTCATATCCGCATCGATCCCCATGTCGATAACTTCCATTTGGGCCCCACAATAATTAGCTAGGGAGTTAGCACCCGCCCCTTTAGGAATTAGATAATTTTGTGTCATTCCAACAGTTGTTTCCTTGGGATACGCACTGACACCCATATCAGCTACGCCATGATCCGCAGAAGCAATAATCATACATGGTTTTGGCACGGTTACCTGCTCTTGATTCGTAGCCGCCCCATATTGAGCCACAACATCTACAAGACGACCATATCGATCCACAGGCGATGCTGTATTCCAGCTATCGATTATATGTCCTTCAATCTCTAAGCTGCGACCTGTAATAGCGCCACAAGTTTCTTGTAACAAACTCATAAAAGCTCCCTTAACATAATATATTTACATACTCATATCGATATATAGTATACACGATTCTAGATATATGTCATGTTTTTTCAGTTACATTTACTCTCTTATAGGATACAAAACTACGCCATTTTAATTATCCTTGATTTGACCAGTTAAATACGGTAACTTTCCTCGAATCTCGCGACTTCGTTCAAGATAGATTTCTAATTCTTGACCGTCATCCTCTTGTAAAAGTATTTCTTTTACACGTTGAATTTCTGCTTCAATTTGTGTGAGACCTTCGATGACATTACGACGATTTCCATAGATAATTTCACGCCACATCGATGGTAACCCACCTGCAACACGGGTGCAATCACGGAACCCACCAGCAGATAATTTCATGCGTAATTCGCCCAATTCATCGCCTCCCGAAACTTGTGTTAAAATAGAGGCCAATAAGTGAGGCATATGACTAACCATCGCAAGATATGCATCATGGTCATAGATATCGACAAACTCGATACGAGACCCTAAGGCACGACCCATTTCAGCTAATTCTTGAGCGACTTCTTCACTATATACATCTGAGGCCTTATCCTCTAAAACGATCCAGCCCATGCCTTTAAAAAGGTTCTTATGAGATACTTCATAACCACCCTTTTCAGAGCCTGCCATAGGATGAACAGATACAAAAATCGTACCCTTAGGAATAGAGTCATATACGGCATGAGCAAAGTTTTCCTTCGCACTAGATACATCTGTTACGACTTGTCCCGGTCTAAATAGATGAGCCGTTTCAGTAAAAAGTTGTGCATTTGTATCAGGCGGCAAGGAGAATACAACGATATCAGAATGTTTAATCAATGGTTCAACTTCTGTCCATGCAGCTTTTACTACTCCATCTTGAATTGCCGCATCACAGACCTCTTGGCGACGTGCATAACCTACTACCTCATAATCGGTATATGCCTTTAAGGCCTTTGCCAAGGACCCACCTAATAGACCTAGTCCAATAATACCCACTGTCTTACTCATATAAACCTACTTTCATATAAAACTAACAATGTCTATTCTCCAATATAATGCTAGTTATATTACATTATTATTTAGCTAATTATAAATCAAAATTAGGGAGAATGAAATTAAGCTTCGATAAGATGCTTGTTTCTCCATTTACCGCTATACCAACGATATACAAACAATAACCCTCGCAAGATTTCATCAGCGGCCATGGCAATCCATATACCAACAAGGCCCCAACCCCAGTAAATACCAAATAGATACGATAATGGCACGGCGCATAACCACATACCAAAGATTCCCACTAGCATAGGCGTACGAATATCACCGGCAGCCTGCAAACAACCAACCATAACGATGTTTACTGCACGTCCTAACTCAAGAAAGATTTCAACCAGTAATACATTATGTGCTAACTCTAGGATTTCCGGATCCGAAGTAAACACAGATACAACAAAATCACTAGTCACATAGAAGAATGTAGCAAGACCTACGTTAATAGCAATCGCTAAATACATGGACTTCCATACACGACTAGTAACCTCCTCTTGGCGTTTAGCGCCCATTAGGAAACCTACGATAACTTGTGAAGCATTGGATAGCGCTATGGTGTATACATAACAAAGCATGGCGATAACAGATACATAAACTTTAGTATTAATAACTGCTAAGCCTAACATGTTGACCATTTTCATGATTGTAGTTTGAGATAATTGATAGCTCAATGTTTCTCCACCAGAAGGAACACTAATATGCAATAAAGATTTAACCGTATGCCACGGAAATGATTTTAAGAATTTAAAGCTCACCTCTAAGGTTAATAATTTCTTAAAAGTATATCCAATAATCACGAGCCCTACCACTTTAGATAGCCATGTTGAAATAGAAACACCTAATACCCCAAGACTTGGTATTGGACCATGTCCAAAGATTAATACATAGTTTGTTAGAATATGAATGATATTCATCACAAGGGCAATGTACATGGTAACGCGTGTTAATGAGTGACCTCTAAATACGGCTACTAACGCATAATACATCGCTTGTATCGGTAGCCCTGCAGCAACGATAGTAGTATATATCGACGTATCACTCATCGTTTCTGGTGGTATACCTAGCCATGTAAAAATCCATTCATGGCAAGTAATAAAGAATACTGCCGCTATAGATGAAAAGAGAAAATTCATCATTAAGCTGACCGTACATACCTCTGATAGCTTGGACTGATTTCTCGCTCCTAAATATTGGGCAATCAAAATCGTCGTAGCTGTACTCATGACGATGATGAGCATAATAAAGATATTTAAAATTTGATTGGCATTAGCTACCGCTGCTACCGCTTGAGGCGAGTAGTGACTCATCATCAATTGGTCTATATTACCTACTAGCATCTGTAGGAACACTTCAATAAATATAGGCCAGCTCAAAGTCCAGATAGATAGACTAATCCCCTTTTCATATGCTTTCATAAAAACCTCTGCAATGAATACGATACAATTGCAATGAATATCATACAATGTCCTTATTATATCACGTTATATAACCACATGGGACAAATCGCAGAAAGCAATATACTAAATAGTTTTTCATAAAATAGTACATACAAAAAACGTGCCACCCGAAGGTGACACGTTTATTATGTAGACAAGCAAGTATCTATAGTGTTCTGCTAATGCTTATTTGAAGCCATTACAAAGGCTGTCGAATAATGCTTGGTCAGGTTTTACAACATCTTCAGTCAATGGACGAGGATGTGGTCCGCCATTTGCTGCAGCCATTGCTTTTTCAAAGGAAGGTTTAGATGTATTTTGATAGATAAGGCCTGTAACCAAACCATCAGTATCACCCAAAGTTTTAAGCGCTGTTGCACGATCTGTTGGGTCATAACCTTCAGGCAATGCTACTAAATGTTCTTTGAACCAATCATAACTATTGCGTTTGTTGTATGTAACACATGGGCTAAATACATTGATGAAGGAGAAGCCCTCATGATCCATAGCTTGTTGAATCAAATCAACGAGCTCTTTACGATTCACCATATAGCTTTGCGCTACAAATGTAGCACCTGCTGCAATCGCAGTTTCACAAACGGACAATGGTGACTCAAACGCACCATGAGGAGTTGTTTTTGTAACAAAACCGATGTCAGAACGAGGGGATGCTTGACCTTTAGTCAAACCATATACATGGTTATCCATTACTACGTATGTCATGTTTACATTACGTTTAAAAGCATGAATGGTGTGACCCATACCGATAGCAAAGGCATCACCGTCACCGGAAAATGCAATAACTTCTAGGTCTTGGTTAGCAAGCTTAACGCCTTGCGCATAAGGAAGCGCACGGCCATGAGTTGTATGCGCACCATAAGCGTAGAAATAGCCACCGATACGGCTAGAACAACCAATACCGGAAATTACGGCTAATTTTTCTGGTGGAATATTTTTCGCTACTACAGCGTCAGTAATCGCCGCTTGAACCCCATAATGGCCACAGCCTGGACACCAGTTAGGACGAATATCATTTCTGTAATCTTTAGCTGTTGTCATATTATAGGACCTCCTTAATCGCATTTTTCACATAACTTTTTGTGAATGGATTACCATCGTATTTCAAGCAGCTAGAAATCTTATGTTTCTTATGCATGTTGATTTTAAATAAGTTAGCCAATTGACCAGTTTTATTGTGTTCTACAATAACTACTTTTTTCGCCGCATCAAAGAACGGTTGTAATTGCTTTGCTGGGAATGGTTTAATTAAGCGCAATTGTAAATGGTTAACCTTAACACCTTCTTGATCGAATTCAGCAACAGCTTCTTCGATAGCCCCACGACTAGAAGCCATACCTACAACGAGTACATCCGCTTCATCGTATTTAGCATTGTCCAAGAATGGTTCATAATTATCAGCTACAGTTTCCAATTTACGGAAGCGTTTATCAGTTTGCGCTACGTGCATTGTAGGCGCTTCTGCTGGTTTACCTTCTTCATTATGCTCTAAACCTGTGGAAAGGAATAGACCATTTTTCATACCTGGAATTGTACGAGGGGAAATGCCATCATCAGTCAATTCAAAGCGTTTGAAATAGTTAGGTTGTACCAATTCAGGAAGCTCAGCTTCTTTCATCATTTTACCTCGATTAATAGGTACGCGGTTCAAATCGAAAGAAGGAACGGATTGTTTATTCAAACCTTGTTGTAAGTCAGGCATAAAGATAACTGGACATTGGTACATTTCTGCCAAGTTGAAAGCTTTTTGAATTTCATAGAAACATTCTTCAATAGATGTTGGAGAAATTACGATACCAGAGTAGTCACCATGTGCATTGTAGCAAGCTGCATCAATATCGGATTGTTCAACTTTTGTAGCCATACCAGTGGATGGGCCAGAACGTTGAACGTCAATAACAACCATTGGCAATTCAGCCATGGAAGCCATAGACAAGGATTCTGCCATCAAGGAAAGGCCTGGACCAGAAGTACATGTAAAGCCACGAACACCTGCGTATACACCACCCATAGCTGTCATACATGCTGCGATTTCGTCTTCTGTTTGAACAACAGTTGAGCCCAACTTATCCATAGTTTTAATCATGTATTCCATAACTTCGGATGCTGGCGTAATAGGATATGATGCCATGAAACGGGAGCCCGCAGCAATAGCACCAAGAGCACATGCTTCGTTACCTAATAAGAACATTTGATCTTTCTTACCAGGCGCTGGCAATGTATCGATCGCAACATCGCCTAACTTTTCCATTACAAGGCTATGACCATCATCGAAAGCAGCCAAGTTTTTATCTATAATCTCTTGGGATTTCTTTGCAAATTTCTCAGTAATAGCATCTTTAAACATCTTAGTATCAAAACCAAGAAGCGCTACGGACATTCCAAGTGCTACGATATTACGCATCAACAAGGAGCCTTGTTTCATTGCTGTTTCAGAGATAGGCAAAGATAAACAATTAATCTTTGTACCTTCAAATTTAGAAAAGTCTGGATTAACTTTGCTATCACAGATGATATATCCACCATCGCGTACTTCGGAACCGTGCATATCAACGGTTTCTTGATCAAGGGAAAGCAAGAAGTCTACCCCTTCACCAATGGACATAATTTGTTCCAATGCTACGCGCAATGCGAATGTAGTATGACCACCTTTGATACGAGATGCAAATAAACGTTGGCTATACAAAGAGTAGCCTTCTTTAGCAAGGATTGTGGCCATGATTTCACCGCAACTCTCGATACCTTCACCTTGTTGGCCGCCCATTTTCCAGATAAAATCTTTACGTTTTTGCAAGAGATTCACCCTCCTTAGGATAAAAATTACACTGCTGACAAGAGTCTACCTTACTATTTTAATGTATAGTACGAACCTGTCTTATATCGTCATTGTATCATGTATATTTTAGGTTTACAATGTATCATTTCACATAATAATAGGTATAAATTAAGGTATTATAACTAAAAATTATAAGAGAAAAAGGATACCACTTTTTAAGTAGTATCCTTTTAGTATTTATGCTTATCGTTTTATATTCAGACGGCAAAAAAGAGTCTATATAAAATTATATAGAATATTTATTCTCGAATCATCTAAAATATTTATTTCGTAACACCTCTTGTTGTCGCTCCTCAGTGAAGAATATTTCTTCTAAACATAAGCCTTGAGCGGGTGCAGTTTTTCCTATAACACGGCGGTCCTTAGCTACTAAGTACCCTTTAATGTCCTCCACCTTACGGCGACCAAGTCCGACATCTACGAGTAACCCCGCAATATTACGCACCATATGGTATAAGAACCCATCACCGATCACAGAAATCGTTACGTGAGCCCCCTTTGCCTCAACATGGATTCCCAGGATTGTTTTTACAGGATCAGCAGGGGTTGAATTCGTTCCCTTTAAGGTTGTAAAGTCATGCGTACCTAATAGTTCATTACCTGCAGCCTGCATCCGATCAATATCTAAAGGCTTTTTCACATGCCAATGATACCGCTTCGTCAAAGGATCTGCAATGAGCTGATTATGAATCGTATATACATACTCTTTACCGTATATATTCCACCGTGGCTTCCAATCTAGCGGAATTTCTATCGCTTCTATAACGACTATATCCTTAGGTATATGAGCTATCATGGCGCGAGGGATATTTTCTACGGGTATAGTCCCTGATGTTTGAAAGGTACATACCTGAAATTTAGCATGCACCCCTGCATCCGTACGAGATGCACCATAAATTTGAATGGGTTCATTACAAATACGTGATAAACCATATTCCAAACATCCTTGTACCGTTAAGCCTTTATCATTAGGTTGCTTTTGATAACCTGCTAAATCTGTACCATCATAAGCCACTATGATCTGTATGTTTCTCATAGATCTAACCACCACAATGCGATAAGTACAATAGTTACCAAAACAACAGCGCCAACACCAATATAATCGACACAGGTAACTTGTAATTCCTTCATACGCGTACGGTTGACACCACCTCTATAGCAACGCGCTTCCATAGCGATAGCTAATTCATCGGCCCGTCGAAACGCACTGATAAATAATGGCACTAAAAGTGGCACCATGTTTTTCGCTCGTTGAATGATAGAGCCTGTCACAAAGTCTGCACCACGAGCAGATTGTGCTTTCATAATACGATCTGTCTCATCCAATAAGGTAGGGATGAAACGCAACGCAATAGTCATCATCATGGCTAGTTCATGAGCAGGAACACCAATGCGACGGAATGGATTGAGCAAGTGCTCGATGCCATCAGTTAAGCGAATCGGTGATGTGGTATAGGTCAACAAAGAAGAGAACAAGATTAAGAAGATTAATCGTGCCGCCATTTGAAGACCCATTGCCACCCCATGATCCGTAATATTAATAATTCCCCATTGGAAAATTGGATTACCTGGCGTCGTAAAAATATGAATACCCATGGTAAATACGATGATAATCCAAAGCGGTTTAATGGCAGACCACATAAGGCGCAATGGCAAACGCGATAACAGCATTGCAAAGATGGTAAAACCACCAACAATACCATATGCCAACGGAGAATTCGCCAAGAATATAGCTACAACAAAGATTGTAGTGGCTATAATCTTTGCACGAGGATCCATGCGATGTAAAAAAGAATTCCCTGGGAAGTATTGACCAATAGTAATATTATTTAACATGGCTACCTCCCTCTAGAATTGCTTGTACCGCATCATCTACGGATAGTACGCGATTAGACACATCAAGGCCTTGTTCACGCAAATATTCCATGGTAACAGACACTGGTGGAACATCTACACCAACAGCTT
The DNA here is from genome assembly GCF_945949885.1 of Veillonella parvula. Taxonomy (GTDB): domain Bacteria; phylum Bacillota; class Negativicutes; order Veillonellales; family Veillonellaceae; genus Veillonella; species Veillonella parvula_B. The sequence goes on along the minus strand of NZ_CAMFFZ010000002.1, from coordinate 104,074 downwards.
GTAACTCATCACGATGATTATTAAAGATGTCCATCGGCTCACCATCGAGAACGACACGCCCTTTATCGAGTACTACGAGACGGGAAGCCATGCGAGAAATATCTTCCATATTGTGAGATACGAGAATTACAGTTATTCCCTTTTCTTTATGAAGTCGAATGATTTCTTCAAAAATTTCTTCCCGTCCAAATGGATCAAGTCCGGCAGATGGTTCATCAAGCACCATGAAATCTGGGTTCATAGCCACTACACCAGCAATAGCAACGCGGCGCATTTGACCACCAGATAAATGAAATGGAGATCGTTCTGCATACGTGTCGTAGTCAAGACCTACAAACTTCATCGCATCTCGCACACGCTCGTCTACGTCATCAGCACTCAGTCCTAAGTTTTTAGGCCCAAAGGCGATATCCTGAGCAATGGTTTCTTCAAACAATTGATGCTCTGGGTATTGGAATACCATACCAACCTTATGGCGCATTTTTTTAGCTTCCTCTGTGGAGGCGCTAATATCTACACCATTGACCGTAACGGTACCAGTTGTAGGATGTAATAGACCATTTAAATGCTGTACAAAGGTAGATTTACCGGAACCAGTATGACCGATAACACCTAAAAACTCCCCATTTTCAATGGTAAGAGATACACCACGAAGTGCAGTCTTTTCAAAAGGAGTACCCATGCCGTAAGTATATGTAATATTATCTAATACAATCGCCATTAGTGGGTTCCCTCCCCTCTTGAAGCATCTGTTGAGTTTATATCGGATACATTTTGTATATCCGATTTATCTGTAATACTGTTAGTTTTTACAGCCGTAGTAGCATTAACAGCATTCGTTGCATTACTGGCTTTCATTGTACCACTTGCTAATTGTTTACCCAACTTTGAACCTTTAAGGCCCTCTGCTAACTCTTCATTATTAATAATACTCTTACCCACTTCATAACCTTTGGCATTCAATTTAAAAGCAATCTCAGAGGCTACTGGTACATCGAGGCCCAGACCTTTTAAGATATCTACATGGCTAAAGATTTCACGAGGCGTACCATCATGTAATTTCACACCATTTTTCATAACCACAACGCGGTCTGCCGTAACAGCTTCCTCCATGAAGTGTGTAATATATACAATGGTAATACCTTCTTCTTTATTGAGCTTATGAACTGTTTCAAGAACCTCACGACGACCTTTGGGGTCGAGCATAGCTGTTGGTTCATCAAGAACAATGCAATCAGGCTTCATCGCTAATACACCTGCGATAGCAATACGTTGTTTTTGTCCACCCGATAATAAATGGGGCCCATGTTCTCTATATTCAGTCATATTAACAGCGGCTAACGCTGCATCGACACGTTGTCTAATTTCTGCACTAGGAATACCTAAGTTTTCTGGACCAAAGGCAACGTCCTCTTCTACGACGGCCGCTACAATTTGGTTATCAGGATTTTGAAATACCATCCCCACATGTTGGCGAATCTCCCAAATATGCGCTTCATCTCGCGTATCAAAGCCACACACGTTGATATGTCCTTCGCTAGGTTGTAATAGCACATTAAAATGCTTGGCAAGCGTACTTTTACCACTACCATTAGTACCGATGATACAAACAAATTCGCCGCGCTTAATGGATAGACTCACATCGTCTAAGGCATGTACATCATTGCCGTTTTCATCAGTATAAATATGACTCATATGATTGACCTCAATCATAATGTCTTGTTCATTCATGGATAACCTCATATCTTTCTAGTCAATTTCGTTTCTATGAAAGTAGAACCATTTGCATCATCTATCATACTCATGCTGTGCATGATTCCCTTATTTCAATTTATCCTATTGATAGAACTTGAATTTAATAATGTCTTAGATATTATGCAAAAAGTTGACAATACATATTCATTATTTACGATAACTGCTAACATATTACGATATTATACTAGTCGATTGTACCATAAAATTGACAATAAAAAAACGGTGCTGCAACGTAAGTTACAACACCGTATAAGTTTGATTAAACTAACTCGATAATAGCCAAAGGTGCAGCGTCACCTTTGCGAAGACCAGTTTTGATTACACGAGTGTAACCACCTTGGCGGTCTGCATATTTTGGAGCAATTGTATCAAACAATTTTTTTACTACACTTTCATCCATGAGGTATGCAAGAACTTGGCGACGTGCATGAAGATCACCACGTTTAGCCAAAGTTACCATTTGATCAGCTAAAGAACGAAGTTCTTTCGCTTTAGCTTCAGTCGTTTCAATACGCTCATATTGGAAGAAAGATGTTAACATGCTACGGAACAACGCTTTACGAGCGGAGCTGTCGCGGCCTAATTTTCTGTACATTCGTCTTCCTCCTTATTCGCCTTTTTGTTTAAGTTGAAAACCACCTGGGTGATTATTGAGTTTTTCCTCAATTTCATCGATAGATTTTTTACCTAAGTTGCGAACTTTTCCTAAGTCATCAATGGTTTTGTCTAGCAAGTCTGCAATTGTATTAATGCCAGCACGTTTCAAGCAGTTATACGCACGAACAGAGAGTTCCAACTCGTCGATGGAAATCTTTGCTGGGCCGTCATCTACAGCTGGTTCTTCATTATCAGAACCTACTGGATCTATAACGATACCGCCTTCACCAGTGTTTACATCTACAACATCTGCAGAATGCGCTAATTTAGTGAAGTTCCCTAAATAACCAATCATAATGGCAGCAGATTTTGCCACTGCATCAGCAGCAGTAATGGAGCCATCAGTCCAAACTTCTAATGTAAGCTTGTCAAAGTCCATTTCATTACCTACACGAACATCACTCACTTCGTATTTAGCACGAAGAATTGGAGAGAAGATGGAATCGATTGGAATACAACCAATAACATCAGTATCTTTTTTATTCTTCGTTGAAGGAACATAGCCTTTACCTCGTTCAATTACTACGTCCATTACGAGATGAGCTGTCTCATCCATTGTCGCAATCACGAGTTCAGGATTCAATACTTCTACCTCTGGCGGGAATTGTTCAGCTAAATCAGTAGCTGTCAATATTCCATCCTTTTGGAAGTCGAAATGAACTTCCAAAGGTAATTGTGCGTCTTCTTCAACTTTGATGCACAATTGCTTTAAGTTAAGGATGATATCCGTAACGTCTTCGCGAATACCAGGAATAGTAGAGAATTCATGAAGAACTCCATCAATTTTGATAGAGGTGATAGCTGCCCCATCCAAGGATGAAAGCAAAATTCTGCGTAAGCTATTACCGAGAGTGATCCCATAACCACGATCTAATGGTTCACATACGAACTTACCATAACGACCGCCATCGGCGATGTCCACTTTCTCGATTTTAAGTTTCTTTTCTTCGCTCATCAGGAACATCCTCCTATATAACACACGTTCATAGTTAATTATAGCACCGTATCATATCGGTCACTATAAATTATACACGACGGCGTTTTGGAGGGCGACAACCATTGTGAGGAATTGGAGTTACGTCTTTAATGGAAGTAACTTCAAGACCTGCAGCTTGTAAAGCACGGATTGCAGCTTCACGGCCGGATCCAGGACCTTTTACGAATACTTCAACAGTGCGAAGACCATGTTCCATTGCAGCTTTAGCAGCTTGTTCAGCAGCCATTTGAGCAGCAAATGGAGTGGATTTACGAGAACCACGGAAGCCCAAGCCACCAGCGGAGGCCCAAGACAACGCATTACCGTTTGTATCTGTCAAAGTTACGATAGTGTTATTGAATGTAGAACGAATATGAGCCGCACCGGATTCAATATGTTTCTTTTCTTTTCTTTTAGTTCTAACAACTTTTTTAGCCACGCTTTATCCCTCCTTTATCTTATTTCTTTTTACCAGCAATTGCTTTTCTAGGACCTTTGCGAGTACGTGCATTCGTTTTAGTACGTTGACCACGAAGTGGTAAACCCATACGATGACGTTTGCCTCGATAGGAGTTGATTTCAATTAAGCGTTTAATGTTAAGAGCTTCTTCACGACGAAGGTCACCTTCTACTTTGTAATCAGCATCTAACAATTCACGGATTTTCGCTACTTCATCTTCAGAAAGATCGCGAACGCGTGTGTCAGGATTGATGCCAGTTTTAGCAATAATTTCAGATGCTAAAGTTGGACCAATACCATAAATATAAGTTAAACCAATTTCCACTCGTTTATCACGAGGTAAATCTACACCGGCGATACGTGCCATCTAATCATCCACCTCCTATCAGATTATCCTTGTTTTTGTTTATGTTTTGGATTTTCGCAAATAACCATTACACGGCCTTTGCGTTTAATGATTTTACATTTTTCGCATATCTTTTTAACTGATGGTTGAACCTTCATTAGTACCTCCTTTGTGGACCCTATGCTTATTTAAAGCGATAGGTGATGCGACCACGATTTAAGTCATACGGTGTCAGTTCCATAGTAACTTTATCACCAGGAAGAATACGGATAAAATTCATACGCATTTTACCTGACACATGAGCCAATACGATATGACCATTTTCCAATTCAACTTGGAACATGGCATTCGGTAATGCCTCAACGACCGTACCTTCCACCTCAATAACGTCTTCTTTTGACATATCTTTTCCTCCGGTTACCTGTTTATTTAATTAACCGCGGTTCTTCCCGCATAGTTAATATTTCAGGGCCGTTTTCTGTAACAACCACTGTATGTTCGAAATGAGCAGCAGGTTTACCATCTACTGTAACTGCTGTCCAGTCATCCCCTAATACACGAACACGATGTGTCCCTAGAGTTATCATCGGTTCAATACACAATACCATACCTGGTTTCATAAGAGGTCCTTGATCAGGACTACCATAGTTTGGTATTTGCGGATCTTCATGCATTTCGCGGCCTAAACCATGACCTACGAAGTCGCGTACGACACCGTAACCATGTTTCTCACAATACGTTTGAACAGCGTGACCGATAGCACCAATACGGTTACCGACTTTCACTTGTTCAATTCCCTTGAACAGACTTTCCTCTGTAACTTTTAACAATTTCATCACATCGGGTTTGACGTGACCAATAGGAATCGTCACAGCCGAATCGCCGTGATATCCATCAATAGATGATACGAGATCAATACTGAGGACATCGCCGTTTTTAAGCTTACGCTTAGCGCTCGGAATACCATGAACGACTTCTTCGTTAATAGAAGCACAGATTGTAGCGGGGAATCCATAGTACCCTTTACAACTTGGTATACCACCGTGGCTGCGAATATATTCTTCGGCAATTGTATCTAACTCAAGCGTCGTGATGCCAGGTTTAGCCTTTTTTACTAACAAGGACAACGTGTCTGCTGTAAGCTTACTTGCCTTGCGGATACATTCAATCTCATGGGGCGATTTTAAAATAATCATAGATTATTTCTCCAACGCCTTAATGATGTCAGCAAATACTGCGTCTACATCTTGTAAACCATTGATTTCTTGATACAATCCACTATTGCGATAGTAATCAATTAATGGTTTAGTAGATTCTTCGTACACAGCTAGACGTTTCTGTACTGTTTCAGGGTTATCATCAGCACGATTTTCTAGAACAGCTCGTTCGCTAATACGTTTAACCAATTCCTCGGAAGGAACATTTAAGTTAAGTACAGCGTCCAAAGAAATTCCTAATTCTTTAAGGATTGCATCCAAGGACACAGCTTGCGCTGTAGTTCTTGGGAATCCATCAAGAATAAATCCAGATTTGCAGTCATCTTTCACCAAGCGATCACGTACGATACCAACAGTTACGCTGTCTGGTACCAATTGACCAGCATCGATGTATTTCTTAGCCTCAACTCCAAGAGGTGTTTCGTTCTTAATCGCAGCGCGGAACATATCACCTGTTGAAATTTGGGGAATACCGTATTTTTCAATAAGTCGAGCTGCCTGAGTGCCTTTACCAGCACCAGGAGGTCCCATTAATAGAATATACATATTGTTTCCCTCCTATTTCACAAAGCCTTTATAGTGGCGTGTTACCATGAGCGACTCAATTTGTTGCATTGTATCAAGTGCTACACCTACAACGATGAGAAGAGCCGTACCACCAAAGTATACGCCTTGGACGCCGGTTATACTACCGAGGAAATTCGGTATAATAGCAACGACAGCTAAGAATACAGCGCCAGCCAAAGTGATCTTGGTCATCACGTTATCCACATAATCAGCAGTTGGTTTACCCGCACGAATACCTGGAATAAAACCACCGTATTTTTTCATATTATCTGCCATATCTGTAATGTTGATAGAGATTGCAGTATAGAAATACGTAAAGATAAAAATCAATATCGCATACAATGCCGTTTGTAACGGCGTCCCCCATGTAAATAAATCAGCAACTTTATGAACAAATTCATTGTCAATAAATTGTGCAATCGTTACAGGGAACATCAACACAGATGACGCAAAGATAATTGGGATTACACCTGCCTGATTGACTTTCAACGGCAAGAATGTAGAGTGACCACCGTACATTTTTCGCCCTACTACGCGTTTTGCGTATTGGATAGGAATGCGACGTTGGCCTTGTGTAACTGCCACTACGACAGCGATCATCGCAAGTGCAATTACAGCAAATAAGAATGCTTGGAACATGTTAATGGTTCCGTTTTGGATATATTGATAAATAGTTTCGAGACCATCTGGCAATCGAGCTACGATACCAGCAAAGATGATCAAGGAAATACCATTACCTATACCATATGCTGTGATTTGCTCACCAATCCACATCAACAAACATGTGCCTGCTGTGAGGATGATAGCCACAACGAATACGCTAAGGAAATCATTATTTACCAAAGCGTTGTTTGCTCTAAGAGCAAATGCCATACCAGCGGCTTGTACAAAGCCAAGGACTACGGTGCCATAACGAGTTACCTTCGCTATTTTCTTACGCCCGTCTTCACCATCTTTACTCCATGCTTCAAACTGAGGAACTACAGACTGAAGCAGTTGCATGATGATGGAAGCATTAATGTAAGGGGTAATACTCATCGCAAAGATAGAGAACTTACTTAGCGCACCACCAGCAAACAAGTCTAATAGACCAAATAGGTTACCGGATGTAAACAAGGATTCAATAACAGATGCATCTACACCTGGTACTGGGATGTGAATGCCGGCTCTAAACACAGCAAACATCATCAATGTGTACAAAATCTTGTTACGTAATTCAGTAATCTTAAAGATGTTCGAGAGGCTATCTAGCACCCTAGATCACCTCAACTTTTCCGCCTGCTGCTGTGATTTTTTCTTCAGCAGCTTTAGTGAAGCCATTAGCGATAACAGTCAAGTTTTTAGTTTCCAATGTACCGTTACCTAAAATACGAATACCATCGCGTACATTTTTCAAAATGCCAGCTTCAATAAGAGCTACTGGATCAACTGTTGCACCATCTTCAAAGCGATTTAATTGTGCTACGTTAACTTCAGCATATTGTTTAGCAAAAACGCTGTTGTTGAAACCGCGTTTTGGTAAACGACGATAAAGAGGCATTTGGCCGCCTTCAAAACCGGAGCGAACGCCACCGCCAGAACGGGAGTTTTGACCTTTTTGACCACGACCAGATGTTTTACCCAAGCCAGAACCTAAACCACGGCCTACACGAGTACGAGTTTTTTTAGAACCAGCTGCTGGTTGTAATTCATGAAGTTTCATTCAGTGCACCTCCTTATCAGTATTAAACTTCTTCAACTTTTACTAAATGTCTAACTTTATGAAGCATTCCTTCGATTTGAGGTGTTACTTCTTTTACGACTTGAGAATTAGTTTTTTTCAAGCCCAAAGCTTTAACTGTCGCGCGTTGATCTTCAGGACGACCGATTAAGCTTCTTGTTAATGTTACTTTAACTTGTGCCATTTCTTGTCTCCTTATTACGCGTTATAGATTTCTTCAACGGTTTTACCACGAAGCTCAGCAACTTCGCTAGCGCGTTTCAAATCTTTCAAACCTTCGATTGTAGCGCGAACCATATTGTTAGGGTTAGAAGAGCCCAAAGATTTAGTCAAGATGTTACGAACACCTACTAATTCCAATACGGCACGAACAGGGCCACCAGCGATAACGCCAGTACCTTCAGCAGCTGGTTTCAAGAATACGCGGCCTGCACCGAATACGCCTGTTACGCTGTGAGGGATTGTACCATTTTTAATAGCTACGTTTACAATATTTTTCTTAGCATCATCGATACCTTTACGAATTGCTTCTGGTACTTCCGCTGCTTTACCTAAGCCAACGCCTACATAACCGTTGCCATCACCAACAACTACAAGAGCGCTGAAGGAAAAACGACGACCGCCTTTAACTACTTTGGCTACGCGGTTGATGAATACTACTCTTTCTTTAAGATCAAGACTGGTGTAGTCAATTCTCGCCATGTCTATAGTTCCTCCTTCTTAGAATTTTAAGCCTGCTTCACGAGCACCTTCTGCAAGGGCTGCTACGCGGCCGTGGTAAATATAACCACCACGGTCAAACACTACAGTGTCAATGCCTTTAGCGATAGCTTTTTTAGCAACTGCTTCACCAACAGCTTTAGCAGCAGCTACGTTACCACCATAGGATAAGTTCAAATCTTTATCTAAAGAGCTAGCAGCAACCAAAGTTGTACCTGCTACGTCATCGATTACTTGTGCGTAAATGTTGCTCAAAGAACGGTAAACGTTCAAACGTGGGCAAGTTGCCGTACCAGAGATGTGACGGCGAATACGAAGATGACGTTTTGCTCGAGCGATATTTCTACTAGATTTACGAGGCAAGATATTCACTCCTTTCATTCATATAGATGATATTACTATTTACCTTTTGCACCAGCTTTACCAGCTTTGCGACGAACAACTTCGCCTTCATAGCGGATACCTTTACCTTTGTAAGGTTCAGGTTTTCTCCATTTACGGATATCAGCTGCTACTGCACCTACAACTTCTTTGTCTGCACCAGACACAACGATTTTGTTAGGAGCTGGAACGTCGATTGTAATACCAGCTGGAGCTTCCATTTCTACTGGATGAGAGAAGCCAAGTGTAAGCGCTAATTTATTGCCTTGTTTAGCCGCTCTGTAACCAACACCGTTGATTTCAAGAGTTTTTGTAAATCCTTCAGATACGCCTGTTACCATATTAGCAACAAGAGCGCGAGTCAAACCGTGAAGGGAACGATGATTTTTATCGTCGGAAGGACGAGTTACTGTGATTGTGTTACCTTCTACAGTGATATTCATATCTGGATGCAAATCGCGAGATAATTCACCTTTAGGGCCTTTTACGTTCATATGATGGTTATCATATGTAACAGTAACGCCTGCAGGGATCTCGATAGGCATTCTACCGATACGTGACATTATTTCTACCTCCTATTGCTACTATTACCAAACGTATGCGATTACTTCGCCACCAAGACCTTCTTTACGAGCTTGTTTGTCGCTCATAACGCCTTTGGACGTAGAAATAACTGCGATACCCAAACCACCAAGTACACGAGGAAGTTCTTCCTTTTTCGCGTAAACACGTAAACCTGGTTTGGAAATACGTTTAATTCCTGTAATAACTTTCTCGTTATTGGAACCATATTTCAAAGTTACTTTTAAAGTGTTTTCTTCTTTTTCAACGTTCTTTACAAAGCCTTCTTGTAAAAGGATGTCAAGAACGGCTGCTTTCATTCTAGATGCAGGAATGTTTACCGTTTCATGAAGTGCAGCGTTTGCATTACGGATGCGCGTAAGCATATCCGCGATAGGATCGGTCATTACCATAATCTAAAAACCTCCTCTCGTCTAATATTACCAGCTGGCTTTTTTAACACCAGGAATTTGTCCTTTGTACGCCAATTCACGGAACGCAATACGGCTGATACCGAATTTACGCATATAGCCGTGAGGACGACCAGTTAAGTTGCAACGGTTGTGCAAGCGTGTTGGGGATGCATTTGCTGGTAATTTGGATAAGCCTTCATAATCACCTGCCGCTTTTAACGCTTCACGTTTAGCTGCATATTTTTCAACGATTTTAGCGCGTTTCTTTTCGCGTTCAATCATAGATTTTTTAGCCATCTATATGTTCCTCCTATTATTTTTCAAAAGGCATACCGAATTGAGTCAACAATTCACGAGCTTCTTCATCTGTCTTAGCACTTGTTACGATAATGATATCCATACCAGTAACACGTTCTACCTGATCATATTCGATTTCAGGGAAGATGAGCTGTTCTTTAAGACCCAAAGCGTAGTTACCACGGCCATCGAATGCAGTAGCGCTGATACCGCGGAAGTCACGTACACGAGGTAATGCCGCATTGATCAATCTATCAAGGAATTCATACATGCGTTCGCCACGAAGAGTAACTTTTGTACCCAACGCCATGCCTTCACGAACTTTGAAGTTCGCAATGGATTTTTTAGCTTTTGTGATGACAGGTTTTTGACCAGCAATGATAGTCAAGTCATTAACTGCTGCTTCCAATGCTTTTGCATTACCTACTGCATCACCTACGCCGATGTTGATAACGATTTTTTCCAATTTAGGAATTTCCATTACGTTGCCGTATTGGAATTTTTCTTGCATACTCTTTTTGATTTCAGAGTTGTATTGTTCAAACAAACGAGACATTTATGTAGCTCCTCCTTTCCTGATTATTTAAGTACTGTACCGGATTTAACAGTAGCGCGAACGAATTTACCGTCCTTACCTTCTACCTTTTTGATACGAGTAGCTGTTTTAGTTTCTGGATCAACAACCATTACGTTAGAAACGTGAATGCCCGCTTCTTTAGTAACGATGCCTCCTTGTGGGTTAGCTTGGGAAGGTTTTGTGTGACGTTTTACAGTATTAACGCCTTCAACAAATACGCGTTCTTTTTTAGGTTCAGTTGCAATAACTGTACCTTGCTTACCTTTATCTTTACCGGAGATAACAACAACTGTATCGCCTTTTTTGATTTGTAGCTTAGCCATATGCTGCGTTCCTCCTTCTTATAATACTTCTGGAGCCAAAGAAACGATTTTCATGAAGTCTTTTTCACGAAGTTCTCTAGCTACAGGTCCAAAGATACGAGTACCACGAGGGGTCTTGTCATCTTTAATAACTACTGCTGCGTTTTCATCGAAACGAATATAGGAACCGTCTTGACGGCGGATACCTTTTTTAGAACGAACAATAACAGCTTTAACTACGTCGCCTTTCTTGACAACGCCACCGGGTGATGCATCTTTTACAGAAGCAACGATTACGTCACCGATATTGCCGAATTTGCGATAAGAACCGCCCATGACTTGGATGCACATAATACGTTTAGCACCAGTGTTGTCGGCAACATTCAAAATTGTTTGTTGCTGGATCATCGTCTATTCCTCCTTACATCACTCTTATTTTTGTCTTTCAAGAATTTCAACAACTCTCCAACATTTATCTTTAGAAAGTGGACGAGTTTCTACAATTTTAACTGTATCGCCAACTTGGCACTCATTATTTTCATCATGAGCTTTGAAGCGTTTTGTGCTAACCATTGGCTTGTTATATAATGCGTGAGGTACTTTACGTTCTACAGCAACAACAACAGTTTTATTCATTTTGTCGCTTACAACTTTACCTACGCGAACTTTACGTACGTTTCTTTCTTCTGCCACGATTTTAAGCCTCCTTTTCAACCATTAACAAATCTGTTATTATGCGTTTTCAGATTTAAGTTCAACTTCACGTTGTACAGTTTTAATACGAGCGATTGTCTTCTTAACTTCACGAATGCGCATAGGATTCTCTAATTGACCTGTTGCAAGCTGAAAACGGAGGTTAAATAACTCTTCCTTAAGACCGGAAACTTTTTGTTCCATTTCGGCAGCGCTCATATTGCGAATGTCATTAACCTTCATTTACGTCACCACCCAATTCTTTACCCTTAACAACAAATTTGCATTTGATTGGAAGTTTATGGCTTGCAAGACGCATAGCTTCACGAGCTGTAGCTTCTGGCACACCGTCCATTTCAAACATTACACGACCTGGTTTAACCACTGCTACCCAGTATTCAGGAGAACCTTTACCGGAACCCATACGAGTACCAGCTGGTTTAGCTGTGATTGGTTTGTCAGGGAAAATTTTAATCCATACTTTACCACCACGTTTGATATAACGAGTCATAGCAATACGGGCAGCTTCGATTTGACGGTTAGTGATCCAAGATGGTTCGCATGCTACCAAGCCGAACTCACCATGAGACACTGTATTACCGCGCATAGCACGACCTTTCATACGGCCGCGGAATTGCTTACGATGTTTTACGCGCTTTGGAATAAGCATTACTTGCCACCTTCTTCCTTCTTAGCAGGTGCTTGTTTTGCTTCTGGCAAAACTTCACCTTTGTAAATCCATACTTTAATGCCGATACAACCATATGTTGTATGAGCTTCAGCAGTACCGTAGTCAATGTCTGCACGAAGTGTATGCAAAGGAATAGAACCTTCACGGTAGGATTCGCTACGAGCGATTTCAGCACCGCCAAGACGACCGCTTACCATGATTTTGATACCTTTTGCACCTAAGCGCATTGTACGACCTACAGCTTGTTTCATTGCACGGCGGAAGCCGATACGACGTTCCAATTGGCCCGCAATGTTTTCAGCAACTAATGTTGCATCCATATCTGCTTGTTTAATTTCTGCAATGTTAACATCCACTTGTTTATCAGTGAAACGAGTCATTGCTTTTTTGATATCTTCGATACCAGCACCACCACGACCGATAACCATACCTGGTTTCGCAGTGTGGATAGTCAATTTAATACGTTTATTTGTACGCTCGATTTCAATGCGGGAAATACCAGCAATGAAAAGGGTTTCTTTCAAGAAGTTACGAATTTTTACGTCTTCATGAAGATTAGCAGCGAAATCTTTATCTGCATACCATTTTGCGTCCCAATCTTTTACGATACCGACACGCAAACCGTGTGGATTAACTTTTTGACCCACTCTGTTTCCCTCCTTCTTAAGCTCTTTCTTTAACTACTACTGTTACGTGGCTAGTACGTTTCAAAATTTTGAAAGCTTGACCACGGGAACGAGGATGAATGCGTTTTAATGTAGGGCCTTGATCAACGAAGATCTCGGATACGTAAAGATTGTCAACATTCATATCGAAATTATGTTCAGCGTTTGCGATTGCAGAACGCATAACTTTTTCTACTACATCAGCGCCAACTTTCGGAGTGAACTTCAAGATGGCAAATGCTTCGCCGATGTTTTTACCGCGCACTAAATCTGCAACGATACGGATTTTACGAGGCGCGATTCGGATATGTCTAGCGATTGCTTTTGCTTCCATGTATTATTTCCTCCTATTTTTTGCCTGTAGATTTTTCGTCCTTACCATGACCTCTATAAGTACGTGTAGGAGCGAACTCACCTAATTTATGACCTACCATATCTTCTGTAATGAATACAGGTACATGTTTGCGACCATCATGCACAGCAATTGTGTGGCCTACAAAACTTGGGATAATAGTAGAGGCACGGGACCAGGTTTTTACAACTTTCTTTTCGTTAGTTTCGTTTAAAGCTTCAACTTTCTTAAGCAAATGATCTGCTACGAAAGGGCCTTTTTTTATAGATCTGGACACTATTTTATCTCCTTTCCTTTATCCTATTTTGTACGACGTTTAATGATTAAGCTATTAGAAGCTTTTTTCTTGTCGCGAGTTTTAACACCATGTGCTGGTTTGCCCCAAGGTGTAACAGGATGTTTACGACCAACAGGAGATTTACCTTCACCACCACCATGTGGATGGTCACAAGGGTTCATTACAACACCACGGTTGCCAGGGCGAACACCCATCCAACGATGACGACCAGCTTTACCGATTACAAGGTTGCTATGGTCAGCGTTACCAACAACACCAACTGTTGCACGGCACTCTTGACGAACACGACGCATTTCACCAGATGGTAAACGAAGAATAGCGTAGCCATTATCTTTACCCATCAATTGAGCAGATGTACCAGCGGAACGAACGATTTGACCACCTTTACCGATTTTCAATTCGATATTGTGGATTTGTGTACCGTCTGGAATATTAGCCAATGGTAAGCAGTTACCATGTTTAATATCGGACTCAGGACCGGAGAATACAACGTCACCAACTTTTAGACCGTTAGGAGCTAAAATGTAGCGTTTTTCACCATCAGCGTAGTTAAGCAAAGCGATACGAGAAGAACGGTTAGGATCATACTCGATTGTTGCTACTTTAGCTGGAATATTATCTTTAGTACGTTTGAAGTCAATAATACGGTATTGACGTTTGTGACCGCCACCTTGGTGACGAACTGTCATTTTACCAGTATTGTTACGACCACCTTTTTGAGAAATCTTAGCGAGCAAGGATTTTTCTGGTTTGCTTGCTGTGATTTCGTCGAAGGCGGATACTGTCATAAACCGGCGACCAGCGGAGTACGGTTTAAATGATTTAATTGCCATTAGTGGGCCTCCTTACAACTAGACTCTTAGACACCTTCAAAGAATTCAATGGATTCGCCAGCTTTTAAGGTTACGATAGCTTTTTTGTAATCGCTACGTTTACCTTGTGTACGACCCATGCGTTTAGTCTTACCTAAAACACGAATAGTAGCTACTTTTTCTACTTTTACATTGAAGATTTTTTCAACTGCTTGACGGATTTGCACTTTATTTGCAGTCAAAGGCACACGGAAAGTGTATTTGCCTTCTTCCATAAGCATAGTGGATTTTTCGGTAATAACCGGGCGGATTAGTACATCATGTAATTGCATTATCCGAGCACCTCCTCGATTTTTGCGACAGCGCCTTTAGTAATGAAGAGCTTATCGTAATGAAGAAGATCGAAAATGTTCATACCTTCGCAAGCCAAAGCTTTTACACCTTGAATGTTGCGAGCGGAACGTTCAACATTTACATCACCTTCAGTGATGAACAATACTTTTGCATCACCAACGTTGAAGCTGTTAATAATGTTCAACACTTCTTTTGTTTTAGGAGCTGCTAATGTGATTTCTTCCAAAACGTATAATTCGCTATTATTCACTTTATCGCTAAGAGCAGATTTAACTGCTAAACGTCTAGCCTTACGAGGCATAGCTTTGTAATAGCTGCGAGGTTGTGGACCAAATGTAGTACCGCCACCGATCCAGATTGGGGAGCGGCTGGAGCCTGCACGAGCACGGCCAGTACCTTTTTGTTTCCAAGGTTTGCGGCCACCGCCACGAACCATACCTCTAGTTTTTGTTGCATGTGTGCCGAGACGTTCGTTAGACAATTGACGAACTACGGCTTGATGCATTACGGCTTCGTTAACTTCAACGCCGAATACTGCATCGTTTAACTGTATTTCACCGACTTTAACGCCGGATTGATTATATGTTGCTACTGTAGGCATTACATAATCCTCCTTTCGACAAATGATTATTTAACAGGTTTAACCGTGTTGCGAACCATAACCAAGCTACCTTTAGCGCCTGGGATACCACCTTTAACCAATAAAAGGTTACGTTCAGCATCAACTTTCACAACGGATAAGCGTTGTACGGTAACTCTGTAACCACCCATTTGTCCAGGGAGTTTTTTACCTTTGTATACCTTACCGCCGCCACCGGAGATCATAGGACCGATGGAACCAGGTTCACGGTGAGATTTAGAACCATGAGTTTCAGGACCACGGGAGAAGTTATGGCGTTTAATTGTGCCAGCAAAACCCTTACCTTTACCTGTACCCACTACGTCCACCAATTCACCTTCTGCGAAGATATCAGCTGCCAGAGTTTGGCCTACTGTGTAGTCAGCTGCATTAGCTACGCGAACTTCGCGAAGATATTTCACTGGAGCTACGCCAGCTTTGTCGAACTGACCTTTTACAGGTTTTGTTAAATGTTTTTCTTTAATGGAACCATAACCAATTTGTACTGCTTCGTAGCCGTCTGTTTCTACAGTCTTTACGCGCACTACAACGCTTGGGGTAGTTTCCACTACTGTTACAGGAACTAATTGGCCTTCAGCTGTGAAGACTTGTGTCATTCCTAATTTTTTACCCAAAATAGCTTTAGACATTATCGCACCTCCTTATAGTTTTATTTCAATAGACACACCAGCTGGTAAATCTAAACGAGTGATAGCATCTACTGTTTTCGAATTTGGTTCAAGAATATCGATTAAGCGTTTATGTGTACGCATTTCGAATTGTTCACGAGAATCTTTATTTACGTGTACAGAACGAAGAATTGTGAAGATATTCTTTTCTGTTGGCAATGGAATCGGACCAGATACCATAGCGCCAGTTCTTTTTGCAGTGTCTACGATCTTAGCAGCGCTTTGATCGAGAGCTTTGTGGTCGTATGCCTTAAGGCGAATACGGATTTTTTGCTGTTTAGCCATTATTAATAATTCCTCCTGTCGTCCATTTCGTGAATGGGCTGCTCCATAGAAATTCTCCTCCGCAGAGGCAACCTTCTACTTCATAGTTTAAAAACACAACACGAGAGCGGCATTATCTGCCGCTCTGAGTGCTGCATATATTGTGCTCAACGCATTTATTCTACGATGAGCATAAAAGATTAAATTAACCTTCGATTGCTGTTACTACGCCAGCGCCTACTGTATGGCCACCTTCGCGGATCGCGAAACGAAGACCTTCTTCGATAGCGATTGGAGTAATCAATTCGATTTCCATTGTTACGTTATCGCCAGGCATACACATTTCTACACCTTCAGGAAGGTTTACAACACCTGTTACGTCTGTTGTACGGAAGTAGAATTGTGGACGGTAGTTGGAGAAGAATGGAGTATGGCGGCCACCTTCTTCTTTAGTCAATACGTATACTTCTGCTTTGAATTTTGTGTGTGGATTAATGGAACCTGGTTTAGCCAATACTTGACCACGTTCAATATCTTTACGATCAACACCACGAAGCAATGCACCTACGTTGTCACCGGCTACTGCAGAATCCAACACTTTACGGAACATTTCAAGACCTGTTACTACGTATTGTTCAGCTTTTTCTTTCAAGCCTACTACTTCAACAGTATCACCAACGTTTACTTGACCACGTTCAACACGGCCAGTTGCTACTGTACCACGACCAGTGATTGTGAAAACGTCTTCCACAGGCATCAAGAATGGTTTATCAGTGTCACGAACTGGTGTTGGGATGTAGGAGTCTACAGCGTCCATCAATTCGTCAATTTTAGCTACATATTGAGCATCGCCTTCCAAAGCTTTCAACGCGGAACCTACAACGATAGGTACTTCGTCGCCAGGGAATTCGTAGGAAGAAAGAAGTTCACGAACTTCCATTTCTACCAATTCGATCAATTCTTCATCATCAACCATGTCAGCTTTGTTCAAGAATACTACGATTGCAGGAACACCAACTTGGCGAGCCAACAAAATGTGTTCGCGAGTTTGAGGCATAGGGCCGTCAGCTGCGGATACAACCAAGATAGCGCCGTCCATTTGAGCCGCACCAGTAATCATGTTTTTAACATAGTCAGCATGGCCTGGGCAGTCAACGTGTGCATAGTGACGGTTAGCAGTTTCGTACTCAACGTGTGCAGTGTTAATTGTGATACCGCGTTCACGTTCTTCTGGAGCTTTATCGATCATGCTGTAATCTTGGAAGTCAGCTTGACCTTTTTCAGCCAATACTTTAGTGATTGCAGCAGTCAAAGTAGTTTTACCATGGTCAACGTGACCGATTGTACCGATGTTAACATGCGGTTTCGTACGTTCAAATTTTTCTTTTGCCATTTTAAATTATCCTCCGAGGAAAATAGTAATTCTATTAATCTAATGTAAGATTAACCGTTTTTCTTTGCTTGAATTTCTTCAGCAATTTTCTTAGGAACTTCTTCATAATGATCGAATGTCATGGAGTAGTTACCGCGACCTTGGGTTTTGGAACGAAGATCTGTTGCGTAACCAAACATTTCGCTCAATGGAACATATGCTTTGATATGTTGGGAACCATTACGAGCTTCCATGCCGTCCATGCGACCACGACGAGAGTTCAAGTCACCGATAACGTCGCCCATGTATTCTTCAGGTACGTCTACTTCTACAGCCATGTATGGTTCAAGCAATGCAGGGTCTGCTTTGCGAGCACCTTCTTTGAAGCCCATAGAACCAGCAATTTTGAAGGCCATTTCGTTGGAGTCAACGTCATGGTAGGAACCATCAAATACGATAACTTTAACATCAACCATAGGGTACCCAGCGATAACACCGGATTCCATAGCTTCTTTAACACCGCTTTCAACAGGTCCGATGTATTCACGAGGAATCGCACCACCTACAACCTTGTTTTCAAACTCGAAACCAGCACCTGGTTCTTGAGGAATCAATTCCAACCAGCAGTGACCATATTGGCCACGACCACCAGATTGACGTACGAATTTACCTTCAGCCTTAACAGCTTTACGGATAGTTTCGCGGTATGCTACTTGAGGCTTACCTACGTTACAATCTACTTTAAATTCACGGTTCATACGGTCAACGATGATATCCAAGTGAAGTTCGCCCATACCAGAGATAATAGTTTGACCTGTTTCTTCATCAGTACGAACTTTGAAAGTAGGATCTTCTTCTGCCAAACGAGCAAGAGCTGTACCCATTTTTTCTTGGTCAGCTTTTGTTTTAGGTTCAACAGCAACGGAAATAACTGGTTCAGGGAATTCCATGGACTCAAGAATTACAGGAGATTTTTCATCACACAATGTGTCGCCTGTAGTAGTATCCTTTAAGCCAACCGCCGCAGCGATGTCACCAGAATATACGCGTTCGATTTCTTTACGGGAGTTAGCGTGCATTTGAAGAATACGGCCGATACGTTCTTTTTTACCTTTAGTGGAGTTGAAAACATAGGAGCCGGATTCCAATGTACCAGAGTACACACGGAAGAACGCTAATTTACCAACATAAGGGTCAGCCATGATTTTGAATGCCAATGCGGAGAATGGCTCTTCATCGGAAGAAGGACGAGTTGTTTCTTCTTCAGTACCAGGAACAACACCTTTAATAGGTGGGATATCGATTGGAGCTGGCATATAATCGATTACAGCATCCAACAACATTTGTACACCTTTATTTTTGTAGGAAGAACCACAAAGAACTGGGAACAATTGGTTAGCAATAACAGCTTTACGCAATGCCGCTTTCAATTCTTCCATAGAAATTTCTTCGCCTTCCAAATATTTCATCATGATATCATCATCTGTTTCAGCGATAGCATCGACCATCATTTCACGACGAGCTTCTGCTACTTCTTGATATTCAGCAGGGATATCAGTGATTTCATATTCTTTACCGTCATCGGATTTGTAAATTTCCGCTTTCATAGTCATCAAGTCAATGATGCCTTCAAAAGTATCTTCAGCACCGATTGGTACTTGGATAGCTACGGAATTTGCACCCAAACGAGTTTTCATCATGTCAACTACGTTGAAGAAGTCAGCACCTACAGTATCCATCTTATTTACATAAGCGATACGAGGTACACCATAGTTAGAAGCCTGACGCCATACAGTTTCGGATTGAGGTTCAACACCACCTTTAGCACTGAACACCGCAACAGAACCGTCAAGTACACGTAGAGAACGTTCTACTTCTACAGTAAAGTCAACGTGACCAGGAGTATCGATGATGTTGATACGATGTTCTTTCCATTGACAAGTTGTTGCAGCAGAAGTGATTGTGATACCACGTTCTTGTTCTTGCTCCATCCAGTCCATCGTAGCAGCGCCTTCATGTACTTCGCCGATCTTGTGAACGATACCTGTATAGTAGAGGATACGTTCTGTAGTTGTTGTTTTACCAGCATCGATGTGAGCCATGATACCGATATTACGAGTTTTTGCTAAGGAAAACTCTCTTGCCACAGTTGTCACCTCTTATTACCAACGATAATGAGCAAATGCTTTATTAGCTTCTGCCATTTTATGAGTATCTTCTTTTTTCTTGATTGCAGCGCCTGCATTGTTGAAAGCGTCCATCAATTCGCCTGCCAAACGTTCTTTCATAGTGCGTTCACCACGAAGACGAGCGTAATTTACAACCCAACGAATACCGAGGGTTTGACGGCGATCAGCACGAACTTCAACTGGCACTTGATAGTTCGCACCACCGATACGGCGAGCACGTACTTCAAGTACAGGCATAACATTTTTCAATGCTTGATCAAAAACTTCCATTGGGTCTTGACCCATTTTGGAACGAATAATTTCGAATGCATCATATACGATAGTTTCAGCAATGCCTTTTTTACCATCGTACATAACTTTGTTAATGAAACGTGTTACTAATTTGCTGTTGTACACCGGATCTGGAAGTACATCACGTTTCGGAACAGGGCCTTTTCTTGGCATGTTCAATTCCTCCTTTATAATGATGTGTGTTAATTTCGTTTACTGGCTAAAATTATTTTTTAGCTTTTTTCGCGCCGTATTTGGAACGACTTTGCATACGGTTTTGTACGCCAGCTGTATCCAATGCACCACGAACGATGTGATAACGCACACCTGGAAGGTCTTTTACACGACCGCCTCTGATAAGTACAACACTGTGTTCTTGTAAATTGTGACCAATGCCTGGGATGTAAGCAGTTACTTCAATAGCGTTTGTCAAACGTACACGAGCAACTTTACGAAGCGCGGAGTTTGGTTTCTTTGGAGTAGCTGTGTACACACGAGTACATACACCACGTTTTTGTGGAGATTCTTGAAGCGCAGGAGCTGTAGATTTTTTAGTCAAGCTCATGCGTCCTTTGCGTACTAGCTGATTAATTGTTGGCATTTGGGCACCTCCTTTCCAAATTTGAGATTTATAATTGATCCGTCATAACAAAGTGTTACATCGGATATTACCGAGATTAACGTAGGATGCCTACAGCTGTGGCCCGCACCTTGATGCGACACGCACGTCCAAGATCATCCATGGTGTGCTCGTCATTCACAGGTATCCTCTGTTCTTCACAAGCAATCCGTAAAGGCTGTACCACACGTTCATCACTATCACAACCCAGGAACACGTACTTCACAGCACCTTTAGCAATTTGTTTCAACGTTTGCTTGGCACCGATTGTTTTGTTCACCGACTTCAGATGGGCAATGTCCATTGTACTAATTCTCCTTACGAAATTATGCCCATTAGGCATACCTCGCCTAAAGCACTATGTAAGTATATCAATTACAGCAGGCCGTGTCAAACAATTTCCAATGTCATACACCGCTCTACATCTGCATTTTATATGTACACTTACCCGTGTGTTTCACGCAATCTTGAATTATAAATGAAGAGCGTTTTTTTATTCATATATCATTATTTTTATGTATAAATAATCATTCTATACATTTGCTATTATTTTTTCTTTTACCAATTATGCAAAATTAATATAAACACCATTTTATTATGATATAAATTAATACAGAACAAATATTTGTATTTATAAGTTACTAAAGAAAGGAGATTATATGACTAAACTCATCAAACGTTATTCAAATTTTAATCCCCCTGTAATTATAGGTAGCTTGTCTATCGTCTTAGGACTGAGCTTATGTGCCCTTCTGATTCCGCAAATATCTCAAACGATTCTCCAAGGGGTTCGTGATATTATATTTGAAGATTTCAGCTGGTTTTATGTTTTATCCATAAGTCTCTTCTTTATCTTCAATATCTTTCTTGTACTTAGTTCGCTAGGTGACATCAAACTGGGTAGCGATGACGAAGAAGCGGAATTCTCTTATACCGCCTGGCTCGCCATGTTATTTGCGGCGGGTACCGGTGTAGGTCTCATGTTCTTCGGAACTGCTGAGCCGCTCTCACATTATCACTCTGCTGTAGGCTTAGTCGATGGTGCACCTAACGCCAAGGAAGCGTTATTCCGCTCCATCTTCCACTGGGGCATCAATGCATGGACGGTATACGGCATTATGGCTTTAGCATTAGCGTATTTCGGTTTTCGCTATAAATTGCCATTATCACTACGTTCATGTTTCTATCCTCTGTGGAAGGATAAGATCAATGGCCCACGGGGGCATATCATCGATATCATCGCACTTTGCGTAACTTTATTAGGTATTGTAACCACCTTAGGATTTGGTGCCGCCCAACTAGGTGCGGGCTTTCTATATATTGACGTCATTTCCGCTAACGACTTTCCCGCACAAACGGTCATCATCATCGTCATTATGTTCATTGCCGTTTTATCTGCTGTTACAGGTATTGATAAAGGCGTTAAGCTGCTCAGTGAAATCAATATATCGGTTGCATTAGTCTTAATGCTCTTTGTACTCTGTACAGGTCCTACATTGCTCCTATTAAATACAACGGTAGAAAACTTTGGATACTATTTATCACATATTTTAGGGCAAAGCTTCTATACATCTATCTATACACCAGAAACCCGACCATGGTTCTTCAGCTGGACCATACTATTCTGGGCTTGGTGGTTATCTTGGGCGCCATTCGTCGGCATGTTCATCGCACGAATCTCAAGAGGTCGCACAATTCGAGAATTCATCTTTGGGGTACTCATTATTCCAACTGTATTTACTATCGTTTGGTTTACTATCTTTGGTAACACTGCAATTTATATCGACGAAACAGTAGCAAACGGTGCACTCGGTGCATTAACCGATAAACCAGAACAACTACTCTTTGCATTTCTTGAATATTTACCTTTATCCGGTTTGACTAATCTCCTATCGATTATCGTATTGGCATTATTTTTCATCACATCCGCCGACTCGGGGATTTATGTATTAAATAATATTGCCGCTTATGACAAAGGCACGCCATCACCGAAATGGCAGTGTCCAATGT
The DNA here is from genome assembly GCF_945949885.1 of Veillonella parvula. Taxonomy (GTDB): domain Bacteria; phylum Bacillota; class Negativicutes; order Veillonellales; family Veillonellaceae; genus Veillonella; species Veillonella parvula_B. The sequence goes on along the minus strand of NZ_CAMFFZ010000002.1, from coordinate 81,228 downwards.
GGGGCGCCGTAATGGCATTCCTAGCCATCAGCTTGCTCAGCATCGGCGGACTCAACGTACTCCAGTCGGTAACACTCATTCTCGCCTTACCGTTTGCAGCCTTGATGGTTATCATGTGCTACAGCTTATGGCAGGGATTATTGACAGATACACAATACTTTAACACAAAACTTTCAACCACATCCATCTACTGGGACAGCAAGAACTGGAAGCAAGGTCTTGCCAAAATACTCAATCAAACGCAGTCAGAAGATGTTATCTCCTTTATGAAAACGACAGCACTACCTGCTATGTATCAGCTCAATAAAGAATTGACCGAAGAGTACGGATTAACTACGAGAATTGACAAAAATTTCAACGGTAACGATGCCTCCGTAGAATTGACCATAGAAAAAGAATCAATGCGTAACTTTACCTACGGCATCAAGCTCGTTACGCAAGAGGTATCAGATCATCTCATTGAAGATCCTAACATTCCTCACATTACTGAAAGCACCAACGCAATTCCTATGACATATTTCAGTGACGGGCGCGCCGGATACGATGCGCAGTATATGACACGGGAGGATATTATTACCGATATCATTCGACAGTACGAACGATATCTTACTTTATCGGATGACGTCGGTTATGACATCATGGCTCATGATGCGGAGGAAGCGGCCGAGTAGTTTTTATAGCTCAAAAATCAATATATGCCTATAACAAAAGGGTGCACCTCGCGGGTGCACCCTTTTTTATTCTGTCGCACAGTATCAACAATGCAACAAGTCTATACAATTAATATAGCCTAACGGCCGCTCCGAAGCAATTAATCTTCAGACATAACCTCTTCCGTAATATCAATGATTTCAGGTGTATTTTTTACAACTTCAATCTTACGGTAACGACTCATGCCTGTACCAGCAGGAATCAACTTACCAATAATTACGTTTTCTTTTAAGCCCAACAATGGATCGATTTTACCCTTGATAGCAGCATCGGTAAGAACACGTGTCGTTTCTTGGAATGATGCAGCGGACAAGAAGGAGTCCGTTGCCAAAGCGGCTTTCGTAATACCCAATAACGTGCGTTTGCCCGTAGCATTTTCACGACCATTGAGGGTAAGACGACGGTTTTCTTCGTCAAAGGTATTAACGTCGACCATATCCCCTGGAAGCATATCCGCATCGCCAGCTGTTTCAATTTTAACTTTATGAAGCATTTGACGAACAATAACTTCGATATGTTTATCGTTAATTTCTACACCTTGGGATTTGTATACTTTTTGTACTTCGTATACGAGGTAACGTTGAGTTGCTTCAGTACCCATTACACGCATGATGTCATGAGGATTGATAGACCCCTCTGTCAAACGAGCGCCCAAGGATACCACATCACCGTCTTTAACGATAATACGAGAACCATAAGGAATGAGGTAATCGAGTTCAACACCATCTTCACCAGTGATAAAGATAGTATTTGTACCTTTTTTACCTTCATTAGGTACAACGCGAACTGTACCTTCGTTTTCTGCGATGATGGCATTACGTTTTGGTTTGCGAGCTTCGAACAATTCTTCGACACGTGGCAAACCTTGTGTAATATCGTCACCTGCGACACCACCAGTATGGAACGTACGCATTGTCAACTGAGTACCAGGTTCGCCGATGGATTGTGCCGCAATGATACCTACAGCTTCACCAACTTGAACTTGGTTGCCAGTTCCTAGATCACGACCATAACACTTACGACATACGCCATACGGGCTACGGCAAGTTAATACGGAACGGATTTTTACTGTTTCATAGTGTTTTACAACTTCATCAGCTAACGCCTCTGTGATTTCACCGTTAAGAGGAACGATGACTTCGCCAGTTTCCTTATTAACTAATTCTTCAGCTGCAATACGACCTACGATACGGTCTTTTAATGGCTCGATAACACCAGTGCCTTCAACGATAGCTTCCACTTCAATACCGTGGATTTCATTGTTGCGTACTTGTACTTCTTTTACATCGGAGTTAAGAATCGCTTCGATGCCTTCTTCGGTGAGACGTGTATCAGCTGGGAAAATTTCTACCCCTTCGCTGTCAACGATTGCTTGTACAGTATCCTTATTCAACATATTTTGAACCATAGTTTCTTTCAATGTTGCACGGATGCTATCGTCGCTTTCACCAAGAATAATTTTTTGAACCAAGTTAGTATGGTTAATATCGCTATCAGAACCCAAATGTGCACCACGCAATGCAATAGATGTAACACCGGCTTCAGCAATATCAGCCAAGCATTGTTCGTCTAAGATAGTTTCAGCAGGTACAACAAGTTCCCCTGTTTCAGCGTTCACTACATCTTTATCTAGAACACGACCAATGAGCTTATCTTTAAGCAATTCTAATGCTTGACGTGAAGATGTAGCTAAACGAGCACGTTCACGAACGAGATCGATACCTACAACGTCACAATCATCCTCACGAACGATTACGTCTTGAGATACGTCAACAAGACGACGAGTCAAGTAACCAGAGTCAGCTGTACGAAGCGCTGTATCGGCCAAACCTTTACGAGCACCATGAGAGGATGTAAAGTAATCCAATACAGTCAAACCTTCTTTAAAGTTTGCTTTGATTGGTAAGTCGATAATACGACCAGATGGATCGGCCATCAAACCACGCATACCAGCAAGCTGACGAATCTGTTGTTTATTACCACGGGCACCAGAGATAGCCATCATGTAAACAGGGTTGAAGCCATCTTTGTCGCACGCCATGTTATCCATCATGGCATCGGTAACATCTTCTGTTGCCTTTGTCCATAATTGGATAGTTTTACGATAACGTTCTTCTTCTGTAATAAGACCACGACGGTACATACGAGATACTTTTTCTACCTCTTGCTCCGCTGTATCTAACAAACTAGTTTTAACTTCTGGTACTTTAATATCAGCAATAGCTACAGTCATACCTGCACGACGTGCAAAGGAGTAACCCAAGGACTTGATGCGGTCCAAAAGTTCTGCAGTCTTTTCATTACCAAACAATTGGAAACATTGATCAACCAATTTACCAACTGTTTTCTTATCCATAACCTTACCTAATGTGTAAGTGCCATCTTCACGTTTCTCATATTGCCACAATTCTGGGAATAAAGCATTGTTGAAGATCAAGCGACCTGCTGTTGTTTCTACACGGCCATGATCAGGTAAACGGATATAAAGAATATCTTGCAAACCAATGATATGAGACTCATAGGCAAGCATAACTTCATCATAGGTAGCAAATGTCTTTGCTTTATCACGAGTATCTTCGCGTACAACTGTTAAATAGTATGTACCTAAGATCATATCTTGAGAAGGTACTGCTACCGGCTTGCCGTCCTTAGTGGACAAAATATTATGGCTAGAAAGCATCAATGTACGAGCTTCCGCTTGTGCTTCTACGGACAATGGTAAGTGACACGCCATTTGGTCACCGTCAAAGTCGGCATTGAACGCTGTACATACTAATGGATGCAATTTGATAGCACGGCCTTCCCAAAGGATTGGTTCGAAGGCTTGAATACCAAGTCTATGCAATGTAGGGGCACGGTTCAAGAGAACTGGATGTTCTTTGATTACCTCTTCTAAGGATTCCCATACGCCAGGGCCGATTCTTTCGACTTGGCGTTTAGCGGCCTTAATATTGGATGCTTGACCACGTTCTACCAAGCGTTTCATAACGAACGGTTTGAACAATTCCAATGCCATTTCTTTTGGTAAACCACATTGGTGCATTTTAAGTTCAGGACCTACTACGATTACGGAACGACCGGAGTAGTCAACACGTTTACCGAGCAAGTTTTGACGGAAACGACCTTGTTTACCTTTAAGCATATCGGATAAAGATTTCAATGGGCGGTTACCAGGACCTGTAACAGGACGACCGCGACGGCCATTATCAATCAATGCATCAACCGCTTCTTGAAGCATGCGTTTTTCGTTGCGCACGATAATATCAGGAGCACCCAAATCCAACAAACGTTTCAAACGATTGTTACGGTTGATAACACGACGGTATAAATCATTGAGGTCAGATGTAGCAAAACGGCCACCATCTAATTGAACCATAGGGCGCAATTCAGGTGGGATTACAGGAACGATATCCATAATCATCCATTCTGGGCGGTTCCCAGATTGACGGAATGCTTCTACTACTTCCAAACGACGAACTGCACGGATTTTACGTTGACCACTAGCAGTGTTCAACTCTTCGCGCAATTCAGCATTCAATGCTTCAAGATCAAGTTCTGATAAGAGAGCTTTTACCGCTTCAGCCCCCATGTCGATACATGCGAAGAGGACCTCTTCAGCAGCGCCTAATTCATAGCGTTCTTCACGAGTTAATTCTTCGTATTCCTTATCAGCTTCTGGTATTGTTGCATCATCACGAAGAGCCGCATTATAGCGCTCTTTACGTTGTGCTTCACGAACAATAGCTAAACGTTCATTACGTTGAGCTACTGTTTCGATTACGACGGATTTACCACCGATAGTATAACCGTCTTCATTAAATTGAGCTTCGTATTCGCGGTATTCTTGCTCTGACAATAATTGACGTTTTGTCAATGGGGTACCAGCTGGATCTACTACGATGTAGGAAGCAAAGTATAATACGCGTTCCAAAGAACGTGGAGATATGTCAAGGATAAGACCCATACGGGATGGGATTCCTTTGAAGTACCAAATGTGAGATACAGGAGTAGCCAATTCAATATGGCCCATGCGTTCACGACGTACTTTCGCACGGGTAACCTCTACACCACATTTGTCGCAGACTACGCCTTTATGGCGGATGCGTTTATATTTGCCGCAGTGACATTCCCAGTCCTTTGTTGGTCCAAAAATGCGTTCACAGAATAGACCATCACGTTCTGGCTTCAACGTACGGTAGTTAATTGTTTCAGGTTTCTTAACTTCCCCATGAGACCAGGATAAAATCTGCTCTGGAGAGGCTAAACCGATTCGCATGGAATCGAATTCATTTACGTCTAGCACTACTATCGCTCCCTTCCTTATAGATAGTTTTAGTCTTCATCGTTAGAGGAGTCGCCCATTGGGTACGCCAATTGGCTAAGGATATCATCTTCACCGCCGTTATCAGCTGGTAATTCTTCCTCTTCCTCTACTTCTGGTTCTACTACAGTTACTTCATCAGTTTCTATAGCACTGCCTTCCATAACTTCTTCAATACCAGTTTCTACCACCTCATCTTCGTCCTCAAGTTCTTTCATAACAACTTCTTCTTGGTCTTCGTTCAAGATTTTTACATCGAGACCAATACTTTGAAGTTCTTTAAGCAATACCTTGAAGGACTCAGGTACACCTGGTTCAGGGATATTTTCGCCTTTAACGATTTTTTCGTATGCTTTCACACGACCAACAACGTCGTCAGACTTAACAGTTAATAGCTCTTGAAGAGTATAGGCTGCGCCATATGCTTCTAGAGCCCAAACTTCCATTTCCCCAAAACGTTGGCCACCGAACTGAGCTTTACCGCCCAAAGGTTGTTGTGTAACAAGGGAGTACGGACCTGTAGAACGAGCATGGATTTTATCATCAACCAAATGATGGAGTTTAAGCATGTAAACGTAACCAACAGTAACGCGATTATCCATCGGTTCACCAGTACGACCATCATATAGCACGGTTTTACCATCATCAGGACGACCTGCAAGCGCCAATGTTTCGAATACATCTTTTTCGTGAGCACCATCAAATACAGGTGTAGCAATATGAATACCTGCTACATCTGGTTTTGGCATGCCATATTTGTCAAAGTCGTAGCCAAGACCTTCCAACTCTTTGCGGATTTCAACGCGTTTTTCTTCAGCAGAGTGAATATTGTTAAGCGTATTCTTAATTTTATTAATTGCCTCTAATTCCTCTACAAGAACAGGATCCATTTCAGGAGCATCCTCTTCAGAATCAAAGAACTCTACATGAAGTGCATTGTATTTAGCTTCAATAGCTTTAAGTTCTTGGTAACGAGCTTCGCCACCCATAGCGTCCAATTTCTTTTGCGCCGCTTTTTCTACATGTTTTAGAATTTTAGTTTTCAAAGTAATGATTTGTTCATTTTCTTCGAAATGATTTACGGTTACATCTTCTGCAACTTTCGCTTCCAATTCTTCAATTTGAGCATAAAGGTCGCGGATTGCATCGATTTGTTCCCAGTAAGACGCATCAGTACGAGCTTCTTTCAACACGTTTTGAATGTGAAGGTCTGTAGCTTTGATTTTCATACCTAAGCCTTGAACAGCCCAACCCAAGTGAGTTTCAAGAACCTGACCGATATTCATACGAGAAGGTACGCCCAATGGGTTCAATACGATTTGTACTGGAGTACCATCTGGAAGGAATGGCATATCTTCTTTTCTCATAACGCGAGAAACGACACCTTTATTACCATGACGGCCCGCCATTTTATCGCCTTCATGAATCTTACGTTTTTGAGCGATATATACGCGAACAAGTTTATTTACACCGGGTTGTAATTCGTCGCCATTTTCACGAGTGAAAACTTTAACGTCTACAACTTTACCAGATTCGCCATGAGGCACGCGCAATGATGTGTCACGAACTTCACGTTCTTTATCGCCAAAGATAGCGCGCAATAAACGTTCCTCTGGAGTAAGTTCAGTTTCACCTTTTGGCGTAGCTTTACCTACGAGGATATCGCCAGGATGTACTTCTGCACCAATGCAAATAATACCTTCTTCATCCAAATTTTTAAGTGTATCGTCACCAGTATTAGGCAATTCACGAGTGATTTCTTCAGCGCCTAATTTAGTGTCGCGCGCATCACATTCGTATTCTTCAATATGAATAGATGTATAGATATCTTCTTTGCAAAGTTCTTCACTAAGCAAGATAGCATCCTCGTAGTTATAACCTTCCCAAGGCATGAACGCTACAAGAACGTTATACCCCAATGCCAATTCACCGCCATCAGTAGCAGGACCGTCAGCCAATACTTGGCCTTTTACAACATGATCGCCACGATTAACGATTGGTTTTTGGTTAAAGCATGTGGATTGGTTAGAACGAAGGAATTTATTCAAACGATATGTGTCAACACGACCGTCACTATCACGAAGAACGTGGATTTCATTACCCCAGCAACGTACAACTTTACCCGCTTCACGCGCTAATACGCAAACGCCGGAGTCAGTAGCTGCTGTATATTCCATACCAGTACCAACAAGTGGTGCTTGAGCACGCAAGAGTGGCACCGCTTGACGTTGCATGTTCGCCCCCATCAAGGCACGGTTAGCATCGTCATTTTCAAGGAATGGAATCATAGCTGTACCAATGGATACAACTTCTTTTGGACTTACGTCCATATAGTCAACCTTATCAGGTGTAACTTCTAATACGTCATGACCACGACGACAAGCTACGTGTTCAGTTGTAAAGTAGCCATCTGCATCAAGTGGAGAGTTCGCTTGGGCAATTGTCATGCCTTCTTCTTCATCAGCTGTCATGTATACTACGCTGTCAGATACGCGCACTTTAACAACTTTATCAGCATCCTTGCCTTTACCATACACTTTTTCTACTTTACGGTATGGTGCTTCGATGAAACCGAATTCGTTTACCTTTGCATAGTTGGACAAGGAGTTGATCAAACCGATATTTGGACCTTCTGGAGTTTCAATAGGACACATACGGCCGTAATGAGAGTGATGCACGTCACGGACTTCGAAGCCTGCACGCTCACGAGATAAACCGCCAGGTCCAAGGGCAGATAAACGACGTTTGTGAGTCAATTCTGCTAATGGATTTGTTTGGTCCATGAACTGGGACAACTGGGAGGAACCAAAGAATTCTTTGATTGCAGCCACTACTGGTCGAATGTTAATCAATGCTTGAGGCGTTATAGATTCGATTTCTTGAATTGTCATACGTTCACGAACAACGCGTTCCATACGAGTCAAACCAATACGGAATTGGTTTTGCAACAATTCGCCTACACAACGAAGGCGACGGTTTCCCAAGTGATCGATATCATCTGTATGACCTGCGCCATCCATAAGGTTAAGCAAGTAAGAAATGTTAGCAATCATGTCTTCACGTGTTACTGTACGGTGATCATATGGTAAGTTGCAGTTATTACAGATAACTTTGGACTCTACACCATCATTATTTACAATGTAGAATTCAGCGAAACCTTCACCATCGAATACATGGCTATTAGCAACGATATCAAGTTGTTCTTCCCCAACTTGTACACCTGCATCAAGGATAATTTCGCCAGTTTCTGGATCTACAATTGGTTGAGCCAATGTTTGACCCAACATCCGTTGACGCCAGCCAAGTTTTTTGTTCAATTTGTAACGACCAACGCGCGCTAAATCATAGCGGCGTGCATCGAAGAACAAGTTATCGAACAAGTTACGAGCAGACTCTACAGTAGGAGGCTCGCCCGGACGTAATTTTTTATAGATTTCAACCAATGCTTCATCAGCAGATTGAGTTGTATCTTTTTCTAATGTACGAACGATGCGTTCATCATATACTGGTAAACCATCCTCATCAGTTTTACCGTTCCAGAAGAGGTCGAGGATACTTTCATTAGTATCCCAACCTAATGCACGTACCAATACAGTAGCTGGTAATTTACGATTACGGTCAATACGAACAGCCACAACTTCACTTGCATCAGTTTCAAGCTCGATCCATGCACCACGGTTAGGAATAACTGTGGAATCGTACAATCGATTACCCATGGTATCGATTTCTTTGTTATAGTAAACGCCTGGAGAACGTACCAACTGGGATACGATAACACGTTCTGCACCATTGATGATGAAAGTACCTGTATCCGTCATTAATGGGAAATCGCCCATGAATACTTCTTGTTCTTTAATGTCCATATTTTCTGGATCATTATTTACCAAGCGAATATTTACACGAAGTGGTGCTGCGTAAGTTGCATCACGGTTTTTACATTCATTAATATCATACTTAGGTTCACCTAAGCTGAAGCCTTCAAAAGAAAGTACTAGATTACCTGAATTGTCTTTAATCGGAGAAATATCGTTGAAAATATTTTGTAAACCACTCTCCAAGAACCACTCATACGATTTACGCTGAATGTCCAATAAATGCGGCATCTTGATAACTTCGTTAATTTTAGCGTACGTATAACGAGTTCGTTTGCCTACCTGTTCAGGTTTGAACATATTTGCTTTCACCCCTATCAAAACACACTGGTCTACCATTTTCTATAACGGCATGAAAAAGACATCTTACAGGTCTCAGTTTTCCTGCTCGGGCAACGTCAAATAAAGCAAGGTCCATTTCATTTTTAAAATAACCTTGCTTCCCATTAACCAAGCACAACCTTGGAAGAAAACCTCATCACTATTTGTGTTATAGTTTTTACATCCAAAAGCAGAAAACGCTACTTTTGCAATATATAATTTTATCAGTATTAAAAAAGACTGTCAACCAAAAGGGTTGACAGTCTTTCACCTTCATGCTTCATTCATGTATTAAAAGAGAACTATAAATTAGTTGCCTTTTTGTTTTAAAAGATTCGCACCAGCGATACCAGGGCGAGTCATTTCCTTAGGAGAAAGAATATGATTAATTTCATTCTCAGTCAATAAGCCTTGATCCAAGATGATATCACGAATAGCTCGACCAGTTTCATACGCTTCTTTCGCCAATGCAGATGCAGTTTCGTAACCAAGGTGTGGTAACAATGCTGTTACGATACCTACGGAACGGTTCAACCAGTATTCGCATTGTTCACGGTCTACTTCAAGATCAACGAGCAATTTATCAACGAATGTATTTACACCGTTTTTGAGGTAGCAAAGGTTATTGAACAAGTTGTATGCCAATACAGGTTCCATAACATTTAACTCGAATTGACCATTTTCTACAGCTAATGTAATAGTAGTATCATTACCGATAACTTGGTAACATACTTGGTTCAATACTTCGGCGATAACAGGGTTTACTTTTCCTGGCATGATAGAGGAGCCTGGTTGACGGGCAGGTAATTTCAATTCCCCAATGCCACAGCGAGGACCAGATGCCATTAAGCGAAAATCATTTGCCATCTTAATCAACACAAGTGCAGTTACCTTCAAACCGCTAGAGATATCAGCAAATACATCTGTATTGTTTGTAGCATCGATTAAGTTCTCCGCAGTGTAGAATGGTTCGCCTACTACTTCACTAAGTTCATAAGCTACATCATGAATGTAGTTAGGTTCAGCATTAAGACCTGTACCAACTGCAGTGGCGCCCATGTTGATTACATGTGCACCTTCAACGGCGGATTTAATACGTTTAATACCACGACGAATACCAGATGCATAAGCGCCCATCTCTTGTCCTAACGTAATAGGCACCGCATCTTGCAAATGAGTACGCCCCATTTTTAAAATTTCACTATATTCTTCAGCTTTTTTCTCAAGCTCATCAACAAGACGTTGCAAAGCTTCAAGTAACGGTTTAGATTTCAAAATTGCACAAACTTTAATCGCTGTTGGAAAAGCGTCATTTGTAGATTGTGCCATGTTACAGTGATTGTTAGGACTTACAATATCATAGCTACCTTTTGGATGTCCTAAAATTTCACAAGCACGATTTGCCAATACTTCGTTCATATTCATATTCACAGAAGTGCCAGCACCACCTTGAATTGGGTCAACTGGAAATTGGTCAGCAAATTCACCGGCAATAACTTCATCAGCTGCTTGAACAATCGCTTTACCAATAGATACATTGAGACGACCTGTTTTCATATTTGCTAAAGCAGATGCCTTTTTTACCATTGCTAGAGCTTTAATAAAATCTTGGTCTAAATGTTTCCCTGTAATATGGAAGTTTTCTAAGGCACGAATCGTTTGCACACCATAATATAACTCATCCGCTACTTCTAATTCACCTAGGAAATCATGTTCTTTTCTCATAATAGATCCTCTTTCCACTATTTCATATATTAGATGATAGTTTAATGAAACGGTTTTATCTTACGCGCTCATTATAGCATGTATTTTGTATACATAAAAGTCATTTCATATATTCCGAATAAACAATATTCTATACAATATATTATTTCATAATTATTTTCTATAACTATTTCCATATTTATAAAGGCTCTGTTTTTATCTTTGATTAGTTTAAATATTACACGCCCTATAGTACAATAATATAAACTATATAAGTAAGGAGTAACTATGATTAACAATCACATGCTGCGCATAGGTGCGCTCTTTTTATTAACCGTTTCATGCTACGGCTTTTATAATGCCTATTTGCCAATCACTGATCCGGTGGAGTCCAACTATGTTCTCTCCGCCATCACCATGCTAAAACACAACTCATGGATATCCCCCATGATATACGATCACGTATGGTATGATAAACCACCCCTCACCTATTGGGCACTTATGATTACATACAAACTATTTGGCATATCTGACTTCACGTCTCGTATACCGAATACGCTTGTTGCGGGAGCTAGCGTAACCCTAATGTATCATATAACTTACCGCATGTCTAAAAGTACCTTTGTCGGTATACTCTGTGCGATTTTATTAATGAGTACACTACAGTTTTGGTATATATCTCATGCAGTTATAACCGATGGATTTCTATTTTTCTTCACCTTAGCTATATTTGGATATAGTTATTTGGCATTTACCAATAATGACAAGTCAGCTATGGTGAAAGCTTACATTGCTGCGGCCTTAGCCGTGATTACCAAAGGACCTATAGGCATTATCTTACCTGGGCTGATATTACTTATTTATATATGTGCACGCTACGCCATCCATAGAAAGGATGAAAGCTATCAGCTTTTAAAGGATATAAAATTACTATTTAATCCCTTGGGACTATTAGGCTTTATAGCGATAGCTAGCCCTTGGTATATTGCTATGTATTCCATTCACGGTGAGCAGTTTATTTCCGGATTTTTAGGTCTACACAATGTAGATCGAGCCCTTGTATCCGAGCATCCTAAATTTAATGTATGGTATTACTACCTATTAATTGTGCCCCTTTCACTATTACCCTGGACACCGCTAACAGTCTATCATTTAAAAGATATTGACTGGAAAGATGATTTTGATCTATTAGGCATTATATGGTTTATAGTTATAGTACTCTTCTACTCTCTAGTAGCTACAAAGTATCTAACTTATACCTTACCTGCCATTATCCCTTGTATAATATGGGCGGCTATAAGAATTTGTGAATTAATTACTGACAAAGAGACCGGTGAATTTACTCAATCATTCAAAAAGTTTAATTATGTAGTTACATTGCCACTATGTATTTACTACCTGATTTTTACATTTGCTACAGCCTTTGATAAAAGTCTTGATAGTAAACCGCTAATCATAGGGTCCTTTATCATAGTATGTATGATTTTAATCGGCCGATACTATATAACACCATTTTTTAAACTAGCAAGGTATGCTTTAGTTCCACTAATTACTTTATACTCGGCTATTACGATTACGGTACCACCGATATTGTTTAATCAGTCTGGTTTACAGTTCAAAACGTTCATCGAAGATGCATCAAAACCAATATATGTATATGGCAGTTACTATACTTCTATTGTATATTACATGGGCACTACACCTACCCAAGTTTTTGTAGATACGACAGATGATTCTATATGGACTGAAGGCAAAACATTGATGCCTACAATAACTAAAGAAACATTTTTAAGTAATACATCAAATAATCATGCTTCCTATGTCATCGTTCCTAAAAAATATGACAAAGATTTCTCTAATGCATTACCGTATCCAAAGGCAAAATTAGTCAACAAAACAAAACTCGCATCAATTTATAAGCTTCAATAAAAAAGGCGTACCCATAGGGTACGCCTTTTTTATGGTTAGAATTATTTCAATTCTACGGATGCACCAGCTTCTTCTAATTGAGCTTTCAAAGCTTCAGCAGCTTCAGCAGCAACGCCTTCTTTTACAGGTGCAGGAGCGCCGTCAACGATAGCTTTAGCTTCTTTCAAGCCAAGACCAGTTGCTTCACGAACAACTTTGATTACGTTGATTTTAGATGCGCCAGCATCTTTCAAGATTACGTCGAAGGAATCTTTAGCAGCGCCGCCTTCAGCACCACCAGCAGCTGCTACAGCTACAGGAGCTGCTGCAGTTACGCCAAATTCTTCTTCGATTGCTTTTACAAGATCATTAAGTTCAAGGATTGTTGCTTCTTTCAATTCAGCAACGATGTTTTCAATGTTCAATGCCATTTTAGATTTCCTCCATAAATTAGTTTATAGTGCCAGCCTCAAGCGGCCAACGAATACTTTGCAAAAAATATTATTCTGCAGGTTTTGCTTCTGCAACAGCTTTGACAGCGTATGCAACATTGCGAACAGGAGCTTGCAATACGGAAAGCAACATAGAAAGCATACCTTCGCGGTTTGGAAGAGATGCAATTGCTTTAACACCTGCTGCGTCCATAACTTCGCCTTCAACGATACCAGCCTTAACTGTTACAACTTCTTTTTCAGTTGCTTTGATGAATTGTTCAATTACACGAGCAGGTGCAACAGCATCGTCTTTAGAAGTAGCCAACGCAGTTGGACCTTCTAAATGCTCAGCGAAACCTTCAAGATTCAATTCGTTTGCAGCGATACGAGTCAAAGTATTTTTGATTACTTTGTATTCAACACCTTCAGCCAACATTTTGCGACGAAGATCAGTTGCTTGCGCAACAGTTAAACCAGAGTAACCAATCAATACAGCACCTTTTGCTTCAGAAAGAGTTTCTTTCATTTGAGCAACGATTGCTTTTTTTGATTCAGTGACAGCCATTAGATTACCTCCTTGTAGATTTTTTTGGTGCTCTATGTACTATCTTAGCGTAAAAACGACCCCATCGCACGCGATGAGGTCGTAACTAGTCCTAGGTTGTTCTAGTGTCAGCCTCAGCGGGCGGATTTTCATCCATTATACATACCAGCCGTCTACAGCTAAGAGACATATTTAATTATTGCTCTTTGGAAACAGTGCTCAATTTGAACACATTCAAAGGTACACCAGGGCCCATTGTAGCGGACAAGGTTACAGATTTAATGTATTGACCTTTAGCTGCTACAGGTTTAGCCTTGATAATAGTATCAACGATTGTACGGTAGTTGTCAAGTAATTTTTCTTCATCGAAAGATGCTTTACCGATAGAGCAAGAGATAATACCTGCTTTATCAGTACGGTATTCGATCTTACCAGCTTTGATTTCGTTTACTGCACGAGCAACGTCTGGAGTTACTGTACCAACTTTAGGGTTTGGCATCAAGCCTTTAGGACCCAAAATTTTACCAAGACGGCCAACTTGACCCATCATGTCTGGTGTAGCAACTACTACGTCGAAGTCGCTCCAACCACCTTGGATTTTAGCTACTAACTCTTCAGAACCTACAAAATCTGCACCAGCTTCTTCAGCTGCTTTAATATTGTCGCCTTTTGCGAATACAAGAACGCGTTTAGTTTTGCCAGTACCATGAGGCAATACTACTGCACCACGAACTTGTTGATCAGCGTATTTAGGGTCGACATTCAAGTTGAAAGCAATTTCAACTGTTTCATCGAAATTTGCAGTTGCAGTTTTCTTAACCAACTCAATTGCTTCTACTGGTTCGTAGAATTTACCAGCTTCAATAAGTTTTACTGCTTCAGCGTATTTCTTACCTACTTTTGCCATTATAATATCCTCCTTATGTGGTCAAACGGGAATTCCCTCCCACCGATTTGCGCCTTATGCGCAAGTCGTACGCTTATTAGTCAACGATTTCAATGCCCATGCTGCGAGCAGTACCTTCCACCATGCGCATACCTTGTTCTACGGTATTAGCATTCAAGTCAGGCATTTTCAATTCAGCAATTTCACGAACTTTATCGCGACCTACTTTTGCTACTTTATCACGGTTAGGTACACCAGAACCTTTTGGAATACCTGCAGCTTTTTTCAACAATACTGCAGCTGGTGGAGTCTTAGTGATGAAGTCGAAGCTACGATCTTCATATACGTTAATAACTACTGGAATAATTAAGCCAGCTTGTTTAGCAGTACGTTCGTTGAATTCTTTTGTGAAAGCAACGATGTTAACACCTGCTTGACCTAGTGCAGGACCAACTGGTGGTGCTGGAGTAGCTTTAGCGGCTTCAATTTGTAGTTTTACTTGTTTAACTAATTTCTTAGCCATGGGTAATTAAACCTCCTATGCTTATACTGTGGTGGTAACGGATATACATCCTCCCACTGGCAACCAAAATCGATTGCTCTTTTTAGAGTTATATTATTATATTTATATATTAAAGAGCTTTCTCAACTTGAGAGAACTCTAACTCTACCTCGGTATCTCGATTGAACATTTCTACGCTAAGTTTCAATGTTCCTTTTTCAGGGTTAAGTTCGGTAATAACACCTAGTTTATCTTCAAAGGCACCGGACGTAATGCGAACCGTTTCACCAACTTCTACATCAACGTTAATGGTTGGTTTCTTATCCAAGCCCTGAGACTTAAGTATATGTTCTACTTCGGAATCAGAAAGTGGAACTGGTTTTGTAGCAGAGCCAACGAAACCTGTTACACCTGGCGTGTTGCGTACAACATACCAAGAACGGTCATTAACTTCCATTTCCACCAATACATACCCAGGAAATATCTTACGTTTTACTACTTTTTTAACCCCATCTTTTTCATCTATTTCGTCTTCAAGAGGCACCAAAATTCGGCTGATCACATCTTGTAGCCCCATAGATTGAACTTTAAGTTCAAGAGTGGTTTTTACTTTATTTTCGTAGCCTGAATAGGTATGAATTACATACCACTTCTTATCTGCTTCCATATAATGGCCCCCTTATCCAACAAAGTGCAACAACGTATTAAAAAGTTGGGCAAAGAGTCCATCAAGCACAGAAATAATCAAAGCGATGAATATGGTCACTAAGAATACTACAATTGTGTAATTGATAAGCTCTTTTTTTGTTGGCCAGACTACTTTTTTTAGTTCAGCTTTCACACCGCGGAAGAATTTTCCAAATCCACCACGCTGCTGCACTGCTGAGTTAGACTTTGCCATTGTGTTTCACATCCTCAAATCAACAGGTAATGAATGATAAGAATTATTTTGTTTCACGGTGTAATGTATGTTTACCGCAGAATTTGCAATATTTCATCATTTCAATACGATCAGGATTGTTCTTTTTATTCTTGTTCGTTTGATAGTTGCGTTGTTTGCAATCTGTGCAAGCTAAAGTAATGGCATTACGCATCCGGATACACCTCGCTTTATATTTACTAAATCTGTCTCTTGTACTCGAAAACGCTCGACTACATACTAAAAAACTATATCATACGTAGCAAGCGATGTCAAGAAATTAAGCAACTCAAAAAAGCCAGGCACGTATGCCTGACATGGATAGTATAACAGACAATGGCGCCCCTTGTCTACCCAAAGAACGCCATGTCATGTTAGCTTATATGTCTATATATTATATTTACATATTTACTATTACTGCTTCATTTATTACTGTTTCTTTGTGAAAGTTACTTTCACGATTTGCCAGAAGAAGGCCAATGCCCCCAATATCATGATGGTATCCCCTACCATACGAAGCCAACGCAAATTTTGTAACAATGGTTGTTGCATAAACTCTTCGCTGCGAGCGAGCCATAAGCCTTGTGTAACACTTGCCCAACTTTGAATCAAGCCGATTGGCAATAGGCTGATAAGAACCATTAACGCAAGGCCCCAGTTCAATGCCCAGAAACCGAATTTCATCAATTTGTCGTTAAATTCTACTTCAGGTCGAATATAACGAGCGATGAGGAATACAAAGCCTAAACTCAAGAACCCGTATACGCCGAACAATGCCGTATGAGCATGAACAGCTGTTGTATTTAGACCTTGAATATAGAACAAGGAAACCGGCATATTGATTAAGAAACCGAAGATACCGGCCCCTACCAAGTTCCAGAAGGACACCGCAATAAAGCAATATACAGGCCATTTTAAGCGATGCATCCACGGTGCACTATGAAGGCGTGTATAATTTTCAAACGCTTCATAACCTAAAAGTACAAGAGGCACTACTTCCAATGCGGAGAAAGATGCCCCTGTGGCCACGATAGTTGATGTAACACCGGTGAAATAAAGGTGATGGAATGTACCAGGGATCCCGCCGATAAGGTAAATGGCACCAGACGAAATCGCTGCTACTGTACCAGCACGATAGGATACGAGACCAAGTGTTACAAAAATAAAGGCCATCAACGTAGTAGAGAACACTTCAAAGAAGCCTTCTACCCAAAGGTGAATAACCCACCAGCGCCAGTATTCCATGATTGCCAAGTGGCTGTGTTCCCCGTAGAAAAGACCTGGACCATAGAAAATACCGACCATCACAACGGAGAAAATAAAGGCGGCAATAAGGTTTTTATCCCCTTTGTTTTTGAAAGCACCAATGATGCTGCGCACCATGAGCACAAGCCAAAATAAAATACCGATATATTCAATCCATTGCCATACGCGGCCCAACTCGATAAACTCGTATCCTTGATGACCCAAGTAGAAGTTTAAAGATGCCGGAATCTCATGAGCAACACCTAAATATGTGCCCGTAAAGGATCCCACTACTAACACGACGAGTGCCCAGAACAAAATATCCACGCCCAATTTTTGGAACTTAGGATCTTTACCGCCATTAATAATTGGCGCCAAGAATAAACCGGCACTCAAGAATGCCATCGCAATCCAGAACAGGGATGCTTGAATATGCCAAGTACGCGCAATGGAATATGGGAAATATTGCGCCAATGGAATACCATAGAAAGCCTGTCCTTCTACGGTGTAGTGCGCAATGATACCACCCATACCAAGTTGAAGTAAAAATAATGCCAAAATCGTAAATAAATATTTTCCTAAAGACCGTTGGGACGGTGTGAGATTTAATTTGGAAATTGGATCTTCCGTAGGCGGTGTTAATTCATGCTCATCTTGTTTGCGACCGAATGCCCACATCCATACGACAATACCAATACCACAAAGTAAAATAATAACACTCACAACAGACCAAGCTACGCTTTCCGGTGTTGGATTATGATCTAACAACGGTTCATGAGGCCAATTGTTGGTGTATGTTGCATCTGTACCAGGACGTTGAGTCGAAGCCATCCAGGTAGTCCAGAAGAAGAAACGTGCCATATCAATACGATCTTTTAATTCTGGCAACGTATTGTCCTTCATCGCAAAATGGTCGCGTGTTTCGGACAATTTAGGATTATCACCATACAGTTCAATAAAATATTGTCCGGTTATATTCATCGCTGTAATACGTTCCGGCGAAAGCACAACAGTTCCATCTTCACGAACAGCACTGTTAAAATACTCCATTTTAACTGCTTCTTTAACAACCGCTTTCTGCACAGCACCTAACTGTTCATAAAGAACACCAAAAGCTTCTTGAGACTTGATATCAAGCATTATGGACACTTCTTTATGCAACCAATCAGCTGTCCAGTCCGGGGCTTGATATGCGCCATGACCTAATACGGTCCCTACAGATTGACCACCTGTAGATTGCCAAGCCGATTGACCATTTAAGATATCATCTTTAGTGAACAAAACCTGTCCATCCTGAGATACATACGCGGTTGGTACCGGTGGAGCTTGATGATACACATCAGTACCCAAATAGCCAAGAATAGAGAATCCGATAATAAGAACTGCTACTACGGCTATCCAATACTTTTTGTATTCGCCCATCACATTACCTCCTTTTCTATAAAAGCACAAAAAGAGAGCCTATGCCCTCCTCATATATAATATACACCAATTTTATGAAGAAAGTTGTATCTAAAGTTACAATATATTAAAATTTCTTCTCAATTTGTATCAATAGTATAATTATTCTTTGAATCCTTAATACAAAGTATCTGTCGTCCCACATAATCATCAGTATTTCAATATATTGACGAATCAATTCCATACTTTTAATCATCAATACATACAAAATAAAAGGGACCCAACGGGTCCCTTTTATTGAATCTTACATTCAGTTATATCGCCAATGTATCGACACATTGAGCATATAAGTTTGTATTAACCTTCGATTGCTGTTACTACGCCAGCGCCTACTGTATGGCCACCTTCGCGGATCGCGAAACGAAGACCTTCTTCGATAGCGATTGGAGTAATCAATTCGATTTCCATTGTTACGTTATCGCCAGGCATACACATTTCTACACCTTCAGGAAGGTTTACAACACCTGTTACGTCTGTTGTACGGAAGTAGAATTGTGGACGGTAGTTGGAGAAGAATGGAGTATGGCGGCCACCTTCTTCTTTAGTCAATACGTATACTTCTGCTTTGAATTTTGTGTGTGGATTAATGGAACCTGGTTTAGCCAATACTTGACCACGTTCAATATCTTTACGATCAACACCACGAAGCAATGCACCTACGTTGTCACCGGCTACTGCAGAATCCAACACTTTACGGAACATTTCAAGACCTGTTACTACGTATTGTTCAGCTTTTTCTTTCAAGCCTACTACTTCAACAGTATCACCAACGTTTACTTGACCACGTTCAACACGGCCAGTTGCTACTGTACCACGACCAGTGATTGTGAAAACGTCTTCCACAGGCATCAAGAATGGTTTATCAGTGTCACGAACTGGTGTTGGGATGTAGGAGTCTACAGCGTCCATCAATTCGTCAATTTTAGCTACATATTGAGCATCGCCTTCCAAAGCTTTCAACGCGGAACCTACAACGATAGGTACTTCGTCGCCAGGGAATTCGTAGGAAGAAAGAAGTTCACGAACTTCCATTTCTACCAATTCGATCAATTCTTCATCATCAACCATGTCAGCTTTGTTCAAGAATACTACGATTGCAGGAACACCAACTTGGCGAGCCAACAAAATGTGTTCGCGAGTTTGAGGCATAGGGCCGTCAGCTGCGGATACAACCAAGATAGCGCCGTCCATTTGAGCCGCACCAGTAATCATGTTTTTAACATAGTCAGCATGGCCTGGGCAGTCAACGTGTGCATAGTGACGGTTAGCAGTTTCGTACTCAACGTGTGCAGTGTTAATTGTGATACCGCGTTCACGTTCTTCTGGAGCTTTATCGATCATGCTGTAATCTTGGAAGTCAGCTTGACCTTTTTCAGCCAATACTTTAGTGATTGCAGCAGTCAAAGTAGTTTTACCATGGTCAACGTGACCGATTGTACCGATGTTAACATGCGGTTTCGTACGTTCAAATTTTTCTTTTGCCATTAGGATTATATCCTCCTTCACAAAAACAAATTACATTCTAGCATTAATATAATATATTAACCCTAATTTATCAATGGAATATAAGATTTCCTTACCTATTATTATACCATATATACAAAATCTTAGAATAGTATGTTATACGTAAAGAAATAAAAAAATCCCCACCAAGGTGAGGTTTAATGGTGGCGGCACACGGATTTGAACCGCGGACACACCGGGTATGAACCGATTGCTCTAGCCAACTGAGCTATGCCGCCATGTATGGAGCTAGTGACCGGGATTGAACCGGTGACCTTATCCTTACCAAGGATACGCTCTGCCGACTGAGCTACACCAGCACAATGAACGATCATTCACTGTGATTTTTATGGTTGCGGGGACAGGACTTGAACCTGCGACCTTCGGGTTATGAGCCCGACGAGCTACCAACTGCTCCACCCCGCTATGAATGGTGGAGGGAGAAGGATTCGAACCTTCGAAGTCGAAGACGGCAGATTTACAGTCTGCTCCCTTTGGCCGCTCGGGAATCCCTCCACAAATAAAATGGAGCTGGCGATAGGAATTGAACCCACAACCTGCTGATTACAAGTCAGCTGCTCTACCTATTGAGCTACGCCAGCATCATTACGACAAGATGAATTGTATCACCTAGTACACTAAGTGTCAAGACCCTTTTAAAAACTTTTTTGAAGTTTTCCGTTCACTGCGGTCACCCTTAGTGCTTAATCATAATAACATGAAACGATACCCTATGCAAGTATTTTGTCAAAAAAAATTTATATTTTATCAATCCTCTATAAAATGCCTTGTTTTCAGTATATAGCCAGTAATCAACTTTTATTTACTAGTATATTCTTTATATACCTTTACATAGTTTCATTCCTTACCAGTCCATGCCTGCTAACATCCATATTTCAGGTTTACTAAAATCAAATAATAGGAAATTACAAAACTATATTTTTTACCTAATAACTGTAATTATATAACTAAAAAAGGAGATAGCCCGCTATCTCCTTCTATACATTTATAGTTTTCCCTATATTCAACCAATATGTTCAAACATACATTTAGTCGATTACAATAACATGATCTGGATGTGCAATACTAACTACAGCATGTTTAGGATTATTGTTATGTTCTAAGTACAACTGATCCCCTTCAATATGTCCACGCCAGCCAACGACAATAGGATACTTCTTACTAATAGTTTTTAACAACTCAAATGGTTGTAGATTTAAGATAGGTGCAAAGAATACATTAATGCCATCTAGCAAGACTACTTCCGTATCACTACGGCTAAGAGCACGACAAATAACTTCTTCCGCTAATTGAGGCCGTTCATCGCGAGGCACAAGCAAAAACTCTTCCTCGATAAGCTGCTTAGCTTCCAAGTATTTCCAGCCCTTCTGCTCAGACAGTTCACGAATCAGCAAACTTTTACCAGAACCTGGACCACCAACGATAAACAATATACGTTCATCATCACCTTGAATCTTTTCCCAACGTTCTTTTACATCTTGTACAGTAACCATACCCTTTGCCTCCTCGCTGTGACCTGTCCTATTTTACTGGACGGTCAGATAACATAACGGATTTGATATATTGGTTTTTATCATCTAGGGCAAACTGTAAATAAGAGTTGCTTGCCGCTGGATTTTTATATTCATATACGGTAGACGTCCCCGCCTTTGTTGTAGATTCAACAATACGAGTTGGCATACCATACACAAAGAGCAATAAATATTTGGTATCACCCATTGCGATTCCACGACGTGTAGGCGTATAAACATTTAATAATACGCGATTGATAAGATCTTTTTTATCTACGCTTACACCGTATTCATTATAGCCAATAAATGTGGATCCAAATAATATTCCTTGATGTTTCCAATCATTATTAGGATCATTAACAAAATGATCATTCAACTTGAAACCACGCAATACAAAATCATCAGCCGTAAGTGTACCAGCTTCAAAATCATACACTTCAGCTTTCGGTAATCCAAATCTAGGCCATACTTGTCCACTAATAATATCTACAGCCTCTATATTGCTTTGTTTAATAGTGAAAGCAATATATTCTTTTGGCTGACCAAGCATAGATTGTTGTTGGCTATTACTATTTGTATTCTCTACAGGACTCTTAAATTCCTTTTTTTGAGGCAATGAATTTTCGGAATAACCCTCGTAAAGGAAAATATACGTCTCATTTTTCTTATCACGCCACATCGCATTAGGACTGCCATAAGCAAATACCAATTCCATCCGTGTGCTACCAGGGCCAATGTCACGTACTGTATTAGCGCTCTTTTTCGTACTATGAATATTTGTAATAGTATTTGGTTCAAAGAAGTAAGTCGCCCCTTGGCCACGTAATTGATTATTAACCAACAATTCTTGAGCAGGTCCAGTATATACAGTTACTGCTACATCTTTCATATAATACGTAGTAAAATTATCGCGTACCTCAGTTTTTTCTACATCTTTCGGGACTTCAAACTGATCCCCCAATCGGTATGTGCCGATAGCATAATCATCCTGAGAGCCCAAAGGCGGTAAACTGTTTGCCGTATAAGACTTACCAATATCAGCTAAATTATTTTGAGTGATACTCGGCAAAGGACCTTCGTTCTCACTAGCTGCTTGCCAGAATTGTATAGAATCACCAAATTCAGTTACAGCCATTTGCTCTGCGAGCCATCCAGTTTTAGAACTTTTCTGTTTCGTTTTTGGGTCTAGCTTAACAACTCTAACTGGTGCATTATCAAGGTAAGATAAGCTATCAACCTCACCAGTTCCATCTACACTACCATCATTGCTCACATTAGTGGAGTCCTGAGCTACAACATTAGTGTCATCAGTAGTTTCCACTGCAACTGAATTAACAGTTGAAATGGCAGGCTCTGCTGCATAACTGATTGTAGTAGCACACAAGCCTACAAGGAAAGCCGCTACAATACGGCTCTTCATAGAATAGTTCATCGATTATTCTCCAACTGTGCACGCAACCAATTCAACCATGGTTCAAGACCGTTGTGGGTCGTGCAACTTACTTCAAAAATTTCTCCATTTGGATTTAAATTATGGATATCTTGTATTGCCTGCTCCTTTTTGAAAGGCACATACGGCAATAAATCAATCTTGTTAATAAGGATGGCCTTAGACTCTTTAAAGATTAACGGATACTTAAGGGGCTTATCTTCACCTTCAGTAACAGATAAAACCGTTACTTTCATGCTTTCACCAATCTCAAATTCCGCAGGGCAGACTAAATTGCCTACATTTTCAATAATAATCATATCGAGATCATCAAGATTAAGACCACCTAAGGCATCTTGAATCATCTGTGCATCGAGATGGCACCCACCAACCGTATTAATCTGGATAACAGGCACACCCAACTCATGAATGCGCTTGGCATCCTTTGCCGTAAATAAATCGCCTTCAATAACGGCTAAGCGATAATCCTTTTTTAAATCTTGTAAGGTTGCCTCCAAAAGGGAGGTCTTACCTGCCCCAGGTGAACCTAACAGATTAAATACAAATATATTCTTTTCCTTAAACAACTGTTGTAAGGACTCTGCAATAGCATCGTTTTTTGCCAGTACATTAGTTTTAACTTGAACTTGCATGCCCTAACCTTTCTATCAATCGATATCTATAGAGGTCACTTGTAGCTCGCGACCGCCTATAGTTTGTACGAAATGGCTGTCACAATAAGGACAAATAAACGTATAATTTTTTACAAAAAATATTTTATCACAATCTAAACACTTTCCTTCAATAGGAACTGTATTGATTTCTATGCGTGAGCCTTCCGCAGGTGTTCCCTCCGTAATGGCTTCCCAACAAAATAGCAATGAATCCGGTTCTACCCCACTCATTAAACCTAAGTCTAGTTGAATAGAATGAATGACTGTCGCATCATGTTGACGTAAGGTATCGAGCGCTACATCAAGAATACCTTCTGCTATAGACATCTCATGCATGATATGCCTCGTACACAGCTTCGAGCATCATTGTTGTAGTGACTGATCCAACACCTCCTGGTACAGGGGTAATGGCAGATGCAATATCTTTTACCGCATCATAATCAACATCCCCTACAGTTTTTCCATCCAGTTCATTAATACCTACATCAATAACAACAGCACCTGGCTTAATCATATTAGCCGTAATCATATGAGCACGACCAGCTGCGGCAATAACAATATCACCACGCTTTACTTGCTCTGCTAGATCAGGGGTTCTAGAATGGCACATTGTAACGGTACCATGTGCAGAGAGAGCCATAAGCGCTACAGGTTTACCGATAACTTGGCTACGACCGACTACAACCACATGTTTTTCTTCTACAGAAATATTATAGTGATTTAAAATAGCCATACAAGCCTTAGCCGTACAAGGAGCAAAGCCACCCTTCCCAGCTGTTACTAAACCGATGTTATATGTTGTAAGACCATCAATATCTTTTTTAGGATCTAACATATCGATAAGGGCTTCTGTATCAATGTGTTTAGGCATTGGCATTAGCGGCAAAATCCCATGAATAGATGCATCACTATTTAATTCTTGCAACGCCGCTACTACTTCATCTTGCGTTGCCGTTTCAGGCAATTGCTTTAGCACAAAACCATAGCCAAAATTTTTAGCTGTTTTTTCCATAAATGTAGCATACATATGAGCGCCGTGGTCTTCACCGACAAGTACCACTGCCATAGTAATCACAGAGTTGCCTACTGCTGCAACTTTTTCTTGTAAAATCGCCTTGTGAGCATCTGCTACCGCTTTACCTCGTAATTCGATCATAAGTATCTCCATTCATTCAAACTATTTATAAAAAAGGTGCCTCCTGAGAGGCACCAAAGTCTCTTATTCTATTATATAACGAACTGTCTATAATTTCTAATTATCTACTAAAATGGACGGTAATTGCCGTCCCCGCTTGAACAGTAGTGCCCCCACTTTCATCTTGAGAAACGGCAATACCCGTTCCATCAGGCTTAAACGCAAGCCCCGCCTTATGTAACCAATCACGTACCTCACCATAGGTGAAGCCCGTAAAATTAGGTAACGTTACGGAACCATCACTAGAAAGATTTGGCTCTGGCAATGTATTGCTAGGTTTAACAGCTACAGGAGTACTATCTTTAACATATGGGCTCAATTGATAGTAGCGTACAAGTTGAGACACAATATCTTTAAATACTGGTGCCGCAATTTGACCACCATAAATAGATCCTTTTTGCGGATCATCAATGGCTACAAGAACCACAAATTTCGGATCCTCTACAGGGCCAAAGCCGATAAAGGATGCAATGTATTGACCATCTAAATAGCCACCGCGTTTAGTATCTAATTTTTCCGCCGTACCAGTTTTGCCTCCAAAGTGATAGCCTTCTACCATCGCTTTGTTACCACCGCCTTCAGACACCTCTTTTTCCAAGATATCTACAATAGTTTTTGCTGTTTCCTCTGGCACTGGTTGACCTACTACAGTATTTTCGGTAGTACTTGTTACTTCTCCTTGAGCATTGCTATAAGACTTGATAATATGCGGACGCATCATAGTGCCTCCATTAGAAAGAGCACCAAAGGCACGTACCATTTGTAACGGCGTAACCGCAATACCTTGACCGATAGACATAGTCGCTACATCCAACTTACTCATATCTTCCGGATTATACAGGATACCTGCTCCTTCACCAGGCAATTCAATGCCCGTTTCAGAGCCAAAACCATAATCGCGCACATATTTAGAAAGGATATCTGCCCCAGTTGTTGTACCAATTTCTGCCATACCTGTATTGATAGAATACTTCAAGATATCTAGCAATCGAACTGGTCCATAACCTTCGCCATTCCAGTTTCTCATCACATGACCATTCGCTACAAAGGCCCCTTTATCATTGTACACGGTTTCTAATTTCCACTTTCCTGAAGCAAGAGCTGCAGATGCAACGATTGGTTTGAATGTAGAACCTGGTTCGTATAAGTTAGTAACAGCAATATTTTTGAAAGCCTCTTCCCCACTTTGATTATAATTGTTAGGATCATAACTTGGACGATTCGCCATCGCAAGAATTTCACCAGTCTTAGGATCCATAACGATAACACTAGCATGTTTAGCCCCTGTATCAGCCATCGCTTTATCAAGTGCACGTTCTACAATAAATTGGATGGTTGCATCAATTGTTAAAGTTACGCTTTTACCCTTATCAGGTAAGAATTTGGACAATACGGAACCAAAGATAGCATTACCTTTGTTATCGGTAGCAACGATTTCTTGCTGTACGCCACCCTTTAACTCATCATCAAGGACCATTTCGAGCCCATCAAGGCCTTTATCATCGGTACCGACAAACCCTAGTATTTGAGCTGCTAGTAAACCATTTGGGTAATAACGTTTGGACTCTTCCACAAAGTTAAGACCCGCAATATTATTATCCTTAATGACTTGTGCCACCGCCTTAGACTTGTCCGCATCCATCATGCGATTAATCCATACGAAGGCAGAATCCTCTTGCAGAGCTTTCACAATATTTTCTTTTGACATAGTTACATACGGCGAAATGAGTTCCGCAATCTCTTGGGGAGACTGTTTAATCATCTTAGGGTCCGCATACAAAGATTTTGTAACCACACTCATCGCCAAAGGCTTACCATTACGGTCATAGATTGTACCGCGCGGTGATTGTAATTTTCTATCTACTTGAACCTGTAATAAATTTTTCTTCTCTAGATCAAATGTATCAAAGACCTGCAACTGTGCCAAACGCCCTATAAGGACAAAGGCAACAGTCATGAGAATGGCAAGACACCAAGTAGTACGACTCCAACCACTCACGCGTCGCAACGCTTTATTTAGTAAATTCATCATTTCTCCACTGGACGGCGTAACTTATGGTCTAATGCGTCATATAGCGCATCTGGTTCATTAGGAACAACCCCATTTTGTACCTGACCCAATAAATATTGCAATCCTTCCCCCACTTGCTTCCCAGCGAGTTTAATCACTCGTTCATCATAATTTAGATCCTTTGTATGCACAGGCATCTCCAAACTAAGATCTGCCATACATTCGCCAAAGGCTAACGTTCCATCTGCAGATGAGTAAGGTTTCCCACAGCCTAACACATCGGCAGCACAAACCTTAGCTAATTGCTCCCAGGCAGTGCGCATAATTTGGCTATCTCGGAACTCTCCACTCCGAGCTTCCTTACGAAGCCATTTTTTCTCGTTTGCATCACCATTTTGTACGAAATAGTGAAAGCGCATGTGGTTTTTCACAATCCACGCCACTCGTTGCACAAAGGCCTTCGGATATCCTAGGCGTGTTAATAACGTTTCTGTCATCTCCGCTCCTAGTGTATCATGACCACGATCTGTGAGGCGACCATTGATAACAGCTCGTACCGCTGGCATTCCCTTTGCCACATCATGTAATAAAGCACCCCAACGCAGCACCAAATCCGGTTCCGTATGGGATACAACAGCTAATGTATGGTACCAGCCATCGAATTCGTGAAAGTCCTTTTCTTGGGGCAAATTCACGAGATGGTATAGTTCGGGCAAGATAGGAACCTCTCGAGCCACTCCGTTTTCAACCACTCGACATGAACATTCTGCCAAACGCGACTGCACCAATACATCTAAACCTTTTGCCACAGCAGGCTCTAGCATGAGGCGATTAATTTCGTTGCGCACCCGCTCCAAGGATAAACCAGAGACGCGATGAAAAGCCTTAGGCATAGCCGCTAATAGCTCTTTACTCGGTAAGAAATCTAACTTCGCCACAAAGCGGCACGCTCTAAATAATCGCAATGCATCTTCTTCAAAACGTTCCTGCGCATTACCAATAGTGCGTAATGTCTTATGTTTAATATCTCGGCGTCCACCTACGAGGTCGATAACCTCACCAAAGCGGTTCATAGCCATGCCGTTGACAGTAAAGTCACGACGTAACACATCTTCTTCTAAGGTATCGGCATAGATAATTTCTTCAGGGCGATGGCTATCTGCGCCATATCGCTCCGTTCTATATGTAGCAATTTCGTATTGCTTTCCCTCTAATGTAGCTACCACTACACCAAAAGATTTGCCTACGAGGTCTGTCGTTTGAATATCATGACTGCGAAGAACCTCAATTACCGTATCGGGACGTGCAGACGTCACAATATCAAAGTCATGCGGCTTTTGATGCATCAAAATATCGCGCACAGCGCCGCCTATGATATAGGCTTCATGACCGGCTTCTTCCAATACGGTCAATATTCGATTTGCTTGTTCTATCATACACGCTCCTTTCTGAACTAGTCTAACTTTTATTTTACTACAAATGAAAGCATGAAAAAAGTGCAACCCTTATAAGGATTGCACTCTTTCCGCAATAGCTGTTCCTGTCGGTGTTACCGCAAGACCGCCATCACTTGTTTCACGCAATGCTGCCGGCATAGCGCGACCTATATTATTCATCGCTTCGATGACTTCATCTGGTGGAATTTGGCTTTCAATATTCATCAACGCCATTTCAGATGCAGTAATAGCATGAACTGCATAGAAACCATTACGCTTAACACATGGCACCTCTACGAGCCCCGCCACCGGATCACAAGCAAGGCCCAACAAATTTTTCATGCACAATGCAATAGCATGTCCGACTTGACGTGGTGAACCACCCATCATTTCGACGATAGCCCCTGCCGCCATACACGCCGCTGTACCGATTTCGGCTTGGCAACCACCAACAGCACCAGCAACACAAGCGCGATTTGCCACGACATTGCCAATACCAGACGCAGCTAAGAAGCCTTTTACAACTGTGGCTCTATCTAATTGGTAGTGATCAGCCACTGCTTTCACAGCACCAGGCATAACACCACAAGAGCCAGCCGTAGGACAGGCGACAATGCGGAACATCTTTGCATTAGCCTCGTTTACAGCAATAGCATACGTCATCGCCTTATATGCGATTTCACTCATAAAACGCGGTGCTTGACCATTAAGCTGTGCTGCTTGACCACCCGACATACCAGAAGCAGTTTTCTCAGCATAAGCTATACCGTCTTGAATGGAGCTTTCAAAAATATCTAAACGATTCTCTATTTCTCGAACAACCGCTTCTTCATTGCGATCATAATTTTCTAATTCATAGCGCAGTACTACATCGCCAAAGGAAATATTATTTTCCTCAGCTAGGCGAATAATATCTGCAATTGTATCATATGCATAACTCATTATTCGCCCTCCTATAACGCTTCAAAGGTCATAACATCTTGAATCCCTGGACACTCGCGCATAAACTGAACCGTAATAGGATTTACCACTGTATCCGTAGTAATAACCATGACCGCATCCTTGTGCTTGCCCTTACGGAATACGCGCATCGTAGCAATATTAATATCAGACTCGCTCAAGGCTTGGCTGATAAGAGAAATCGCACCAGGTCTATCCTCGTGGAATACAACGAGAGTGAACTCATCACCTGTGATGGACATGTCATTTCCATCTACTTCAGTAATCATAATCTGACCACCGCCGAGAGATCGACCGATAACAGTCATATGGCGGTTATGGTCATCATACATATCAAAACGCACCACATTCGGATGACCTACATCAAGAGGAGACTCGATGAAGGCAAACTCCATCCCCTCTTTTTTCGCTATTTCATGAGCAATGCGGATATTTTTATCATCTTCTTTATAACCCAATAGACCACCAATCAATGCACAATCCGTACCATGACCTTTGTATGTTTTTGCAAAAGATCCATATAAAGTTAAATCTACCTTTTTAGGAGTAGAACGAAAAATACAACGCGCCATCTTGCCTAGCCGAGCAGCCCCCGCTGTATGCGAACTAGACGGACCAATCATAATAGGTCCTATAATATCAAAAATACTATTCATACATGCCTCTACATACACACAAATAATGTGAGAAAGTTCTTACTTACCTATAGTATAACAATCAATATTGATAAATGTCTATATGCACATTAGAGGCATATTTGTTTGCCTACAGAGGACTATTATTCTTGTGAAAGCTGTTCTAAAAGTTTGTATATTGATGGGACTTATGTTCCTCAAACGTTTTACTAATGGGCACCACCTATTGAGGGCCGACTTACGCGTCGTATGGAGGCATGAGATAGGTGGTTCCCATTAGTAATCTAGTTGTCGTAATAATATCGGGCCCCATCAATATACAAAATCTAATAGATAGCTTTTACAAAAATAGTAAAAAACGCACCTTAGGCGAACCCAAGGTGCGTTTTTTATAACAACAGTCCTAAATCATAAAAGAGAGGGGACGTAGGACTGTGGTTAACAGATTAATAGATCCTATTAGCCCAAGATAGCTTTCATGTCAGCTTCTGGAGTTGTAATTGGATGTAATTGGAATTTTTCTACCAAAATGTTCAATACATTGCTAGAGAAGAATTTAGGCAAGGAAGGTCCGATGTAAATGTTACGGATACCCAATGCCAACAATGTTAACAAGATACATACTGCTTTTTGTTCGTACCAGGACAATACCAATGTCAATGGCAAATCGTTTACATCACATTCAAATGCACCAGCTAAAGCTACTGCTACTTGAATAGCAGAGTAAGCATCGTTACATTGACCCATATCAAGGATACGAGGGATACCACCGATTTCGCCGATGTTCATGTCGTTGAAACGGAATTTACCACAAGCCAATGTCAATACTACAGTATCATCTGGAGTTTGTTTAACGAATTCAGTGTAGTAGTTACGGCCTACTTTAGCACCATCACACCCACCTACCAAGAAAAAGTGTTTGATTGCGCCAGCTTTCACAGCATCGATTACTTTATCTGCAATACCCAATACTGTACCATGACCGAAACCAGTAGTTACTTCATGACCACCGTTGATACCAGTGAATTCTTGAGCTTCTTTGTAGCCGCCCAATTCGATAGCACGGTTGATAACTGCGGAGAAGTCTTTAGTACCATCTTCTTTTTCTTCGATATGTGCACAGCCATCGAAACCTACCATATCTGTAGTGAAGATATTAGCTTTGTAGTTTTCTTTTGGTGGCATAATGCAGTTTGTAGTGAACAAGAATGCGCCAGGAACATCAACAAATTCTTTTTGTTGGTTTTGCCATGCTGTACCGAAATTACCTTTCAATTGAGGATGTTTCTTCAATTCAGGATAAGCGTGGCAAGGCAACATTTCACCGTGAGTATAGATATTTACACCTTTACCGTCAGTTTGTTCCAATAATTGTTTCAAATCATGAAGGTCATGACCGGTTACAACAATGAAAGGACCAGGTTCTACAGTCAAAGGAACTGTAGTCGGTACAGGTGTACCATATGTTTCAGTATTAGCTTTATCAAGAACAGCCATACATTTCAAGTTGATATGACCGAATTCCATTAAAAGATCAAGCCATTCTTCAGCGCTGTGCTCTTTAGCGAATTCTACCATACCTTTAACGAACCAAGCGTCAACATCAGCATCGTGGAAGCCAAGGCGAGCAGCATGCCATGCGTATGCAGCCATACCACGCATACCTAACAATAATGTGGAACGAAGGGATACGATGTCTTCTTCACCTTTCCACAATTGTTCCCAATCAAAGTTTTGTTGAGCGCTGTCCACTTTTGCATGGTAAGCATTCACTTCGTCAATGAATTCTTGAACGCGGCCTTCAGAGAAGTTTACGTTTGTTACACACATGAACAAACCGCGCATAATATAATCGATACCTTCTTTAGTATGACCCTTTACGTCTAAAGCGCGAGCCAAGCCAACTAAGGCAGCAGTTAATTCGTCTTGTAAGTTAGCAACTGGTGCAGTTTTACCACATACACCTTGTACAGTACAGCCACCTGGTGCTGCAGATTGTTCGCATTGATAACAGAACATACTCATTTAAAAATCCTCCTTTGCGAGACTTCCTCGCAATCAAGCTAGATAATATAAAACCTATACATTACACTGATGTTTTATCAGTTGTCTGATTGATTACATTTGAAAGTATAACGTAAAGATGATACAATTTCTGTAGCTTGAGCAACAAATAAAAACTTTTTCAAAAACTTTCCTGACTCCCCTTATGGAACAGGTAGACCATTTAGTCTTATACTTTTATTATACAATAATCATTTTTAATTGCTATAGACTTTATCACACCGGAGGTGCTTATGAAACAAATACTTTCAAACGATATCATTAATCAATATATGCCCACCCTCGTGAAATGTCCTTTATTCAATACATTAGGAGATCCAGAGCTGCGTAGCTATTTAAATAATGCCAAAGTTATCATCCACAGTTACAAAAAAAATGATTTTATAGCCCTCGCTGGAGATCCTATGGAGGGTATTGGTGTCATCCTTGAAGGCAGCGCTTTACTGACTCGTGAAAATGTAATGGGGCAACGGGTTATTATGGCAAACTTAGAGCAATCAGATATTTTTGGAGAAGCACTACTATTTAGCAAACAGCCTTTATGGCCTGCTACCATTAAAGCAACAAAAGCAACTAAAATTATGTTTATTCCGCTTGAAACCTTTATTAAAACATTACCGGATTGTCATCAATGCCAAACTAAAATCCTATCTAATCTATTAGAGGATTTATCTGAAAAAGCAATTCTATTAACCAGAAAAGTCCATTACCTCACATTAAAAGGAATGCGCGAAAAGATTTTTGCGTACTTAACAGATATTTATAAACGTCAACATTCTAACACAATTCAATTACCCCACAACCGCGAGCAAATGGCTGAGGTCCTCAATGTATCTCGCACAGCTCTTAGCCGTGAACTAGGTCGTCTTCGCGATGAAGGTCTCATTGACATTACAGGTCGCACCGTAACAATTAAAAACATTGAAGACATTGAAGAATTCGGCTTCAACACCTTCTAACACTTAATAGCTATTAAATTTAACAAACTAAAAAGTCTCTCAAGATAATCTTGAGAGACTTTTTTATTACATAACACATAAGCTATATAACGTTTTTAAGTATATACCTATATTAATAACTATATAATCCAATTTTTGAAACTATATAGTGCTTAAAATCATAAATTAGAACCAATGAGACAAATCAAATTCTTCACCAATGGTTGCTTTCACATGAGCACGGCCTAAGTAAAGGCCTAACAATGTTAAACTAATTTTAGACATTGGCGTGCTATCGAAGACATCAGCCAAGTCCAATAAAACTGGTGAAATGTCATCCATAATATCACGCGCCTCTTGTCCCCTGAAAGCAGTAGGTTTGCTCTTCATCAAAGCTAAAAGATCACGTTGAACCATAGCATTAGAAATTCGTGTTTGTCTAAAAAATTGTGGCGCCAAAGACTCATCTACCAAGGCTAGTTTATAAAGATTGGAGTTCAAGCTACGCACCACATAACGTGGATCTACACCATGACCGTCTGTAGCACGGAAGAGTTCTTCCTTAGAGAAACCACGATAGTTAAATACAAAAGGATATGAATTAGACAACACTTGACATAAAGTGATGGGTTCTTGTTCTTCTTGCGTACAGCGTAAGTAGTCCAGCTGGCGATAGAAAGAATCATTTCGAGGCAAATCAGAGATAAATGGCTCAATATATTTTTCCACATAATGTTGGAAGTGAATCAATCCATAGTTATTAGAGTTTCTAGAATATTGTAACAATAATGTTAAGGCCATAACTTGAAAGTGACCTAATGTTAAATGAGGTAATACACGTAATGCATCAAAAGCTACGAGGTATGGCGTACTAGATTTAGGAGATTGAACCACATCTAGAAAAGCACCTAACGCAGCGGACTTCATCCACTCCGTATTTGTAGCAGCATATGCCTTTTGCATACTCATCAACGCTTCTTGAATAACAATATTCTCTAGTAATGCATTCACTTCAACAATTTTTGTAATATTGAGAGCCGCTAAAGCATCTCTTGTAATAGATTCTACATAGTGTTGCGTGTCGCCATGTAGTACCCCAAAGGAATGAACAAATGGCGCTATAGCCAGCTCAACGCATTTATCTTCATGTGCCGTTTTTGCCCATTGACCATGCGGTTCCTCCTCTTCAGCTAAACTTGTTGCCGCCAATTGTGCTTCAATTTCAGAAGCATCAAACAAACGCGTTTCATCTAATACCGATGGCCCTTCCGCGGTTTGTATTTCGTTTACACCACCTATCATCTGCGTAGCATCTATGCTATCCGCTTCATCAGCTTCAAAGGCTTCCACAGATTCACCCATAGCAATTGTATCTTCAACAGAGTTAGCGTTATTGAGAAGTTCATCTGTAACGACATCAAGGACGATAGTTTTATCCACCAACGGAGTAACACCTTGATTAGCTTGATTAGCTTGCTTAAGATCTGATACGGCTGTCATCACAATGGTTTCATCCCCTATTGGTGTGCCATTATCCGAACCTAATGCTAACGCATATTCTCCTGCTGAAACATGACTTGAATTGGACTTTAGAGTACTTCTTCTATTATAAGAAGTATCTATAGGATCAACTAAAGATTCAACAGATTCTCGCTCTTCACTATCCATAGTTTCAACTGTATCCGGAATTGATGCAGTATATACATTAGTACCACTCATATGAGTAATTGTTACATTGCCTTCTTGCGACTCCGTTGCAAATATAACATCATTATACTCTTTAGGATTATTTTTATTACTTATGTTTTTATGGGATTTTTCCTTTGCCTTACTTTCACCATCACCACCGCTAAAAACAGCATAGCAAACAGCAAAAAATCCCAATGCCACGACGGCTAATACAAAATACGGTATTAGGTTTGACATACTATCCCCCTACATCAATGCTTCATTATATGCAGCACGCTCACCGCCGATGCTCTTTGGCCGAACACGACAAGCGGTCACATGTGCTTTTCCAATTTCTTTCACACAAAGACGTACAGGCACTGCAACGTGTTTCATGTGCATACCAATGAAAGTATCTCCAATATCGATGCCTACATCAGCTTGAATAAATTCAACCATCACAGGATCATCAAAATGTTCATACGCCATCACAGCCAGGGCACCACCCGCATGACGTTGAGGAACAACATTAACTTCCTCCTCCCATGTCATGGCGCTACGTTCCATAACAAGTGCACGATTAATATGTTCACAACATTGAATAGCCAAGTTAAGTCCTTTAGCCTTAACAGCATTGTATATTTCATCAAATACGACCTGAGCCACATCAAGGTGAGAGTCAGTGCCGATTTTTTTACCTACAATTTCGCTAGTGGAACAGCCCACAACGAACAATTGACCTTCGCGAACCTTTGCTAAATCAAGTAATTCAGCCATCGCGTTACGAGCTGACTGACGAATAGTTTCTACAGAAGTCATGTTAT
This sequence comes from Veillonella parvula, assembly GCF_945949885.1. Lineage (GTDB taxonomy): Bacteria > Bacillota > Negativicutes > Veillonellales > Veillonellaceae > Veillonella > Veillonella parvula_B. The sequence continues at coordinate 45,531 of NZ_CAMFFZ010000002.1, read as the reverse complement.
CGCCTCACTCAAATTGAATGTATAAAATCTATATGTATATTATCATAAAACCGACAGAATCGATAGACTAAACTCTACACGTAACGGATGAACGTCTTATGATTATGGCTTAACAACAAAAAGAGGCTTGCTAAAGCAAGCCTCTTTCAATCACTCAATGGTGATATTAGATTTTTCTGTAAGGTTTTTGGCCTAATTCGTAGAAGTTATTACCTTCAGTATCGCCAACTACGATGCAAGGGAAATCTTCAACAGTCAATTCAGCCAAAGCTTCTGGTCCAAGTTCTCCATAAGCAAGAACTTCGTATTTTTTGATGGATTTTGCAATCAATGCTGCAGCGCCACCAACTGCTGCGAAGTATGTGCAACCATTTTTCTTCATGGATTCAACTACTTCTGGTTTACGGGAACCTTTACCGATCATGCCTTTGATACCTTGATCAAGCATTGTTGGTGTGTAAGCATCCATACGACCGGAAGTTGTAGGACCAGCGGAACCAATTGGATCACCAGGTTTTGCAGGTGTTGGTCCAAGATAATAAACAAACTTATTTGTCCAGTCGATTGGCAATTTTTCACCACGCGCTAAAGCTTCAGTCATAACTTTATGAGCAGCGTCACGAGCGGAGTAAATTTTACCAGTGATAAGAACGCTATCACCAACTTTTAATTTGCGGGAAAACTCTTCATTATATTCTTCAGTATTAATGCGAATTGATTCAGCCATTGTTTTTACCTCCTATCGATTAAAGTACTACGTGAGCATGACGAGCAGCATGGCACATGATAGTAACTGCAACAGGAAGACCTGCGATGTGAGTTGCACCCCATTCGATGTTTACACCGATACAAGTTGTAGTGCCACCCAATTGTGGTCCAATACCAGTTTTGTTAACCATTTCCATAATTTCTTCTTCTAATTTTGCATAGTCTGCATCTTTATGAGGTACACTAATGTCACGAAGCAACGCTTTTTTGGACATAACAGCTGCTTGGTCCATAGTACCGCCAATACCTATGCCGAGTACGATTGGAGGGCATGGGTTAGGGCCTGCATGTTTTACGATTTCAAGGACTGCATTTTTAACGCCTTCCACCCCATCAGCAGGTACGAGCATAGCTACATCGGATTTATTTTCAGAACCGAAACCTTTTAATTCCACTTGAATATCTACTTTATCGCCAGGAACGATTTCAGTGTAGATGATTGCAGGTGTGTTATTTTGTGTATTTTTACGATTGAACAATGGTTCAGCTACAACGGATTTACGAAGATAACCTTCAACATAACCAGCTGCAACACCAGCATTGATAGCTTCTGTAAGGTCACCACCAACGAAATGAACATCTTGACCAACTTTTAAGAATACCATTGTCATACCGGTATCTTGGCAGTATGGACGATCTTCAGCATCGGCAATTTCTGCATTTTTAATAATTTGATCAAGAACGATACGACCTACTGAAGACTCTTCTGTTTCACGGCCTTTTTTCAAACCTTCATAGATGTCTTTTGGCAAGTGGTAAGCTGCGTCCATACACATTTGACGGACTGTTTTTGTGATTTCAGATACTTGAATCTCGCGCAAGATAATCCCTCCTCAGGAAAATAGTTGAATATTAATTCTAATACCGATGAGATAAATTAAAATTCTCAAACATATGAAAGAATATCTATCTCAAACCGATGAGATTAACTCTATACATAAATCGTAGCACACAATATAGGGGGATTCAACGCCCCACCTATACAGTTTTCTCAATGCTTTTTCGATTTTTGAGAATTGTTTTCATGAATATTTTTGTATATATTTCGGTTTTTCAATAGGCTATATAGACCTTATTTTCTAGTCACTAAAATAGCCCTTCATTGTGATAAAAGTCATAGTCTATCATATATCAATAAGATTTTTATATCTTATATTTTTACCTACTTTCTTATATATAGATTTGGTTTAAAATTAACCACAAACATAGGCTATATCTAATAAGATAAATACACTTTTCTCTTAACTGATACTACTTTTCAACTAAATCTTATAAACTTTTCTATAATGCATATGTATACCGATTATCTTCAATATACTTATATTGCTAACTCCCATGCATTTGGAGTCATATAATCACCTTAGAACACAGTAAATACCTATAGTTAATAAGCTCTATAGATTTTATTAATTTTAATGACTCTCTCATTAAAATTATTGATAACTAATTTTATCTATAAAGTTATGTCTTTTAGTCATAATTGACAGTATCTATTTTATAGTGTTTAAAAAAAAATGCTTGCTTTTATAATTAATCTAACATATAATAACAATCGTACCATTCCTCGATAGCTCAGTCGGTAGAGCAATCGGCTGTTAACCGATCGGTCGTAGGTTCGAGTCCTACTCGAGGAGCCATTCTGGCCCGTTGGTCAAGCGGTTAAGACACCGCCCTTTCACGGCGGTATCCCGGGTTCGATTCCCGGACGGGTCACCACATATGGACGATTAGCTCAGCTGGGAGAGCGCCTGCCTTACAAGCAGGATGTCGGCAGTTCGATCCTGTCATCGTCCACCAGACTAAAGGAGCAAGCTATTAAGCTTGCTCCTTTTTTTTATATATATGATATAATAATATAAATTGTATAATTTGTAATTTTAAAAGAGTTTTATTAAGAGGAGGAATTATGTTACATAACTTCGGACTCTATAAACGTCCACTATTTACAGTACTTGCTGTACTACTCACAACTGCATTTACAACAGCTAGTGCCGCTATGATCGATTTGAGTCAGCTAACACCAAATACAACGCAACCTGTGGCTCTTAGCACTATACAAAGTAACACAAGTAATGAGGCTTCTACATTGACCCCTAAAACAAATATGGAGCCTGTCATAAAAGTAGCTGCAACACCAACATCTACACCAATTTCTGGAGCTTCAGAAAAAGCAACTATTAATGCTACTAGTACAAGTCATGATGGTCACTTGGAAAACTTTCCAAGCCGCAAAGTAACTATTGTTGTACCAGCAAATTTGCGCAATGAAAACACAGCTCAATTTGGTCACTACATGACAGATCGCTTATCAAATACACTTAAATATCCTTACTATGATACAACCATTGTAAGTACTAACACACCAACTGCAGAAATTAAAGCCGCTGATCTTGCTCGAATTGCAGAGGCCCAAAATTCTGAAATTGTTATTATGCCTGTGCCATTACAAGATGTATATGTACAAATTAATACTATTAACAGCCCAGATTCGTACAATAAAGATAATCATGAAATTTATATCGCTGCAAAGGTTAATGCCCTTTTATACTATTATGATGTAAACGATAAGGTAATCCATACTGTTCGTACGGGCTTCAACCAAACTGATGACTCTTTAACTATGCCAACACATAAATCAGTTTGGAACAAAGTTATGACTATATTACTTGATAAATTACCATACAAACGAATTCCAACAGACCGTGACCGTTACCAAGCACCTGGTATTAATTCTGAGGCACCTGTTGTACTCGATTTCCAAGTAGAACAACCTAAGAACACTGCATACTCCTTAAAAGGTGTGAGCGTCTTGTAGATAAATTTATAAGAAAAGGCTAGCCAGATTGATATGTACCCCCTTTACTGGACAACCAGTAAAGGGGGTAGTTTCATGAGATATAGTTATGAATTTAAAAGAAAAGCAATTGAATTGTTTTACCAAGGTAAATGGCCGGAGACATCAACCGGAGTATTGCCACACACTTTTCATGAGCAAATAAGGAAATGGGCTAAACAAGAAAAGTTTAACGGACCAGAAATTAATGAGCATCGTACAGATAATAAGCGTTGGTCTCCAAAGAACAAATATGAGTTAGTATGCCAAGTATTATCTGGTAAATCTATACGTTCTGTATCTGTTATGGCTGGAATTAACACTGGCCAACTGTATCAATGGGTTCATAAATACAAAACTTTGGGATACAATGGTCTTATTAATAAACCTAAAGGGCGACCATCAAAGGATTCCAAAATGAAAGCAACTAAGACTATCTTACCTCGAAAACTCAAAGAGAGTGAATATGAGGAGCTAATTCGCTTACGAGCTGAAAATGCTTACATTAAAGCTGAAAATGAAGTCATAAAAAAAGAGATTGCCTTGAGAGAAGAAAAAGAGGCTGCGCGACTCAAGGCGAAAAAGCAGCGATTATCAAAACGCTCCGCCAACAAGGATATCAACTAAAGTATCTTCTGAAAGCTATGCCAATGTCCAAATCTACCTATTATTTTGAACTCTCTAAAGTAGATCTTGTAGATAGAAGAAATACACAAGTAAAAAACGAAATTCAAAAGATTTTTACAGAACATAAAGGCCGGTATGGTGTACGCCGTGTATATCAAGAGCTTCTTAACCGAGGTTTTATAGTCAATCATAAACGAGTACAAAGACTTATGCATATCATGGGACTTGCTGGAAAACGGCCAAAGGAGAAGTATCACTCTTATAAGGGACAAGTAGGTAAAGTGGCAGAAAATATTATTAATAGAGATTTTAGTACAACCGCACCATTACAAAAGTGGACTACTGATGTATCTCAATTTAACTTCTCTTGGGGGAAATGTTATTTGTCACCTATTTTAGATATGAATACGAATGAGATTGTTGCTTATGACTTAGCATTAAGGCCTAACTTAGAGCAAGTTTCTCGTATGTTAGATAAAGCCTTTAAGAAGTTTACCAATCTTTCGGGATTAATCTTCCACTCTGATCAAGGCTGGCAATACCAACATAAGTACTTTAGGAGAACACTCAAAGAACACGGTATTATTCAATCTATGTCTCGAAAAGGAAATTGTTATGATAACTCTGTGATGGAAACCTTTTTTGGTAGATTGAAAACGGAAATATAGTATGGTTTTGAAAGGGAATATTCATCATTTAATGCTTTTGCAGCAGCGATAGAAGAATACATTAACTATTACAATAACAAAAGGATTCAAGCAAAAACAAAATGGATGCCCCCTGTAAAATACAGGGTAGCATCCATGTGTTTAGGCTAGTGAATAATATGTATCCAGGAAAATGGGTACATATCAAGATGGCTAGCCTTTTTCTTATAACATTTTTGTAACATGCAAGCGCAGTAAAGCACGTTGCAATGCTGCTTCCGCTCTTTCTACATCAATATCAGGTGTAGGATTTGATAACCGACCTTCTGCACGCTCTTTAGCTCGACGAGCACGTTCCACATCAATGGATATTGGATCTTGACAGTCAGGGGTTACAATACTCACCTTATTATGTTCAATTTCACAGAAGCCACCAAATACAGCATATTCACGAGATGTTCCATCTGGTTGATCAATGCGTAAAGGTGCTAAGTCTAATGCAATAATCATAGGCGCATGATTTGGCAAAATACCAAAAGCACCATCGATAGCTTTACCTACAAAGAATGTAGATTGGCCTTCGAATACGATTGCATCAGGTGTAATTATCTGTAGGGTCATAGGTTCCGCCATGGATTATTCCCCCTTCTCTTGCATTTCCTTTGCTTTTTGAACGGCTTCATCAATGGTACCAACCATGTAGAATGCACCTTCTGGCAATTCATCATGTTTACCATCTAAGATTTCTCTAAAGCCTCTCAATGTTTCGGACAATGGCACATATTTACCAGGAGAACCAGTAAATACTTCTGCTACGAAGAATGGTTGACTCAAGAAACGTTGAATCTTACGAGCGCGAGATACAGTGAGTTTATCTTCGTCAGACAATTCTTCCATACCGAGGATTGCGATAATATCTTGAAGATCGCGATATTTTTGCAATACTTCTTGTACGCCACGAGCTACTGCGTAGTGCTCTTCACCAAGTACATGTGGGTCCAAAATACGGCTTGTAGAATCCAGAGGATCCACCGCCGGATAGATACCAAGTTCCGCAATAGAACGAGACAATACTGTTGTCGCATCCAAGTGAGCGAATGTCGCTGCTGGAGCAGGGTCAGTCAAGTCATCGGCAGGTACGTATACAGCTTGTACAGAGGTAATAGAACCTTCTTTAGTAGATGTAATACGTTCTTGCAATGCCCCTACGTCATTAGCCAATGTAGGTTGGTACCCTACGGCAGATGGCATACGACCTAAAAGGGCAGATACTTCAGAACCCGCTTGGATAAAGCGGAAGATGTTATCGATAAACAAGAGCACGTCTTGTTTCTTCACATCACGGAAGTATTCAGCCATTGTAAGGCCAGTAAGACCTACGCGCATACGAGCCCCTGGTGGCTCATTCATTTGGCCGTATACGAGAGCTGTTTTGTTGATAACGCCGGATTCTTTCATTTCGTTCCACAAGTCATTACCTTCACGAGTACGTTCACCTACGCCGGAGAATACGGAGTAACCGCCGTGCTCTGTAGCAACATTGTGAATCAATTCCATAATCAATACGGTTTTACCTACACCGGCACCACCGAAAAGACCAATTTTACCACCTTTTACGTATGGAGCGATAAGGTCAACGACCTTAATACCTGTTTCCAAGATTTGTGTATCCGGAGAAAGGTCATCAAATTTAGGTGCTGGACGATGAATAGGCCATTTTTCATCAGCTACAACCGGAGCTGGATCATGGTCTACAGTTTCACCAAGTACGTTAAAGATACGACCCAATACGCCTTCCCCTACAGGGACGGAAATTGGAGCGCCAGTATCTTCCGCTTCCATATTACGTGTCATACCGTCAGTAGAACTCATGGCAACGCAACGAACTGTATCGTCACCTAAATGTTGCATAACCTCTACTACGATTTTTTGTCTATCGTGTGCCTTGTGGTCATGGTAGATGTGGATGGCGTTGTAGATAGCTGGTAAATGACCAGCATCAAATCGCACGTCTACAACTGGGCCGATGACCTGCACAACTTTACCAATATTATTACTCATCGACAGATGTCTCCTTATCTATTGCAAGGCATTAGCGCCACCAACGATTTCAGAAATTTCGTTTGTAATACTAGATTGACGCAACTTGTTATATTCAAGGCCTAAGGACTCAATGAGTTCCCCTGCATTATCTGTAGCCGATGTCATGGCCGTCATACGAGCACCCAATTCACTAGCTGCAGATTGCAACAATCCATTATAAACTGTAATTTCTAAGTATTTTGGCAACAACGCCTCCAAGACGGATACAGCAGATGGCATGAAATCATACTCTTCTCCTTTTACCTCATCTTGTGGTTGCTCTATTGGCAACAAGCGCTCAGCCTGTGCAATTTGCGTCATAGAATTTACAAAACGTGTATAGATCATGATGACTTCGTCAACTTCATGACGTTCGTATAGTGAAAGTGCTTCATGCATGATGGTACGCGCATGTTCATAAGATGGTTTATCAGAAAAGCCCGCATAGGACTTATCGATATGAATACCTCTAGATTTCATGCTGTCTCTAGGCTTTCTACCTGCCGTGATAACACGGTATGTATCAGGAGATTTACCATGTAATTGTTCCATGGCAAATTTCAACACATTAGACGAGAATGCCCCTGCCAGACCTTTATCTGCACCTACTACAATATAGCAAGTACGCTCTACAGGTCGCACATCTAAGAGAGGACTTTCAAATCCTTCTAAATCACTATTAGACATATGACGCAAGATTTGCCCTATCTTCTCTGCGTAAGGACGAGTAGCTTCAGCTTTTGTTTGTGCCCTACGAAGACGAGCAGAAGCTACCATCTTCATCGCTTTTGTAATTTGTTGCGTATTGGTAACACTTTTTATGCGTTTTCGCAAATCTTGTGCACTAGCCATACATTACGCCTCCTTACGAGACACTAATGTATGTGTAGAGCCAAATGCTTCAACACATTCTGGGATTGCTTGCTTCAATAGATTTTCAGTTTCTTCGTCAATTTTCTTAGACGTTTCAATGTTAGTGATGATTTCAGGGTAATTTGCTTTCACATAGCGTAAAAGTTCAGCTTCAAAGGACAATACATCTGCCACTTGAATATCTGCTAAGTACCCTTTTGTACCAGCGTAAAGGTTAATAACCATTTCCGCTACACTCATAGGCTCATATTGACCTTGTTTTAACATTTCAGTTAAGCGTTCACCGCGATCAAGTTGAGCGCGTGTAGCCGCATCAAGGTCGGAACCAAACTGAGCGAAAGCAGCCAACTCACGATATTGAGCAAGGTCCAAACGCAATTGACCCGCTACTTGTTTCATCGCTTTAGTTTGAGCACTACCACCTACACGGGATACAGATAAACCTACGTCAACAGCTGGACGAATACCAGAGTAGAACATATCTGTACCCAAGAAAATTTGACCATCGGTGATGGAAATTACGTTTGTTGGGATGTATGCAGATACGTCACCTGCTTGTGTTTCAATGATTGGCAACGCTGTAATGGAACCTCCACCAAGTTCAGGTGAAAGTTTCGCAGCCCGCTCTAATAGACGGCTGTGTAAGTAGAATACGTCGCCTGGATATGCCTCACGCCCTGGTGGACGGCGCAATAATAGGGACATAGCACGGTATGCAGCCGCTTGTTTTGTTAAGTCATCATATACGCATAATACGTGTTTACCTTGGTACATAAAGTATTCACCCATGGCAACACCAGCGTATGGGGCAATGTATTGAAGAGGTGCACCAGTGGAAGCACTCGCAGAAACTACGATTGTATATTCCATAGCCCCTGCTTCTTCAAGTTTTTGTACTACACGAGCAACCGTAGATTCTTTTTGACCAATAGCTACATAAATACAAATAACATCTTTGCCTTTTTGGTTCAAAATAGTATCTAAGGCAATCGCAGTTTTACCTGTACCACGGTCACCGATGATAAGCTCACGTTGACCACGGCCGATTGGTACCATCGCATCAATCGCTTTAAGACCTGTTTGCAATGGTTCGTTTACGGATTGACGATCCGCAATACCAGGTGCTGGATGTTCGATAGGACGACGTTCTGTAGCTTGGATAGCATCCTTGCCATCAAGAGGTTGACCAAGAGGGTTTACTACGCGACCAATCAAGGCATCTCCGGCAGGAACGTCCATAATTTTGCCAGTACGGCGCACTTGGTCCCCTTCTTTAATCAAGAAGTCATCACCTAATAGTACGGCACCTACATTATCTAATTCTAAGTTCAAAACCAAGCCATATACACCGTGCGGCAATTCTAGCAACTCACCGGCCATGGCTCTTTCAAGACCATAAATATGGGCGATGCCATCCCCTACGTCGAGAACAGTACCCACGTCATCGACATTGAGGTCAACATCATAGTCCTGAATCTGCTGTTTGATTATAGCAGTGATTTCTTCAGGCTTCATTTTCATATATACCCATTCACCCCTATCTAATAGAGTTCGTTCTTAATAAAGATTTTTCTAATTCCTCTAAACGACGAGATACAGAGCCATCAATGCGTTTATCCCCTACTTGGATAACGATACCACCCATAACAGATGGATCTTTACGCACAGATAAAATAACATCTTTCCCTGTTACTTCTCGTAATTTAGCTTGTACAGATGCTTCTACATCAGCTGTGATTGGTTCTGCTACAGTTACAGTAGCTTCCAAAATGCCACGAGCCTCTCGTGATTTTTGAATAAACGCCGCAATGGCCTGCGCAATATAACGATGGCGTCCGCGTTTAATCATCACATAGATAAAATGTAAAGCAACTTTGTCGATACTAGATTCAAAAATAGAACCAACTAACTTAATCTTTGCATCTTCTGTAACGATTGGATTTTCAAGGAATGAACGAAGTTCAGGCTGTTCCGCCATAACGGACGCTACATAACCTAATTGCTCCTCCATGAGTTCCAAATTATTTTGTTCTTGAGCTAATTCAAACATAGCCGAACCGTATTTATCTGCTACAATTTCTATGCTCATCGTATCACAACCCTATCGTTTTACTATCAAGTTGACGAATAGCGTCTTCGATCAATTTTGTATTAGTTTCGCTGTTCATATCTTTAGCAACAACTTTACCAGCCATAGCTACAGATAAAGATACCACTTCGTTACGCAAGCTGTTCATAGCTCGATCGCGTTCAATAGCGATATCTTGGCGAGCTCGTTCTTTCTCAGTTTCAATTTGAGAACGCGCTGCTGCTACTTCTTCAGCCGTACTTACCTTAGCTTGATGATGCGCTTTTTCAACGATTTCTTGTGCTTCTTGGCGAGCTTTTGCAATTTGCGCTGCATAATCAGCTTTGATTTGCTCTGCTTCAAGTCGAGATTGTTCCGCACTAGCTAAGTCATTAGCAATTTGCTCTTTACGAGCATTCATCATACCTACTAATGGTTTATACGCAAAACGATGTAAAATCCAAACTAATATAAAAAAGTTTAGCATTTGAGCAAGAATTGTTCCTGGGCTTAAATCAACCAAGGTATTGCCTCCTTGCTATTAACGGAATAACAAAATGAAAGCTACTACTACGCCGATGATAGGCATCGCTTCGATCAAACCAATCGCTACGAACATAGTAGACATCAATTGACCACGTAATTCTGGTTGACGTGTAATACCTTCGATTACTTTACTAGCTACCATACCGTCACCGATACCAGCAGCGATGGCACCACAACCTACTGCGATTGCCGCAGCTAAAGCGAATAAACCTTGAACTTCCATGATTAATCCTCCATTAGATAAAATTAATGTTCTTCACTTAGAGCCATACCTAAGTAGTTAGCTGTAAGAACTGTGAAAATAAAGGCCTGAATAATGCCGATAAATAAACTAAAAGCAATCCAAATCCATGGCACTGGTACAAACCAAGGCAAATTGTAGAGGATTTCTAACAAGATTTCACCTGCCACAATGTTACCAAATAGACGGAATGCTAATGTGATTGGTTTTGCAATTTCTTCAAAAATATTCAAAACCAACATGGCTTTATAAGGCTGTAAGAAATGGTTAAAGTAAGATAAACCTTTTACCTTAATCCCCATCCCCCATACTACAAGACTACTACATAATGCCAAGGCAGCCGTTGTATTGATATCTGCAGTTGGCGAAGTAATTGCATGTAGAGTAGGCAGTAAGCCTAGTTCATTTCCGATAAAGATGAACAAGAAGAATGTGAATAATAATGAGCTCACCATCGGCCAATGTTTACCAAGTGTAGGACATAATTGACCTTCTAAGGCTTCTAATAGTGCTTCTACACCATTTTGAACTCCTACAGGAACCAATTTCCGCCCACGCGTAGCCAACAAGGTAATGATGATGACGATCGCCATCGTAATCCACGTAGCGATTAAGGTATCAATATTAAAAGATAGCCCTAGCCAGTGAACCACCTGATGGTGACCAGCATGCAATTCCACAAACTCATCCCCTTCCATAACTTATAATAAAAACCTTATATATTTATAATTTATATAAATATAATATATATGTATCATCATACATCGTTATAGATATATAATCAACACTTTAAAGGTAAACAATTCCAAATAATCATAAAAAGAATGTATTCAATGCATTATTAGAATACAACTCCATGTATTAGTAAAATCAACACAAATACATTAATTGAAAGGCAATAAAATTCTTAATTAAAATATAAAAATTAGAGTCGATAACTAAGCCGCCAATACACTATATAAAGCGCAGGCTGAATAAGTGCAATCGCTACAAACATACTAATTGCTTCTACATTGGGAAGCTTCAAGCCTAATACTACTAAAGATCCAACAAGCATAAGACGCCACATCATCTGCCTGCGTACCTTACGAACTGCTTTATAAGGATCACCGGCCATAATCGATTGGCTGTGTAAGGCAAGGCTAAGCAAGTAGAGCACCATTATAAAAATACCCCACAGCCAGCCCCATACATATTGTTGTAATCCGCATGCAACTTGTACTATGCCCCCTAAAAAGGCAATAAAAAAACAAGTCAGTAGCACGCGCACTATGAATTTTATATATTGATTCATACATACCTCATTACTTAACTTGTTTGTATAGCATATAAAATCCTGTTATAGCTCCTATTAGGCCAAATATGACCATACAAAGTGGCTCCGTTTGTAGCCAACTATCTAATTTATGGCCTAGCCAAATAAAACCACCTATACAGGAGACCAGTGTGACCCCCGCTGATGTTGCCATTGCGAGGGCTTTCACAAGATCCTTATCCATATTATTTACCAAAACGTTCAGGGCGATTTGCATCACCTAAAAACTCATGGCGTAACGCTTGGATAATGCGTTCAGATGCTTTACCGTCACCATAGGGATTAACGGAATTAGACATCAATTTATAAGCCTCTGCATTACTTAATAATTCATGAGCTGCTTTATGTACTATATCCTTATTAGTACCTACAAGACGAACGGTACCTGCTTCTACCGCTTCAGGACGTTCTGTCGTATCACGCAATACGAGAACTGGTTTACCAAGAGCTGGGGCTTCCTCTTGAATCCCACCAGAATCAGTAAGAATCAAGTAAGATTTAGCCATCAAGTTTGCAAATGGTTCATAGTCAAGAGGATCAATTAATGTAACTCGATCCACAGAACCAAGTTCCTCTTGTACCACTTGGCGAACTTTAGGATTCTTATGTACAGGGAACACAACTTGAATATCTTCAAATTCATTAATTAAATCACGAATGGCTTGGTATACATGACGCATAGGTTCGCCTAAGTTTTCACGGCGATGTGTGGTAACAAGGACCGTACGTTTTTCGGGGTCGAGAGCATTAATAGCTGCATTATCGAATACATAGTTGTCTTGCACCGTCGTATCAAGAGCATCGATAACAGTATTGCCAGTTACATAAAGATGTTCTGTATTGATATTTTCTTTTTTTAGATTGCTTTCAGAACTAGAAGTAGGTGCAAAGTGATACGTTGCAATAGAGCCCGTCAATTTTCGGTTCATCTCTTCAGGGAACGGAGAGTAAATATCACCTGTTCGAAGACCTGCTTCTACGTGACCTACAGGAATTTCTTGGTAGAAAGAAGCCAAAGCACCGGCAAAGGTAGTAGTAGTATCACCATGAACGAGTACTACATCTGGTTTTGCCTCTTCTAATACATCTTTAAGGCCTAGCAAAGCACGATTGGTTACATCATATAATGTTTGCCCTTGGCTCATAATATTTAAGTCGTAATCTGGGATAATATTAAACAAGTTCAGTACTTGATCGAGCATATCGCGATGTTGTGCCGTAACGGTTACGATAGGTTCCATATCTGGTGCTGCTTGTAATGCTTTCACAAGAGGAGCCATCTTGATAGCCTCAGGTCTTGTACCAAAGATTGCCATAACTTTTAACATAGTTGCCTCCAACATAGTAGGATAGAAAAAATGGGGCGCGAAGCGCCCCACATATGGTTATTCCTCATGAGAATCATCTGGATTCTCCAAGGCTTTAGCCAATTCATCGCGATCAAAGGATATGGTATCATCCGAGTCGCTGCGTTCAATTGTAGGACGTGGTAACGGATGCCCTGCCGCATCGCTATGCATAATAACACCAAGGCGGCGAGCAATATAGATACTGCACAAGAAAATGACTAATACCAAGGTCGCGCCGACCCAAGCATTAACCTCTGCAACGATAACAGATACACCTCCGAAAAGAGCGGTTACCGCATACATCATCAATACAGCTTGCTTTTGAGTTAAGCCTTGTGCTAATAAACGATGATGAACGTGACCTTTATCAGGTTTAAAGATGGGACGTCCACTGATTTTACGGCGCACAATGGCAAATAAGGTATCCAAAATCGGCAAACCTAATACGATAGCGGGCACTACTAGAGCAATCATGGCAGCCGTCTTTACGGCACCCATAACAGAAATAGCCGCTAATGTATAGCCTAATAACATGGATCCCGTATCACCCATGAATATTTTTGCAGGATTAAAGTTATACCGTAAGAAGCCTACGGTTGCACCTGCCAAGGCAAGAGAAATACAAGCGAGGTCAGTTTGACCAAGTTGCAATGTCATTGCACAAACAGCGATACATGCGATAAAGGAAATACCTGCAGCCAAGCCATCAAGTCCATCAATTAGGTTTACAATATTTGTAAAACCAACTATCCAGAAAATAGTCAATGGAATAGCCCAATACTTGAGATATACTACACCACCCCAAGGAAGGTTAATGAAGTCTACTCGAATATCATAAGCCACCAGAATAGCAGCTGCTATAATTTGTCCCATTAACTTAGTTTTTGGCTCAATTTGTTTAATGTCGTCCCAAATACCAACTAGCACCAAAATGACCGTACCAAGGACAAACCCAAACAATTTATGATCATGAGGGATGGAATTGTTAAAAAGAACCGATCCCACATAACCGAGAAAGATTGCTAATCCACCAAGTCGTGGAATCGCACCATGATGCACCTTTCGAACATCAGGCTTATCTATTGCCCCAACAGCAACGGCAAAGCGTTTTACCAATGGGGTAAGTGCAAAGGTTATGATGAGCGCTAGTGCAAAGGCCCATACATAATCGAGCACATATTCACTCATAAGACACCTCCAACAACCAGGTTGCAAAAACGGATTAGTTCGTCAAGCTGCGAATAGGAGCAGGAATTCGTCCACCGCGGGCGATGAACTCAGCCGCACTATATGGGCTTACTTCAATAATAGGGGCATAACCTAATAGGCCACCAAATTCAACAACCTCTCCAACCGTCTTACCAGGTACCGGAATTACGCGAACCGCAGTTGTCTTATTGTTAATCATGCCGATAGCTGATTCATCTGCGATGATAGCAGAAATTGTATCAGCAGTAGTGTCTCCAGGAATAGCAATCATATCAAGGCCAACAGAACATACACATGTCATAGCCTCTAATTTATCAAGCGTTAAACTGCCACAGGATACAGCATCAATCATGCCTGCATCTTCAGAGACAGGAATGAATGCACCACTAAGTCCACCTACGTGAGAGGAGGCCATGAGACCACCTTTTTTCACCGCATCATTAAGTAATGCTAGTGCTGCTGTAGTGCCATGACAGCCACAAGAGGACAAGCCCATTTCTTCCAGAACATGAGCTACAGAGTCGCCTACAGCTGGTGTTGGCGCCAAGGATAAATCGATAATACCAAATGATTTACCAAGACGACGAGATGCCTCTTGCGCTACCAATTGACCTACGCGAGTGATTTTAAAAGCAGTACGTTTAATCGTTTCTGCTACAATGTCAAAGGATTGTCCACGAACGGATTCAAGCGCATGTTTTACAACACCCGGGCCAGATACACCCACAGAAATAGCACTATCCCCTTCTGTTACGCCGAAGAAAGCACCAGCCATGAACGGATTATCCTCTACAGGATTACAGAAAATAACGAGCTTAGCACAACCAAGCGCATCATTATCCTTTGTAAGTTCTGCGGTTTTCTTAACGATGATACCCATGTCGCGCACTGCATCCATGTTGATACCAGTTTTAGTTGAGCCCACCGCAACAGCACTACAAACGATATCCGTAGTTGCCAGAGCTTCAGGAATAGAGTCAATCAAAATACGATCAGCTCGTGTAGCACCCTTTGTTACAAGCGCAGAAAAGCCGCCGATAAAATTAACACCTACAGTTTTTGCAGCACGATCCATAGCTTCCGCCACAGGAACATAGGATGTTAAATCACTACCACCTGCTACAAGAGAAATGGGTGTTACAGAAATACGCTTGTTGATAATAGGGATACCGAACTCGCGTTCAATATCTTCACCGGTAGATACAAGGTGTTCTGCTTCTTTCGTAATGCGATCATAAATGCGATCACACAATTCTTTACCAGAACTAGATGCGCATTCGAGCAAGCTGATACCCATCGTAATGGTACGCACATCAAGCTTATTATCGTGAATCATCTGATTAGTTTCTAAAATATTGTCGATAGATAACATAAGTGCCTCCTATCCTACACGGTGCATGCTCAAGAAAATATCAGCATGTTGCGCACGGATTTCAACACCCAGTTCTTTACCTTGTGTAGTCAAAGCTTCTTGAATAGCTGTAAGATTTTTCATATCTTCAGACTTGGTTTCACACATCATAATCATATTGAAAACGCCATCAAGGATGGTCTGATTAATGGACATAATATTTACACCGTAGTTAGCGAGTACGGTACTAACTCCAGCAATGATACCAACGCGGTCTACGCCGACAACGGTAACAACTAATTTCATAACATCACCTTCTCTAAGCACTACAAACTACATAGCCAGTATAGGGCATTCAATAAACTATATTAATATATTATAACACATTTATTATCTTTCATTGGTGAAATCTTCATGAGTTTTCTAGTAAAAATAATATGTTACACTTCGTCAGACAAAGCACTTGTTACAATCTCTTCACCAGCAGTTAACAATGCGATAAGACCTTTGTCTCCTTTATAGCTTTCACCATAAATTTTATATAAATCTTCAGTACCAGATGGACGTGCTACAAACCAGCCGGTTTCCGTCTCCACACGAACACCATCGATAGGCATATCCTTGTACAAGGATGTCGTGCGTACATTCATAATAGCATCACCATCGACCTCTGTAGCTGTAATAGAGCTAGCATTTAACTGTTTCAACTTAGCCTTGGCCTCCTTTGTACAAGCCGCATCAATACGACCAAATCGAGGATCTCCACAGCCTTCCACAATATTGTTATACAGTCTCTCAACAGTGGCGCCCATTACAGCGTACATCTCCATCGCTAAGAGAGCCATTACCATGCCGTCTTTATCTGTGGTCCATACGGTACCATCTTTTTTGAGGAAGGATGCCCCAGCAGATTCTTCGCCTCCAATGCCAATTTCCCCATCGAATAATAGAGAGCTAAAGTATTTAAAGCCTACTGGAACTTCATACACGGGAATTTCTTTAACGGATGCCCACTTATCAATCATGGTTGTACAAACAACCGTTTTACCTACCCCTTTATCCTTCCAACCACGAGTTGTGAATAGATAATCGGCAGCGGCTACGAGGAATGCATTTGGTGAAGCAAGCCCTTCTGCACTAACAATACCATAACGATCGTAATCGGGATCGTTACCAACAGCCAAATCGTAATTACCTATTTGCTTAATAACATCGGCCATAGCGTATTCTGAGGAACAATCCATGCGGACCTTACCATCATGGTCATACGTCATAAAGCTAAAGGTTGGATCATATTCATCATTGATAATATCCATATTGAGATTATAGCGCTCTTTAATAGCTCGCCAATAACCTAGTCCACTACCACCAAGGGCATTAACGAGAACCTTAGGTTTTGCACTTTGTATTGCCTCCATATTAATGATAGAAGACAGTTCTTCAACATACAGGCCTTTATAGTCATACGGAACTTGTTGATCAGGTTCAATATTGTCGATACTAATACGTTTGAACCCTTCTAATTCACAATATGCACGAACATATTCATTAGCACGGGTTTCAATCCATTTTGTAACGAGAGTATCCGCCGGACCACCATTAGTAGCGTTATACTTGATGCCACCGTTATCTGGAGGATTATGAGATGGCGTAATCACGATACCATCCGCTTTATCATCGTGGCTTTCATTATAACGAATAATGGCACGAGATATAGATGGTGTCGGCACGAAATCCATATCGGAATCAACCATTGCCGTTACGCCATTGCCAGCAAGAACCTCTAGAACTGTTACAAGGGCTGGCTGAGATAAAGCATGTGTATCTTGACCGACAAAAATCGGACCTGTAGCGCCGAATTGGCCACGGCCATCACAAATAGCCTGTGTAATAGCGGCCACATGTAAATCTGTAAAAGTACCATTTAAAGATGTACCGCGATGGCCAGATGTACCAAAGGATACGAGTTGTGTCGGATCTGTAATATCCGGAGTATTATCAAAATAGGCATCCACAAGGGTTTGCACATCGATAATATCTTGTTCTTGTACAGGCGTACCTGCTAATTTGTGAGTCATAGAAACCTCTAATCTTATCTTGAGGGCAAGCCCTCTCATTTTACAACCTTGATATTCGATCAATTACATTAAATTATTTTCAAAATGTATGTATCATTCATAAAATATTATATTTACACATAATTAATATAAGATGACAACAGCCAGAGATTTTATCATAATTCTTTATTTTTATCTATTACAACTATTTTCATCTATTACAACATTATTGTTCGCTTCGGTAGTTATATCTTGTGATTTTAGCTGATTAGATATTTCCGCAGGAACAATAGGTTGAGTAAAACCTTGACCGATAACCTCTTGAGCATCAGTAATCAAGATAAACACATTTGGGTCCGCTTCTTGAATAACCTCTTTCAATTTATTTACCTGCAGCAAGTTAACTACAACCATCACAATCTGCTTAGGCGTCCGTGTATAGGCGCCAATACCATTAATAATGGTAGCACCACGACCGACTTTATTGATGATACATTCACATACTTCATCAGTCCGATAGGTAATAATAAAAGCAACTTTACGTTGATTAAAACCAATTACCACCTTATTTGTAATAATAGTATATACATACACACTGATAAGAGTTACGGCTACCGCTTCAAGTCCAACAACGCCGACAGCAACTAAGAGGATAGCACAGTTGATGGCACTATTAATAGATCCCATTTGAAGACCATAATATTTGCGAACGATAAGTGCAATTGGATCAAGGCCACCTGTATTACCACCTACACGGTAGACGATACCAAGCCCCAGTCCAGTTGTGATACCCGCCATCATAGAACTGAGTAGTGGATCCTTAATAATCATGTCATATTGTAAGAAACTAAACAGATCAATCATCCACGATAGCATGAGCGTGCCATACAAGGTATTCAGTACAACACGTTTGCCAAGCCACTTCCAAGTAGCCCAAAAGATAGGGACGTTCAAAATAACGTTCCAAGAACCAACGGATAATCCCGTTAGATAATACAGAATCAATCCTACCCCACTAATACCAGTACTAACCAGTTTATGAGGTAGTACAAAGGCGTCTAAACCAGCACCAAAAATTGCACAACCAATAGCAACTATGACACATTGATAGACAACATCTTTATACTTGGCGAACATAGCTCCCTCCAAATTGCCATTTCACTATAAATATTCTATAATGAACTAATTAAAACATACGCTGTTTACAATGCTTTTAATAATCAAACAACAGGTATATACAAAATCATCATAAACCACTTAATGGTTATTTTCAATCACTTTATAACAGTATAAAATAAACATATTAACTGCATATAATTTGTACATTACAAACGAGGCTATTATGAGTAAAAGTTTTGAGCAACTCGGTTGCAGCAAAATTAATATTGGGCTTGCTATTACAGGTAAGCGTGACGATGGATACCACAACATCGATTCCATATTTCAATCGATTCGCCTTAGTGATTCTATTTATTTCGCTAAGCATCATTCCGTAGTATTTTCTGGTGGCGCTCCCGAATTGCCCGATTACATGCAAAAGCTCGTAAGCTATGGAGAAGATAATCTCGCACTCAAAGCTTTACGCGCCATACAGGCCTATACGGGTTGTAAAGCCGGTGCCGCCATCCACCTATTAAAACGCGTTCCTATTCAAGCGGGTCTTGGTGGCGGTAGTGCAGATGCAGCGGCCATGTTATTAGGTCTCAACCGTTTTTGGGACTTACGTCTTACGCAAGAGGAACTTTTAAACATCGGTGCCTCACTCGGATCTGATGTGCCGTTCCTACTACAAGGTGGTACAGCTCGCGGAACAGGTCGTGGCGAAGTGTTAACCTATAGTCAATCGCCAGAAGCACATTGGCTATTATTAGTAAAGCCAAAGGTATCTATTTCTACAGCGGTTGCTTATGGTCGTTTCAGCGGTAAATCTAATGCCACCACAAAAACAATCGATACCGTTCTGAATCATCTTAAGAATAATGATTTACAATCTGCTTTCACCAGTAGCGCTAATACCTTCGAAGAATTATTATTTTTAGATTACGAAGAACTAGTAATATGTAAGGAATTCTTCACTAACCGTGGTTACCCAACTATCATGACAGGAAGCGGTCCTACTATGGTAGTATTACTTAACAAACCGATGGAAGCATTGCAGTTACAAGAAGAGAGCAAAGCAGCTGGTCATGATTGGCTGTCACTCATTACTAAAACATGTACACAGGAGGACTTAGTATGACAAAACGGTTACAACCTATACGACTTGATGCGTATAAGCCACTAAGAGAAGTAGTAAGTGAAACATTGCGTCAAGCCATCCAAGATGGGGTGTTAAAACCTGGGGAGCGCCTCATGGAAATTCCCCTTGCTGAAGAGTTAGGCGTAAGTCGTACCCCAATTCGTGAAGCCATACGCAAACTGGAACTAGAAGGCTTTGTCGTTATGGTTCCTCGTCGCGGTACCTACGTTGCCAACATATCTTTAAAGGATATTACGCAAGTATTTGAAATCCGCTCTGCCCTTGAAGAACTTGCAGCAGGTCTTGCAGCAGAACGGATTACGGAAGAAGAAATCGAAATATTAGAAAGAATGCTCGTAGAAATTGGGGATCATATGGAAAACAAGGATATGGAATCCGTTGTGGCTGCAGACGTAGAATTCCACGAAGTCCTCTACCGTGCCTCTCGCAATGAAAGATTGGCGGATATTGTTCACAATTTACGAGAACAAACCTACCGCTTCCGCAGTTTCTCCATGAACCAACCAGGTCGTCTCAGAAAAACTTGGGAGGAACATCGTCAATTAGTGGAAGCCATCGCCTCTCACAATGCCGCACAAGCTCGTAAATTAGCTCGAATTCACATGGAACATTCTGAACAAACCTTGTTACAAGGAATGGAAGAGTCACAAGAATTTACTAAGGCATAAAAAACATCCTACAAAAACACTATATAAAGCAAAAATCCTTCCTATTTGTGAAGGATTTTTGTTTTACATAGTCTATAGAAATTGATACAATATCATTGATTATTATGAAATATAGATTTTTTTACAGGAAAGGGAGTTTTTATGGAAGCAATGCTCAATGATGCTATATCTACCATAAACAATTATTTATGGAGTTATTTCATCATTTTTATTCTCATCGGTGCAGGTCTCTTTTTTACGATGACAACGAATTTTGTACAAATTCGCATGATTAAAGAAATGATTCGCCTCGTAATTAACGGCGCAGGTAGTTCTACAGAAAAAAATCATGTATCCTCATTCCAAGCATTCTGTGTTAGTACCGCATCTCGTGTAGGTGTTGGTAATATCGCAGGTATAGCTATTGCCGTTGTACTTGGTGGCCCTGGTGCCATTTTCTGGATGTGGGTTATCGCACTTATCGGTGCTGCCACGGGCTTCATCGAATCTACATTAGCACAAATTTACAAAGAACCTGTTGCTAAAGGCGGTTTCTACGGTGGACCAGCTTACTACATTCGCTATGGTCTAAACAATAAAGCATTATCTGTTCTATTCGCTATTTTAATCAGTATTACATATGGCTGGATTTACAATTCTGTACAAGCCAATACATTAGCTGCATCTCTCCAGATATTCAACTTTGATGTATCCTATACAGGCGCTGTAGTGGCAGTCCTCCTTGGCATTATTATTTTCGGTGGTATCAACCGCGTTGCAAAAGCATCTGAAATCATTGTTCCTATCATGGCAATTCTATACATTGCTACTGCATTATTCGTGGTAATTATGAATATCACCCAATTCCCACATGTAATCTATACTATTTTCTCCTCCGCATTTGAGCCTGTTGCAGCAGGTGGTGGCTTATTAGGTGCTACTGTCATGAATGGTATCAAACGGGGGCTCTTCTCTAACGAAGCCGGTGAGGGTTCTGTTCCAAACGCAGCCGCTACTGCAGCTGTTAACCACCCTGTGGAACAAGGTCTTGTACAAGCATTCGGCGTATTCCTTGATACCTTCATCATTTGTACAGCTTCTGCTTTCATCGTACTTATCGTGGGTGATTACAGCACTACAGGTCTAACAGGTATTGCTCTTGTACAACATAACCTAGCTGAACAGCTTGGTTCTTGGGCTCCTACAGCCGTAGCCATTTTCATCGTTATGTTTTCCTTTAGCTCCTTAATTGGTAACTATTACTACGGTGAAATCAATATTAGCCACTTAACAAATAAACGATTCTACCTACATTTGTTCCGTATTGGTGTAATTCTTATGACATTTGTTGGCTCTATTGCCTCTCTAGATCTTGTATGGAATCTAGCCGATTTATTCATGGCTTTCTTAGTATTAACTAACGTAAGTTCCATCGTACGTATGGGACGTACAGCAGGTCTTGCCCTTGATGACTATATCAAACAACGTAAAGCAGGTATTGAAACGCCAGTATTTAACCGTTCTATTCTAAACCACACGTACGGCATCGTATGGTGGGGTGATGGTCAAACTACAGACTCCTCCGTACCTCCTACTCCGATTGAAGATACAGTGGAAAAATAAAATATATTGACCTATGAGGCTGGTGAAAGTATCTTTCACCAGTCTTTTTCGTATAATCTTTAAATTCGTATAATCTTTAAAATACTTTATTAATACATACAGATGGGTCTATATTCTTCAGAATATAGATTTTTATTTTTTGTAAAAGTATCCATTTTCATAGATAAGACTATCCTCCACCAAGAGATTTTAAAGTGACAGATATCACAGTAACTATCTATATTTTTCCTACTTTTAAAGGTTAAAAACTATAGAATATATTTATAAAAATATAAAGGGTATTCTATTTATAATGTCGAATACTTAAGTATGTGAAAAATTAGCACTAATTAATTTACTCTGTTATCCGGGAGGTAATTATGAGCGGTTATAACCCATATGAAAACATGTTAAACACATTAGACGTAGCAGCTGAAAAGCTCGGCTATACTCGTAGTGAATACGAAGTATTGCGTCACCCAGAACGGGAACTAAAAGTAGCAGTTCCTCTTCAACTAGACAATGGCGAAGTTCGCGTATACGAAGGCTATCGATGCCAACATTCCACATTGCGTGGTAGTGCTAAGGGCGGTCTTCGCTTCCATCCAGATTCCGACGAAAACGAAGTGCGTGCACTTGCGGCATGGATGACTATTAAAAACGCTATCGCTAACATTCCTTATGGCGGTGGTAAAGGGGGCATCAAAGTCGATCCTAAAACTTTAAACCCTCGTGAGTTAGAACGCTTAACTCGTAACTTCGTACGCCGTATTGCACCTATCATTGGTGTTAATACTGACGTTCCTGCACCAGACGTAAATACGAATGCCCAAATCATGAGCTGGATTGCTGACGAATACAGCACATTAAAAGGCGAATGGAGCCCAGGTATCGTTACAGGTAAACCAATCGAAGTAGGCGGTTCCTTAGGCCGTAATGAAGCGACTGGTCGCGGTTGTCTCATCGCATTGCAAAGCTATCTTGCTAAGAAAAACTTAGATATTAAAAACCTTACAGTTGCAGTTCAAGGCTTTGGTAACGTAGGTTCCGTAGGTGCTCGTCTCATTGCACAAGCAGGCGCAAAAGTTGTGGCTATCGGCGACGTAAGTGTTAACATCTACAATCCTAACGGTCTCGATGTTGAAAAAGCATACGAATATGCTAACTCCCACGGTCGTTCCCTAGAAGGTTACAGCGAACCAGGCATGACTACAATTGGGCCTCAAGAGTTATTGGCTCAACCAGTGGATGTATTGTACATGGCGGCCCTTGAAAACCAATTAAACAAAGACAACATGGAAAATATCCAAGCTAAGATCATCTTGGAAGGAGCTAATGGTCCTACTACTAATGATGCGGATAAATACTTCTATGAAAAGGGCATTGATATCATTCCTGACGTGCTTGCTAACGGTGGTGGCGTAGTTGTATCCTACTACGAATGGGTACAAAACAAAGCAAGCTTCTACTGGACTGAAGAAGAGGTTAATGAAAGATTAACTAAAAATATGCAAAATAGCTTCGAAGCTGTTTGGGAAATGCAACATAAATACAATGTACCACCTCGTCAAGCAGCGTACATGGTTGCTCTTGAACGACTCGTAGTTGAAACTAAATGGCGTGGCTACAACTGTTAAACTCCTATACCTCCATACATATTAGCCATGAAAAAGGCGTAAGCTCAATGTGAGCTTACGCCTTTTTATTTACCTATATACACAATCGAAACATCTCTTGAGGCTCAATTATTTACTTAGTTTTGTCAATAAAACCACTTATTATTTAAAAGCACCTAACAAAGCAGCCACACTAGGACGACTAATTAAAGCTTTCACCAATACGGAACCAAGAATCGCTGGAATAGTCTGACCTACGATAAGATTCAACACTAATGGCCAGTACGGTAGACCAAGTAATGGGCTGAGCCACAATGGCACACATATTGCAGGCACAAAGACGATTGGAAGCATTACCCACCAAGCGCTGAGGCCAAGCTTGCGCATTCCTACGATGATGCCAGTTGTCAATACACCAACACCAAAGCCTCCCATCATATCGAGGATGCCAAGACCACCAAATAGGAAGTTAGAAATGAGGTTGCCAATCCCCATGGGAATTACCAAGAACGGAAAGGCATAAGCAAGTGCATATAATGATGTTGCTATACGAATTTGATACGCCCCGAAGGAAACGCTTTGCGTTACATACAATACAACGATGTACAATGCCACAACCATGGCAGAAATAGTCAATTTGCGTGTAGAAATCATAACACTCACCTCCTCAAAATAAAAAAAGCATGGCAAAACTACCATGCTTACAATGCTTATGAATTTCCGTAGTTTTGTTTAGAGACAGGATGGTTTCAAACTGTCTTATTTAGTTGTGCGCTTATAATATCATATATTTTCAATATTTACAAGTCACGGGTAGATTAAAGCGGCCTGTGACAGTAACTACTATCGGTGCAATGTTTACAAGGACGGGGTGTCAGAAAATACCTTTCCTCATCGCTCCACTGGCTATACGGTCATCGGCCTAGGGCCTCGACCTGCCAAAGTCGCTCTTTGAAAAGGTATTTTCTTCCACTTCGAATTTAGCAAATAAATCAACATTACAGTTATGTAGTGACTCAAAAGGCCACTTTAAAGCACTATACTTCTATGTATTATTTATCTACACTATAACACTATATTATCTTATAGCCTGCCCACAACTTGTCTAAGCCAGTTTATGGGAGTTATAGTGCTGGGTCTTCGACTCCGTTTGCGTGGAAGGCTTTTGCTCTGTCGATACAGGTACCGCAGTGTCCGCATGGTTTGTCTCCGCCTTCGTAGCAGGACCAGGTTAAGTGATATGGTACTCCGAGGCGTAGGCCTTCTTTTACGATGTCAGCTTTGTTTACGTTAATAAAGGGTGCTTCTAAAGAGCATTCTTTACCGGATCCTTCAAAGATGGCGTCGCCCATAGATTTGTAGAAGTGTTCTGTACAGTCAGGGTATGCATTACCCGCCGCATCATCACTGTGAGCACCGTAATAAATATAGCCGCAGTCTAGAGATAGTGCTAAGGATGCTGCCGCAGATAGGAATAGACCATTTCTAAACGGTACATAAGTACTCACCGTACCTTCCCCTTCTGCATCTTGTTGTTCTTTGTAGGAACCTTGCGGAATGTCTTCACTAGATTGTACTAACAAGGAGCAGTTACTGAAGGCAAATAGCTTGGTAACATCCATCGTTTTACCTTCCATACCATAATACTCTAAAATAGCTATAGCAGCCTCTAATTCTTTACTATGTTTTTGACCATATTGAATCGATAAGGGTACCACATTATCTTTGCCAAATCGTTCAATAGCAAGGGCTAAACACGTAGTACTATCTACACCTCCGCTAAATAGAACGACAGCTTTTTGTTTTTGAGCCATAGTATCTCCTTTTCTATCACAACAGCCTCATCCGTAGATGAGGCTGTACTTTTACATTCACTAAAATTTTATAGATCAATAACCAATTCTACTGGACAGTGATCGGAGCCAAAGATTTGTTGATGAATCTTCGCTTCTTGGATTTTATCATCAAGGCGTTTAGATGTGATGAAATAGTCAATTCTCCATCCTGTATTCCGTTCACGAGCTTTCCCCATATAGGACCACCAGCTGTATTGTTCAATAGCATCTGGATAAAGGTGACGGAATGTATCTGTAAAACCTGCCCCTAAGAGTTCTGTCATCTTTGCACGTTCTTCATCGGAGAAGCCTGCATTTTTACGGTTCGTCTTAGGATTTTTTAGGTCGATTTCTTGATGGGCTACATTGAGATCACCACATAGGATGACAGGCTTTTTCTTATCTAATTCAAGTAGATAATTACGGAATGCATCTTCCCAAGTCATACGATAATCAAGGCGAGCTAATTCACGTTGGCTATTCGGTGTATAACAGCATACCAAATAGAAATTATCGTATTCAGCAGTGATAACACGACCCTCTTGATCGTGTTCTTCAATACCGATGCCATTCGTTACGGACAATGGCTTAATACGCGTGAATACAGCCGTGCCACTATAGCCTTTCTTAACTGCACTATTCCAATATTGCTCATACCCTGGCAACTCCAAAGAAATTTGATCGGGTTGCAATTTTGTTTCTTGCAGGCAGAAAATATCTGCATCTAATTCATTAAAGGATTCCATGAATCCCTTTGTTACAGCGGCGCGGAGGCCGTTTACATTCCAAGAAATTAATTTCAATTCTTACTCCTTTATAATACTTCGCATCAATCTAATACTATTCACCGTATTTAACTTGGTGAAAGTCTCTTTCACATAGAATATACGTCAAGTTTTTGCTTAATGTAAGCTAATCTAAAGATTATATGTTAGCAATACTACTGCTTTTTATGTTTCTTAGCATGTCTTGCTTCTGCACGAGCCTTGCGGGCATTTTCATTTGCTTTAAGATCGCTTTCACGTTTCTCACGAAAATAGTTAGCCACCGCCGACAAGACAAGGATTACTAATACAGTTACATTAAACATACCAGGTCCAAAGGTATAGATATGATAACACAAATAACCAAAGGCAACGACTGTTAATAATTGTTTTAATAGATTCATTCGCCCTCCTAAGTTAGTTTAATGTTTCTACACCTGTACTAAGCGGGAAGCCTTCATACGTTACCCAGTCACTAGAACTACCAACATATAAAGCAGATTCAAGCCCTACTTCACTCATGGTTAACAACGCATTGCAGGCAGTCACACCAGACCCACAGTACGTTACAACTGGCCTATTTTGGTAAATTTCGTTGTAATACTCAGCCTCTAAATCTTTCAAGGATTTAGGACCATCTACGGTATAACCGCTTTCATAAAAGTGATTAACAGCGCCAGGGATATGGCCTGTCATGCCATCCATCGTATCTACTTGAGATCCATCATAGCGGAATGGCGCACGAGCATCAATGATAACATGATCTCCGCTTTCACTAGCCTTGAGTACCTCATCACGGCTCATAACCATATGCGTTTGCAACTCGTAGTTAAAGATAGATGGTTCAGCAGGTAATGGAGTAGGCTCTTTAGTTAGGAGATGGCCCTCTCGAACCCAACGTTCAACACCACCAGACAATACACGTACATCAGTTAAGCCCATGTAGCGCAACGTCCACCAAAGACGGCCCGCTAAAAATAGCCAAGAATCATATACTACAACCTTGGAGTTGCGAGTAATGCCATAAGACTCAAAGGTATGAGCCAATCGTTCCATATCTGGCAACGGATGACGACCACCATGCTCGCCCAAAGGACCTGTTAAATCCTTATCTAAATCTACCGCATAAGCCCCCTTAATATGGCCCTTTTTATAATCTTGATACCCTCGAGCATCTAAAATGATGACCTCATCAAAACAAGCTAATAATTCTTTAGGAGTGATAAAATTTGACATGTTGTACTCCTTTCTTTGATTATATCGAAAAATACAAATCTGATAATATTATTATATACGAGTACAACGGGATATACAATTAAATGCTACTGATATTAAAAACTCATCACAATTGCGTAACCCATCTTCAATGGCAGATAATACATTACGTCCTTCCCCATTAGCAATAAGTTCCAAAGATGTAGCAAAATTGATTAAATGATTCGATTCTGACATAACGAACTCCCCATATAATGAATACTATACTTGCTATTATACCAGCCGCAGCTGCAACGTCTAGAGAGTATATAGTTTTACTTTTAAAAGTATATTTTTATAACAGCTTACAGCCTCATTCATCGTTTAATCGCTAATTATAAATATAAATACATGTCCAAATCTAACATTTTCATCTATTCCTTATAATTATCGTATCTATACGTCTTTTTTGCCACGTAAAGTTGTGATATAATGTAAATAATTACTCTTAGGACATTAGTCTGTCCAAATGGATCCAAAAGAGTTAGTGTGTTTTCAAGGAGCGTGCGCAGTTGAAAAAGGGGTACATCAAGTTAATAGCAGCCATTGTGCTCGGTGCTGCTATTATCGGTGGTGGGATCTATGGGGTGTATACACTCTTATCATCCAATACAACGACAATTTTATATCGATCAACCGTTGACGATAAAATCAACGCCATACGACCTTATATTGTTGCATTAGATGCATATAACTCATACAGTGTAGCCTATGCTAGCCAATTACAGCCAACTCTTGAAGAGTTGCGCAATGGGTCTCATAATACGACGATTACCTTACCTAAATATAAGGAACTTAAAGCTGCATTAGAGGTAGCAAAACAAGATAGTTCTACGCCCTACGAAGATGTAAACCAAGCAACAAATGATGTCCTCGTAGTACTTGATCAAATTATTCCTATTGCTGATCAGTTGCAATCTTACTATGTGGAACGTCGTTATGAAAAGGATAATTATAAAGGTAGCGATGAGCTAGCAGCTCAATATGTACCTTTAGCAGAACAGTTCTACGCTACATATAATGCATTAGACTTAGCTTTAGATAATCGTAATAATGAGCTTTATAACGAACGCATGACTGAGTATCAGGGAGAAAAACGGGAAAATGCGGTTAACTTTATAGAGATAAATCTCATAACAGCACAAACTATTGACCTTATTGATCCAGATGGGAATACAGACACCCAAAAGGTAGAATCAAACTTACAACAAATTACACAACGCCTCAATAAATTACAACCTGGTACTACACCAGAAGTACAAAATGCGGTAAGAGAGTATCAAGACTCAGTAAAAGAATTTGTTGCAGAGGCACGCAACTACATTATTATCAACTCATCTTATGGCGAAGCTTATACGCAATTATTTACCAAGTATAATAAAATGATTGGCAAGGCCAATGCAGTTAACATGGCAGACTTAGATGTAACAGAAAAAAAATAATATTTAGATAACACAAAGGACTAGCCCATGCGAGCTAGTCCTTTTATTTTTATGTAAGCAACAAACTTTATTTCTTTTTCAAATCTTTTGTAATGATGTAATATTCAGAAGGTGTCATCTTAATGCCATCAATATGGTTATTACCTACAATATTAATTTTAGGATACCCAAGGAATAATGCTACAGCGTTATCTAACATCAGTTGTTGTGCATTGATAACCGCATTACGACGCACCACTGGATCGCTACTGCTTTCACCAAGATCCAACAATTCATCGAAACGAGGATTAGAGAAGCCAGACCCATTAGTTTCAACGCCTGTACCCCAATATTGTTTCAAGAACCATACTGGTTGACCCGTATTAGCGGTTACAACACTGGAGATAATCATATCATAATCACCAGATTGAGATAATGTGTCGATAACCGCATAATCTACGATTTTAATTCGTAAATCTACACCGATTTTTTTGTAGTCCGCTTGCAATGCTTCCGCATATAATGGCAATTCAGGACGAGTTGTGTAGGCATAAAAATCAAGTACGAGGTTTTCACCATCTTTATCGACAATGCCATCACCATTCGTATCTTCATAGCCTTCCCGTTTAAGTAATTCTTTAGCGCGCTCTACATTATATTTATTAGGATCGCGTAATTGGTTAAAGCCATAATCGATGGATGGTGGCAATGGAGCCTTACCAGCTACGAACGTATCTTTCATGAGATTTTTCGCATAAGACTCGCGGTCTGCCGCTGCAATGAGGGCTGCACGAAGATTTGGATTTCGTAGTTTCCCCTTTTGCCCCATACGAACAAATACGTCACGCAATGAAGACATTTCATAGATTGTGAAGTTCTTATCATTTTGGAAGATACTATATTCACCAGGTCCAATGCTAATAGCCATATCTACATCACCAGATTGTAATGCCATAGCACGCGTATTCGCATCATTAATGGAAGGAATCTCAACCTTGGCAAAGCCTGCTTTACCGTCCCAGTAATTATCATTACGTTTTAGTTCAGCACGCTCTTTTGTGAAAGAGGATACTACATATGGACCAGTACCAATAGGACCTTCCTTTGCAATATCACGACCATTCGACTCTGCTGTCACATCCATAATCAAAAACAATGGATCTCCTAACAAGTTGGGCAAGTTATAATATTCCTTGTCAGTCTTGATGGTCAACTCCTGACCGTTAGCAGTAATTTCTGTATAGTTAAAGAACGTTTTTGCTCGTTTACTTTTAGCAAAAGTTCGTTCTAAAGATGCTTTTACCGCCTCAGCTGTCAAACTATTACCATTTGAGAATTTAACTTTATCATTGATGGTGAAAGTCCATGTTAACTTGTCATCACCTTGCTTCCAAGAGGTGGCAAGCCAAGGCGTTGCTTTCATTTGATCATCAAACTTGATAAGCGTTTCACCTATACCAAATCGTACAACGGCCCAACTAAAATAATTTTCCGTTGGTTCTAATGTGCCAGCAAAACTAATAGCCCCTACCTTTAATACATCATTAGATGAAGCAGAATCTTGATTCATACAACCAACAGTCCCGAGCATAGTCACACCAAGGGTCATACCAATTAGTAAAGCCTTGCGTAATCCTTTCATTTATACACCTAACCTTTCTACACACATTAACTATCTATTTATACTCAGATATTCACTATTTTTTGCATTAACATAATCTAGTAAATATAACCTGCTTTTACAATAGTTAATATAAAGAGAATCTATGTACATCACTTCATATGAGCATATCTCGTTATACCCATAGGGGTATATTTTATACAGTCAACTATACTATATATTAGGTGTTAACACAATGTATAATTTGAGAAACATTTCAATATATCTATTAAAAAATTTCATATCTTAACTATGCATAAAAATAGCAGTTAGTCTTGAAACTAACTGCTATTTTAAGTTTACCTATCCGATGTAACTCTCTACGTTTCAAATTTATGCTTTTGAAATTTTGAAAATAAATTTTCCTATTAAGCTTCTAATGCAGCCTCATCCAAGGTAAGCGGCTTATGATCTTGACCAATTTCAAAGATAGAGCTCAATAAAACCTTTGTATATGGATGTTTTGCATCCGCCAAGTGGAAAGCATCTAGTTCTTCAACGATAGCACCTTTGTACATTACGACCACCTTGTGGCACATAGTACGAATAAAGGCAATATCATGAGCAATAAATAGGTATGTTAAATTTTTCTTTTTTTGTAAACGCGCCAAAAGGTACGCAATGGAGTCTTGTACAGATACATCTAGGGCACTAGTAGCCTCGTCTAACACGAGGATTTCGGGCTCTAAAACGATAGCACGAGCAATGGCAACACGTTGGCGTTGACCACCAGACATTTCATGAGGATAGCGATGCATAAACTCGCGAGGTAAATCTACCATTTCCAGGTAGTCACCTGCGATTTGCTCTTCTTTTCCCTTTTCAAGAAGACCAAAATTATAAAGTGGCTCAAGAATGATATCTTTAACCTTCATACGTGGGTTAAAAGCTGCAGATGGATCTTGGAATACCATTTGAATCTTTTTACGATATTCTTTCGTTTGTTCAGAATTCATATGTTGAATCTCTACACCATCTACATAAATCTCGCCTTCCGTAATAGGAAGCATTTTCATGATCATACGAACCAATGTTGTTTTCCCAGAGCCAGATTCCCCTACAATCCCAAGGGACTGACCTTTTTCGAGAGTTATATTAATATCCTTACATGCTTCAAGCTCACCACCAGTAGGAAGTGGGAATCGTTTAC
Source organism: Veillonella parvula (assembly GCF_945949885.1). Lineage (GTDB taxonomy): Bacteria > Bacillota > Negativicutes > Veillonellales > Veillonellaceae > Veillonella > Veillonella parvula_B. Next base: position 13,356 of record NZ_CAMFFZ010000002.1, on the reverse strand, counting down.
ATACATTCTTAATTTCTACTGCGTAATTAGTCAATGTAACGACCTCCTCCCAATGTTGGCACAGCGTCTTTTAGTTGTTTCGTATATTCATTAGATGGATTTTCCAAAATGTCTTGTGGGGTTCCAGCATCTACAACACGGCCCTTTTTCATAACAATAATATAGTCAGACATATACGCTGCTACACCAAGGTTATGAGTTACCATGACTATTGCAGAATTATGCTCTTTAGCTAGTTCAAGCATTTGCATAACCACTTGAGATTGTGTTGTTACATCGAGTGCAGATGTCGGTTCGTCACCGATGAGTAATGCTGGGTCCAATGCTAACGCCATAGCAATACCAACACGTTGACGTTGACCACCAGATAATTCGTGTGGATAACGGCGCAATATATCCGCTCCATTAGGAAGAGATACAGATTCTAATAACTCAATTGCTCGTCGATCACATTCATCATTAGTGATTTCAATATGAGATGTAAACAATTCTCTAAATTGTTTACCAATGCGAACAATTGGATCTAATGCACTACCACTATCTTGGAAAATCATAGCCATATCTTTACCACGTATAGCTCTCCATTCTGACTTAGATAGGGTGCGAAGGTCTTGACCATTAAAGAGCATTGTACCATCTGTGACCTCACCACCTACAGGCAATAAACCCATGAGGGCCCGGATCACGGTAGTTTTACCGGATCCGGATTCCCCTACAATGGTCAATACCTTACCGCGTTCCAAGGTAAAGTTTACATCCATAACAGCAGGCACACCTTGGTACGCGATGCTAAGGTTCTCTACAGTTAGTATGTTTTCTGCCATTATAGCTCCTTACTATTTTGTAATTTTGTTAGTAATCCAGTAGTAATCACTTGGGTACATGACAGCACCTTTCAAGTAAGAACCAGTAATTATATTAGTTTTAGGATAACCTAAGAACAATGCAGCGCCATCATTCATCAATAATTGTTGAATTTGAATTGCATATTCACGACGTTTTACAGGGTCGAATTCAGTTTGAGCAGCATCTAACAATTGGTCAACTTGTGGATTGGAGTAACCAGAACCGTTTTGAGGGTTAGAACCATTATTATTAGTATGCCAGTAGTTAGCTAAGAACCAGATTGGATCACCTGTATTAGCAGTTACGATGTTGGAGATAAGCATATCATAATCGCCATCTTGACCCATTTTATCGATCAAGTTGTAGTCAACTGTTTTGATTTTCATATCGATACCAACTTTTTTAAGATCGGCTTGGACAGCTTCTGCATAAAGTGGTAATTCTGCACGAGAGTTATATACAACGAAGTTGAATGTTAATGGTTTGCCATCTTTATCAAGGATACCATCGCCATCAGTATCTTTCCAGCCATCTTCAGCTAACAATTGTTTAGAACGTTCAGGATTATACGCATTAGGATCTTTCAAGTCATTGAAGCCGTAGTCCATAGATGGTGGAATTGGAGCGGAACCAGGAATGAATGTACCCTTTAATAATACATCTGCATAGTTTTTACGGTCTGTTGCAGAGATTACAGCAGCACGAACCTTGTCGTCACCAAGAATACCTTTTTGATTGATACGTGCTAACACAACACGAAGAGATGCAATTTCATCTACTTTAAATTTGTCATTGCCTTGGAACAAGCCAATTTCACCAGGGCCGATATTAACAGCCATGTCTACATCACCGGATTGCAAGCTCATAGCACGCGTATTAGGATCGTCGATGGATGGGATTTCTACGGTTTTAAACGGTACTGCACCATCCCAGTAATTTTCATTCGCCGCCATTTCAGCACGTTCCTTAGTGAAAGATTTAACTACATATGGGCCTGTACCGATAGGACCTTCTTTAGCGAAGTTACGGCCATCTTTTTCAGATTGCACATCAACAATTAAGAATATTGGATCTGCCAAAAGACCTGGCATATTAGGATATTCTTTATCTGTTTTGATAATTAATTGTTGGCCATTTGCTTCAATAGAATCATAATTAAAGAACGTTTTTGCAATATTAGACTTTTCAAAAGAACGCTCAATAGAAGCTTTTACCGCTGCGGCATCAACTTTTTTACCGTTAGAGAATTTCACCTTATCATTAATTGTGAAAGTCCAAGTTTTCTTATCTGGAGACACTTCCCATTTAGATGCAATCCAAGGTTGAGGCTTCATGTGCTCATCAAACTTAGTCAATGTTTCACCTATACCATAACGCATGACAACCCAAGAGAAGAAATTTTCCGTAGGATCTAACGAAGAGGCAAAGTTAGTTACACCAACTTTTAAAACATCCTTATTAGCAGCACCATTGTTATCGGAACCACAACCAGCGATGAAGGAACCCATCATTACAATGCTGAGGCCTGCTAAGAGAGCCTTTTTCCAAGATTTTTTCATGTAAAATCTCCTTGTACAATTACATACAAAACATAAAAACATTTAAACATCAAGACTATGATAATCCAAAATAGTCAGTGATGGAAAAACCATTATTTATACCTATTCACATAGAAGCTTTTACAAGAGAAATTACCACCAAAAGCTTTCAAAACATGAATAGATATACTATATTATCCTTGGTTTTTAGGATCCACTACATCACGTAAGGAATCGGACCAAAGATTAAAAATAGCAACCACGATAAGGATGGACATACCAGGGAATGCCATGAGCCATGGACTCGTTTGCAAGTACTGGCGACCCTCGTTAAGCATAAGACCCCATTCTGGAGTCGGTGGCTGAGCACCAAAGCCAAGGAAGGATAAACCTGCTACCTCAATCATGATAGCCCCGATATCTAATGCACCTGTTGTAATAACGAGAGGCATAATATTAGGAATGATATGACGTCTGATGATGGCCGTCGTAGATGCGCCCATCATAACAGCAGCCGTTACATATTCCTCACCGCGCACCTTGAGCGTCATAGAACGTACAATACGAGCATATTTTGCCCAACCTACAACAGATAAGGCTAAAATCGTATTTACAATGCTACCACCTAGAATACCAGCAATAGCAATAGCCAATACGATACCAGGGAATGATAACATAATATCAGCTAGGCGCATGAGGACCATTTCGACTTTGCCGCCAAAATATCCTGCTATAGCACCGATGATAGTACCAATGCTCACCATGATAACGACGATGGATACGCCCATGAACAAGGATAATTGAGTACCATAAATGATACGAGATAATACATCACGTCCTAATTTATCTGTACCAAACCAATGTTGGCTGCTTGGTGCTTGCAATGCCTGATTTATATTTGAGGTGAAAGCATCGCCCGGTGCAAGCCAGGGTGCAAAGATAGCGATGAGAACAATGATAATCATCAACCCACTATAGAAAGAGAACAATTTATGTTTTTGAATAAATTCTGCCATTATGCTCTCTCCCTTTTCAATCTAGGGTCTAATAAGATATATGATGCATCAACCAATGCGTTAATACACATATATGCTAAAGCAACCCACAACACAAAACCTTCAATCAATGGATAATCGCGCATAGTAATAGCATAAATTGCCATATTCCCAAGTCCCGGCCAAGAGAATACCATTTCTACGACTGCCACACCACCTAGTAACCAACCAATAACAACACCAAGAATAGTGATGAGTGGTAACACCGCATTAGGTAAAATATGACCGAATAAAATTTTTATCTCACTAACACCGCGAGCACGAGCGCCAATAACATAATCCTTTTGCATTTCCTCAAGGATAACGAGCCGCACTTGACGCATGTATTTAGACCCAACAACAACTGCCAAAGTAATAGCGGGCAAAATAACACCAGACGCAGTCACTCGAGAGGATGCAATCGGTACAAGGCCCAATTTAAGACCGAAGATGTAAATCAGTACAAGACCTAACCAGAACGTAGGCATAGATACGCCTACGAAGGATAGAAATCTCAACACATAATCAACCCATTTGTTACGATTTAAGGCGCTTATAATACCTGCAGGCAATGCATAGAGCAGCGTAAATACTAAAGCCGTACCCGCTAACATTAATGTACCTGGTAAAGCCTCCAACATACGATCTACTACTGGTTTTTTAGCAGAATAACTCATCCCTAAATCACCTTGTGCGGCATTGACGACCCAGTTTGCATACTGTACTACAAATGGTTTATCTAACCCAAGCTGAGCTCGAGTTTCATCGATAAGCTCCTGAGATACGATAGTATCTGCCGTTTCAAGTAACATCGTTACTGGGTCACCTGGTGCTAAATAGGTGAGACAAAATGTCAAAAATGTGATGCCAAACAAGGTAACAATAAATTGCCCCAATTGTTTGACAAAGCGTTTGCCCATAGGCGCCTCCTAAACTCTCTAAACACTAACAACAATTCAAATGACAAACTAATGGTACTAGCTTTTTTATATAGCGATGAAGCTTAAAGGCTAGGGAACGAAAAAAGGTTAGTCGCCCGACTAACCCAAATTAAGCACAGCATATGTATACCATGCCTTTAGAGCAGGCTTTCTGACTCTGATTCATCGCAACATTTCGGCCTTCCCAGTTTCCCAGTGACCCTATAATGAAACCTTGCTCCTCATTACAGCTATTTGCATAGTATGGGTTTTTCACCCATTTTCCTCTTTTACGCTCGGTAAATACCGACACTCACTAGTTCATTCATTTTTATCGATTATAAATATACTATATTAACACTCTATTTACAATACATATACCCCTTATGGGTATATATATTTCACGTATTTTCAATATAATTTTTATACTGATAAAAAATATTGATTAGTGATTAAATTCACAATCCTGCATAAAACCATATAAATTAACTTATATAAATAATTTTTTATTATATTTACTGTATAAGACGGTATATATATTAATTTTAATAATAACAAAGCAACGTAAAAACTTTATTATAAAATCTTTTTATGCACAGCAAAAATTTGATTAATAATAAAAATGCTCTTTAAGTTTTTTCAAATTAGACACTCATGAATTATAAGTCTAATTTATAATTATCATAAAAAAGAGGCTATTACCGAAGTAATAGCCTCTAATAAGACGAGATGTATTCAGTTAATCAATACTTTGTTGTAAGCGGTGTGCTCTGCGTGTATCCCACGCTTTACGCAAAACATAAATCACCAAACCTATGCTTACTGCCACTGCGCTACCTACCATAGCATCAAAACCACATGCGTAGATTGCATATAGACAATAAAGAACGCCTATACCGAACAAGTAATTAGAGCGTTTAATACGACTTTCAGCTACGCCAGCCATACGCATCATTGTAGGTACTGCCAAAATGCACAATACATACGGTACTACGTTAGTTACAACCGCTAAGTTTACTAAGATTTCAAATTGCTCACGCAAGGATTCGCTTGCAGTGAATAAAGTAAGTAATGTTTCAACAGCGAGTAAAATCAATACACCACGAACAGGAGCATCTTTGCTATTTACACGAGCGAATATTTTAGGGAAGTAACCATGTTCTGCTGCACTTTTGAAGACGCGAGACAATGTGAATTGCCAGCAAAGCAAAGCGCCAAAGCAAGAAATAACCATAGCAGCCATAACGATGTTTGCAATTGTATCATTGAACATGTATACGAATGTCAAACCGAATGGTGCATTAGAATTTAATAAATCAACGTTAGGCACAATACCTGCCATAACGTTTGTGGACAAGATATAAACCACGGCCACTGCTAATGTACCCGCCACAGTTGCGATAGGTACGTTTTTCTTTGGATTCTCAACAGCATCAGCATTAGCCGCTGCGGACTCAAATCCTAGGAAGCCCCATAAAGTTAGGGAAATAGATTGTTTTACCGCATCATAAAGCGGAAGATCATTTGGGTTCCATGCCGCCCAATAAATAGATGGATCAAACCAATACCAGCCGATTGTACCGATTAATAAAACCGGAACAATAGAGCCCCAAATAGTCATATTGCTGAGTCGACCTGTGAAACGATTCCCTCTGAAGTTTAGAATCGCTGCAAACCACAAGAGCACAATTGTTACCTGACTTGTTTGTGTCGCATTGAGGTCAACGCCAAAGAAAGCTGCGCCATAACCTACGGCAGATACCGCAATGGCGATATTAGCAATGATGAGAGATATGCTGTAAGCATAGCTCGCCATAAAATGTCCAGTTTTACCGAAGCGATGTTCTGCATAACCGCCCATGCCCCCTTGTTTTTGGGAGAACATACCCGCTTGAGCAAAAATATACGCTAGTAAAAGCGCACCCACAGCTGTCACGAGCCAAGATAAAACTGAAATAGTACCAACTTGAGCCAAATTAGTTGGTAACATAATGATCCCAGCTCCTAGCATATTGGCTGCTACCATTGTGGTTAGCTGGAATACAGACATTTTTTTAGCGGTGGTTTTCATGTATCAATCCCCTTTCACTAAGGTGAATTTTTTCTCGTCCATAATTCACTTAAAATATATATACCGCTAAGTAAATCCAGTTCGTGCTGTGATGGGCTTGAATGTGAATTTACCGTTTTTATTCTTATTACGAGTTAAATAATAACACCTATGAAACCAAAATAAAAGTACTTTATTGGCGGACAAGCTATATTACACGAATTGAATAAATCATAGGTAATTTATCATCAAAATTGAACAGAACTCATTTTAATTGTGGCAAAGTATATTTTTACCCTATTTTATTCTGTGTATAGATGTAATTTTTCCTATCTATCACGGTTATAGTGTCCTAGTACAAGACTATTATTTCCTCACAGTCCACTATATGTGTACACACAAATGCATCATTTTAATAGTGAATTATCAATTAGAATTTTGGGATTTATAGGTATCGTCTAGCTTTTAAATAAAAAATCGATATACATATAAGTATAATGGGCAATATTAGACCCTTAATGAAATCCTTATATGTATATCGATCTTATTTTTCCAGATTTTATTGATAACTATTCTTTATTTTTATCTACTGCTTATTCCGCACTAAGCTCTACTCTTGTACAGATTCAACGATTGCTTTCCATTCAGCAATTTGCTTTTCCTCAGCAGCGATAATAATTTTACCATTATTACGCTGTCGTTCCACACATTCTGGAGCCGTACCAGAATAGTTATTACGACCTGCAACACAAGCTTCGATGGAGATAGCGTCAAGAATATCTGCATCAAAATGGTTGGAAATAGCTTTGAAGTCCTCTACGGATAGATCAAGGAGTACACAACCTTTTTCGATGCAATGATGCACCGCATTACCTACGATTTCATGGGCTTCACGGAATGGGACACCTTTCTTCGCAAGATAATCTGCCATATCCGTAGCATTAGAGAAGTCGTCAGCAAGAGCTGCTTTCATATGAGCCCCATTGACCTTCATGCCACGAATCATAGCCGCATTAATGGACAATGCGAAGTGTACTGTATCATTAGCATCGAAGATACCTTCTTTATCCTCTTGCATATCCTTGTTGTATGTAAGAGGCAAGCCTTTCAAAGTTGTTAAAAGGCCTAACAAATGACCATAGGTACGGCCTGTTTTGCCACGAACCAGCTCGCAAACGTCAGGATTTTTCTTTTGAGGCATAATACTAGAGCCCGTGCAGTGAGCATCATCAAGTTCAATAAAATTGAACTCATTGGTAGACCACAAGATCAACTCTTCGCTAAGACGACTCAAGTGCATCATCACTAGAGATGCAAAGGACAAGAATTCAACTACGTAGTCACGGTCAGATACGGCGTCCATACTATTTTCGTAAATACGAGAAAAGCCCAAAAGCTTTTGCGTATATGTTTGATCAATGCCGTATGTAGAACCAGCTAATGCGCCGGCCCCAAGTGGCATGATGTCAGCATGTTTGAATACCATCAACAAACGATCAAAATCGCGTTCCAACATAGAAAAATAGGCCATCATATGATGCCCAAACAATACAGGTTGAGCCCGTTGTAAGTGCGTATAGCCAGGCATGATAACGTCACTATATTTTTCAGCTGTTTCAATGAGAGCTTTCTGCATATCTACAATGAGCTCGCCCATTTCCACAACAGCTTTACGCACATACATGTGCAAGTCTACTGCGCATTGGTCATTACGGCTACGACCTGTATGCAAACGACCACCCGCTTCACCGATATCATCAGTAAGGCGTTTTTCAATATTCATATGAATATCTTCAAGAGCCACGGAGAACGGGAACTCTCCTTTATCAATCTGATCTTTAATCTTCGTTAACCCTGCTAAAATAGCATCTCGATCTGCGTCGGAGATAATATGTTGTTTTGCCAGCATAGTCGCATGTGCCTTGCTGCCTGCAATATCTTCGGCGTACATCCGCGCATCAAAAGCGATAGAGGATGTAAAATCCTCTACCGCTTTATCAGTGCCTTTTGTGAAACGCCCGCCCCACAATTTAGCCATTATTTACCTGCTTTCTCTTTCATCAATGCATTAATTTTGAGAGGTAAACCGAACAAGTTAATGAAACCTTCTGCATCAGATTGATCGTATACGTCATCTTCTTCAAATGTTACGAAATCTTCGCTGTACAAAGAATATGGAGAAGTACTACCTGCAGAAATGATATTTCCTTTGTACAATTTAAGTTTTACTTCACCTGTTACAGTTTTTTGAGTTTCGTCAACAAACGCTTGTAACGCGTTCATCAATGGTGCAAACCACATGCCATCATATACGAGTTCAGCGTATTTGTTAGCAATGAGTTCTTTGTAGTGGTATGTAGCTCTGTCGAGGCAAAGGTATTCAAGTTCTCTATGAGCATACATGATGATGGAGCCACCTGGGTTTTCATAAACACCACGGGATTTCATACCTACCAATCTATTTTCGACGATATCTACAACGCCTACACCATAGTGTGCACCGATTTCGTTGAGTTTTTCTAATATTTGTAATGGAGTACCTTCTTGACCATCTACAGCTACAGGTACGCCTTCTTTGAAGGATACAGTTACATAACCAGCTTCATCTGGAGCTTGTTCAGGAGTATGTGTTACCAAGTACACATCATCTTTAGGCGCATTTGCTGGATTTTCAAGATCGCCGCCTTCATGGGACAAATGCCATACGTTTTGGTCCATAGAGTACGGATGTTTTTTTGTAGCTACAACTGGAATATCATGTTTAGCAGCATATTCCATGCAGTCTGTACGGGATTTCAAATCCCACTCTCTCCAAGGAGCGATGATTTTCATGTTAGGAGCTAATGCTTTGATAGTCAACTCAAAACGAACTTGGTCATTACCTTTACCAGTCGCACCGTGAGCGATTGCATCAGCCCCTTCTTTTTTAGCAATATCTACAAGGATTTTACCAATTAAAGGTCTAGCGAAGGATGTACCTAATAAATATTTACCTTCGTAGATTGCACCAGCTTTTACAGTAGGCCAAATATAATCTTTTACAAACTCTTCCTTAGCATCAACGATATACGCTTTAGAAGCACCAGATTTAATCGCTTTTTTCTCAACTGCATCATAATCCTCAGGTTGGCCCAAGTCTACACACACAGCAATAACTTCAGCGCCATAATTTTCTTTCAACCAAGGAATGATAACAGAAGTATCTAAACCACCAGAATACGCGAGTACTACTTTATTTGCTTTACCCATGATAACACCTCACAAACCACTATCTATTTAGACTCATATAATCAATACAATATCAGATAATTGTGAAAGCACCGTGGTATTTTCTATTCCGACAGGCATTTTCTCCTTCTGACAAAAAATAGTATACACCTGTATAATTATAAATGCAATCATTATTTTTATTCAATTTAATAATATATTTCGGAATGTAACCATTTTTCAAGGTATTATGTTATTCGTTTAAATAATCAACAATAGGTACATTATTTAATTTCTCTATATCAAGAGCTTTACGAGTTCGAATCATTTTATCTATCAATACACTAAATATTTCTTGATCCATACGGTTGAAATCAGAAAAATTATTTAAAAACAGAATGTTGACAGTATGATTATCTAATAAATCTTTATCTTTTACTCTTTCTTTTTCTAATACATCTAATAAATAATTCTCAAATTCATCACTTTTATGTACTTTAGAAAAGTTAGATATTAATAGTTTAGAGGTATACAATTTATATACCTGATTAGTTTCTAAATCAATTTTTCCAATAGTTCCAAAATCAACAAAATATAGTGCTTTGTTTTGAATACTAAATTCTCTATAATGACCTATTAACGCACCATTATCTAACTTAAGAATTTTATGTTGTAACGCGGAAAGATAAAATGGATACTTAACAACATAACAATCTGGAAATTTATCTTGCGATTTAATTTCATTATTCAAAATTTTTGACCATATATCCTGTTCACTACTATCAAGCTGCTCAATTGATGAATACACCCGGTTTAAAGTTAACTTTACATCAGTTGGTATCGTATTTTCATTAGTATATCTAACAATATTATTTTCATATGTTTGTTCATTATAAATACCATAACCATAAGAGGTGATATAAAAAACTTTATTTGCAATTTCATATATCCCATATACATCTCTGGCTATAACACCCTCTGATTTAGAGCTATTTAACACGTTTTCTTCAATATCATAATAAATCTCTGGAGTATTAAACCGGTTATCTGAAAAAAGATAGTTAACTATCAAAATAAAAAATACTAAACAAAGACTACTTATGACAAATAATATTTTTATGTATTTCATTATCCATTTTTTACCCATACAATATAATTTACATTTTTTTCTTTTTTAGCATCATATATAGTTATTAGTCTACCTCCTGAGTTTAATTGCTCGTTAATTATATTAACCAAACTATTCTTACTTGGAATCTCAGAACCATTTTTCTCTACTGCGCTCTTAATAAGAGCAATACTAGGAGCCTTTCTGACTATACGATCTCCGATAATTCGTATTTCATCTCTTTTCTCCATTTCTTCTAACCTAAGCATTTCAACCGGCACAGCCTCTAGCTTAAATTTAATCATCCATTCATAAGGTTCCAAATGCCCTAGTTCCATTCCCCTAGCCCCTATATTATTTAATATATCTGAAGGTGATGTACCTTTATGATACTCATAATTTGAATTGTCAACTAATAATGAATTTGTGTAAATCTTCTTTCTTGAATCTATTTCAGCCTCTGAATTAAACTCATGCCGTCCTGCACTTACAAACGGGAACAAATCTAATAATTTCTCACCTGTAGAACTTCTATTATATGAAATATTAGTTTTTATGTTGATAGCTTTACCAGCCGTACCATTATTAACAGCAAATTCAATTGTATCTTTGATAGCTTTCTGCATTTCAATCCCCTGCATTATTACACTACCTAATTGAGAGTTCGCAACAAATTCATATTTACGAGGAGATAATAACTTAAATCCCTTATCTTTATAGTTTAACTGATTAATATAATCTGAATTTAAATTCATCATTAAAAAGGCACCATTTTCTTTAAAAGGATTAGTCTTATTCGCCGCCTCTGCCAACGACCTAAAAAAGTCTGGTGATACATCACGAAAATCAACCCCAACTCCTACTGGACCTAATTCTTTTACCAAATTCAAACTATTAGAAACTTCTTCATAACTCACATCAGAATTTACCCTGTAAGCACTGGCTTCAGCATCTTTTTCATATAAAAACGTCTCATTAGAACGCTCAACTTGACTAACAGATACCTCATTCCATTTTGTTCCATAACTCGCTAAAGCTGCACCTAAATTAGAATCAGAATCTGTAGAGAAGTTTACTAAAGCACCCAATCCAGCACTTAACCACTGTGCTAAATCAGAATTATCTTTAGCTAACTTTCTTATTTCATCAATTAACATTTCATTAGTCATAGTAGCTTTAAAACCGCTACCTGGTGTATTACCAGCTATACGTGCAGCTAATTCACCTATGATTCCATGTGCAATAGATTTAGCGGCTTTGCCATCCTTAGTTGTTGGTTGCCAGTTATGTAGTTGTTCAAATGCATTTTTAGAGAATAGACGTGCTAATTCTTGGCGCTCTTCAATTTTCTTTTTATCGAAAATCTTATCTAGTTGATGTAATGTATTTTCTGTGTTTGTGTTAATGGTTTTAGTATCAATTTCTTTACCATCTACAGTTAGTATACCATCAGAAATAGCAGATTGAGTAGTAGAGCTTGCTTTACCTTTAGAGCCTACGCCTAAGTTTGGAACTAGACCAATATTATTATAAATCTTATCATAGCCTTTTTTATCGTTAGTCTTCATCTCTTCGAGTTTCTTTTTACTGCCATAGTAGTTATAGCCAATACCGTTGTTGCTATATGTATATTCGGCTTCGTTCTTGATATCTTTCATCTCTAGAGATTTTGTAGTCAGTTTATTCTTAGTTTTTGGAGCGTTACTTTTAATTAGAGCACCTTCTAATGTAGTGCTATTACCTACATTAATGTCATAGCCGTCTTCTCCAGCATAAATGCCAGCTTGTTCTGTTACGCTTTTCCATTTGCTATCAATTCGTCCTACGCTAGCATTTATACTGCCAGTTGGATCTTTGAAATTAGGTTTCGAGGATACAGAGAATCCAGCGGACTTACTATGTTCTTTAAAGTTATCTACATCTTGCAAACTTTGAATATGTAAATCACGACCTGTATCTACTTCTACCTTTTTACCAGATACAGTAGAGCCAATAATATTCGTATCTCGTTTAGCCTTAAGTTGCGCTAATTCAGCAGCTTTAATTTTTGTTGGTACATAACTTTCTTGATGAGTATCTCCATTTTGGCGTGCCATATAACCACTTGCATTAATATCAAGGAGTCCACCACCAGTTAAACTAATACTCGCACCTGCACTCCAGCCAGAACTCTTATAATCATTTTTAACATCTACTGTATTCTTACCAGCCTCTATATTAATATCGCTAGCGCTAGCCAGACTAATAGATTCAGCAGATACGCTTTCACCAGTAAGAGTAATACCATTTTTCTTAGCATCACGAGCCGTTAGATGAACATCACCGTCACTAATAATAGTACCACCTTTATAAGTTGCAGTATCTACTGTTTGACCTTGTTTCTGTGATGTACTACCAATTGATACAGATAAATTAACAGCATCATCAATATTTTTAGGACCTCGTTTAGCTTTACCATTTACTTTTTCAACTTTACCAGTCACTGCATCTCGTATTTTAGCTCCATGTAAAGCACTATCTACAGCTTCATATCCGTCTTGTAACTGTTTACGAGCTTCATTAAGTTCAAGTGCTGTCAAACGTTTATCATCACGGCCTCCAGCTTGTTTAATAGTTCGCGTTGCATTCGTTACACTATCAGCTAATGCACCAC
>NZ_CAMFFZ010000001.1:0-196992 GCF_945949885.1 Veillonella parvula | reverse complement strand
GAAGTTAATAAAATTGTAGATTTGGATACTGTTCAATTTCATATTGCAATTTAAGTTTTTATAAACAAAAATACTAAAATATAAAAAAACAACTATATTTTGTATATGCTATGAAAATTTTTTACTATATGTATGAAAAGTCTTGCCAATAAGGGAATTATTGTATATACTTAGGACGTAATATTAATACTAGGTCATAAAAGGTGGTCCCATGAGTCGGTTAAAGAAGCAAGAGCGCCAGAAGCAGTTACAAGAAAAACTGAATATTACGCCATTTCTTACTGATGAAGAATTGGCAACACACTTTGGTGTAAGTGTGCCAACAATTCGTCTCGATCGACTAGAATTGGGTATTCCTGAATTGCGTGAACGCATTCGTGTTATGGCTACAGGTCAATCACATGAAATGGTAGAACATGTATCATATGAAGTGGTTGGTGAATTGATTGATGTCACCGAGGGGCACCAAGCATTATCTATGTTACGTACTACGGCTGATATGGAAGATCAATTCGGATATGTAGAACCGCAGTATTTATATGCTCAAGCAAATTCCCTTGCAAAAGCGGTTATGGGGACGACTGTTTGCTCTGCGGAAGTTGGAAATATAAAATATAAGAACCCGGTAGGATCTGGTACTAATTTGGTAGCGAAAGCAGAAATTGTTCGTCGCCGAGGTAATAAGTTCTTTATTTGGGTTATAATAAGAGATAAAATAAAAGAAGTGTTTCGCGCAAAATTTATTATGGAATCCGTAGAGAATAGGGTGTAAATTATGAAAATTGCAATAGACGCCATGGGGGGCGACTTTGCTCCAAGGGAGACTGTACTTGGATCCATTGAAGCCGTACGAGCAAATCAACACATTGAAGTGGTGCTCGTCGGCGATGAGCAGCAAATTTTTGATATATTAGAAGCTAATAATGAAGCTAAGAATCCACGTATATCTGTACATCATGCTAGCCAGGTAATCGGTATGGATGAACATCCAGGTCAAGCATTGCGCAAGAAAAAAGATGCATCTGTTGTGGTCGCTACTTCGTTGGTTCGGGATAATCGTTGTGATGCTGTAATTGCTCCAGGTAGTACGGGAGCTGCTGTTGCAGCGGCTTTGTTTGGGCTTGGTCGCATTAAAGGTATTGATCGCCCTGTCATTGCAACTCCAATGCCAACAGTAAGTGGTATAACAGTTATGTTAGACTCTGGTGCAAATTCTAATTGTAAACCTAAACATCTTGTACAAGGAGCTTTAATGGGGTCTGAATACGCTAAGCTTTTATTAGGAAAAGAAAATCCTACTGTGGGATTGTTAAATATTGGTGAAGAGGCCACAAAGGGGAACGATGTCGTATTGGCGACGTATCCGATTTTGGAGGGTATGAAGACTATCAATTTTAAAGGTAATATTGAAGGTCGTGATATTCCTAAAGGTGCCGTTGATGTTGTCGTATGTGATGGATTCGTAGGCAATGTGGTACTTAAATTTGCGGAAGGGTTAGTAACAGGTCTTACGCAATTAGTAAAGGATAGCATCATGGCAGGAAGTATTTTTGCCAAGATAGGAGCTATGCTTGTAAAGCCAGCCTTGAAAAAGATGGCAAAACGTTTGGATCACACAGAAAATGGTGGTGCTCCACTTTTAGGAGTTAATGGGGTATTCATGATTGCTCATGGTAGTTCTAAAGCAAAAGAAATAAAAACTGCTATTGAAATTGCTAGTGATTTAGTAGAGCGTAAAATTATTCAACACATAAGAGAAACGATGGATATTGAAGGAGCCTTAAAGTATGACTATGATGAATAAACCTGTAGGAATCATTGGTACTGGGAGCTTCCTTCCTGACAATGTAGTAACAAACTTTGATCTTGAAAAAATGGTTGATACCAATGATCAATGGATTAGAGAGCGTACGGGTATAGAAGAACGACGCATTGCACCGGAAGGTATGAATACATCCTATATGGCAACCGAGGCAGCAAAAAAAGCTATGCAAATGGCTAATGTCTCTGCAGAGGATATCGACATGATTATCTTTGCTACCCTAACACCAGATATGATTATTCCTTCGGCAGCTTGTGTATTGCAAGCAAACTTAGGAGCTAAAAACGCTGCAGCCTATGATTTACAAGCGGCATGCTCTGGGTTTGTATATGGATTGATTACTGCCGCTAGTTATATTAGCTCTGGTATTTATAAAAAAGTACTCGTTGTGGGGGCAGAAATTCTTTCTCGTCGAGTAAACTGGAATGATCGTGGTACATGTATCCTCTTTGGTGATGGTGCTGGGGCTGCAGTAGTATCTGAAGTACCTGAAGGCTATGGCATTAAAGGTATTGACATGGGCGCCGATGGCACTGGAGGATCAGCGCTTTGCATTCCTGCAGGTGGCACTGCTGTAGTAGCAAATGATCAACGCGTAGAAGAGGGCTTAACATTTATTCATATGGATGGCCCTGAAGTATATAAATTTGCCGTTAAAACGATGGGACGTACGGTTTTAAAATCCTTAGAACGTGCTGATATGGAGTTAAATAAATTAGATTACTTTATTCCTCATCAAGCGAATATTCGTATTATTGATTCGGCAGCCAAACGTTTACATCTGCCGATGGAAAAAGTTTTTGTTAATTTACATAAGTATGGTAATACATCTGCCGCGTCTGTAGCGATTGCACTTGATGAAGCTAATCGCGAGGGACGTTTCAAACGCGGTGATAATGTTGCGTTTGCAGGATTTGGTGCAGGCCTAACATGGGCAAGCCTGGTCTTGAAATGGTATTAAGGAGGACACATCAAGATGATTAAGACTGACATTTGTGATTTATTGCAGATTGAGTATCCAATCTTTCAAGGTGGCATGGCTTGGCTCGGTACTGCAGAATTAGCGGCAGCCGTTTCTGAAGCTGGTGGACTTGGGATTATTGGTGCTGGTCATATGCCTCCTGATATTTTCCGTAATGAAATCCATAAATTAAAAGAGCGCACTAGTAAGCCTTTTGGCTGTAATATCATGCTCATGTCTCCATTTGTAAAAGAGGTTATGGAAGTAGTCGTGGAAGAACGTGTTCCTGTTATCACTACAGGTGCAGGTAATCCTGGTGTTTATGTTCCCGCTTTGAAAGAAATTGGTACAAAAGTTATTCCTGTAGTTGCATCAGTATTACTAGCAAAGCGCTTATTACGTGGTGGTATTGATGCAATTATTGCTGAAGGTACAGAGTCTGGTGGTCACGTAGGTGATATTACAACTATGGCATTAATTCCTCAAGTAGTTGATGCTGTAGATGTACCAGTTATTGCTGCCGGAGGTATTGCAGATGGTCGTGGTATGGCTGCGGCATTTGCATTAGGTGCTAAAGCGGTACAAATGGGGACACGATTCGTATTATCCGAAGAATGTATTGCCCATGAAAATTATAAAAATGCTGTATTGAAAGCAAAAGATCGTGCTACAGTTATGACTGGTTTAACAACAGGTCATCCTGTACGTATTATAGATAATGCGTTAGCTCATAAATATAAATCCCTTGAATTCAGTGGTGGATCTAAAGAGGAATTGGAAGCATTAGGTGCTGGTACACTTCGTTTAGCTGCTATTGAGGGTAATGTAAAAGAAGGTTCTGTAATGATCGGTCAAATTTCTGGTATGTTAACAGATGTTAAAACATGTGAAACTATCATTAGAGATATTATGACTGAAGCTGAAACTGTGATTAAGAATCTTCAAGGTCTTAGTAAATAAGGAGGCCCCTAATGAAAACGGCATTTGTTTTTCCTGGTCAAGGTTCTCAAAAAGTAGGCATGTTACAAGATTTGTATAATGCGTACCCTATTGTGAAACAACGTTTTGAAGAAGCTGACGAGGCACTTGGTTATTCTATCAGTAAATTATGCTTCGAAGGTCCTGATACAGAGCTCGTTAAAACAGCAAATACACAACCAGCTATTTTGACTGCATCCGTAGCTTGTTATGAAATTCTAAAAGAACAAGGCTTTACGCCTGACATCGTAGGCGGGCATAGTCTTGGTGAGTATAGTGCTCTAGTAGCAGCCGGTGTATTGAACTTTAAAGACGCAGTATATGTAGTTCATAAACGCGGTGAATATATGCAAGAAGCTGTGCCATTGGGTAAAGGCGCTATGGCAGCAATTTTGGCATTACCTCGTGAGCAAGTTGTAGAAATTTGTGAAGAAGTAAATGCTTTTGTAGGTTCTGTACAAGCAGTTAACTTCAATTGCCCTGGACAAATCGTTATTGCCGGTGAAACTGCAGCGGTGGAAACAGCAGCTGAAAAAATGAAAGAAGCAGGAGCAAAACGCGCAGTAATGCTTCCAGTAAGTGCTCCATTCCACAGCCGTTTGATGGAACCCGCAGCTCTTCGGTTAAAGGAAGAGTTGGATAAGATCCAAGTGTGTGATGCACAAATTCCTGTAGTTGCAAATGTTACTGGCAAGATTTTGACTAATGCAAATGACATTAAAGAGTCTTTAGTTACTCAAGCCGCTAACCCTGTCTTGTGGGAAGATTGTGTAGCTGAAATGGTAAACTTTGGTGTTACTCGCTTTATTGAAGTGGGGCATGGGAAAGTACTCACAGGTTTTACTAAAAAGATCAACAAAGATATGGAATTAGCTAATGTTGAAGACATTGCATCCTTAGAGAAAACGCTTGAATTTTTGAAGGGGGTTCGATAAAATGCATTTAGAGGGTAAAGTAGCCATTGTAACTGGCGCATCCCGTGGTATTGGTCGCGCTGTAGCTATCAATCTAGCACAATCTGGTGCTGATATTGTAGTAAACTATAGTGGTAGCGAAGGTGCAGCACAAGAAACTGTTGAAGCTGTACAAGCGTTAGGCCGAAAAGCCATTAAATTTAAAGCTAATGTAGCAAATGCTGATGAAGTTGCTTCCATGGTGGAAGAAGCTCATAAAGAATTTGGTCACATTGACATCCTCGTAAATAATGCGGGTATTACGCGTGACGGTTTGTTGATGAGAATGAAAGACGAAGATTTTGATGCTGTAATTGATATCAACCTTAAAGGTGTATACTTGGTAACTAAAGCAGTATCTAAAATTATGATGAAACAACGTTCTGGTCATATTATCAACATGACATCTGTTGTAGGTGTTATGGGTAATGTTGGTCAAACTAACTATGCTGCTTCTAAAGCGGGCGTAATTGGTTTTACTAAGTCCTGTGCTAAAGAATTGGCTAGCCGTGGTATTATAGTTAATGCTATTGCTCCAGGCTTTATCAACACAGATATGACCGATGTATTACCAGAAAAAGTTAAAGAAGCTATGGTTACTGAAATTCCATTGGGCCGTATAGCTGATGCTGAAGAAGTAGCAACAGTAGTAACATTCCTTGCTAGCGATTTTGCTAATTATATTACGGGTCAAGTCATCAATGTTGATGGTGGCATGGTAATGTAGTTGTAAAATTAGACTATATATAAATACACTTTGAAAGGAGGTGAACCACTAATGAACACTTTCGATAAAGTTAAAGCAATCGTTGTGGAACAATTAGGCGTTGATGAAGCTGAAGTTACCATTGATTCTACATTCATCGACGACTTAGGCGCTGACTCCTTAGATATCGTTGAATTGATCATGGCATTTGAAGAAGAATTCAATGTTGAAATCCCTGACGACGTTGCAGAAAAAATTAAAACCGTTAAGGATACAGTAGAATATATTGATTCTGCTAAATAAGCTGTAAAGCTAACAATTCAACCGAACGGGAGGCCGAGTGGCCTCCCAACCGGTTTTATTTACAGGAGGATTTGATAGTGAAGCTCCCTGAACTTCGCATTGGGAATCTAGTGGCCAAAGTACCTATTATTCAAGGTGGTATGGCGATTAGATTGTCTACAGCTCGCTTGGCAGCAGCCGTTGCAAATGAAGGTGGTATCGGCCTTATTGCGGCATCGGGCTTGCCTTTCGATGAATTACGATACGAAATACAATTAGCTAGAAAATTATCACCTACGGGTATTATTGGTATAAATGCGATGGTAGCAGCAACTCAATTTGCTGGTTTAGTAAAGACTGCCATCGAAGAAGGCATTGATCTTGTAGTAGCAGGTGCTGGTTTTTCAAGAGATATGTTCGCAATGGGCAAAGAGTCTGGTACTCCTATTGTACCAATTGTTTCGTCCGCAAAATTAGCTCGCATTTCTGAAGGTTTAGGTGCTGCAGCTGTAATCGTAGAAGGTTGTGAAGCTGGTGGACACTTGGGAACGGATCGTTCCGCTCGAGAAATCGTTCCCGAAGTTGTAGCAGCGGTAAAAAATATTCCAGTAATTGCTGCTGGTGGTGTTCTAGATGGCCGTGATATCGTTGAAATGTTAAAAATCGGCGCTAGTGGTGTTCAAATGGGTAGCCGTTTTGCTGCTTCTGATGAATGTAATGCATCTGATGAATTGAAAAAAATGTATGTACGAGCTACAAACCCTGAGGATATTGTATTGATTCAAAGTCCTGTTGGTTTGCCTGGTCAAGCAATAAAAAATAAATTTGCTGAATCTGTTTTAGACGGTACTGTAGCGCCTCCGACGGTGTGTGATAACTGTTTAAAACACTGTTCTCATAAATTCTGCATTATCCGTGCTCTTTCTCGTGCACAACAAGGTGATGTGGAAACGGGGTTGGTGTTCTCTGGCAATAATATGAGAAAAGTCGATAAGATTATGCCAGTTAAAGATATCTTTGCACAATTGAAACAGCAAGTAGCAGAGATTGATTAATTTAAAGGGCTGTATAGCTATAAGAGGTGGAATAATTGGAAAAACGTGTAGTAATTACTGGCTTAGGGGCAGTGACTCCTGTAGGTATCGGTAAAGAGAACTTCTACAATGCGTTATTGGCAGGTCAATCTGGTATTGGGCCGATTACACGCTTTGACGCATCTGACTATGCAACACGCATTGCGGGTGAAGTAAAAGATTTTGATATTACAAACTATGGGGTAGACAAAAAAGAAGCTCGTCGTATGGACCGTTCTGTAGAATTTGCTATCGGTGCAGCTGTTCTTGCTTGTGAAGATGCTGATCTTGATTTAGATAAAGCAGATTTAGATCGCTGTGGTACTGTAGTTGGTACAGGTATAGGCGGCATTGACTCTATCCATGAGGTGTATGAAACATTATTCGAGAAAGGTCCTGGCCGCGTAAGTCCATTTGCAGTACCTATGATGATTGCAAATATGACATCTGCACGCGTATCTATTCGCCTTGGTCTTAAAGGTCCAGTTATTACCAACGTAACTGCTTGTACTTCTGGTACAAATGCGATTGGTGATGCATTCCGTATCATCCAACGTGGTGATGCTGACGTGATGTTTGCTGGTGGTACTGAAGCTGCGGTATCTCCGGCTGCTGTAGCTGGTTTTGCGGCTATGAAAGCTATGTCTACACGCAATGACGAGCCAACAAAAGCGTCCCGTCCATTTGACCGTGACCGTGATGGTTTCGTAATGGGTGAAGGTTCTGGTATCGTAGTTCTTGAAGAATTAGAACACGCAAAAGCACGCGGTGCACATATCTATGCTGAAGTTGTGGGTTATGGTAGTAATGGTGATGCTTACCATATCACTGCACCAGCTCCAGGTGGTGTTCAAGCTCGTAAATGTATGGAATTAGCAATTAAAGATGCAGGTATCGACCCTAAAGACGTTAACTACATCAATGCTCATGGTACATCTACTGGCCTTAATGACCAAAATGAAACATTAGCTATTAAAGAATTGTTCGGCGATCATGCTAAAAATATCGCTGTTAACTCTACTAAATCCATGACAGGTCACTTATTGGGTGCTGCTGGTGCTATTGAAACTATCGTAATGGCAATGGCGATTGAAACTGGTAAAGTTCACCCTACAATTAACTGTGACAATCCTGATGAAGGTTTGGATCTGGACTATGTTCGTGAAGGCGCACGTGAACTCCGAGTAAAATGTGCACTTTCTAACTCTTTCGGTTTTGGTGGTCATAACGGTACACTTTGCATTCGCCGTTATGAAGCTTAATGGTTACTATCGAAACGCATAAGAGTAAGATAACACAAGCTCGTGAAGAATCTCTTCATGAGCTTGTTGCTCGTTTAGACATACCTGTGTCAGATATATCCATTATAGATTGTGCTTTTACACATACTTCTTATGCGAATGAACATAAATCAAAGCATATTCATCACAATCAGCGATTAGAGTTTTTAGGCGATGCTGTTTTGGATCTTATTATTGGTGAATACCTATTTAAGACATATCCAGATATGGCTGAAGGTAATTTAACGAAAATTAAGGCCGCTACAGTGTGTGAAGATTCTTTAGCATCTGTGAGCCGTTCTTTGAAACTAGGACAATATTTATTGCTCGGTCATGGAGAACGCGCTTCCGGTGGTAATGATCGAAACTCTATATTAGCGGATACCTTTGAGTCTCTCATCGGTGCTATTTATATTTCTACAGATTATCAAACGGCTATGGTCTTCGTTTTAAAACATTTAACTACTTATATCATGCAAGCCTTAGAAGGTAAGCGGGGCAAAGATTATAAGACATTATTACAAGAATATGTGCAAAGAGATGGGGATAAACATATTGTCTATCATTTGCTCAGTGAAAGTGGTCCCGACCATGCTAAAACCTTTCATATGGAGGTTGAAATTAATGGTATTACTTACGAGGCCGGCTCTGGTAAAAGTAAAAAAATTGCAGAACAACATGCGGCTCAATTGACTTTAGAAAAGTTGATGGCTGATAAATAGAAAAGCGCCGAATGGCGCTTTTTTCTGTATAATAGTATGTGAATAATATAGTATGTGAGTAATAATCTATATAATAGTAGATGAGTAATAATTTTTACATAAGAAGAGGAGGTGTCTATGAAACCATTTGGTATGATTCCTTTTTTTATACCTCACGTAGGTTGTCCCTATGTGTGTACATTTTGTAATCAATCTCGTATTACGGGCCAATCTGGTATTAGTCACCTAACTCCAGATTATATACAACAAACAATTAAAGACTATGTAGGCACAAAACGGTGCGAGAAGTTTTGGGAGGTTGCCTTTTATGGGGGATCATTTACGGCTATTCCTAAAGATTTACAACATAAATTATTGATGCCTGCCTATGAAATGCTTCAACGGGGAATCATTGATGGCATACGTTGCTCTACAAGACCTGATGCTGTAGGTGATGAAGCGATTACATTATTACAGTCTTATGGAGTAAAAACTGTAGAACTTGGCGTGCAGTCTATGAATGATGGTATTTTAGTCGATGCTAAGAGGGGGCACACGGCACAAGAGGTAGTAGAGGCTGTTGCACGATTAAAACAGCGTGATATGACCGTTGGAGTTCAACTTTTACCAGGACTAAAAGGAGAGACTTGGCAAACCATAATAGAAACGGCCATTGCGGTAGCTGCATTACAACCTGATTTTATACGTATCTACCCTGTACTAGTTATAGAGAATACAGAACTAGCCGACCAGTATAGAGCTGGAGAATACGAATCACTAAGTACTGAGCTAGCTATACAGTATTGTGCATTTTTAAAAGATTGGTTTGAACAGCATGGTATTGAAGTCATTCGCACGGGTTTACAAAGTACAGAAGAATTCGATTTCGGTAATAGCTTAGTAGCAGGTCCATATGAGCCAGCTATGGGGGAGCTAGTTGTGAATGAACAATATAAGCAGCGAATTGAACGTTGTATTGATGAGCATGTATCTCAGTATAAGTACTCACTAAGTAACGATTGTTTTAATCTAACTGAATACGCTACTTATAAAAATCTAGGATTTAGTAGAGTTAATGTTGATAATACTGGATGTAAAGATAAGACTAATAAAGATAAAACAAATTATATTGGGAATAATAGTATTGCAATAAAACATAATATTATTATTTCTTATCCTAGAAGCTTAACATCTAAGGTGAGAGGGCTTAAAAATAGAAATGTATTATATTTCGCTGAATTATATCCACAATATAGTATAAGTTGGTGTGAAGAAAGTACGAGAAATACCGTTCGGTGCTGTATTGATGGCCTACAATATGTGTTATAATATAAAAGATATGATTATTTAGGGTTGTTAGTAGAAAGGAGGCAGTCATGCAATTACTTCGGTTGGAATTAAAGGGCTTTAAATCGTTTGCAGATAAGACGGTTGTAAAATTCTCACCAGGAATGACTGCCGTTATTGGTCCTAACGGCAGCGGTAAAAGTAATATTACGGATGCCATGAAATGGGTTTTAGGGGAATCCAATGTTCGTAATTTACGTGGTCAAAAAGCAGAGGATATCATTTTCTCTGGTACGGAAAAGCGCAAACCTATGAGCGCTGCTGAGGTTACTCTTGTATTTGACAATAGTGATCAACAATTAGATTTAGATATGGCAGAGGTGGCTATAACACGCCGTATCTATCGTACTGGTGAAAGTGAGTTCCTCATCAATAAGCGCTCTTGTCGTTTAAAGGACATACATCTTTTACTGGCAGATACCGGTCTTGGTAGAGATTCCATGGCCATTATTGGACAGAACCGAATTGATGCTATTTTAAATTCTAAACCTGAAGAACGTCGTCT
Organism: Veillonella parvula; assembly: GCF_945949885.1. Taxonomy (GTDB): domain Bacteria; phylum Bacillota; class Negativicutes; order Veillonellales; family Veillonellaceae; genus Veillonella; species Veillonella parvula_B. Next base: position 186,384 of record NZ_CAMFFZ010000001.1, on the reverse strand, counting down.
TATTTTTGAAGATGTAGCTGGGATTTCTCGCTTTAAAATTAATAAAGAAGATGCTTTACGTCGTATTGCTAGTACAGACCGTAATATGGAGCGCGTACGGGACGTAATGGCTACCATTGAAGAGCAACTAGGACCTTTGTCTGAAAAAGCGGAAAAGACTAAAAAATATATGACCTTAAGCCGCGCAAAGCGCGATTATGATGGGGCATTAGGCTTTCATAATTATAAGACCTCTGATCGCCTTTTAACACGTTTTGAAAACGATAATATTGCCTTTAAAGATGAAGAAATTGAGCTTCAAACTGAATTGTCTAAATTAGAGGCTCGTCGTCACGAATTGCAATCGTCCTCGTCAAAAGAGCAGGAACAGCTTAAGTTGTGGGAGGCTCAATATACTGAAAAGCAACGTGATGAAGAACGCTTATCTGGTCACTTACGTCTTTTAGAAGAGCAACTAAAAACAGCACGCCGTGAATTAGATGAAACGTCTATGCGCATTAGCGAGCTAGAGGCTACGCAAAAGGGCGAGGAGCAACAATTGCGAATCTTAAATCAATTGATTCAAGATGAAAGTGCTCAATTAGTAGAAAAAGAGTCTAATCTAGAAGAATTAGAAGCGAGTTACAAAAAGGCTGTTGAAGATGTAAGGTCAGAACAAGCTAAGTTTCAATCCTTGCAATCCAATCGAGAGGCTTTTGAGAAACGTCAATTAGAAGTTGTGAGTGCTATTGAAACAGCAAAGGCTAGTATTCGAAGCTTAGAAGCTCGCAAGGTGGAAAGTAAAAATCAATGTGCTATTCTAGAATCTGAAATAGCACAGGTAGATAGTGAACTACAAGTCGCTCGTTTTGAATTTGAAGCGCTAGGTCAAAAGTTTAATGCCTTATCTGCTCAACGACAAGCCCTCGTTGATGATGCTAAGAATGCGGCTATGAAAGCGCGTGAAGAGCGTAAGGAATTACAAAAGCTGCGCACCCAAGAACAACGTGCAAAAGGTCGATTAGAACTATTAGCACAGTGGGAGGAACAGCACGAAGGTTACTTAGAAGGCACAAAGAACATCCTCAATGGTAAAGGTTCTTGGCGCGAACAGATTACGGGCGCTGTTGGCGATCTCTTTACGGTAGAGGACAAATATACTACGGCTATCGAAACGGCCTTAGGTGGAAGTGTTAACCATGTTGTGACTACTACAGCTCGCGCTGCTGCAGAGGGTGTCAATTATTTGAAATCTATCCAAGGTGGTCGCGTAACCTTCTTGCCGATGGATTCTGTTAAAGGTAAACCATATGACACACCGGCTTTACATGAAAGCTGTGTATTAGGCACTGCTGTTGATTGTATTTCCTTTGATAATAAATACGCCCATATTTTCCAATACTTATTGGGGCGCACCTTGGTAGTATCTTCCATGGATGATGCCATTGGATTACAGAAAAAATACAATCAGCAATTGCGCATCGTAACTCTTACGGGGGAACAATTTCAACCTGGCGGCTCTTTAACCGGTGGTGCCACAAAGCGCAAGCGTGCTTCTGTATTGAGCCGCAAGGAAGAGGCTACTAGTCTTGAACAAGAACTGGTACAAATTGAAGGACAAATTCGCTCCTTAATAGCCAATTTAGAACGCCTTGAGAAACGGGTTGAAGAGGCTGAAAAGGAACAAGCGACTCTTGATGAAAGCTATCAGCATACGAACTTACTCTATGTGGCTAGCGAAACAAAGGTACAAAATATACAAAATCAGCTGGATCGTAAGAAACGTGTTCTCCATGAAGAAGAGCAACGTTTAGTACAAATTGATATTGATTTGGCTACTACAACAGCTAACTTGAAAGATCAAGAAACAGCATTAGCTTCCTTGCAAGAGGATCATGGTATGAATGGTAATCAAGGGGCGTTGATGGATCGATTGACTGTGTTGCAAAAGGTGCAACAAGAGGCGTATGAAGCTTTTACAGAAGCTCGCCTTACTTGTGATACCTTGCGACATACCATTCAGGAACGGGAATCACAACGTGAACAGCGTAATCAGTCTATTTCTAGTATTATTGAGCGTTTAACACCACTTCGTAATTTGTTAGTTAGTACTACACAACGCTATGAAGAGGAAATCCCTCTGGCTCAGGAAGTTGCAGAACAAGAGTTGACCTCTGCTACGGCTGAGGTTGAACGATTACGTGCTCTTCGCGATGAAGCTTATGATAAAACATCTACGGGGCGCGAGGAAATGGAATCTATCCTCAGTGAGCAAGACCGATTGAATCAACGCTACAAAGTGGTGCAAGGTCGCCTTGTTGATATGGAAGGTAAAATTACACGTCATCGCATGGACTGTGAGCGCTTTGTAGAAGAATTACAAGAGCTAGGCTTTACTTTGGAAGATGCTCAAGTCCTTCGCATTGAAGGCTCCGTTAGCGATTGGAAGGATGAGCAAGCTCGTTTGATGGCCGAAATTGCCGAATTGGGTCCAGTCAATCCAAATGCCGTTGAGGAATACGAAGAGACTAAAGAACGCTATGATTTCTTAACCACACAATTAGCTGATTTAGATACGGCAAAGGCGCAATTACAGGCGGTTATTGCCGAAATGGATAAGGCGATGAGTACACAGCTATACGATGTATTGGATGTGGTAGGCCGTAGATTCCAAGAAGTATTCAGCCAATTATTTGGTGGCGGTACTGCGCAAATTGTACTTACTGATCCAGATAATATTTTGACGGGTGGTATCGACTTCTACATACAACCACCAGGGAAAAAGCGTCAACAATTGACACTCTTATCGGGTGGCGAGCGTGCTCTTACGGTTATCGCTTTATTGTTCTCATTCCTTGACTATCGTCCAGCTCCGTTCTGTGTGCTTGACGAAGTTGACGCGGCGCTTGACGAAGCCAATGTTGAACGATTTAGCTCTTACCTAAATCGAATAAATAAAGAAACACAATTTATCGTTGTATCTCACCGTAAAAAGACGATGGAAGCTGCCGAAGTACTACAAGGGGTAACCATGGTGGAACGCGGTGTATCGCGATTATTAACAGTAGTATTTGAAGATGTGAAGGAGGATCTAGCATAATGGCATTTGGATTCTTTGATAGAATTAAAGACGGTTTAGAGAAAACTCGTAAGTCTTTTGTAAAAAATGTAGAAAGCATCGTTATTGGTTATGCGCAAATCGATGACGATTTTTTAGATGATTTAGAAGCAGTTATGCTTACTAGTGATCTAGGCCCTAAGACGACAGAATACTTGATGAAAGAAATTCGTCGTGGTGTAACAGAAGGTATCATCAATCATACAGGCGATGTAATGCCGTTTATGGAAGACCGCATCACGGAAATGCTCATCGATCAAGAAGATGAAATTACTTTGCACCATCCTGAGGTCATCCTTGTAGTTGGTGTAAATGGTGTTGGTAAAACGACGACAATCGCTAAATTGGCTAACTATTATACTAAAGAAGGTAAAAAGGTTATCATTGCTGCAGGTGATACATTCCGTGCCGCTGCAGCTGACCAATTATCCATTTGGGCTGATCGCGTTGGTGTGCCGATTGTTAAACATAAAGAAGGTGCAGATCCTGCTGCCGTTGTATATGATGCAATGGAAGCCGCAAAAGCTCGTAATGCAGACCTTGTTATCGTAGATACGGCTGGTCGTCTACATACTAAGGTTAACCTTATGGAAGAGCTTAAAAAGATGGGGCGCGTAGCAAATAACCACGTAGAAGGTGCGCCGCATCAAACATTGCTCGTTTTAGATGGTACCACGGGTCAAAATGCAGTAAGCCAAGCTAAATTATTTGGTCAAGCGGTACCAGTAAATGGTATTGTAGTAACTAAGCTAGATGGTACGGCAAAAGGCGGCGTAGTTATCTCTATTAAAGAGGAACTAGGCGTACCCGTACGCTGGATTGGCGTTGGCGAAGGTATGGATGACTTGCGTCCATTTAATGCAAAAGAATTTGCTAATGCACTATTTAATAAAGGAATGATTCAAGGTGACAAATAAATATAACCGGGAATTCTTACTTGAATATGTAGAATCTGAAAATAAAAAAAATGAATGTAATGTTAGCCTAGAAAATATGAATAAGATAGTTAGCTTAATCGAGTACTTCGGGATTGAACTATATCGCCCCATTACGAGATTGCTACTTTCAAACTGGGAAGAGATTACAGATCGTATTAATAACTATACTGAATCAGATTGGATGATGGCTGATGAAATTCAGAAGACCACACCTACACTAGATCGTTTTTCTATTGCTATGCTCATCGAAGTCTTAGAAGGTGAGGATACGTTGAATCAAGCGGAAAATGCAGGTCGTCGTTTGACGGATGAAGAAATGAAAGCCATCCGTAAACATCAGGATGAACAGTAATGAAGCATAGTACATATAATTACGAGGGGGGCCAACCATTTAAAGTGGAGGCGCCCTTTACGCCTACAGGTGACCAACCTACCGCGATTGAATCTTTAACAGAAGGTATTGAACACGGTGAATGGGCCCAAGTTTTGCTCGGTGCCACTGGTACTGGTAAGACCTTTACAATGGCTAAGGTTATTGAAGCAGTTCAAAAGCCGACCTTGATCATTGCTCATAATAAAACCTTGGCGGCTCAATTATGTAGTGAATTTAAAAGTTTCTTTCCAAATAATGCGGTAGAATACTTTGTATCTTACTACGATTTTTATCAACCGGAAGCCTATATTCCTTCTAGTGATACATATATCGAGAAGGATGCATCTATTAATGATGAAATCGATAAACTGCGACATAGTGCTACGATGAGTCTTTTTGAGCGTCGCGATGTCATTATCGTTGCTTCGGTTAGCTGTATTTATGGCTTAGGTGACCCTGAGGACTATTCTGATCTTGTATTGTCCTTGCGCTTGGGTCAAACGAAATCGCGCGATGAAATCTTATCTAAACTCGTAGATATTCAATATACGAGAAATGATATGAACTTTATCCGCGGTACCTTCCGTGTGCAAGGGGATACGATTGATATTTTCCCTGCCGCTTATAGTGAAAGAGCCATTCGGGTGGAGCTCTTTGGTGATGAAATCGACCGCCTCGTAGAGGTAGATTCCTTGACCGGTGAAGTTATTGCGGAACGCAAACACGTTGCAGTCTATCCAGCATCTCACTACGTAACGACGAAAGAGAAGATGAATATTGCTGTAGAGCGTATTGAAGCCGAATTAGATGAGCAGTTGGCGAAGTTAAAAGCTACTGACCGTCTATTGGAGGCTCAGCGCTTAGAACAGCGTACGCGTTATGATATAGAAATGATGCAAGAAATGGGCTATTGCTCGGGCATCGAAAACTATTCACGCCATATGTCTGAACGCAAGGCTGGGGAAGCACCGTTTACATTGATTGATTATTTCCCCGATGATTTCCTTATCATGGTGGACGAATCGCATGTGACGATGCCTCAAATTCGCGCTATGTACAATGGTGACCGTGCGCGTAAAGAATCTCTTATAGAATACGGTTTCCGTCTTCCTTCTGCATTAGATAATAGACCGCTTCAATTCGATGAATTCGTAGAGCGTATCAATCAAATTGTTTACGTATCGGCAACGCCTGGCCCATACGAAATGGAAGTAGAAACGAATATTGCAGAGCAAATCATACGTCCTACGGGCTTATTAGATCCATCTATAGAAATTCGTCCTATTAAGGGGCAAATGGATGACTTGCTTGGAGAAATTCACAAACGAGCTGCCAAGAATGAACGGGTTCTTGTTACGACATTGACGAAGAAGATGGCTGAGGACTTAACGGAATTCTTGAAGGAAATGGGCGTACGAGTTCGTTACCTTCATTCCGATATTGTTACTATTGAGCGGGCTGAAATCATTCGTGATTTGCGGGCTGGCGTATTCGATGTATTAGTTGGTATTAACTTGCTTCGTGAAGGTCTCGATATGCCAGAGGTTTCCTTGGTTGCTATCTTAGATGCGGATAAGGAAGGTTTCTTGCGCTCCGATACGGCTATGATTCAAACTATAGGTCGTGCGGCTCGTAATGTGAATGGTCATGTTATCATGTACGCAGATCGTGTAACAGGTTCTATGCAACGGGCTATCGATGAAACCGATCGTCGTCGTGCCGTGCAAGAGACTTATAATATTGAACATAATATTACGCCTAAATCTGTATCTAAAGATGTAAAAGAGCTTATCGAATTAACGAAAATCGAAGAAGATATGGTTACCGATGGAAAGGCACTTTCACCGAAAAAAGGAAAACAAAAAAAATCCTCAGAGGGCATGGACCATGGACACGAACCATATGTTCAAGATATATCAGCACCTAAGGTGGCAGATATAACACCGGAAGAATTGTACAATAAGATTGAAGAGCTAGATCGTCAAATGAAGGCCGCCGCCAAGCAGCTTGAATTTGAAACAGCGGCTAAGTTACGTGATCAATTGGGCGTATTACGTCAACAATGGTCCGATATGCATAGTGCAGGAGATAGCAAGTTGAAGAAGCCTGCTTCTGCCAAATCTAGAAAGCGGACAAGCCCAAAAAGTAAATCTTAGGAGCAATTTTAAAAGATTGTAAGAAAACACATAGATTATATAGACTATATGTGCGATAATATACATATATTATTTCATGTTAGTAATCGGAGAGATGATGCCGTTTGGTATCATCTCTTTAAATAGGAAAGATAATGAAAGATCAATTGATTGTAAAAGGTGCGCGTCAGCATAACCTAAAAAATATTGATATATCCTTGCCACGTGATCAGTTTATCGTCTTAACTGGTCTCAGTGGTTCTGGTAAATCATCCCTAGCATTTGATACAATTTACGCAGAAGGGCAACGACGTTATGTTGAGTCCCTGTCTGCGTATGCACGTCAATTTTTGGGACAAATGGATAAACCCGATGTCGATTATATTGAAGGTTTATCTCCCGCCATTTCTATCGACCAAAAGACGACGAGTCGCAACCCTCGTTCTACGGTTGGTACCGTAACGGAGATTTACGACTATTTACGTCTCTTATTTGCACGCGTAGGTCATGCACACTGTCCAGAATGTGGTAAGCCTATTACCCAGCAAACAATACAACAAATGACCGACGATGTAATGAGCTTTCCCGAATGTACAAAGGTTTTAGTGCTGGCCCCTATGATTCAAGGTAAAAAAGGGGAACATAAATCGGTGTTTGAACAACTTCGCAAAGAAGGCTTTGTTCGTGCTCGAGTAGACGGTGTAGTGCGCACCTTGGACGAAGAAATCGTATTAGAGAAGAACAAGAAACACTCCATCGATATCGTTGTGGACCGCCTCGTTGTAAAAGAAGGCATTGAATCTCGGTTGGCTGACTCTATGGAGACCGCTTCAAAATGGGCAGAAGGCATCGTTGTGATTCAAGAGGTAGACGGACCTGAACACATGTATAGCCAACATTTTGCGTGCCCAGATTGTCATATTTCATTACCTAAAATTGAACCGCGTATGTTCTCTTTTAATAGTCCGTTTGGTGCGTGCCCATCTTGTTTAGGGATTGGTTCTACTATGGAGGTTGATGAGGAGCGCGTTATTCCAGATGGATCTGTTAGCTTTGCCGATGGTTGCGTGCAAGCCTTGAGCTCCAATCCTAATGCTTGGTTTATGCGTCAAGTAGAAGGTCTATTAAAAGCTAATGGATATTCCTTAGACTCCACCTATGATGAATTGCCGAAAGCATTACAGAAAAAGGTGATGTACGGTACGACGGATAAGGTAAGCTTCACCTATGAAAATATGAGAGGTGAAATAAAGGAATTCTTTACTGAGTACGAAGGTATTTTACCGATGGTTAAGCGCCGTCATAGTGAAGCCTCTACAGACTCTATGCGTGAAGAATTTGAAAAGTTTATGTCTATTAAGCCGTGTACTACATGTCATGGGGCTCGTCTTAAACCTGAAGTATTAGCTATTACTGTAGGGGATAAGAATATCAACGAAGTAACGCAGTTAACTATTAAAGAAGCACTCGATTTCTTTGGTAATCTACAGTTAACTGAACGTGAACAAGTGATTGGTGCTCAAATTTTAAAGGAAATCAATGCTCGTCTAGGTTTCCTTAATAATGTAGGTCTCGATTACCTAACAATGAACCGTAGTGCAGGCACATTATCTGGTGGTGAAGCACAGCGTATTCGGTTAGCTACACAGATCGGCTCTGGCTTAGTAGGTGTATTATATATCCTAGATGAGCCATCTATCGGTTTACATCAACGCGATAATGATCGACTCATCGATACATTAAAAGGGTTACGTGACTTAGGCAATACCTTGCTCGTTGTAGAACATGATGAAGATACGATGCGTGCTGCCGATTATTTAGTAGATATCGGTCCTGGAGCAGGTGAACATGGCGGTCAAATCATTGCAGCAGGTACTGTTAAGGAAGTGATGAAGGTAGACAACTCCATTACTGGTCAGTACTTAAGTGGTCGTAAGTTTATAGCACTCCCCGAAGAACGCCGCAAACCAGGCAAGAATTGTATTGAGATTCGCGGTGCGAAGGAGAATAACTTACAAAATATTAATGTAAAATTTCCGATAGGAATATTTACTGTCGTTACGGGGGTCAGTGGTTCTGGTAAGTCTACCTTAATCAATGAAATCCTTTATAAAGGATTAGCGAATCAGTTGTATCGTTCTTATCATAAGGTGGGAGCTCATAAAGAGATTCGAGGCATTGAACATATTGATAAAATCATCAATATTGATCAAAGCCCTATCGGACGTACACCTCGTTCCAATCCAGCTACATATACAGGTGTATTTGATGCGATTCGCGAACTATATAGTCAAACGCCAGAAGCTAAGATGCGCGGCTATAAACAAGGTCGTTTTAGCTTTAACGTAAAAGGCGGTCGATGTGAGGCTTGTCGTGGTGATGGTATTATCAAGATTGAAATGCATTTCCTTCCAGATGTATACGTGCCTTGTGAAGTCTGCAAAGGAGCACGATATAATCGTGAAACCTTGGAGGTTAAATATAAAGGTAAATCCATTGCTGATGTATTAGATATGACCGTAGATGATGCGGTAGAATTCTTTAGTGCCATCCCTAAAATTAACCGTAAGATGGTTACCCTCCAAGAGGTTGGTCTTGGCTATATTCGTTTAGGTCAGGCGGCTACTACATTATCTGGTGGTGAGGCTCAACGGGTTAAGTTAGCTACAGAACTAGCTCGTCGTAGCACCGGTAAAACATTATACATCCTTGATGAGCCTACTACAGGCCTTCATGCTGAAGATATTCGTAAGTTGTTACACGTATTGCAACAACTTGTAGAGGGGGGCGATACAGTTGTCGTTATCGAACATAATTTAGATGTTATTAAGATGGCTGATCACATCATCGATCTTGGTCCTGAAGGTGGTAATCGCGGAGGCACTATCGTGGCAACTGGTACGCCTGAGGAAATTGTTAAGGTGAAAGAAAGCTATACCGGGAAATTCTTAGGTCCTGTATTGGAACAGACTAAGAAATTTATGAAAGCTGCAAAAAATAAGAAATAAAACATCTAAAAATCTACAAAGAAAGGAGGAAATATGCCGTCTGAAGAATTACTGGAAAAGGTTAGCCATTTGCCAACTACACCAGGCGTATATTTGTGGCGTGATCAATATAACCGAATTATTTATGTAGGTAAGGCTATTAACTTGCGAAATCGTGTGCGTTCCTATGTGCGTAACGATGCAAACCGCGCACCAAAGGTTACGGCCATGATGAAACGAGCCGTCGATGTGGAAGTCATTCAAACAAAAACGGAGATGGAAGCGCTCATCTTGGAGAATACACTTATCAAGGAGCATGAACCGAAATATAATATTAGGCTTCGTGATGATAAGACGTATCCCTATGTTAAAATATCAGTGCAAGAGGACTATCCTCGAGTATATATGACGCGTCGCCTAGAGCGTGATGGAGCCAAGTACTTTGGCCCTTTTACAGATGTCACATCTGTTCATGTGGTACTGAAATTAATACGACAGTACTATCCATTGCGTAGCTGTAAGTCTATGAAGGTAGAACGCCCATGCTTACAGTATCATATGCATTACTGCGAGGCGCCGTGTTTTAATAAAATATCGGTACCCGATTATCGGAAGTATATTGACGAAATCATAGAACTTTTTGAAGGTAAACCTATACCATTGCTAAAGGAAATTAAATCAAAGATGGAGGCTGCTGCAGAAGATTTGCGCTTTGAAGATGCTGCACGTTATCGTGATCAATTGTCTAGCATTGAAAAGATACAAGAAAAGCAACGCATGGTTACCCAACGTGGCGACTTAGACGTCTTAGGATTGGCTGTAGATACATCGATGGCCTGTGTACAGTTGCTATTTATCCGCGGTGGTCGTCTGTTAGGCCGTGAGAATTACTTTGTGCAACATGATGGCGATAGTTCAGAAACCATTATGACAGACTTTATCAAGCAATACTATGGAGATATAAACTTTATTCCTAAAGAGTTGTTACTACCTATGGAGAGTACAGATAGGGACTTATTAACGGAATGGTTTACACAGCTCAAAGGCCAACATGTAGATGTATCTGTGCCACAACGTGGCTATAAGATGGATATGATTAAGATGGCTCATGAAAATGCGGAAACTTTCCTTGAAGAACGTCGTCGTCAGTGGCAGCACCAAATCGATAAGACTGGCGGGGCGATTAAGAAGCTAGCCGAGATTCTCGACTTACCACGTTTACCCGAACGTATGGAGTGTTTCGATATCTCCCATACACAAGGAACTGAAACGGTGGCTTCTATGGTTGTTTTTGAAGGTGGCAAGCCTGCGAAGAAAGAATATCGCCGCTTTAAACTGAAAACCACACAAGGTAAACCTGATGATTTTAAATCGATGGCTGAAATTATGGAACGTCGTTACGGTAATGAAACAGACTGGCCTATGCCAGATCTTATTATCATCGATGGTGGTAAAGGTCAGCTCAATGCGGCTTTGCCGTTAATCCGTGCCGTTGGTGTTACAGATGTGCCAGTTATCTCCTTGGCTAAGCGTATTGAAGAGGTCTTTGTAGAGGGACAATCTGAAAGTATCATTTTGAGTCATCACACGCCGGAGCTTCAATTACTTCAACAAATTCGTGATGAAGCGCATCGCTTTGCCATTACCTATCACCGTAAGTTGCGCGGTAAGCGAAATCTTGAATCTATTCTTGACCATATTGAAGGTATCGGGCCTAAACGCCGTAAGGCCTTATGGGCTCACTTTAATAGTTTAGAGGCCATGAAAGAGGCATCTATCGATGAACTTGCAAAGGTAGAATCTATGAATTATAAGACGGCAGAAACACTATATAATTTCTTCCGTATGTCCAAAGTAGAGAAACAAGAGGTTTTAAAATAAAATTGAAAAAGCACCTATTGATGTCTTACACTGATGTGTAATATTCAATAGGTGCTTTTATTATTTTGTAATAGTTCTAGGTTTGTAATGTTGTATGTAGTATGTGCGAAGTGTAAATAATATACCCGCAACTACTACGCTAGCCAACAAACCAATCCATACGCCAAATGGTCCATAATTAGGATTTTTAGCAAGGGTATAAGCTGTTGGGAAACATACGCCCCAATAGGATATGAGCGAGATGTAAAGCACTACTTTTACATCCTTATAGGCTCTTAGAATACCTTGTAATGGAGTACCTATGGCATCGATGGCAGCAAAGAATACGCCATATCCGAGGAAGTGATAAATAAGCTCATATACTTCATCATCGTTGGTGAATAGATCAGCAATATTATCCATATGGGTGAACGTAAAGGCGCATATAAGAACAGCTATAATGATAGCTAATACACGAGAAATATAAGAGTATTGTATAGCTTCTATTTTTCGTCCTGCACCGAGTTCATAGGCAACGGCAATGGTAGAGGACATGGCGATACTTAATGGCAAGCAGTAGAATACATTAGTAAAAGAAATGACAGATTGATGAGCTGCTACTACAGCAGATCCAAAGTGAACCATTAAAAGCCCAGCAATGCTAAAGATACTAGCTTCAAAAAAGATAGAAAAACCTATGGGAATACCAACTTGTAATTGTTCACGGATAAAGTGAAAATTCGGGCTATGGAAATCTTTATAGATGCGATAGTCTTTTAACTTAGGATGCAATAGAATGACTAAGCTAAATAGAACGAAGTTTGTCCAACAGGCACCAGCAATACCGTAGCCAGCACCAACACCACCAATTTCAGGAAAACCGTAATGACCAAAGATGAGTGCATAATTTAAGAATACGTTAATTACAAAGCTTGTAAAGACGATGGCCATGGAGTAATGCGTTAATCCGTGAGAATCGACAGTGTTACGCAAGGTATTTACCCAGAGTAATGGGAATAAACCAAGTGCAAAGGCTTTCAGATAACTAATACATACCTCGGTGGCAGCCGGCTCAAGATTTAAATATGTCAATAAAGGGCGTAAGCCGAATATACCGATTAGTAAAATTAAAAATGCTAGTCCTGTACCGATGAAAAGGCCTTGATGAAAGATTATTGGAATATCATCTGTTTTCTTAGCTCCTAATAGTTGAGAAATAATTGGTGTGATACCCATTAATGTACCTTGTGCAAAGATATAGAAGAGGAGCCACAAATTATATCCCGTAGCAACACCAGCTAAATCAGTCGTACTATATTGCCCCGTTAAAAAGATGGCGATAAAGGTCGCTCCAATCAGGGAAAATTGAGTGATGCACATTGGAGTAAATAGTTTTATAAACAACCATAATTTTTGCAGTATAGAATATGTTTGATACATACTAACCTCCCTAGTAACGATATACTATACCATACCATAAAGTAGCTTAATTTAATAGCCAAAACCTAAGGGAAAAAGGAATTAAATTTATAAAAAATAGAGCCCATATTGTGATTATGTAAGGGGAGAAATGACCTTATATAAACTATCTTATTTAATAAGAAAGAATTATGATAAAAACGTATATATATGTTGATAATTGAATTTTACACTACTTTACTATATCGATTATAATATATATATACTATTGTTTTATTCTAAGGAGGATACATTGGACATCTTAACTGTACAAGGCTTATTAGCGATGCTTCAAATCATCGTTATTGATATTTTATTAGCTGGTGATAATGCCATCATTATTGGTATGGCGGCTCGCAACCTACCCGCACATTTACAGAAGAAGGCGATTTTCTGGGGCACAGCTGGCGCTATTATTTTACGTCTTGTTATGGCATTCCTATTTGTAGAGGCATTGAACAATATTCCTGCTCTTCGTTTAGTTGGTGGTATCCTTCTTTTATGGATCGGGTACAAGCTTGTTGTTGATGATGATAGCGAGCACAATATCGAGGCTAAAGATAACTTGCGCGCTGCTATCATGACCATTGTTATTGCAGATGGAATTATGGGTATTGATAATGTTATTGGTGTAGTTGGTGCCGCTAGTGGCAATATGACATTAGTTGCTGTCGGTATGCTTATTACAGTACCTATTATCATTTATGGTAGTACTTTATTTGTAAAAGTTATCGAACGCTTTCCAATCATCCTTTACGTTGGTGGCGGTATCCTTGCTTGGGTGGGTGCAGCGATGAGTGTGGAAGATAAATTAATTTCACATACCGTAGAACCGTATGCATTACTCATTAAAATTGGTGCTGTTATTCTCGTAGTAGGGGCATCTTTGTTAGTAAAGAAATTTAAGAAATAATGTAATATATCTCTTCTTCTAGTCATAGGAGGAGAGATATTTTTTTCGTAAAAGTATAGTCATTATAAAGAACCTTATAGGCTAATCTTAAGAATAACAGTGGTAGTCTAAGAGCTTTCTTTTAGATGAGAAAATAGAGAATTTGTGGTATAGTTAAGGGATAGTTATAGAATCAGCTGAGTGAATTGAGGTAAGTATAGAATGGAATTTTTAGAAGCTGCAACGTGGATAACGATTAGTAAAATTATTTTAATCGATATTTTATTGGCAGGAGATAATGCCGTTGTTATTGGTATGGCAGCGGGTAAATTGGCACCAGAATTACAAAAGAAAGCTGTTATCTGGGGTACAGTGGGGGCTATTGGAATGCGCCTTGTATTTGCCACTCTTTTAGTAGAAGCACTTACTTTAATTCCTCTTATTCACTTAGGTGGTGGCCTTGTACTTGTATGGATTGCCATTCAACTCTTAAAAGGTGGAGATGAAGATGCACATATTGAAGCTAAGAATTCCTTAATGGGAGCTATTTGGACAATCATTGTGGCTGATGCGATGATGAGTATCGATAATGTAATTGGCGTAGTTGGTGCCGCTAAAGGACATTTAGAGCTCGTTATTGTTGGTATGTTAATCACTGTTCCAATCATTGTGTTTTGCTCTACACTATTTGCTCGTATCATTAATAAGTTTCCTGTCATCCTTTGGGCTGGTGGTGCTTTATTAGGTTGGGTTGCTGGTGAAATGATTGTGGAAGATCCACTTCTTATGCCATATATTCAAGGTGAAGAATTACTCGTGAAATTCGGCACTGTATTCTTTGTACTTATCGTAACTGGCATGATTAAAATTTGGAAGAAAAGAGACTCGTAATGAACGGTACAAGTCGTACATCTCGTAAAAAGAAATCTAAACAACAACGTAGAAATGGTAATCGTGCGAATACAGGTCAATCAGTTACTAGTACATTATCTAAGAAGCAACAAGATATATTCAATGCTCCAGTTAAGTTAGGTGATGAAGTATTGGTAACTATTCATGGCATCGGTAGCAGCGGTGAAGGGGTAGGTCGTGTAGATGACTTTACTGTCTTTGTGCCTTTTGCCTTACCTGGAGAAACTGTGAAAGTAGCTATTAATATGGTTAAAAAAACCTATGCTACAGGGCGCCTCTTAGAAATTGTTACGATGGCTCCCAATCGTATCGATGCAAGTTGTGATCTTTATGGATTTTGTGGAGGCTGCCAACTACAGCACATTACCTATGAAGGACAGCTTTCATTAAAAACACAAAAGGTGAAGGCCGTTATCGAACGCATTGGTCATCAAAATCCTGACCTTGTTAAACCTACTTTAGGACCTAAAAATCCCTGGGCATATCGTAATAAGATGCAAATGCCTGTAGGAGGGACTAAAGGCGATATTCAAATGGGGTTCTATGCGATGGGATCTCACGATATCGTACAAGGTACGAATTGTCCAATACAATCTGAAGGTAATAATAGTATTGCTCAAGCTTGCTATCAAATTGCTAAAGAATTTGATATCGAACCGTATGATGAACATACAGGCAAAGGTATACTACGCCATGTAATCGGTCGTATTGGACAATCTGGATGGATGATTATCCTTGTAACGGCAACAGAACACTTGCCACATCAAGAGAAGTGGGTTGAAAAATTAATTGAACGAGTTCCCCAAGTAGAAACCATTGTTCATAACGTAAATGGGAAGCGTACAAATGTTATATTAGGGCCTAAAAATAACATTCTCTATGGGGATGGAACGATTACAGACCATATTAAGGATTTACGGTTTACTCTATCTCCACATTCCTTTTTCCAAGTTAATCCTGAACAAACCACGGTGCTTTATGATCAAGCACTAGCGTATGCAGACATAAAAGGAAACGAAACCGTTATTGATGCGTACTGTGGTACTGGGACTATTTCATTATTCCTAGCCCATAAGGCAAAACATGTTATCGGCATAGAAATCGTAGAACCAGCTATTATCAACGCTCGTGAAAACGCCCGACGCAATGGCTATGATAATACAGAGTTTATCGTCGCCGATGCGGCCGTAGAAATGCCAAAACTCTATAAAGCAGGCGTACGACCTGACGTTATTGTATTCGATCCAATCCGGGCAGGCTGTAAAGAAGAAGTACTAACCTCTGCGGCTGGTATGAAACCAAAACGCATTGTTTACGTATCCTGTAACCCAGCAACTATGGCAAGAGACATTGAAATCCTTACACACTACGGCTATGAGCTAAAAGAAATCCAACCTGTAGACATGTTCCCAATGACCGCTCACGTTGAGGCCGTGGCTTTGCTTACTAGGAAAGAAGTGACGCAGTAAGCATTAGCATTATCCTTGTACTCGGTATTTGATAATACTGAGGCGGAGTATGAATTATAACATTAAATGCTTCTAATAAATATGTGTTGTTTCTGGAATTTTTATCGTTTTTGTACTTTTTAATATATGTGAGGTAATCACTATGGCAATTTCTAATATGAAGGTTACTCTTTTATGTCCTGTAGAAATCGTGTGGAATACGGTCACGAATGTAAATGATTTTTCCTGGAGAAGTGATTTAAAAGATGTAAGAAGTATAGATGAGCATAATTTTATAGAGATTACCAAGGACGGAATTGAAACTCATTTTAAAGTTACAGAATGCGTTACATACCAATCATGGATATTTGAGATAGAAAATAAGAATATTAAAGGCACTTGGGTTGGAAAATTCTATGCAAAGGGAGATAAAACGATTCTGGACTTTACTGAAAACGTTGTCTCTAAAAAATTAATATTTAAGCCATTTATAAGTTTATATTTGAAACGACAACAGAAAATATATTTTAGAGATTTAAAAGCGAAACTGAATTGTGAAGAGTTTGACGCTGTTAGATAATATTTATAGATTAGTTTTATCAAAATAGAAGGTGGTGCGTTTTGTGGCTGAGATTAGATTTGAAAATCTTCGAAAACTTCTAAAGAGCATGATAGAAAAGTGATGAAGAGATTATTTGTCAAGTTGCAAAGCGTCATGGTAAATAGAATATCTGTGGAATGCAATTTTTAAATGTGCATGGATTAAAATTTATAAATGTTATTGTTACTTCGTTAAGAAAAAGATAAATTGAGATTTTAGAATTGTATTTGGTATAGGATAGCCTTTCGTTTATGCGAGGGGCTTTTACTATACACTCATATTTATATATGTAATATAATAAAAATAAATTGTTGTAGATTGTGTAACGAGGAATATATTATGGGGTTAATGTTAGATGTTCATGAGATAATGCGCCAATTGAGTCAATGGAGACCAATATTTCACTCAGAAGCAGACTTTCAGTTTTCCTTGGCTTGGATCATTAAAGAGAAATATCCTGATTGTGAAATACGATTAGAGTTTGTACCAGAGTTTAATCCAAACTTACATCTAGATATTCTTGTTATATTAGATGGCAAATGGATTCCTATTGAATTAAAATATACTACTAAAAAGTGCATTAAAAATATAAAGAATGAAACATATGTATTGAAGGAGCAAGGTGCAAAAGATTTAGGTTGTTATAACTATTTAAAAGATATTATGCGTATAGAGGAGTTTAGGGATAAGGCTGATACATTTATTGAAGGTTATACTATTAAGATAACTGGTGAGATGTCTTATTTAAAACCTCCAATAAAAGAAAATTGTACATACGCTGAATTTTCTATTGACAATGGTTCTATTAAAACTGGATGTATGAATTGGTCTACTAACACAGGAAAAGGAACAATGCGTGGAATGGAAGCACCTATAGTATTAACTGGTATGTATCCTATAAATTGGAAAGAATACTCTAAAGTTGATGATACTAATAGTGGTACTTTTATGTATCTTGTAAATACTATTAATAAATAAATTAGGAGGCATATATGTTTAAACCAGTTCGAAAAAGAATAAATGAAATAGACCATAGTACTGCAGAAGCTTTATTACAATCTAATCGTCGTGGAATTATTGCTATGAATGGTGATGATGGTTATCCTTATGCTATTCCTATTAATTATTTTTACGATTGCGATAAGCAAAAAATTTATTTTCATGGAGCAAAGGCTGGTCATAAAGTAGATGCATTGAAAACTTCAGATAAGGTATGTTTTACCGTATATGGTAATGAGCGTATTGATGAATCTGAATCCTGGGCACCGTATGTACAAAGTGTTGTTGTATTTGGGAGATGTCGTTTATTAGAGGCCGGACCAGAATCTATAAATCGATTAAAAGAATTTGCTATGAAATATTATCCTGATGAAAATTTAGTGGATGAAGAAATTGCTCATAGTGGGCGAGCAGCACAAATGTTTGAAATCACCATTGAACATATGAGTGGTAAACAAGTACAAGAGAAATAATAGTTAAGCTCTTCGCTTATGCGAAGGGCTTTTACTATACACTCATACTTATAAATGTAATATAATGTAATTAGTAATAATCATTTTAATACTATAGTTTATGGGAGAGAGCTATGATACAGCTAAAGGATTTAGGTACGTTTGAATCTGTGCCTCATATAGTAACAGATATTGTAAAAGGAAATATCAAAGCTTTAGAAAACGCACTAGCAGATGGATGGGGTATTCATAAACCTATACAATTGGGTAAGTATAGTGAGTATTCCCCTCTAGAATTGGCGTTAGTAATGAATTGTTTACCAAGTGTTCAATGGCTAGTTGAACATGGTGCAGGCTTAAATGATAAAGAGTTTTATTATCTGTACGATATGGAACAAAAGAGATAATTAAATACGTTGTGGAACATGGGGCTAATATTCATGCTTTAAATTGTGTGAAAGTAGATGTTTTTCAGGCCGCTTTATATGGTAAACAATATAAGCATTTACAGCTTATTCATGACTTAGGTCATACAGTCGAGAAATATGGTGGTCAAGCTTTCAGGAATGCTATTACAGATAGAAATTATAAGGTCCTAGATTTCTTTATCAATAATGGTGTAGAGATTAACTATAATAAGCCAGATTCTGATTTTATATCCATAGATTTTCTCCCTCTAATTGATACAATTCCATTTAAAGTAGGCCGTCGTAACCTATTGCGTTTATCTAAAGAGCTAGGTGAGTATAATGATTGGCAAATTGTATGGGATCCTAAGTCTAAAAAGATTGCTTGTTATGATACCGAGCATCAGGAGCTACGGGAACTTTGCAAGTTTGATGAGTTTATGGCAGATATGGCAGGTCAATTAGAAAACTTATTCTAATGTATATCGTAAAGGAGAGTCGATACATATGATAGATACCTTTGAGAAAACATATATTGATTGGTCCATTGATGTGGGTGAGTACAAATATGAAGGGACTACATTGAATGAGGTTGAGCAAAATCTATATGCTATTGAGGATCAAGAGCAAGATTTTGTAGTTATATCACCATCAAATGCAATCTCAATAGATACTAAAAAGTATAACTTTGTACAAGTTTGTAGTGATCAAGATACTGATTTATTACATATAGAGCTTAGTGCAATTAGTGATGGTGAACAGGGCGCTATTATATATGGTAAAAATGAGCTAGGACATCAAGAGGTATTACAGATAATAAAAGAATTTATTGTACATCATAAGGTACCATCGTTAGATGATTGGGAAATCGTGTTAGATTTAAGACCGAAGATGGAAAGCTATATAAAAGGAACAGAAAATGACTAATCCTGCAATATATGATGAACAGTTAAGGCAATATACCATATCCTACGAAGGAATACAGTTTTGCTGGGATGAGAAACCAACAGATATAAATTTAGATACGGCAAGACTATTAGCTACTAATTACCATAAGAATATAGATACAATCGTTACTTTCATCTATAACGAAATAAGCGATTTGTATGGTGAGGTAACTATTGAAGAAGTGAAAAGACGTATTGGTACGCCTATTATTGAACCCGAACGTGATGCTGTAACCTATTGCGAGCAAACCTTTGATGATACCCATATCTTTTCTTTTACATTTTGGGATGATGAATTCAAAGATTTACATTATTTTGCCATAGATGGATGATATATTTTCCATGATTTTGCTATTATGACTTATATGTGGAGTCTATTATGTTATATACACCTAATAACATTTTGTATAAGTATATTCGCTATCGATTTAGACGGATTCAGATTCAGTGCAATATGTTATATGATATAGCACCAGAGAAAGAAGATGAGATTTGTCGTAATCTATTAAAAAAGAGAGCTAAGATATTAATTCCAGCTGGTATATTATATTTTTTGCTTTTGGGGGTTATCTTCGCTTGGCTAGTAGGAACAAGTGAGGAATTAAATCCATTAATGCAATGGGAATTAAGAGTAATAGACTATGTTATACCCATTTTAAATACCATAGATATTAAGTGGTATGCATATCCTCTAGATCTATTATGGGTAGCAATTATATTAGCGCCTATAGCGATTATAAATGCATCTCCTTATATCATTTTTTCCTATATTGTAGATACTATATTGATACGACGTGAGGTAAAAGCTTTAATCAAAACTTATTCTATGAATGAGTAATTAAAAATTTAGATTATATCGGTTTAAACTAGTAGAGGGTATTATGAGTAATCTGAAAGATTTTAATTGGACCGGATTTTGGAACGATGTTGACTATGCATTTGAATCCTATATAGGTAAACCTGTTACTGATGAGGATATTAAAGCAGCTGAAGCAAATCTAGGGTATACATTGCCGGCAGCTTATATTGAGCTACTTAAAAACCATAATGGTGGTGTAGTAAATAAAAATTGTTTTATCAATGATAATAGGGATTGTGTATATATAACAGGTATATATGGCATCGATAGAGATAAGAAATACTCTCTTTTAGGTGAGATAGGGAATGAATTTTGGATTTCGAAAGTAAAATATCCCCCTATCGGTGTCGTTGTAGCCGATACGATTTCTGGTGGGCATGACATGATTTTTCTCGATTATCGTGAGTGTGGTCCTATAGGTGAACCTAAGGTTGTCCGTGTAGACCAAGAATGTGATTACTCAATTACTCTATTAGCAGATAACTTTGGTGATTTTATTAAGGGCTTATATATCAGTATAGAAGACATTACGGACGAAGAGTTTCAAGAATTAAGTGATGCGGAAAAGGTTAAGTTCTTTAATGGTCAAGAGGATATCGATATCAAGCGTGCGATGGAGCTGTTAAATAATATAGGCATCGATAATTTGCCCTTTATATTGCTAAGCACCTTAGGACGTATGTATAACAATAATAGCCGACCGGCAGAGGCTATCGATTTATTTGATCGTATCGATGAGGCACATCGTGATTGGTCTTGGTATTATCGTTGTGGTTGTGCTCATGCGACGTTAGCTATTGGTGAAAGCTACGAGTCTGAACATGTACAGAAGGCATTATAGTTAATAGAGACAGGCATAAAAATGACGAAAGAAGCTCACTTAGATAAACAGCTTGGTTGGTGCTGTGAAGTAGTAAAGTATCAACTATTTAAAATTAAGCCAAAAGAGTACAAGGAGGATTATCCTGTGATATTTGAAACCATTAAGAATCTTTTTGATAAGAAAAATAGTAAAGATACTACAGAAGGTAAAGCTACTACGGAAGGTAAAGCTACTGGAGATATTAATGAATGCGAAGAAGATAACTATCCTACATATGATGTAGTACATTGGGGATTTAATAAGCAAACATATGGCAGAGAAGAGTTTTCCAAAGAATACAATGAAAATGTAAAGAAATATGTAGATGATGAAGCAGATGACGACGATAGATTAGAAGAACCGGAAATTCTAGTAACCTATGAAGCTTGGATTGAAAGTGAAGATCAACTTTTTGATAATGAACGTGTTACCGATGAGGAATTACTTGAAGAAGATAAAGAAGATGGCATGTGGCAGGTAGAAATTATGGCTCATCTTGTGGCGGATAATGGTACATATTTTACTAGAGAAGAATTACTCTTTAAATTGCATAATTTAATGGCTAATAAAGAACTTGGTGATCACGTATTCTTTGAAGGTATTGAATACGAAGGTCATGAATGTGAAGGTTACGGACTTATAGATAATGAAGATGGTATACCTGTATTCTTTATTGTTTGTGGTAGCTAGTTTCTAAATAATGTTAACTATAAGACTATATTTGTAATATGATAGGATGTGGCATCATGACATTAACGGTTGAATAATTTAAAGCTCTTTCTGATATAGAGCAATTACAAACTATAAAAGCCCTTAATGATACTGAGCAAGTAGAAACTATAATTGATGTGTTAACTAGTGTGGGCATAGAAAATTTATCTATATCTCTGTTAGGTGAGCTCGGTAGAGCTTATAACAATAATGGCAATGAAAAAGAGGCAATTAAGGTATTAGAGTCTATTGATGAAGAATATCGTGATGCGGTGTGGTATTATCGCTGTGCCTATGCGTATGGAGCCATTGCTTTAGATAATAATGAATCGTACACATCAGATACTATGAAACAGATACTAAGATTAGTAGCTCAGGGCGTACGTTTAGCTCAGGAACAGAATCTGGATGATATAAAATTGTACTGTTTTGAAGTCATTGATATGTGCTATATGCAAATGGACTTTGAAAAGTGTGAAGTAGAGTATCCTGAGTTAAGTAAAGCTTATAGCAATTATGTAGCAGAGAAAAAGAAGAAACGAGAAGGTGTACCTCATCATCGCACCATCACAGTGGAAGAAATCCAAACTACAGATGATATGTGGAGCATAAATGAGCCTGCTTATTGGTCTATCAATATTTATGGCTCTCATGATGATTATATAGAATCCTCAAAAGGTTTTACCTTAGAGCAACGATACCTTAATGCTATATCGTGGTATTTCGCAGAGATTAATAATGGTGGTCATCATCAATTCTTCTATAACTCTACCGGTATTGTATGGGAAGATGCTTTAGCAGGTTTGCGCCGATTTAAGATGGATGAGCTAGCAGATAATTTACAATCGGTAATCAATTACTTTGGCGGTTCTGTTCCATTTGATAGAGCCGAACGATGGACTATTTTACAAGATTGGGAGAATGAAGCTGAATTATTCGATTTCCTAGATGAAAAAGATGATGTAATATATGAATATGATGGAATCTTTGAAGATGCATTTGTACATGAACATCCTGAATTATTTGTATTTGATGGTACCTATAAAGTTCCAGAATAAGCTTGGTATATATTTAACAAGATATAATCGATGTAACCGGTACAACTGGTACTTTCACTATGTTAATCGATTTTATTATGTAGTAACTTTCACCAAGTAGAAACGATATATTAGAGGTATTACATGTTAGATAAACAAGGCGTATATGATTGTTTGCGTGACCATCATATCGATTTTGAAATTACAGATCACGCACCATTATTTAGTATGGACGATAAGCCAAATGTGCAGTTGCCCTATCCTGAGTGGGATGCGAAGAATTTATTTATACGAGATCATAAACGAGAGCATTACTATTTAATTACCGTTCGTGGTTCTAAACGTGTAGATCTAAAACAATTCCGTAAGGACCATAAGTTGAAAAAGATTTCCTTTGGCTCTGAAGAAGAACTATGGGATATTTTGAAGATTAAACCTGGTCACGTATCTCCATTTTGCTTGCTTCATGATGAGGACCTTAAGGTCCATTATTATATTGATGCGGACTACGAGAATAATTTGATTGGTATACATCCGAACCAAAATGATGCGACTGTATGGCTTCAAGGCAAAGAACTAGTCAAACTTATTGAAGAACATGGTACAACTATTGAATATATAACAATATAAGCGTAACATCCTATTTGTTGGAACTAATATTACTCAATATAGTTTTCATAGATAGGATGTTTTTATATGCAAAAGGTCTCATAATCTTTTATAATAATGTAAGAGCATTTGTTATATAAGAGGTTTTATATGAAAGTTAAATTGATTCAACCACGTATGTTGAAGCGTCCTATGGATACAGATTTAAAAATACGTATGTCCCCACATTTAGGGTTGTTAACGGTGGCTAATATTATTCGTTATGAGTGTGAGGTCACAATTGAAAATGAAAATATTAGAGCTATTGATTTTGATGATGTGCCTGACTTGGTAGGAATAGCAGTTACAGTAGATGTTTTACCTAGAGCTATTGAAATTGCATCTATATATATAGAAAAAGGTGTTAAGGTGATTGCTGGTGGTATACATATTACGACAGCATCCAATACTATACCTAAGGAGGCATTTGATAGTCTTTGTATAGGTTTCGCAGAAAATACATGGCCTCAAATTATAGAAGATGCTAAACATGGTCGATTACAATCTCAATACGTATCTGGTCCTTTAGAGTCTGGAGACGATATTGCATCACCTGCATATGACTTAATAGATAAGACCGATTACTTATGGTACAATGTTGTTTCTACTAGTCGAAGTTGTCCTCATAAGTGCGATTTTTGCTATAATAGTTCTGGAACACACCAATATATTAATCGCAATATAGAGGATGTGTTAGAAGATATCAAAAAATTAGGTACAAAACATATTATGTTTATTGATGATAATTTTATTGGTAATATTTCTTGGACTAAACAGTTTTTAGAACGTATTAAACCTTTGAAGTTAAACTGGAATGCAGCGGTTACCATGAAAATAGGGCAACACCCTGAATTGATGGATTTAATGAAAGAAACTGGTTGCCAGAGTTTATTTATTGGTTTTGAAAGTATCAGCCCTCAATCTTTATCTAGCGTTCATAAAATGCAAAATAATCGTGAAGAGTTTGAACGACTTATTAACGAATTACATAAGCGTGGTATTATGGTTAATGCTAGTTTTGTATTTGGCTTAGATGGAGATACACCAGAGACTTTTAAAAATACGTTAGATTGGATTATTAGCCAGAAAATTGATACGATTACATCACATATTGTCACACCATACCCAGGTACTGAATTCTACAAGAGAATGGAAGCTCAAAATAGAATTTTTGATTATGATTTATCAAAATATAATACGTCTCACGTAGTTGTATCACCGTTAAGTATGTCTAAAGAAGAATTAGAAAAAGGGTATCTTTGGATCTATAAAGAGCTATATTCCATAAAAAATATATTTCGTCGCATGCCTAAAACTATTGGCACAATACCAGCATATTTAACATTTAATTTCTTTTATCGTAGATTTGGACACTTTACAGCAAAAGTATGTAATCTGTTAACTTATAAGCGTATTGGCTTGTTTGCTGAAAAGCTATCAAGATATATGTAAAGGAGTATGTATGAATAAAAATTTATTAAAACGTATTGTACTAACATCTGCCATAGCAGTATTAGGTGTAAGCACATCTTTTGCAGCTCTTGTTATGGAGCGAGATCAATCTGTAGATACAGCACCTAGTGTAGGTATGTATCGTTTCAAAGTGCCTGTAGAGCTACAAGAAACTTATAATAGTGCAGGTGTAGCTAATCTGACAGCATCTATGGAAAAAGAACCTAATACATTGTCCATGAATGTGGCTCATGTAAAGGGGAATCCAGCTGAGTCTTATGTAGTTGAAATCTATAAAGATTTAGCTGCTATTGAAGCGCATCGCAAATCTGATCATTATCAAGCCTTTGTTAATGAAGTCGGTTCTAAATTAACGAATCGTAAGATGTACGATGTACAGTCTGTACTTTTATTTGAAAAGAAAGATGCATTATCTATCATAAATGATGGTAAGGCAGTAGTTACCTTAACTGAGTTTACTGTTGATAGGAATGAAATCGATACGGTACAACGACAATATCAACTCGATATGGAACGTGCCGTTCGGGATGATGCGGGGTATAAGGCCGGTTATGTGCTTCGTGAAAGAAACGCAAAAAATCGCTGGTATGTCATTCAGATCTATAGCGATCAGGAAGCCCTTACTAAACACTTGAATAGCCCAGGTTATCGCTTTATGATGAGTCAAATCCAAGGTAGTCTACAAGGGGTTACTACTAAAGTATTAGAGGGGGATATCCTTGTAAATCATGGTGGTCAAGCTTTTGTCAGACCTTAGTCTTTGATATAATACTAATCAGTAAAGTTACTGCTAGCATATTATGTGCTAGCAGTTTTTTACTATATAATAGGTTTATAATCTAGTTAATTCTATTTAGGAGTTATATATGACACAGCAAGAACGATTGCTCTATCTTTTAGAGGGATTAGTAGCAGAGTATAAAGAGAAACATAAGGAACATATGGATATTCCCGTAAATGAAGAAGAACGGTTTACTCTGTTTAGAACACTATGTAATATTCGTCCTGCAGGAGCCATGTCCGCTGAATGGATGAAGGTAGAGGATGAATATTTAAATACATTGGCTCATGAAAAGGGCATTGTCACAATTAATGATATGGAAGAACGAGAGCCTCAGATTTATTTGTGGCAAGGAGACATTACTAGATTATCTGTAGACGCTATTGTAAATGCAGCCAATAATCAATTATTAGGATGTTTTGCTCCAAATCATAAATGTATTGATAATGCCATCCACACCTTTGCAGGTATTGAACTTCGTATGGAATGTGAAAGAATGATAGAGTATTTAGACATGCCAGAGAAAACAGGTGTAGCTCGTATGACCTATGGGTATAATTTGCCCGCAAAGTATGTACTTCATACGGTAGGTCCTATTATTTATGAAGGTGTAACAGATAAGGAAAGAATTGAATTAGCTTCTTGCTATCAATCCTGTTTAAAGTTAGCTAATGCTTATAACTTACACTCCATTGCATTCTGTTGTATTTCTACTGGTGAGTTTAGATTCCCTAATGAAGAAGCAGCACAGATTGCCATAGATACGGTACGAACATATTTAAAAGAAACAAATAGTAAAATACAAGTGGTATTTAATGTGTTTAAGGATATAGATTATGACATCTACAACAAATTATTGGGATAATATAGACGCATATTATGTATCTATGTATCAGTTAATATGGGAAAATAATCGATTCCATTTGATATTCAGCATAACACAGTATCATTTAATAATGACATACAAAAGGCATTGAATGATTTGTTATTTTAAGAAGGAGTTAATGTACTATGAATTATAAATACACCTATGAAAGTCCATTAGGAACTATGATTATGCTTGGTACTTTATCATACTTAACAGATTTGTTTTTTGTTGATGAAAGTCACGCACCTACGTATGATGATGCAGATTATATAGAACAAAAAACAGGCCCTTTTGAGGTGACTATTATGTGGTTAGATCAATATTTCTCTGGTAGAAAATCCTTTGTTACACCACCAATTGAGTTAGAGGGAACGGAGTTCCGCAAGTCTGTCTGGTCTATATTACAGACAATTCCATATGGGAAGACTACGACCTATGGAGATATTGGTAAAAAGATTGCTACAAAGCAAGGTAAAGAAAAGATGTCTGCTCAAGCCGTAGGGGGTGCTGTAGGGCACAATCCAATTTCTATCATCGTTCCTTGTCACCGTGTTATTGGTAGTA
Organism: Veillonella parvula; assembly: GCF_945949885.1. GTDB lineage: Bacteria > Bacillota > Negativicutes > Veillonellales > Veillonellaceae > Veillonella > Veillonella parvula_B. The sequence goes on along the minus strand of NZ_CAMFFZ010000001.1, from coordinate 159,075 downwards.
ATGGCCAGTTAACAGGCTATGCAGGGGGAATTGAACGCAAGAAATATATGCTAGACCTAGAGGCGGAACATAGATAATAACAAAAAAGATTACTCCTATGTATAGTTGGTTATACATAGAAGTAATCTTTTTTTGTTGAACTATAATTTGATGTTTCTGTAGTTTTTAGAATACGAGTTGATATGGTATTTTAATAACGTACTAATTTTATAAAAATTTATTTTCTAAGGTACCGATACCACTAATTGTAATTGCCACGGTATCTCCTGGTTTTAGCCAAGAATATTTACTTTCATTTTTACCTAATACGACACCACTAGGAGTGCCTGTAAAGATAATATCTCCTTCTTGCAGCGTCATATGAGAGGAGAGAAACGCAATGATATCATAAGGCTTAAATATCATTTGGTTCAAATTTGCTTGTTGACGAACTTCACCATTTACAGTTGTTGTAATGGTAGCGCTTTCAAAATCAAATTTATGCGGTGGAATAATAGTGGGACCAATCGGAGCAAAATTATCTAAGGATTTGCCAAGGATCCATTGAGAGCCTCTAAATTGTAATGTACGGGCAGATACGTCATTGCCAATGGTATAACCTAAGATATGTTCCATTGCCTTTTCAGAAGATATGTTTTTACCAGATTTACCGATGATGATAACTAATTCTCCTTCATAATCGTAATGGAAAGTTTCGTCTTCAATGGTAATTGTATCATGATTACCTGCAAGAGCATTTGATGTTTTCATAAAGATTTCTGGAAAATCATGTGTAGCTAAACTAGTTTCAGCAATATGATCAGCGTAGTTAAGGCCAATACAAATGATACTTTTAGGATTAGGAATTAAAAAATGTTTATTTTCGTTCATAATAGGGACCTCCTAGTAAAATAGGATAATGTATATCTGAAATTATTATAATATAAATAGGGCGGCAGCTATACTGTAAAGAAACAAATTTTATATTCAACGATAGTATAGCTGGTGGCCTATTTGATAATATACATATCTATTAATATGTTACCTATGTATAGATGATATATCTTAATAGATACTATATCTGTATATATAATTTATCATCTCTATAGAATCTATTGAAAATACAAGATGATAGTGATAAGATTAAGTGTATATCAATATAAATGGAGGTTATTGTTATGAGCAAGAATATCGATTGGGATAATCTCGGTTTTGGTTATGTAGAAACCGAATACCGTTATTTGACTACATATAAAGATGGTAAATGGGACGAAGGTGGTTTAATTACTGATGCTAACGTTGTCCTTAATGAATGTGCTGGAGTATTCCAATACGCTCAAACTGTCTTTGAAGGGTTGAAAGCATACTACACAAAAGATGGTCACATCGTATGCTTCCGTCCAGATTTGAATGCAGAACGTTTGAATCAATCCTGTGAACGCCTTGTAATGCCTACATTACCTGAAGGTCGTTTCCTCGAAGCTGTAAAAGAAGTTGTAAAAGCAAATAAAGACTTTGTTCCTCCATATGGTCATGGTGCAAGCCTTTATATTCGCCCTTACATGATGGGTACAAACTCCGTTATCGGTGTAAAACCTGCTGATGAATATCAATTCCGTGTGTTTACAACACCAGTAGGCCCTTACTTCAAAGATGGTGCTAAACCAATCAAAATTCGTATCACTGATTTTGATCGTGCAGCTCCTCATGGCACTGGGCATATTAAAGCTGGCTTGAACTATGCTATGAGTTTGTATGCTATCACTGATGCTCATAACAAAGGCTATGCAGAAAATATGTATCTTGATGCGGCTACTCGTACACATGTAGAAGAAACTGGTGGTGCTAACTTCATCTTCATTACTAAAGATGGTAAATTAGTTACACCTAAATCTGATAGTATATTGCCATCCATTACACGTCGTTCTTTGATGTATGTAGCAGAACACTACCTTGGTATGACTGTAGAACATCGTCCTGTTCGTAAAGATGAATTAAAAGATTTTGCTGAAATTGGTCTTTGTGGTACAGCGGCTGTTATTTCTCCAGTAGGCCAAATCGATACTCCAGAAGGTACCATTAATGTACCTGCTGGCATGGATGATATGGGTCCTATCACTAAAAAATTATATGACACATTACTTGGCATTCAACATGGTGAAATCGAAGCTCCTGAAGGCTGGGTAGTTAAAATTTGCTAATCCTTTAGTAGATTATATAATTTAATATGTAAATAGAAACTAATATGTAAATAGAAACGGCATCTATCATTTGATAGATGCCATTTTTGTTTTGTATTTTATTATTTTAATAAAGTAAATAAGATATTAGCAATAAACCTATTAGTAAAATAGTAGACTATTAGTTAGATTTTGCTCTACTATGCACCTTAGCCATAAATTTTTCGTTGTTAATAACAAATCGTTCATGTGTGCCACGACCAATAATACCAACACCATCAGAGGCTTCAATATCGAATGTTATTTTACGACCTTCTACAGCACTTACAGTAGCTTTTGCTGTTACTGTTGCGCCTAAAGGCGTAGGGGCCTCATGAGTAATAGATAGGGAGATACCTACTGTGCCTTCACCGTCCTCTAAATATGGCTGTACTGCAGCTTGTGCAGCTTCCTCCATAAGTGCACACATCGCTGGTGTAGCAAAGACCTCTAAAGAACCAGACTTCATTGTTTTTGCAATATTAGATTCAGTTACTATAACTGTTGCTGTAGCTGTTTGACCTGCTGATACCATATTATACCTTCTTTCACTAAGAATATTCTCATTATACTAGATACTAGTATTATACATCTAAAGTTAATTATTATGCTATTGGAATTATATATATTTTAACTGGTAGTACCTTAGAAAATAGAATGTTTATGCTCTAAAAACAATAGTTTTAACTGGTGGTATTTATAATATAGATATATTTATACGCCTCTAAAGCTATATGGTTACCAATTTTAAATATATTAAAAATAGCTATTCAGATTAGAATTAAAGAAATGTAACTAGTTATAACTCTTCTATAGAATACGTGATATAATGAAGCTAGTCTTTTAATACGAGGTATATATGAGTAAAAGAAATTTAAAACCTTCTGGTGAAGGTTGGGTACAGTTAATAGCAGGCATTGGTTTCATTGTTTTATTAATTGTCATAAATATAGTAGATCCTACGTTTTATCCGACTATGTGGCACTTGGCAACGAGTGGCTCTATGGAGGAGGTAGCGGAGTATATTCAAAGCTTTGGTCCTATGGCCATGGTGGTAAGTATGGTCCTCGATATTTTTGTTAATGCCGTAGGCTTTTTACCGTCAATTTTTATATCTACAGCTAATGGTCTAGTATTTGGTATGTGGCCTGGGATTATTATCTCTTGGCTTGCTGAGACGATTGGCGTAGTCATTAGCTTTTATATTATGCGTTACTTCTTACGTGATACAGCGGACAAGTTGATTGCTAAGAGTACAGTATTGATGAAAGTAGATGATTTTTCTGGTAAAAATGGTTTTATGGTCATGTTATTTGCCAGATCCTTACCATATTTTCCATCTGGTGTTATCACAGCATTGGGTGCCATTAGTAAAATCAAACCGAGAGATTATATCTTAGCGAATTTAATCGGTAAATTCCCATCTACAGCTCTTGAAGTAGCTATCGGTACAGATATTGTAAACTTCCAAGAGAATATGGGACGCTTAGGAATCATCGTAGTTGTTGCAGGGGTTGTATACTTCATTCTTTGGAAAGTATATAAGAACTACATCAATAAGAAAAATGCTGAACAAGAGCATGATCCTAATGCTTAATAATCTCTAATTAATTAAACGTTATTCAATTTAGTATATATGAAAGAGGCGATAGTATGAGCTTTTCACTTCCTGAACGCGTAACCTTAAAAGGTCCAAATTTTATTCGTGAAGTATTCGAACGTGGCGTAGGTGTAGAAGGTTTTATCAGCTTTGGTATCGGTAATCCAGCACCAGAAGCGATTCCTGTAGAAATCATCGAAAAGGCTTTTGATGAAGTGGTTCACTCTAATCCAATGAGTCTTTTACAATATGGACCAATGCAAGGTGATGCACGCTTAGCAGAACTTACGTTAGAACGTTTAGTACAAACTCATAAGATGAATCCGGAAGGACAAGGGCTCATTATCTCCAATGGTGCAGGTCAACTCTTAGGTCTTGTACCGATTACTGTATTAGAGCCTGGCGATGAAGTATACATGGATGAATTCACTTTCACTAGTGCAATTAATTCTGTACGTAACATGGGTGGTAAAGCATTAGGTATTAAAACTGACGAGTACGGTATGATTCCAAGTGAGTTAGAAAAAGCGGCTCAATCTGGTAAAGGTAAATATATTTATCTAATTCCTAACTTTCAGAATCCAACAGGCATTACTATGCCTTTAGAACGCCGTAAGGAGATTTACGATATAGCATCTAAATATGATTTATTTATCTATGAAGATGATCCATATGGTGAAATTCGTTTTGCTGGCGAATATATCCCAACATTTAAATCTTTTGATACAGAAGACCGTGTTTTGTATGCAGGTTCTTATTCTAAGACATTATCTGCAGGCTTACGAGTAGGATTTCTATTTGGTCCTGCTAAAGTGATTGAAGCCATCCAAGCATTGAAAAATAATACGGCAGGGCAAATGCCGTTGGTTACTCAAAAAGTTGTAGCTAAGGTCCTTGATACTATCGATTATGATGCACATTTGGATAATGTGCGTAAAGTATATAAAATGAAATGCGATGCTTTACTTAATGCTTTTGAAAAATATGCGAGCTCTAAAGTTAAATTAACACACCCTACAGGTGGTATGTTTGCATGGATGACGATGCCTGAGGATGTAGATTGTGATGTATTTTTTGAAACTTGTATGGATCGCAATGTAGGAATTATTAAATGTGGTGCCTTTGCGGCTGATGGGGCAGGAGAAGGACATGCATTTCGTTTGAGCTATACGGTACCAACAGTAGAGGAAATTATAAAGGGGATGGAAATTCTCGGCGGGTTAACTAAAGAATTTTGTGGTGAGTAATATATTGATAATTTTTGATATAACGTGATACAATGTAAGCGTAGATACATTGTGTTTACCATATAAAAAAGTTTTTAATATAGATGTGAGGTATAGCCTCAAAGAAAGTAGGTGTTTACTATGGGTTGCGGTAGCAGCAGTGATTGTGGCGGATGCCCATCTCAATCTTCTGGTTGCGGTGGTGGTGCGCCTCAACAACCTCAAGATCTTACAGCTCAATTACACGAGCTTAGTTCTGTTAAACATGTAATCGGCGTAGTATCTGGTAAAGGCGGCGTAGGTAAATCCTCCGTTACTAGCTTGATGGCCATTACAATGGCGCGTAAAGGTTATAAAGTCGGTATCCTCGATGCGGATATTACAGGTCCTTCTATTCCTAAGATGTTTGGCATTAAGGAAAAGGCATATGCTGACGAAATCGGTATGTATCCTGTAAAATCCAAAGACGGTATCGATGTTATGTCTGTTAACCTTCTTTTGGAAAACGATACGGATCCTGTTTTATGGCGTGGTCCTATTTTAGGCAATGTAGTAAAACAATTTTATACAGATGTTATTTGGAAAGATATCGATTATTTATTTGTTGATATGCCACCAGGAACAGGTGACGTTGCTATTACTGTATATCAATCCTTGAAATTGGACGGTATTATTATCGTTACATCTCCTCAAGACTTGGTATCCATGATTGTTGAAAAAGCAGTTAAAATGGCTGATTTAATGCAAGTGCCTATTATTGGTGTGGTGGAAAACTACTCTTACTTCCATTGCCCAGATAACGGTAAGGATTATCAAATTTTCGGTGAAAGCCACATCGAAGAAATCCTTCAAAAATATGGTCTATTATTGTTGAACCGTTTACCAATTGATCCTACTATTGCAGACCTTTGTGATAAAGGTGATATTGAGTCTATCGAAAAAACAAATTTAGAGGACGTATCTCTACCTGAATAGGATTCATATGATGAAAGCTGTGCATACTTAGTAATGCACAGCTTTTTATCACATCTTTTTATCTTGAAATATATTATATTTATGATAAGAAGAGATAAATATATTTCTAACTTCACATACTACTGATATATACTGAAGATACCGTAGCATAGAGGGGCTGTTGTGTGTATAAACTTGACCTTCTTGTGGTGCCTTGGTATATCAGTAGATATATATTTTAGTTTTTTCCTATGTAGGAGGTATGTGTATGAAAAAACTATTGAACTGGATTATTCCAGTAGTCTTTGGTTTAGGATTGTGGTTTGTTCCAACTCCAGAGGGGCTAACTCCTCAATCATGGCATTTATTTGCCATTTTTGTTGCTACTATCGTAGGCTTTATTACTCAGCCGTTACCGATTGGTGGCGTATCCATCGTTGTTATTACTGTGGCTGCACTAACTAGCACATTAAAGATTGGTGAAGCAATCTCTGGTTTTGCTAACACGTCTATCTGGTTAATCGTAGGTGCGTTCTTATTCTCTCGTGGTTTTATTAAAACCGGTTTGGGGAAACGTATTGCGTATAATTTGATTGCTGCTTTTGGTAGTAGTTCCTTGCGTTTGGCCTATGCATTAGCTTTGTCTGATTTGATTTTAGCTCCAGCAACACCATCTAATACAGCTCGTGTAGGCGGTGTAATCATGCCAATTACAACTAGCTTAGCAAAAGCTTTCGGTTCTGAGCCACAAGATGGACCTCGTAAAATCGGTTCTTTCTTGATGCAATCTATTTATCAAGTAAATACGATTACATCTGCGATGTTCCAAACATCCATGGCTGGTAATACATTGGTTGCTGCATTGGCACTTCAATCCTTTGGTATTGGTATTACTTGGGGTGACTGGGCTATGGCAGCTATTGTTCCTGGTATCATTGCATTGATTATTATGCCGTACTTTATTTACAAAGTGTATCCACCGGAAATTAAAGATGCTCGTGAAGCTCAACAAATGGTTCGCGAAGAGTTAAAAGGTCTTGGAAAGATGTCTTTCCAAGAATGGGTAATGCTTGGCGTATTTATTTTAGCATTAGTTTTATGGGCTACGTCTCAATTCACAAATCTTGATGCTACCACTGTTGCATTCTTAGGTATTTCTATTTTACTTGCTACAGGCGTTCTAATTTGGGACGATGTTAAGAGTGAAAAGGGAGCTTGGGATACCTTGGTTTGGATGGGGACATTGATGGGCTTTGCCGGATTCCTTTCCAAATTGGGCTTTATCAAATGGGCTACAGTTCAAGTTGGTGGTTATATTCCAGAAGGTTCTTGGATAATTGCCTTTGTTGTAGCTGTTCTTGTTAATACATATGCTCACTATGTATTTGCATCTTTAACAGCGCATATTTCTGCAATGTTTGTAGCATTCTCTGCAATCGCTATATCTGCAGGTGCGCCACCAATGTTGACATTGTTGATGATCGCATTCACATCTAACTTGTGTATGTCTTTGACTCACTATGCTGCAGGTCCATCTCCAGTAATCTTTAATACTGGGTATGTTCCTCAAAATACATGGTGGAAACTTGGTTTCTTCACATCTGTAATCAACTTAATTATCTTCATGGGGCTTGGCTCTGTATGGATGAAGTTGATTGGTATGTGGTAAAATCCATTACTGACAATTTTATAGGATTGTAATGCATGCACTTTAATTTTTTTAGACTTAGTGTACTATGCATTTACATCGTATATAAAAAGCCGTCCCGATAGGGGCGGCTTTTTGTGATAAAATATGAGTAGTTAATAGATAATTAATGTAAATATTGTAGAATAATATACATAATAAACTATTCAAGCTAATTGTACAAATTTATGTAATTTGTGCATAGGAGGGATCTATGAAGTTTGATAATGAACAATTATTAAAGTATATTGGCGCTTGTACATCTCCGTATCACACAGTAGATACAAGTTTACAAATGTTATTGGACTCGGGTTTTACAGAGCTCAGTTTAGAAGATGAGTGGCAGTTAGATTCTGGGTCTTATGTAGTTAATGTGTTTGGCACCACTTTATTTGCCTTTCATATAGGAAAGAAACCAGAACATACATTACGTATTGCGTCAGCTCATACAGATTTTCCTGCTATTCGTGTTAAACCTAATCCTATAACATCTGTGAAAGGATACACAAAGTTAAATGTGGAAATGTATGGCGGTCTCATCGAAAATACATGGCTTGACCGTCCACTAGGTGCAGCAGGTACGGTTGTGTTAAAAGGAAAAAATGCCTTTGATGTAGATTCTGTTTTAGTCGATACAAAACGGCCTATCGCAATTGTTCCAAATCTAGCCATTCATATGAATCGTTCTGTTAATGATGGGGTTAAACTAAATCGTCAAAAAGAAATGCTTCCTATATTGACGATGGAACGTAATAATGAAGATAATCCTACAAAACTTTTAAATAATAGAAATAATCCAAGTTTATTCCCAGAATCAGATACTCAATACGATGAGTGGACAAAGTTTTTAGCTGATGAAGTAGATTGCGATCCTTCCGAAATATTATCTTATGAAATGACGTTATATCCTACGGAACAAGGCTGTGTACTCGGTACGGAAGGTGACTTCATTAGCTCACCTCGTTTAGATAATTTAACATCTTGCTTTGGTGTATTATCTGGTATTATTCAAGCTCGAAAAACGAATGTCAATGGTGTTCGTTGTGCTATACTCTTTGATAACGAAGAGGTGGGCAGTCGTACAAAACAAGGTGGGGCGGGTATGATATTACCAAATCTCATTAAACGCGTGTATGACGCATTAGGATATTCTAATCAAGAGATGGACAGTTTTATTTCTAAAGGTTTTATGATTTCCTCCGATGTGGCTCACGGATTACATCCAAACTATCCAGAGAAAAATGATATTACGAATATTCCTGTACTTAATAAAGGGTTATCCCTCAAGATTGCATGTAGCCAATCTTACGCCGGAGATGCTAAGGCCATTGCTATCGTTAAAGGCCTTTGTGAAGAAGTGGATGCACAGTATCAGATTTATGTAAATCGTTCGGATATTCCAGGTGGATCTACTGTAGGTTCAATTTCATCAGCTATGTTACCAATGCGTACTATTGATGTAGGCGTGCCTCTTTTAGCAATGCATTCAGCTAGAGAATTGATGGGGGCAGCTGATCAAGAGCAATTAAATCGATTAATGAATCACTTTTTAGGTGGTAAATAATATAAAAATGGAATTTATTCGATGTGCATTATTGAAAGACATATGATTTTTTGTAATGAACAGTAAAAAATATATTTTATACTTTCATAATTGGTATAATCCTTTAAATATAATGAAAATATTGTATAATAAGTATATATTATTATGAATATAAAAACTCATCATAAATTTTGATGAGGTCTTCCGTAATATTGATTTATCTATAAGTATAGGGAATATTCATATATTAATAAAAATGAAAGCTGATAGTTCACATTTGTGGAAGCTAGTAGGAGGCAATACATGAGAAAAATTAAATCCGTATTGGTTGCCAACCGTGGAGAAATTGCAATCCGCGTGTTCCGTGCATGTAATGAAATGGGGATTAAAACTGTAGCCATTTACTCTAAAGAGGATACATTATCCTTGCACCGTAACCAAGCCGATGAAGCCTATCTCGTAGGGGACGGTAAAAAACCAGTTGACGCATATCTTGATATTGAAGATATTATCCGTATTGCAAAAGAACATGACATCGATGCTATCCATCCAGGTTATGGTTTCTTATCTGAAAATGAAGGCTTTGCTCGTCGTTGTGAAGAAGAAGGTATTATCTTTATCGGGCCTAAAATCAAGCATTTGAATATGTTTGGTGATAAAGTAAATGCTCGTGAGCAAGCTAAATTAGCAAAAATTCCAATGATCCCAGGTTCTGATGGGGCTTTAAAAGATTATGCTCAACTAGAAGAATTTGCTGATACACATGGGTTTCCATTGATGATTAAAGCTGTTAATGGCGGCGGCGGTCGTGGTATGCGTGAAGTTCATCATAAAGAAGACCTTCGAGATGCATATGATCGTGCTAAATCTGAAGCGAAAGCTGCGTTTGGCGATGATGATGTATATGTAGAAAAACTTATTGTAGAGCCTAAACATATTGAAGTTCAAATCTTAGGTGATGAACATGGCAATGTAGTTCATTTGCATGAACGTGATTGCTCTGTTCAACGTCGTCACCAAAAAGTAGTTGAAATGGCGCCAGCTTTTGCATTGTCCTTAGAAACTCGTAAAGCTGTATGTGATGCTGCCGTTAAAATCATGAAAAATGTTGGCTATGTGAATGCAGGTACTGTAGAATTTTTGGTAACTGCTGACGGTAGCTTCTACTTTATCGAAGTTAATCCACGTATTCAAGTAGAGCATACTGTAACAGAAATGATTACAGATATTGATATTGTTCATGCTCAAATTAGAATCGCTGAAGGCTTTAGCTTACATAGTCCTGAAATAGGTATTCCTGAACAAGATAAAGTCCCTTGTAAAGGTACTGCCATCCAATGTCGTATAACCACAGAAGATCCTAAAAACAACTTCATGCCTGATACCGGTAAAATCTTGGCATACCGTAGCTCCGGTGGTTTTGGTATCCGTCTTGACTCCGGTAATGCATTTACTGGTGCTGTTGTAACACCTTATTATGACTCTTTGCTTGTGAAAGCGACAGCATTTGGTCCTAATAACGAAGAGACTATTCGTAAAATGCTTCGTTGCTTAAAAGAGTTCCGTATTCGTGGTGTAAAAACAAATATTCACTTCTTGATTAATGTATTGGAACATCCTGAATTCCAAAGTGGTTCTTACAATGTAAACTTTATTGAAGAACATCCTGAATTATTCGAATTGAAACCAGATCGTGACCGTGGTACTAAATTGTTACGCTATATTGCTGATGTTACAATTAATGGTTATTCTGGTTCAGGGGCTCAAGAGGTTCCTGACTTTGAACCGATTCAAATGCCATCTACTTTGGATGTAAGTCCAGCATCTGGTACAAAACAAAAATTTGATGAACTTGGACCAGATAAATTCAGTAAATGGTTATCTGAACAAAAACAAGTATTCTTCACTGATACCACATGGCGTGATGCTCACCAATCTTTGTTTGCTACACGGCTTCGTACAATTGATATGGCTCGCGTAGCTGGTCATGCTGCAAAAGGTGTACCTAACTTATTCTCTTTAGAATGTTGGGGTGGTGCTACTTTTGACGTATCATATCGATTCCTACATGAAGATCCGTGGGAGCGTTTGCGCATGTTCCGTCGTGAAGTACCGAATACATTGCTTCAAATGCTCCTTCGCGGTGCTAATGCTGTAGGTTACACATCGTATCCAGACAACGTAGTTCGTCAATTCATTCAACGGGCTGCTGCTAATGGTATTGATGTATTTCGCGTATTTGATAGCTTGAATAGCCTTGATAATATGCATGTTGCTATCGATGAAGTGCGTGCACAAAATAAAATAGCTGAAGTTGCATTGTGCTACACTGGCGATATCCTTGATGGGGCTCGTACAAAATACAATTTGGATTATTATGTAAATATGGCAAAAGAGCTTGAAAAATCTGGTGCCAATATTATTGCCATTAAAGATATGGCCGGTCTTTTAAAACCACAAGCTTCTTATAATTTGGTATCTGCCTTGAAAGATGCTGTCTCTGTGCCAATTCACTTGCATACTCATGAAGGCTCTGGTAACTCTATTTATACATATGGCCGCGCTGTAGATGCTGGTGTTGACGTAATCGACTTAGCATACTCCGCATTTGCTAATGGTACTTCTCAACCTAGTATGAATTCCATGTACTATGCATTGTCTGGTCATCAACGTCAACCAGAAATGAACATTGATTACATGGAAGAAATGTCTCATTATTTTGGTAGTATTAGACCATACTACAAAGGTGTAGATAAAGCAGAAGCATATCCTAATACTGAAGTATATCAACATGAAATGCCGGGCGGTCAATACTCTAACTTGCAACAACAAGCTAAAATGGTAGGGCTTGGTGATCGTTGGACAGATATAAAAAAAATGTATCACCAAGTAAACATGATGTTTGGTGATATTATTAAAGTTACACCATCCTCTAAAGTGGTAGGGGATATGACATTGTACATGGTACAAAACAACTTGACTGAAAAAGATATCTACGAAAAAGGCGATGTATTGGATTTCCCTCAGTCAGTAGTTGAATTCTTTGAAGGCCGTCTTGGTACTCCATATCAAGGCTTCCCTGAAAAATTACAAAAGATCATCTTGAAAGGTGCTCGCCCAATCACAGTTCGTCCTGGTGCTGTATTACCTCCAACAGATTTTGAACATATTCGTCATGAATTAAGCGAAATGGGAGCCCAAACAACTGATGAAGATATTAGTGCATATTGCTTGTACCCTAAGGTTTACCAAGATTACAATAAATTTGTAAAAGACTTTGGCGATGTATCCGTATTAGATACTCCTACATTCTTCTTCGGTATGAAACGGGGCGAAGAAATTCAAGTAACTATCGAAAAAGGTAAAACACTGATTATCAAGATGAATGGTTTTTCTGAACCTGATGAAGATGGTAACCGCATCGTATTGTTCGAGTTTAATGGTCAGCCTCGTAGTATTAAGGTTCATGATAAACATGCTAAGACAACTGGTGTAGTTCGTCGCAAAGCGGATGAATCTAACCCTGGTGAAATAGGTGCTACATTGTCTGGTTCCGTTGTTAAGATCCTCGTTAAGAATGGTCAATCTGTAACTAAAGGTGAACCATTGATTGTTACAGAAGCGATGAAAATGGAAACAACAATTACAGCTCCTATCGATGGTATCGTAGAAGAAATCCTTGTACGTGAAGGTAGCCGTATCGAATCTGGTGACTGTTTGCTTCGCATTGAAGATGCTTTGAAACGATAAGTTAAAAACCATTTAAAATTAAAAATATTATTTCTCAAGTATTTCATAAAATGAAAAATTGAAGAATAATGGAAGAATCCCTAGGAAATCCTAGGGATTCTTTGTATTTTAAAGGGTTTCATGGTACTATATATAGTAGAGAAAATGGGCGTATTATACGTTATTTCAGAATGATTAGTAGAAAAGGAGTAGTAACAGATGAGATGTCCTTATTGCCAACACACAGACACGAAGGTAACAGACTCTAGAACGACTGATGAAGGAAATAGTATTCGCCGTCGCCGTGAATGTATTAATTGTGGCCGTCGCTTTACTACCTATGAAATTATAGAAGAAGTACCACTCATGGTATTGAAGAAAAATGGACGACGTGAATTATTTGACCGTGGTAAATTATTGAATGGTCTATTGCGCTCTTGTGACAAGCGTACAGTTCCTATGTCCGTGATGGAGCAAGTAGTTAATGATGTAGAGCGCGATATTCGGAATGAAATTAACCAAGAGGTTACAACTGATCGCATTGGTGAGCTCGTGTTACAACAACTGAAAGACATAGATCAAGTTGCATATGTTCGTTTTGCCAGTGTATATCGTAAGTTTGATAATATTGATAGCTTTATGGAAGAGTTAAAGGCTCTGAAGAAGTTAGATGCTAAAAAGCCGAAACGCAAACCTGTCGTAGAAGAATAATGGATTTTGTATTACTGATTGGTTATACATGGTTTTGAAATTAGCGATGTGTGAGGCTTTATGATAGATTTACATTGCGATACGATGATGCAACTGCTAGATCATCCTGATAGTGGTGATTTATATCGTAATACTTGGAAAATAGATATAGAAAAATTACAAAAGGCTCATAGCAAGATACAAGACTTTGCGCTCTTTATTAATATTGGTGAAACGAATGACCCTTATGCTCGCTATGAAGAGATGCGTAATTTGTGTGTATCACAAATTCATCACTATGGAGAGCACATACAACATGTGCTCTCTTATCAAGAGATAGAGTCTGTATACAAGTCTGGTAAGATTGGGGCGCTCATATCTATTGAAGAAGGTGGCGTACTACGTGGCGATTTGAATAAACTTAACCAAGCTTACCAAGATGGGGTTAGACTTATAACACTAACGTGGAATTATCCGAATGGTCTTGGCGAGCCACATTGTGGTGAGCAGCATAAACAATTAACATCTAAAGGTGTTGAATTTGTTGAGGCTATGCAAGATTTAGGGATGATCGTTGACTGCTCACATCTCAATGATGCTGGTACAGAGCAACTAGGAGATATTCTAGATGTTCCTTTTATAGCATCCCATTCAAATGCACGGGAAGTTAGGGCTCATACGCGAAATTTGCCGGATAATCTTATTAGACTTATCGCTAATAAGGGCGGTATTATAGGACTTAATTTTGCACAGAATTTTCTCGGCACATCGCCAGTTAGTCGCATTGAAGATATTGTAAAGCACGGTCTATATCTCATCGACAAGGGCGGTGAAGAGGTAGTGGCGTTGGGAACTGATTTTGATGGGATTCCACCAGATACAGAGATTGCAGATATGTCTCAAATAAGTCGTCTTTATGATGCATTTAGAGAGGCAGGCTTATCTGTGGAACAGTGTGAAAAGTTGTTCTGGAAAAATGCAGATAGACTACTAAAGGAGATTTTATAATGACTGATTTAAATCCAATCATTGCGGATCGTTTTACTGAGCATCTCGAAGTGTTTGGTAAGACGATGGAACATATGGATACCATTCAAGAAATCGGATATCGCTGTAAGACAGCTATCGATAATGGTAATAAAATTTTATTCTGTGGTAATGGTGGTTCTGCTGCGGACTCTCAACATTTAGCGGCAGAATTAATCGGTCGTTTCAAAAAAGAACGCCGTTCTTTTGCGGCTATTGCATTAACGACAGATACATCCGCTTTAACAGCTATTGCCAATGATTATGATTTTGATGCTGTTTTTGCTCGTCAAGTGGAGGGCTTAGGCCGTACAGGTGATGTTCTTATCGGTATTTCCACCTCTGGGAATTCCAAGAATGTTGTGAAAGCGGCTGAAATGGCTCGCTCTATTGGGATGCATACCATTGCTTTCACCGGTGAAGGTGGTGGCAAATTAGCTGAACTATGTGATATTACATTGGCGATTCCTAGCAATGTGACGGCGCGCATTCAAGAAATGCATATCTTAGCTGGCCACATTATGTGTGAAATCATTGAAGAAGATTACTAACCACTAGGTTATTAGATATAGGTACATGTTATTTCAAACAAAGGTTTATTATAAATAAGAAGACATGTATATTTGGGTAAGGAATAGGTGGATTATGATAAATACTACCATTAATCAATTTTTAACAAAACAACTACCAAACTTAAAGATTGCCGTTGTAGGTGATGTAATGGTAGATCGTTATGTTTTTGGTGATGTAAGTCGTATTTCTCCAGAAGCACCGGTTCCTGTAAACCGCGTGTCCAAGATGAAAGAGGTCCTTGGTGGAGCTGGTAATGTTGCATCTAATTTGTCTAATTTAGACTGTAAGGTGTATCTTGGTGCATTAGCAGGTAATGATGACCATGGCCGTTTATTACAACATTTACTTGATACTGATAAAATCGATACGACTGGTTTAATCACTAGTGATGACCGCTCTACTATTACTAAGATGCGCATCTTAGGTGATCGTCAACAGATGATGCGTCTTGATTTTGAAACGATTACAGATCTAACGTACCAAGAAGAGCAACAACTATCTAGTTGGCTTGAAAATCTATGTAAAGTTGGTATTGATGGTATTGTCGTATCCGATTATGGTAAAGGCGTTTGTACACCTACCTTATTGAAGACAATCTTTAGTTTGGCTAAGGAATATGGTGTGCAAACAATCGTAGATCCTAAGGGTGCTAATTGGTCTAAATACAATGGTGCTACATGTATTACACCGAATGTGAAAGAACTCGGTGAATGTGTAGGCCGTAAATTAGAAAATGATGATGCTATCATCGTAGAGGCTGCTAAGTCTGTATTCACTACTGTAGATTTAGATTATATTGTAGCTACGCGCTCTGCAAAAGGAATTACGGTTATTGCAAAGGATGGCCGTACATGGCATAATCCTGCTACTCAACAAGAGGTATTCGATGTGAGTGGTGCAGGAGATACCGTTGTATCCATGATGATGACCTGTCTTGCAAGTGGTTTATCGATGCGTTTAGCCTTGCATATCGCCAATGGTGCAGCAGGTATCGTAGTATCTAAGGTTGGTACGTATCCAATACATCGTTCTGAGCTATTAGACTTATGGCATTCCTATAAACATAGTATTCAATCTAAACCATTATATACAAAGGAAGAAATGAAAGAACTCGTATCACAATGGCAAAGCAAAGGTGAGACAGTAGTGTTCACAAATGGTTGTTTTGACATTCTTCATCGTGGACATATCACGTATTTACAAGAGGCTGCACAACTGGGGGATCATTTAATCATTGGATTAAACTCTGATTCATCTGTTCAACGCTTAAAAGGGAAAACACGGCCCATCGTAAGTGAAGAGGATAGAGCGGCCTTGTTGAGTGCGTTGCGATGCATCGATGGGGTTGTGTTATTCGAAGAAAATACGCCGGCTGAATTACTAGCGTACTTACGTCCCAATACTCTTGTTAAGGGCGGAGATTACAAAATAGAAGATATTATCGGACGGGAGTCCGTTGACAATGTAGAGGTTCTTTCGTTTAAAGAAGGTTACTCTACATCAGATATTGTAGGGAAAATAGCCACTATGGCTAAGGAGGGCAAATTATGATTATCGTAACAGGTGGTGCTGGTTTTATTGGCAGTAATATTGTGAAAGCACTGAATGATCGCGGTCGTACAGATATTCTCATCGTAGATGATCTTACTGATGGTCGTAAGATTCGCAATATTCAAAATCTAGAATTTCTAGATTACATCGATTGTGATGATTTTGATTGTGCTATTGCTGATGGTACATTCGATGTAGGCCCGATTGAAGTCGTATTCCACGAGGGGGCTTGTGCAGATACGATGGAATATAATGGCAAATATATGATGAAGAACAACTATGAAGGTTCTAAAAATCTATTCCATTATTGCCAAGACCGCCGTATTCCATTTATCTATGCATCCTCTGCATCTACATATGGTAATGGTATAAATGGTTTCGTAGAAAAGCCTGAAGCTGAAGAAGCACTTAATCCATATGCGTATTCTAAGCTGTTATTCGACCGTTATGTACGCAAATATGAAGGTGAATATACTGCACAAGTGGTTGGTTTACGTTACTTTAACGTATATGGTCCTAATGAAGCTCATAAAGATAAAATGGCTTCTTTAGTACGCCAAATGTTCTACAAAAATAAAGAAACAGGTATCATTAACCTCTTTGAAGGTACGGATGGCTACGAAGATGGTGGTCAAACACGTGACTTTATCTATGTAAAAGACGTGGTTAATGTAAACTTTTATTTTTGGGAGCATCCTGAAATCTCTGGCACTTTCAACTGTGGTACAGGTAATGCTCATAGCTTTAACCAATTCATGCAAGCTGTAATCGACTACAATGGTCAAGGCAAAATTGAATATGTGCCATTCCCAGAGGTGTTAAAAGGCAAATATCAAAGCTTTACAGAGGCTGATACTACTAAATTGTTAGCAGCTGGCTATGATAAAGGGTTCCATAAAATGGAAGATGCCGTTAAAGAATACTGTGAACTATTAGATAATAATGAAGGGTATTTACGCTAATGCGCAAGGTATTATTTTTAGATCGCGATGGCGTTATTAATAAAGATGTTAGATATCTATATAAAGTCAGTGATTTAGAGTGGGTAGATGGTGCAAAAGAGGCGCTTGCCTATGCGTATAGCAAGGGATATGATCTCATTGTAGTGACAAATCAGAGTGGTGTGGCTCGCGGTTACTATAAAGAGTCTGATGTTCAAATTTTACATGACCATATGGCTCATGAACTAGATCGCGGTGGTGCACCGATTTTACATTTCTATTACTGCCCTCATCATAAAGAAGGATCTGTTCCATTATACGCGGTAGAGTGTGAATGTAGAAAACCTAAACCTGGCATGATTAATCAAGCCATTAAGGATTATAATGTAAATCCTGCAGAGAGTTTCCTTATAGGCGACAGTCAGCGTGATGTTGATGCTGCTGAAGCCGCTGGGGTTAAAGGTTACCTATTTACAGGTACAAATTTATTAGATTTTATTAAAACAATAATTTAGTATGTGTATTGAGTTGTTGTGTTTGGGTGTGGAGGCTATATGAAAGATTACAAGAATATACTCATCATCAAGATGAGTTCCTTAGGTGATGTAATTCACGCATTGCCTACCTTGTACGCTATGCGCAAAAATTGGCCTAATGCTCGTATTACATGGGCCATTCACGAGCAGTTTGCTAGCCTCTTGCCTGGTACACCTTGGGTCGATGATGTGATTATTATCGATAAAAAACGACTTAAAAAGCCTGCTTATTTATATCAATTGCGCAAAGATTTGCATAGTCGTCATTTTGATATGACCTTGGATCTTCAATGTATTGCTAAAAGCGCTATTGTATCTTTATTATCTGGTTCTCCTGAAAAGTATGGCTACTGGGAGCTTCGCGAAGGAAGCAATCTAGTTAATAAAGCCTTAGTAGGTGAGCATAAATACGACCATGTTATTGAACGTTATCTAGATACCATACGCGCCCTTGGTGGTGAGGTGGAGGAAATTGAATTTCCGATGCCTGCTTATGTTGATGCCGAGAAATCCGTAAAATATAAGTTGAGATCTTATGGTGTAGATGACGAATATGTTGTAGTTGTACCCGGTGCTCGTTGGATTGTTAAAGAGTGGCCACTTCTTAATTTTGGAGAACTTTGTATTCGTCTATGCGAATTCGGTAAAAAGGTTGTTGTCGCCGGTGCCCCTGATGACGCAGAGAAGGGTACTTTTATTGAGAACTACGTAAAAAATGATAATCTCATTAATTTAGTGGGATCTACAACAATGCCTGAACTCATTGAGTTGATTCGTCATTGTCAAATTTTTATTAGTGCTGATACGGGACCATTGCATATTGCAAATGCCTTGAAGCGTCCTTTGATTGCCATGTTTGGCACAACATCTCCTAAGCGTACAGGTCCTTATGGTGGCAGTCATGTACATCTCATTATTTCACCTACATCTAAGGCTACACCTGAGCAACCACTAGTAGATGATCCAGACTGTATGGCACAAATTCCTGTAGACGCAGTATGGTCAGTGTATGAACAAGTACTTGGAAAGGAACTATAATGGAACTAGATTATAAGCGCATTGTGGTAACCTTTTTAATGCATTTAGGAGATGTTATATTAACGACTCCATTTTTAGAAGTGCTTCGCAAAGCGGCTCCTCATAGTCATATTACGTATGTAATAGATGAAAAATTACAACAAGTAATGCAATATAATCCAAATATTGATGAACTTATTGTTGTTGATAAAAAAGGTCGCCATAATAGCATCTCAGGTCTCAATGAAGTTGCTCGTGAAATTAATGCTAAGGGAAAACCTGATATTGTCATTAATTTACATCCTAATGAGCGTACTTCCTATTTAGCATGGAAGATTCATGCACCTATCACAACTGGTATGAGCCACTTTCTATTTAGACCATTCATGACAAAGTATACGCGGTTGGATCGTAAAACTCGTCATGCTGCGGATATGTACATTAATGTACTAGAGCAATTAGGTGTAACAGATACTTCTAACTCTGGTTTATATATTGAAACCTGTGAAGAATGGCGTCGTCAGGCTCAAGAGTTTTACGGTACACATGGATTAACTGATACTGATATACTCATTGGTTTTAATATCGGTAGTGCCGTTCCTGAGAAACGCTGGCCTGCTGAACGTTTTGCTCATGTAGCAGATTACTTTGGTCGTTTAGGTTATAAGACAATTTTCTTTGGGGGACCTATGGACCTTGAAATGGTGCAGCCCGTAGTAGAACAAATGGAAACAAAGCCTATTGTGGCTACGGGAAAATTTCAGTTAGGGCCTTTGGCAGCTGCTATGGGCCGTTGTAATCTGTTAATTACTAATGACTCTGGACCGATGCATGTAGGAATCAGTCAAGGTGTGCCAATTGTGGCACTGTATGGGCCATCAAATCCATTCTTTTATGGACCTTATCAAGCTCATGCTATCGTTCTTGAAACGATGGATTCTTATGAGATTGGTAAAAGCATGAAGAAAATTATTAAAGAAGGAAATTATAAAGGATTATCCGTAATTTCTGAAGAACAGGTTATTAAAGCTGTGGAAACGTTGCTTTTAGAATCGAAATAGACATATGAACTATATTGTATTTGATTTAGAATGGAATCAACCTTATAGCAACGACATTAGCTTTATGAAGCGCACTAAAATGCCGTTGACAGGGGAAATCATTCAAATCGGAGCGGTAAAACTGAATGAAAAGATGGACATTATAGATCATTTTACAATGTTCATCAAACCTCAATACTTGCCACGTATGCATAAACATGTGCGCGAATTGACGGGCATAACTTCTCGTGAACTCGATCATGGTGTGCCGTTCAAGACGGCTATGCAATACTTTCAAAACTGGTGTGGTGATGAATATATGCTACTTTCATGGGGGTCAGACGATATTCTCATCCTACGAGAGAACCTTATGCTCCATAAGATGAAAGCATTATCTTATGATCAATGGGTCGATGCGCAAATGATTTACTCCTATCAACGATATGGAACAAGTCAGCAGTATTCTGTGGCTCATGCTATGGAGGATCTCAATATATCGACGGAGCATTTATCTGCTCACAATGCTTTGCATGATGCTGTCTTTACGGCTCATATATGTCAGACTCTAGATATTGCACAAGGGATTTTGCATTATGATCTAATTCGCAAGGAAAGTAACAATCCTTTCCTATATCCTCCTATTTTGACATTTTTTATGTATGAAAATTTCTCTGAGAAAAAACGTATTATTCATGATAGAAGAGTACGTATGTCCTTCTGTCCGTACTGTCAAACCCGCTTAGAAATGACAAGACCTGAACGATTACAAGGAGATAAGCACTTAGCCATTGGAGTGTGTCCTAAACATGGCGATTTTGCGGTGCAACTTAAAGTTGGAAAATATACGATTAAGTCCGGTAGTTGTAAATTCTACGTTACAAAGGTACTGACCCATTGTACGGATGAAATTCGTTTTCTATATACTCAGAAGTCTGAAATCAATCGCGAAAAGGAGCGAAAATATTTAGAGTATTGTAAGGCGGAACATGAAAAAGTCTGCCAAAAATAATTTTGTAAACTTAGGTTCATCACTCTAAGCTGTGCTGAATATTAGAGTGTGAATTTTTAGAAAGGATAGATTATGGAACGTAAATATGCATGGCATAATTATGATGATGCCACTATGGAAAAGGTATATGCTTTAAGTGATACATATCGTCAATTTTTAGATAATGGTAAAACAGAACGTGAATGCGTTGTGCAAGCTGTAGAATTCGCAGAAGCAAAGGGCTACGTAAATCTAAATGATATTATTAAAAGCAATACGTCAATCAAAACTGGTGATAAGATTTATTACACACATATGGATAAATCTATTGCTTTATTTAATATTGGTGCTGATGATATTGAATTGGGTATGAATATTTTAGGTGCTCATATTGATTCCCCACGCATCGATGTAAAGCAAAATCCACAATATGAGGATAGTAATTTAGTATTTTGGGATACTCATTACTATGGAGGTATTAAAAAATATCATTGGGTAGCTATGCCTCTTGCCATTCATGGTGTTGTGGTAAAAACAGATGGTACCCGTATTAATATCAACATTGGTGATAAAGAAACGGATCCTGTGTTTTGCATTACTGACCTGTTACCTCACTTGGGGCAAGAACAAATGCAAAAGAATGCAGCTAAAGTAATTGAAGGGGAAGCTCTTGATTTACTAATCGGTAGCCGTCCAGTTAAAGACGAAGAAAAAGAAGGGGTTACTAAGTTTATCAATACTTTTCTTGAAAAAGAATATGGTTTTGTTGAGAGTGACTTATTATCTGCTGAATTAGAAATCGTACCAGCGGGTAAAGCTCGAGATATGGGCTTTGATCGTTCCATGGTAATGGCGTATGGCCAAGATGATCGCGTTTGCGCGTATACATCCTTGGTGGCAATGCTTGAAGTGGATAATGTAAAGCGCACTACCTGTTGCTTACTTGTAGATAAAGAGGAAATTGGTTCTGTTGGTGCAACAGGCATGCAATCACGTTTCTTTGAAAATGCGGTAGCTGAAATTTTAACACTTATGGGTAAACCTAACTCGGTGAGCGTGCGCCGTACGCTGGAGAAATCCCGTATGTTATCCTCTGATGTAAGTGCAGGCTATGATCCACTCTATGCGTCTGCATATGAAAAGAAAAATGCTTCCTACCTTGGTATGGGTGTAGTATTCAATAAATTTACTGGCTCTCGTGGTAAAGCTGGTTCTAACGATGCCAATGCTGAGTACATGGGCTTTATCCGCCGTGTAATGGAGTCTAATAACGTAACTTATCAAACTGCTGAACTTGGCAAGGTAGACCTCGGTGGTGGCGGTACGATTGCGTACATTATGGCCCTTTATGGTATGAATGTCATCGACTGTGGTGTGGCCGTACTTAGTATGCATGCTCCTTGGGAGGTTACATCTAAGGCTGATATTTACGAGGCAAAACAATGCTATGTGTCGTTTTTAAATGCAGCTGATGAATCAATCTAAGATAATGAGACTTTCACCAATGGTGAAAGCCCATTCTATGTGAGGTATATATGAAGCAAACAGAATTAGGCGCAGCTATAGAGTCTGCCAAAGGAGAGGCTACAGAGGTCAAGACTGTAAAGGTAGATATCTTTGACATTCCCGAAACGAAGGCTGAAGAGTATATTGCAAATCGAGAAGAGGTAGCAGAAGCGGCAGCACAAGTAATGAAACCATACTGTGTTACAGTAAAACGTGAAACTTTAGATTCTGAAGAAGGTGAAGCTGTAGTTGGTTATTATGTGACGGGTGAAATTTTAATGTGCGTTATCCTCGATCCCTTTGAAGTGCCTGTTATGAAGGTGGCTCTCGACAAAGGAACTCTTAAGGACTATATTTTAGCGGCAAATGAATTGACTGAGGATATGTTAGCATCGTTAGATTAATAGGTGAATTTCTTATTTTATTTTCGCACATATAAAAAATAAAATACTTTAACCTGCTACATTGATGTAGTAGATAAATTTGTTTATAATAAAAGTATTATAATCTTTGCAGATAGGAAGGAAATCCCCATGAACTTAAAAAAAGGTATTGCCCTAGCGCTCACGGCGGCAGCACTAATGGCGTTTACAGGCTGTAGCTCAAATGGAACTACATCGAATGGTGAATACAAAGTTGGTGTTGTACAATTGGTAGAGCATCCTGCATTAGATGCGGCAAATAAGGGTTTTGTTGATGCGCTAAAAGAAAAAGGTTTAGCAGAAAAGATTACTTTTGATCAACAAAATGCGCAAGCTGATCAATCTAATTTGAATAGCATTGCGCAGCGTTTCGTATCCGATCGGAAAAACTTGATTTTAGCAATTGCTACGCCAGCGGCTCAATCCATGGCGAATGCAACTCATGATATTCCAATCTTAGGTACAGCTATTACTGATTACGAGGCAGCTAAACTTGTTAAATCCAATCAAAAACCTGGTGGTAATGTGTCTGGTACATCCGACATGAATCCAGTAGAGCAACAAGTAGATTTAATTTTACAAGTAATGCCAAATGCGAAAACAATCGGCACTATTTATAGCTCTAGCGAAGTAAATTCTCAAATTCAAGTGGAGAAGATGAAAGCTTATGCAGCTACAAAAGGCATTAAAGTTGAAGAAGTTACAGTTTCCAATGTAAACGATATTCAACAAGCGGCACAAAATCTAGTATCCCAACGTGTGGATGCAGTTTATGTGCCAACAGATAATGTGGTAGCTTCTGCGATGAGCAATCTTGTAGCTATTACCGATCCAGCAAAAATTCCTGTGTTCGGCGGTGAAGATAATCACGTAAAAGGTGGGGCAGTTATGTCCTTGTCTGTAGATTACTACAAACTTGGTTACCAGACTGGTTTGATGGCAGCTAAAATCCTAACTGGAGAAGCTAAAGTTGAAGATATGCCTATCGAAATGCAGAAAGAATTTAAATTAGTTGTAGGGAAAGATAAATTAGAAAAATTGGGCATCACCTTACCAGAGGATTTGATGAACAAGGCGACTATGATTTAATACATAACTGGTAAGGAGTTATACATGAACTGGAAAAAAAGTATTGCAGTGGCACTTAGTGCCATTGCTGTTATGGCAATGGTAGCCGGTTGTGGTTCCAATACTGCAACTAATGACCAAAAAAAAATTGGTGTTATTCAATTAGTAGAACATCCATCTCTTGATGCTGCTAATAAAGGATTCGTAGATGCTTTAGCATCTAAAGGATATAAGGATGGTCAAAACATTAAAATTGACCAACAAAATGCACAAGCCGATCAATCCAATCTAAATAGTATTGCACAACGTTTCGTATCTGATAAAAAAGATTTAGTATTAGCTATTGCAACGCCTGCTGCTCAGACGATGGCAAATGCTTCTCATGATATGCCAATCATGGGTACAGCTATTACAGACTACGTGACAGCTAAACTCGTTCAATCTAATGAACGCCCTGGTGGTAATGTATCTGGTACATCCGATATGACACCTGTTGAAAAAGAGGTTGATCTTATCATAGCAT
Source organism: Veillonella parvula (assembly GCF_945949885.1). Lineage (GTDB taxonomy): Bacteria > Bacillota > Negativicutes > Veillonellales > Veillonellaceae > Veillonella > Veillonella parvula_B. The sequence goes on along the minus strand of NZ_CAMFFZ010000001.1, from coordinate 134,257 downwards.
TAGTACCGAATGTAAAGCGCATTGGTGCCATTTATACATCCTCTGAAATCAATTCCCAATTGCAAGTTGAAAAAATGAAAGCCTATGCTGCTACAAAAGGTATTACTGTCGTAGAGGCAACTGTTTCAAATGTAAATGATATCCAACAAGCAGCTACAAATCTTGTGAACCAAGATGTACAAGCAATCTATACGCCAACAGATAATGTATTGGCATCTGCTATGGCTAACTTAGCACAAATTACAGATGCTGCTAAAATTCCAGTATTTGCTGCCGATGAAGGTATGACAATGACTGGTGGTGTAGCAACATATTCTGTTGATTACTATCAATTGGGTTACCAAACAGGTTTAATGGCTGCTAAAGTTCTTGCAGGAGAAGCAAAAATTGCAGACTTAGCTATTGAGACACAAAAAGAGATTAAGTTAACTGTTAACGAAGAACGTGCTAAAAAATTAGGTATTACGATTCCTGAAGCTCTTCGTAAAGACATGAAACAATAGAGGAGATTTTAATGTTAGATTTAGTGGTAGGCACCATAACCACAGGCCTTTTATGGTCTTTATTAGCGGTCGGCGTATTCATAACCTTCCGTGTATTAGATGTGGCTGACTTAACTGTGGAAGGTACGTTCCCAATGGGGGCGGCCATTTCCGCTATTTTAATTATAAGTGGTATGAATCCAATCCTTTCCATTTTACTTGCCGGTGTGGGTGGTATGATAGCAGGTGCTGTAACAGGCTGGATTCATACAAAATTAAAAATTCCTGCATTATTGGCCGGTATTTTGACAATGATTGCATTGTACTCTGTAAACCTTCATATCATGGGCAAAGCTAATGTATCTTTGCTTCGAATGGATACAATTTATACGATTCTTGGTGGATTTTTCCACACGCCGAATATGTGGTCTGCAGCCATCGTAGGTATTATCGTTGCTGTAGTTGTATGTTTGCTCTTATTTTGGTTCTTCGGTACCGAAATTGGTACAGCCTTACGTGCTACAGGTGTTAACCCTCAAATGATTCGCGCTCAAGGCGTAAATACTGATAATATGATCGTTCTTGGCCTTTTGATTTCCAATGGCTTTGTTGGTATGTCTGGAGCTCTTATCGGTCAATTCCAAGGCTTTGCTGATGTAGGCATGGGTATTGGTACCATCGTTATTGGTTTGGCCTCTGTAATCATTGGTGAAGTAGTATTTGGTACGAAATCCTTCGTACGCAGTCTCATCGCTGTAGTACTTGGTTCTATAGTATATCGTATCGTTATTGCTGCCGTTCTCTACATGGGTATGCCACCAAATGATTTGAAATTATTCACTGCAATTCTTGTTGCCATCGCGCTTTCCCTACCTACATTGAAAGCAAAATGGTTGGCTCGTTAAGGAGGACACTATGTTAGAAGTAAAAAATATGGTAAAAACCTTCTTTAAGGGCACAATTAATGAAAAGACTGCATTACAAGGCATCAACCTTCGTCTAGAAGAGGGTGATTTTTGTACTGTAATTGGTGGTAATGGTGCTGGTAAAAGTACTTTGCTAAACTCCATCGCTGGTGTATTTCCAGTAGATGAAGGATCCATTACAATTAATGAGATTGATGTGACAAAAATGCCAGAATACAAACGTGCTAAATACATTGGTCGTGTATTCCAAGACCCTATGGTTGGTACTGCTGGTAATATGCAAATCGAGGAAAACTTGATTCTTGCTATGCGCCGTGGTAAAAGCTTAGGTCTTACATGGGCTTTCAAAGATAGTGAACAAGCATTTTTCAAGGAACGTCTTGCATTATTAGGCTTGGGCCTTGAAGATCGTTTATCTGCTCGTATGGGCCTACTATCTGGTGGTCAACGTCAATCCATTACATTGTTAATGGCTACCATGCTTCGTCCAGAACTCTTATTATTGGATGAACATACTGCGGCACTTGACCCTAAGACTGCAGAAAATGTGTTGCAACTAACAGATAAACTCGTTGCAGAACATAATCTAACAACTCTTATGATTACCCATAATATGCGTGATGCATTGCGCTTTGGTAATCGCCTTATCATGATGGACGCTGGTCGAATCATCTATGATGTAAAAGGGGACGAAAAGAAACAATTAACAGTTGCTGACTTACTTCAAAAGTTTGAGGTAGCTGGTGAAAATGCACTGAGCGACCGTATGGTGCTAGGTGCTAAATAATAGAACGAAGTTGTAATCCATCTTTGGTTAAATTACTGTATTTTTGCTTTACAAGATAGGGCAGATACTGTATACTAAATTAGGTCGTAAGACATATCGTAAGCGAAGTATTCGATTCTCCAACGGTTACTTAGGCTTATCGGGATTATAATTTTTTAGGAGGTAACATTAATGTTAACTACAGAAGCTAAATTAGCAGTAATTAAAGAATACGCTACTCATGAAGGTGACACTGGTTCCCCAGAAGTACAAGTTGCGATTTTGACAAGTCGCATTCAATACTTAACAGAACACTTGAAAGAGCACAAAAAAGACCATCATTCCCGTCGTGGTTTGTTGAAATTGGTTGGTCAACGCCGTAACATGCTTGACTACCTTCGTCGTAAAGATATCGAACGTTATCGTTCTCTTATCGAACGCCTTGGTCTTCGTAAATAATAAAATTAGCCGTCCTTTAGGACGGCTTTTTTATTTTGAATTGGCTATTTAGCTTTAATTGATATATAATTAGAAGGTATACATATAAGAAGATTTTTAGGAGGAATAGGAATGGAACAATTCCAAATGGACCTAGCTGGTCGTACGCTTACGATTGAGACTGGGGAACTTGCAAAACAAGCTAGCGGTGCTGTAATGGTTGGCTATGGTGATACTCGTGTACTCGTTACTGCTACAGGCTCTAAAGAGGCGAAGGACATCGATTTCTTCCCACTTACAGTAGACTATGAAGAAAAAATGTATGCGGTTGGTCGTTTACCAGGGGGCTTCATTAAACGTGAAGCGCGTCCACCTGAATCTGCGATCTTGAATAGCCGTTTGATTGACCGTCCTATTCGTCCATTATTTGATAAAGGTGTACGTAACGAAGTACACGTAGTAGCAACAGTTATGTCTGTGGACCAAGATTGTGATCCAGCCATTTGTGGTATGATTGGCGCTTCCGCCGCATTGTCTATTTCTGATGTTCCTTGGAATGGTCCTATTGCAGGCGTTCGTATGGGACGTATCAATGGTGAATTTGTTGTAAATCCAACGAAAGCACAATTAGAAGAAACAGATCTTAATATCGTTGTGGCTGGTACTAAAGAGGCTATCCTCATGGTTGAAGGTGGCGCTGAAGAAGTACCGGAAGATATCATTCTTGAAGTTATCATGGCAGCTCACGAAGAAATCAAAAAAATCGTAGCATTCCAAGAAGATATGACTGCAAAAGTAGGTAAGGAAAAACGCGTATTTGAATGTAAAGATGTTCCTGTTGAAATCAGTGATGCAGTTCGTGCCTATGGTCATGATAAACTTGATGCTGCAGTTCGTTGTGCAGATAAACAACAACGCGATGCACAAGAAAGCGAAGTACGTTCAGATGTATTAGCTCACTTTGAAGAAATCTACCCAGATAACTTGGCTGATGTAAATAAAGCATTTGATGCAATGACAAAAGAAATCGTGCGTCATATGATTACTGTTGAAAAAATCCGTCCAGATGGTCGTCAACTTGATGAAGTTCGTCCAATCTCTTGTCGTACAGGCGTATTACCTCGTACACATGGCTCTGGCTTGTTTACACGTGGCCAAACTCAAGTGTTGAATGTCACAACAGTAGCGCCTTTGTCCGAAAAACAAACCATCGATGGTCTTGGTGTTGAAACTGAAAAACGTTATATTCATCATTATAATTTCCCATCTTTCTCCGTAGGGGAGACTCGTTCTTCCCGTGGCCCTGGGCGTCGTGAAATCGGTCATGGTGCATTGGCTGAACGCGCGTTGGTGCCTGTGATTCCGAGCGAGGCAGACTTCCCATATGCGTTGCGTTTAGTATCTGAAGTATTGGAATCGAATGGTTCTAGCTCCATGGCTTCCGTATGTGGTTCTACATTATCTTTGATGGATGCTGGTGTACCTATTAAAGCTCCTGTAGCAGGTATTGCTATGGGTCTTGTAACTCAAGGGGAACATTATACAATTTTAACTGACATTCAAGGTATGGAAGATGCTCTTGGAGATATGGACTTTAAAGTTGCTGGTACAGCTAAAGGCGTAACAGCAATTCAAATGGATATCAAGATTTCCGGATTATCCCGTGAAATCCTTCAAGAAGCATTAGAACAAGCTCACAAAGGCCGCATGCATATCATGGGTATCATGCTTGATACAATTGCTGAACCACGTCAAGAAATGTCTCAATACGCTCCACGTATTATTACAATGAAAATTGATCCTGATAAGATCCGTGACGTAATCGGTTCTGGCGGTAAAGTAATCCGCAGTATCATTGACGAAACAGGCGCTAAAATTGATATCGAAGATGATGGTACAGTATTTATCGCTTCTGTAGAACAAGAAGGGGCTGCGAAAGCTCAAGAAATCATCACTAACCTTACTAAAGAGGTTGAAGTAGGTGAAGTATACCTTGGTAAAGTAACTCGTTTAATGGCGTTTGGCGCATTCGTAGAGGTATTACCAGGTAAAGAAGGTCTTGTACATATTTCCAAACTTGCAAAAGAACGCGTTGAAAATGTAGAAGACGTAGTAAGTGTAGGGGATGAAATCATGGTAAAAGTTATCGAGATCGATAAACAAGGCCGTGTAAACTTGTCTCGTAAAGATTGTTTAAAATAAGAGGTGTTACATGGATATTCGTGGCTTTGAAGTAGTTTCTGCTTTTGAAGAACAAGATATCAACTTACCAACACGTAAAACAACTGAAAGCGCAGGTTATGATATTGAATGTGCTGAAGCTGTTACTTTAGAACCTGGTCAAGTGGTTTTGGTGCCAACGGGTATTAAAGCTTTTATGGCATACGATGAATATCTTGCCATTCACATTCGTTCTAGCATGGCTATTAAACGACATCTGGCACTTGTGAATAGTACAGGTATCATTGATAGTGATTACTACAACAATGAGGATAATGAAGGTCATATTATGATTGCCCTTCTTAACTTTGGCAAAGAAACAGTTACCCTTGATAAAGGGGAACGCGTTGCTCAAGGTATATTCTCTAAATACCTTATTACAAACAATGATGATGCCACAGGTGTAAGAACTGGTGGCATTGGAAGCACAGGGACTATGTAAATAATATATGGTTTTGTATAAATTAGTAAAAACCGCTCAACTTTGTTGGGCGGTTTTTGTGTGTTAATTAATCTCTTCAACTATAATTCTTTTACATAATACTATATAATAATTATTATAGTGAGTAGAAAATTCGGGAGGCTTTATGAAACAGGAGTCTAAACAAAAAAAGAACGTAGGTACATCAGTTATGGGGAATGATATTGAGACTACACAAAATACTATGCATGTATTGGATGAGAATAAGGTACTTAAAAAGAGTTATGAAGATGTAGTATATATTTCTCAACCCTTTGGGGCGACCTCGTTGAACACTTTAGCGGCACGAGCTTTGTTATTTGGATTAAACCCAGTGCCTTAAAAAAAAGGCTCGTGTCCTTGAGCTTGGATGTTCTTTTGGTGGGAACATTATTTCTCAAGCTTTATATTATCCTGAAGCGTCTTTTACGGGCATCGATTTATCATCTTCCCAGATTAAGAAGGGAAATGAACTGATTATGTTGATGGGACTTACCAATATACATTTGATTGAGAAGGATATTCTAGATATTGATGAATCGTTCGGCACTTTTGACTATATTATTGTACATGGTATTTGGTCCTGGGTTCCAGATGTGGTAAAAGATAAAATTCTATCTATCTGCAATAAGAATTTATCCGACAACGGTATAGCTTATGTATCGTATAATACGTATCCTGGATGGAAACGATTAGAGCAGTATCGAGAAATTATGCAATATGCAGAGCAAAAAGAGTTGGAGCTACCATTGATGGAACGGACTTTATATACGAAGAATATATTGAAGCTCGTAGCGGATACGATGGGGTTGGATAATCGGATAAGTCAAAAAGCGAGCTATAAAATTGATAACATCCAAAATGTGTTAAGCTCTAACGATTATTATGTGGCTCATGAATATTTAGAGCCTTTTAATGATCCTGTATATATACATGAATTTATAAAACGTGCCAATGATCAAGGTTGTGTATATATTGGGGATGTATTTCTTTTACGATCTTTTATAAGTTGGCTACCAGAGGATATTCACGATAATATAGCTCAATTGGCAAATGATGATTATATTGCAAAAGAGCAATATTATGATTATACCTCAACGTTTTATAGATTTTATTTCTACTATAGTAGAAAAGGAAGGCAGCTCCTATATTGGTATAGGCGACATGTACAATAAAGTACAACAAGATATAGATAATGGATTTCTTTTTGTAATAAAGCAAATGGTGGAGCCTACAACAAGAGAAAAGATTCTTGCTATTATGGATGACAATATTACAGTTCAGCGTCATACGCGGGATAATATTGATTTTATTGTTCCTAATAAAGTGTACTTAGAGGAAATTTTACAACGTATAAGAAGGCTCCGGGTTTTTACATAAAATAGAAGATTAGAGGTATATATGGCAATTAGTAAGGAAATACAGAAGTCTAGTGAAGTGAAATTTGATGGTAAATTGATTCAAGTTACCTATGATATTGCCGATGTAAATGGCAAAGATGCATGGCGTGAAGTGGTGCATCATCCTGGAGCTACCGCTATTGTGGCGGTAACAGAGGATAATAAGATCGTTATGGAACGTCAATTTAGATATGCTTTGCAGCAGCCATTACTGGAGGTACCTGCAGGAAAACTAGATCCAAATGAAGAACCCATTGTTTGTGCTAAACGGGAGCTTGCTGAGGAAACAGGCTATCGTGCAGCTCAATGGATCTCACTAGGGACTATTGCTACGAGTCCTGGTTTCTGTAATGAAGTATTACATTTATATCTTGCGAAGGACCTTACCATGGGGGAAACTAATTGGGATCCTGATGAATATGTAGAGTTAGAATACTACACATTGCCAGAACTATTGGAGGCTATCAAGAATGAGACTATTAAGGATAGTAAATCTTTGGCGGCCCTTATGCTTGCTATGCCATATCTTAAGTAAGTTTTAGAAATTTTATCTCTCAATATATTATGTATTTTATTAATTCATATTGATGATTTTAATTGTAATATGTTACAAAGTATTTTTACATTATATGAGTAACTAATCTCATATAGATTTAGGAGTACATATGTATAATCGAATTATTCTACTAGTAATGGATAGTGTCGGCGTAGGATATGCAGCTGATGCGATTAAATTCGGCGATGAAGGTTCGAATACATTAGGACATATCGAAGCTGTAGCAGGACCTATTCGCTGTCCAAATTTAAAATCCATAGGTTTAGCTAATATTGCCGATATTTCAGCGTTTGATGAGCCTGTTATTGGTGCTTATGGTCGTATGGCGGAAATGAGTACCGGTAAAGATACGACAAGCGGACATTGGGAGATGATGGGGCATCCTGTAATGGTACCATTTCCGACATTTTATGAAGGATTTCCGAAGGAATTGATGGATACTTTCACAAAAGAAACGGGATATGGAGTTCTTGGTAATGAGGTAGCCTCTGGAACAGAAATTATTGAACGCCTCGGAGAAGAACATATAAGAACAGGTAAGCCAATCGTTTATACATCGGCGGATTCTGTCTTTCAAATTGCTGCTCATGAGGATATCATTCCTTTAGAAGAGTTGTATCGCATGTGTCAAATTACACGCGATAAGGTATGTGTCGGTGATTATTATGTGGGGCGCATCATAGCTCGACCTTTTGTTGGTACACCAGGGCATTTTGTACGTACTTCAAATCGTCATGACTATAGTCGCATGCCTGAAAAGAAAATGGTGCAACAAGAGTTACAAGACGCAAACATTCCGACAGTGGCAGTTGGCAAAATCGGCGATATTTATGCTCATGTTGGCTGGGATGCATCATATCCGACAAAGTCTAACGCGCATGGTATGAACGTAGTTCCTTATCTATTGGGCCAAAGCTTTGCACGGGGATTCATGATGGTCAACCTTGTTGAATTTGATAGTCTGTACGGTCATCGGCGTAATGTAGAAGGGTATAAGCGTGCTATTGAAGACTTTGATTACCAATTAGGTGGTTTGTTGGACTTGCTTAAAGATGACGATTTACTTCTCATCACCGCAGATCATGGGAATGATCCGACTTGGAAAGGTACAGATCATACGAGAGAAATGGTGCCTTTGCTAGCTTATAGTCCAAGTATGAGTTATTCAGTAGCTTTGGGTGATAGACATAGTTTTGCGGACATAGGTGAAACAGTATTGCAAAATTTTAGATTACCACTATGGCATATTGGAAAATCATTTTTGGATGTTCTTAATTTGAAGTAATTTACCTGTGTAGAGTATAGGATAAAAGATGTTGATTTTAATGCCGATACAACTAGTAAATAACTAGCTGCATCGGCATTTTATCTTTTGGAGTAATTTTTAAAGGCCGGAGAAAATGTGTTGCAAAAAAACTAAAAGCCATACCTTATTATAGAGAATATCTAGTCTTGTAGTTGTTATTTCTAATGATGTAACAAGATTTTCTAAAAAATTTAAAAAAAATATTGACACACACGGATACGTGTATTATACTTACATCATCAGGTGAAAGAATTCACTAACATGTAGAACAGAAAGACTTAGATTCTCACAGCAATTCTTTAACATTTTACAATTAAAAAGATGAGGATAGAATCTAGTATAATTTCATAGTTATCGTTCATAAACGGTTCATAAGGTTAGACACAAGCAGCAAATTCCTATTGATTAAATTAAAAGAGTAATGATAGAGACCATTTGGTCTCGGATATCGTGTCTAGTTAGCCTTAGCCTCGATGAGGTTAGTAATTGTATTGAACTTTGTATTGTAACCGCTCATGGTTATCTTGTTTATTTTGCTTTCAAAATTTACGTTGTGATAATCCGCAGCGGTTTTTTATATGCCAAGGAGATATGAACTATGAATACATTTATGGACGCATTAACAACAAATGAAAAATCCTATACCGGTAATGGTGGAACGGCGTATCGCACGAGTGGTAGTACTCTCGTAGACCTAAATTTTTCCGTTCCTTCTTTGCGTAATGCAGCAATTAATTTCTATGGTAAAAGTAAAAGCCAATCCTATTTTTATGGAGAGTCACATAAGATGGAAGCAGTTGACGCATTGCGTTTATTTATTACATCTTATGAGGAAGATCCTTTTTATACCATGAAGTGGCTTATGTATGCACGCCACATTAAGCTTGGTCTTGGTGAACGCGATGTATTTCGTATGATGCTCACTAAAATCGGTGATTTGTATCCAGAAATGGCTTTGCAATTTATCATTGGTACTGAGTTGTGGAATTATGGTCGTTGGGATGATGTATTGCGTATCTATTTTGATACGACTAGTGATGTTCTTCATGACGGATTGGGGAAACTAATTAGGAATCAATTTAGTCATGATGTGATAGGCTGTGGTCTTGGCGATTCTATTAGCCTTCTAGCAAAATGGATGCCTTCTAATAATACGTCATCTAAGCCGGCTCGTTCTGAGGCGATTATTTTACAATCCTTATTGAATTTGAATGCTCGTGAGTACCGTAAGACCTTATCCATGTTACGTAAATACCTAGCAGTTGTTGATCGTAAGGCATCTCTTAACCAATGGAATGATATTAATTATAATCACGTGCCATCTAAGGCAAATTTAAAATATCGAGATGCCTTCCTAAATCATGACGAGGAACGTCGTAAGATTTATCTTGCATCCTTGAAAAAGGGTGATACATCTGTTAGGATTAATGCTAATTCTATGTTCCTTTACGATATTGTTCATGCCTATACGAATCCCAATGGCTGGGTAGGTACCATTAAAGAAGAGGATCCTACACTAGAAGAATTGTGGAAGGCTCAAGAGCCACCCAAAGCGTATGATGATATATTGATCATACGAGATGGCTCAAGCTCTATGTGGCAACCAGTAGCAGGCAATAACTCTGTGACGGCCCTTAGTGTGGGCGATTCCATTGCACTATATTGTACAGAGCATAATAGGAATCGAGCTTTCAAAAATCGATTTATTACGTTTAGTAGCAATCCCGAAATTGTTGATATTTCAATGTGTGAGTCATTGCATGATAAATTAAGACGATTACGTAGATTCGATGATTTTCGCACTACGGATATTGAGGCTACCTTTGATTTGATTCTAGATACGGCTATTAAGTATCATATGCGTCAAGAGGATTTACCTAAGACGTGTCTTGTCATTTCGGACATGCAATTTGATCAAGCTACAGTTCATAGTGATACGGTTACAGTAATGGAAATGTGTCGTAAGAAATTTGAAGACTGTGGTTATAGTATGCCACGCCTTATTTTTTGGAATGTGTCTCTTTATGCGCACAATACAATACCTGTACAATCACATCCAAGCGGTGTCATTCTCGTGTCAGGATTCTCTAAATCCATCGTTGATATGGTCGTATCTGGAGACCTTGATTCTGAACGAGCATTAAAGGCAGAGTTAGATGCTAAGTGTAGTATTGTTGATACTGTATTAAAAGACTATGTTACCCATAAGGTAGCATAGTCTTTATTGATGATTTAAATACCGCAATACATAGTAATTTGAAGTAATCACTATGTATTGCGGTAATTTTGTATACAAAATTTTAAACATATACAGGAAATTTATGTAGTTATGTGGAAATATATAAATATACATGAATACGCCCATGATTGTAAGTACGAGAGGAGGAATCATTATGAGAGAACAAGTACAAGGTAGTGTATGGGACAAAGTATTTAAGGTTTCAGAACGGGGCTCATCCGTATCGAGAGAGTTATTTGCGGGGGCCACCACATTTCTTTGTGTTTCTTATGTATTAGCCGTAAATCCGGTTATTCTTGGCGCTGCCGGTATGGATGTAGGTGCCGTATTTACGGCGACGGCTGTGAGTGCCATCATCATGACTTTATTGCTGGCTCTGTATAGCAATATGCCGTTTGCAGGATTATCCGGTATGGGTATCAATGCATTTTTTGCTTATACTATTGTTGTCCAGATGGGGCATAGTTTTGCCTTTGCTTTGACGGCTCAATTAATTGCAGGTTTAGCATTTTTACTGATTGCGGTTACACCGTTAAAAGAATACCTGTTCAATGCCATACCTCATACGATTAAACTGGCGGTAACGGCGGGCATCGGATTATTTATCGCCCTCATCGGTCTCAGCAGTGCAGGTCTTATTGTCAGCAATCCTGCCACTATTGTGAGCATTGGCGATTTACAAACTCCATCCAGCCTAGTATCTATATTGGGAATTATATTGATTGCCGTTTTTACGGGTCGTAATGTAAAAGGTGGAATCTTTCTGGCTGTTATTATTGCTGCGGTCGTAGGATTTTTCTGCGGTATTACCAAATTGCCGGATACGGTAGTTTCTATGCCGCCGTCGTTGGCACCAATTTGGTTTCATTATGATTTGAGCGAACTTTTGTCTGTGGATATGGTGTTTGTGGCCTTTACATTTTTATTCGTCAACTTATTTAATGTGGTCGGTGTATTGATTGGCCTTACAAATCAAGCTGAGGTACCTCAGGAGAAACAGATGAGTGTTCAGAGTTCCTGTATGAAAGTATCCGCTTTAGGCACTATCATCGGTAGTGCACTGGGTACATCGCCTCATATCGTGGCTGTTGAATCGGCTGCGGGTATCGCAGAGGGTGGACGTACGGGGCTGACCGCGTTAACCATTGCGGGGCTCTTTATAGCATCCTTATTCCTGGCACCGTTACTCATGGTTATTCCTGTGGCGGCTACTGCTCCGGTACTCATCGTGGTAGGTCTATTTATGATGGCATCCGTTAAGGACATCGATTTTGGTGATATTTCGGAAGGACTACCGGCATTTTTGACCATTATTATGATGCCATTTGCTTACTCAATAGGTGTGGGTATCGAATGGGGGCTCATCAGTTATGTTTTGATTAAAGTGTTGACCGGTAAGTATCGAGACATTTCCGGTGTCATGTATTTCTTGGCGCTCATTTTCGTTTTGAAAGAAGTCTTTATGTAGGGAGGACCCTTATATGATACAATTCAATGCAAAAATTTCTCGACAGGCACAGGGGTTGGATAAGGCTCCTGTCGTATTGAAGGGGGCATCTGTTTTAAATGTATTCACCGATGAATGGGTAAAAGCGGATATTGCGATTCATGATGATACGATTATAGGTGTAGGAACATATACCGGTGAAACAGAATATGATTACAGCGGTAAATATATTGTGCCCGGATTTATAGACAGCCATCTTCACCTGGAATCCACCTTGGTGAATCCGAAAGAACTCGTATTTGAGGCCTCTCAAGTGGGAACGTTAGGATTTATTGTAGACCCTCATGAAGCCGGTAATGTAGCGGGTATTGCAGGTGTTGAGTATATGATTAATGAAACGGCTACTGCTCAGGGTGATGTGTATGTTATGGCTCCATCCTGTGTGCCCGCTGTACCAGGTGAAGATAATGGCGCTATTTTAGATGGCGATATGTTACATAAGCTACAAGCTAATCCACGTATTTTAGGATTAGGTGAAGTCATGGACTGTTATAGTGTTATCAATAGTGATCCATACATGATGAAAAAGTTAGATTACTTTAAAGATACAATTATGGATGGACATATTATTGGACTTTCACCAGAGCAAGTAGCAAGCTATCGTTTGGCAGGAATTACTACAAATCATGAATGTATTTCCTACAAAGAAGCAAAAGAGCAAGTTAAAAATGGTATCTATGTATGGATTCGTGAGGGCAGTGCGGCTCATAATCTAGATTCCATTGTGAAAGGGCTTGTAGAAGAGCAAGGGAATACGGAACGTTATGGTTTCTGTACAGATGATAAACATATTGAGGATATTCGTTCAGAAGGCCATATCAGCTATAATATTCGTCGTTCTATTGAACTGGGACTGACACCAGTCCAAGCTTATAAAATGGCCTCTACTCATCCTGCATCATGTTATGGTTTGAAACATTTAGGTGCTATTGCGCCCGGTTATAGTGCTAATCTTGTAATTCTTAATGATGAACAACGCGTAGATATTTACGAGGTGTTTTATAAAGGAAAACCGATTGAACGCACTCTCGTAAGAGAAGAGAAGGTTGTACCAGCTGAATTACTGCATACGGTTAATATAGGTACTTTCACAAAGAAAAAATTAGACGTTTTTGTTGAAGGTCCGCAAGCGATTATTAATATTGTTCCGGGACAGATTGTAACGAAGAAAACGGTGGAAGATGTACCATCAAAAAATGGATTATTCGTGCCTAATGATGTATTTAATAAAATTACCTGTATAGAACGGTATAAGGCGACCGGACGAAATGGTGTAGGAATCTTGAAAGGGTTTAACCTTAAGAACGGTGCCATTGCCACATCCTTTGCACATGATTCACATAATTTGATTGTTGTTGGCGACAACGATGCAGATATGATGGTTGCTATTGAGCGTATTCGCGAAATTGGCGGCGGATATGTCATTGCTAGTGAAGGCAAAGTAGTAGAGGAACTAGCTCTTGAAGTAATGGGCTTAATCACAAATCGACCTCACGAAGAAGTAGATGCAAAAGTGGCTAAGATGAAAGATATTGCTTACGGTATGGGCGTGCCGAAAGGCCTAGATCCTTTTATTAATTTGAGTTTCCTTGCATTAACTGTAATTCCAGAAATTAGAATCACTACTACAGGTGTGATGGAGTTCTAGTGTTAAGTTTAATGAAAAGCTAATATAAAAAGGGGCTGTAACAGAATGTGGTTTTACCACATTCTAGTTGCAGTCCCTTTTGCTTTTATCCTTGAAACAGGATGAGTTTATTTAATTATAGCAAGCCTTGATTTTCCATCATATCTTTAATATCAAGTATGGTAGATTTACATACTACATCATAATCTAATGAACCAAGGACGTCTGCAAATTTAGTGTCATTTTCATTTTTACAGTTTCAATATGGAATTAATAGTCCTCTAATCTGACCATAGGGCTTAAAAAAATATAACTGTATAACAAAGAAAAAATTATTTTATAATTAAATAAGAAAAGGGTATAAAAAAACAGTCTCAACGGATATCCGAGAGACTGTCTTGCTTGCTTTTAAAATTATAAAGCGTTTACTTTAGCTGCAAGGTTAGATTTTTTGCGAGCTGCAGTGTTTTTATGAAGTACACCTTTGGAGGCTGCTTTATCAATTACGCTAGTAGCATGAACAAGTGCTTGTTTTGCTTCTTCTACTGCGCCTGCTTGAACAGCTTCAACGGTTTTACGAGCTGCTGTACGAATTTGAGATTTTACAGCGGCGTTTTTCGCACGACGTTCAGCATCCGTTTTTACGCTTCTAATACTGGATTTAATGTTTGGCAATTGAGTCACCTCCTTAAAAATCGTTTCTTATACCTGAATGATTATATCATACCAAATATTGATACGCAAGGACTTTTCAGCCCAATATTTTCCTTAATGACATGATTTGTAAAACATTTTCTACTGTTTATTAACGAAAGCACATATGTAGTTTTTAAAATCAAATTACTTACTCATTTTCTAGTGTAACAATATATTAATTTTTATTTATGAAAGTTAAAAGGATCCTTATGTTATAATGAAGAATAGAATTAAGTGAGGTGTATTATGAAAAAATTAATGATTATAGATGGTAGCAGTTTGTTATTCCGTGCATTTTTTGCATTACCACCATTAAAATCCGCTTTGGGAACACCAACGAATGCAGTATATGGCTTCTTAACAATGCTCATTAAATTGTATGAAGAAATTAATCCTGACTATATTGCCGTAGCATTTGATAAAGGTCGTCAAACATTCCGTACTGAAATGTATAGTGAATATAAAGGAAATCGTCCAGATGCACCTGAGGATTTGCGTCCACAATTTAGTTTAATTCAAGATGTATTAAAAGCATTGGGCATTTGTGTCATCGAAGAAGAAGGTTTTGAAGGGGATGATATCCTTGGATCCTTGAGTAAAAAGTTTGGAGCCCCTGAAATGGCTGTTCAAATTATTACAGGTGACCGTGATAATTTACAGCTTGTAACAGAACATAGTCATGTGTTCTTAACTAAAAAAGGTATTTCTGATATGTTAGAAGTTACTCTAGATAATATGGAGGAGCTTTATGGTTATGGTCCTGATAAGGTTATCGAAATGAAGGCGCTTATGGGTGACTCTTCCGATAATATTCCAGGTGTACCAGGCGTAGGTGAGAAAACAGCGCTTAAATTAATTACCGAATATGGCAATCTTGAATCTGTATACGAACATATTCAAGATGTTTCTGGTAAGAAATTAAAAGAGCGCCTCGTAGAGAATAAAGAGTTAGCCTTCTTATCTCGTGAATTGGCAACAATAAAAACAGATATGGAGTTATCTTATAAAGTGGAAGATTTTGTACAAAACTTCCATACCTCTGAAGTACAGCCTTTATTTGAAACTTTAGGCTTTACTAAATTAACACCTCGCATTGTTCAAGTAATGGGGGGCGAGGAAGCAACTTTTGGAGATCCAGGCTCTTTATTTGCACCACAAGAGGAGATTTCTTTAGATGATTTAGCGGATGCTAAAGCATTAACAGCCGACTTCTATAAAGATAAAACGGTAGCAGTGCATGTCATATTAGATGGTAAGACTCCATTTAGAGCGGTAACGAATACGTATCTATATAATGGTGATACTATTGTAAAAACAGACGATACTAAAGCTGTTTTAGCTGTATTACAAAGTGCTAAAGTCATTGTTACAACTCAAACTAAGGAGATTATCGAAGCCTTTGGTGCAGATGTGCCAGCTGAGATCTCTTTATTTAATGCTGATAAAACTGCTCGTGTTCACGATATGTCTCTCATTGCGTATTTATTAGATCCTACGCGTACTAATTATGGATATCTATATCTAACTGAGCGCTTCTCTGTACCTAGCATTGCTAGCGGTAGTGTAGATGTAGAATGCGTATCCATGGTGAAAGCATTACTCGACATGAACGAAGCAGCTTGTGAATCTGCTCGTCGTGAAGAGTTATGGTCTTTATATGAAACGATTGAGTTGCCTTTGATTCATACTTTAGTAGTGATGGAAAAGAATGGTATCTATATCGATACAGAGAAGTTGGCGGAAACAACAACTCGTTTTAAAGAGGAACTAGCTCAAGTACAACAAGAGATTTATGAACTAGCCGGAGAAAATTTCAATATCAATTCACCTAAACAATTGGGTGTAATCTTGTTTGAAAAGATGAACTTGCCA
This sequence comes from Veillonella parvula, assembly GCF_945949885.1. Taxonomy (GTDB): domain Bacteria; phylum Bacillota; class Negativicutes; order Veillonellales; family Veillonellaceae; genus Veillonella; species Veillonella parvula_B. Next base: position 117,762 of record NZ_CAMFFZ010000001.1, on the reverse strand, counting down.
ATCATCAAGAAAACTAAGACCGGCTATTCTACAGATGCGGAAGTACTGGATATGCTTCGTCACGAAAGTCCGATTGTTGAAAAAATCTTGGCATACCGTTCTGTTGCTAAATTAGTATCTACCTATTGCGAAGGTTTGGCAGTTCTCATCAATGATAAGACTCGTCGTATTCATACGACTTTCAATCAAATGGTTACGGCTACAGGTCGACTTAGCTCATCTGATCCGAACTTGCAAAATATTCCTGTTCGTACCGAAAAAGGCCGTGAAATTCGTGCCTTATTCTATCCGGGTGCTGGATATGATACATTGGTGAGTGCCGATTACTCCCAAATTGAGTTGCGTATCTTAGCCCATTTATCTGGCGATGAAGCATTGATTAAAGCCTTCGTAGAAGGCAAGGATATTCACCGCTTTACTGCGGCAGAGGTGCTTGGTAAAGCTCAAGATGATGTAACTAGCGAAGAACGTTCTCATGCGAAGGCTATTAACTTCGGTATTATTTACGGTATTTCTGACTTCGGTTTATCTCGTGACCTTGGTATTACACGTGGTGAAGCTAAAAATTATATTGATCTTTATTTTAGCCGTTACCCTAAGGTTAAAGAGTATATGGATCGAATGGTTCAAGAGGCTCATGAAACAGGGAAGGTTCACACTATGTTTGGTCGTCAACGCGAGTTACCTGATATTAATAGTCGTAACTTTAACCGTCGTTCTTTTGCTGAACGGACCGCAATGAATACGCCAATTCAAGGTACTGCCGCAGATATTATTAAGTTAGCCATGAACCAAGTGGAGAAAAAATTAGAAGAACAAAACTTTAAGTCTCGACTTTTATTACAAGTACATGACGAACTAGTACTTGAAGTGGTGAACTCTGAATTAGAAGCTATAGAAGAATTATTACGTAGTACAATGCAATCTGTTGTAGAGCTACAAGTACCTCTTATTGTAGACGTACATCATGCAGAAAACTGGGCATTAGTAAAGTAATATATATTTATAATTAATAGAAGGGATATATGTTTAAAATTGGCTTAACTGGTGGCATTGCATCTGGCAAAAGTACAGTTCTTACATATTTTAAGGATAAAGGTATACCGTATATCGATGCTGATATTGTGGCTCGTGAAGTTGTAGAGCCTGGTACAAAAGGGTTAGAAGCAATTGTAGCTGTATTTGGAACCGATGTATTGCACGATGATAGGACATTAAACCGAGAAGCATTAGGGGCTATTATCTTTCACAATGAAAATAAACGCCAACAATTGAATGGTTGTTTAAAAGAGCATATTCAAAATCGAATCAAGGAGCTCACAGCTCATTATGAGGCACTACATACACCCGTTTTACTATATGATATTCCCTTACTCATCGAAGGAGAGTGGTATACCATGATGGACGAGGTGTGGCTCGTATATGTGAATGAGTCGACTCAAATTGAGCGCTTAATGAACCGCAATGGATTTACCAAAGAGGATGCATTGGCTCGTATTAAGAGTCAAATGCGTCTTGATGATAAACGTCCTTATGCAGATGTAATCATTGATAATAATGGTACACCTTTGGATTTAAAGAAACAATTAGATACCATCTGGAATGAGCGTATCGAATCAGTTCTATAAGAAAATCAATAATTGCCATTTTATGTGTCAAATTTGGTATATAAATAATAGTAATAAATGGTATAATAAGCCCATAAAATTTAGCATAATATTAGTTTAGCATTTGTTATATGTCAGATTTTGATGACTATTTTCAGTTTGTATGTAGAAAGGGGGATATATGAAACGTGCAACGGCAACGGCACTATCCTGTGTCGTACTTGGGTGGTTTTATTTTATATACCTAGATGATCCTTTGGCGCGTCAAATCGCGTATCCCTTTAACTATAAAGAGGAAGTTATAGCTGCAGCTGAGAAAGAACAGGTGCCGCCATCCTTGGTGGCTAGTGTTATCTTAGCTGAAAGCAAGTATAAAAACACAGCGGAGTCTGAAACCGGTGCGCTTGGATTGATGCAACTCATGCCAGATACAGCGCGTTGGGTGGCACAACAAGTAGGACATGGCAACTATACGGATCGTCAACTAAAAGAGCCTACTATAAATATTGAGCTAGGTACTTGGTATTTAGGTCATTTGCTGAAAGAGTTTAATGGGGATCAGGTGCTTGCACTAGCTGCCTACAATGCTGGTCGTGGTCATGTGGAATCGTGGATTCACGAAAATAATTGGAATGGAATGGTTGATACGATTCCATTTCCTGAGACTCGTAGCTATGTAAAAGCAGTCTTACAGTATCAAGAAAGATATGAGGCGTTATATGGAAACAATTATTGAAGCTTGTAAAGCCTTAGACTATTCCTGGTTGCCTCAATCTATTGAAGGCTTTACGTTAGTTACCTCTACTGAAAGTGACTATACAACGTTAACTAATCGTATTAGTGCTGGTGAAGACGTTTTAAAGGTACCTATTTTCCATTATCAAAACGATTTGGGATGGCGTTGGTCTGCCTTATATGATAAAGAGGTAGAGGATTATACAGTACATATAGAAATGCCACTATTTTCCTTTGTAGACATTTCTTTTGTGCGAGCCGATTTAGAGACTTTTTGGACCGGGCTACAAGAACGATGTGTAAAAGGGTTAACCAATATGTTAATAGAACCTGCTAATAATTTTACCTTTACTTATCGTCGCCGAGGGATTCCTGAATGGGACTTTTCACAAGCTATGTCTGAAGAGTTAGAAGGTTTTGTACGCGATATTGATCCAGCCCATGCGATTCGCATGATTAATGGGTCTTTTATCATCGGCGAATACCGCAAGATGGATGAGTGTACAGGCTTACTATTGTATTATAATGAATTGCGTGATGAATACTTTGCGGAACTTCGTTATAAAAGCTATCCAGAAATTGACCATCATTTAGATGCAAAAAATCTAGATGATTTAGCAGTGCTATTGCGTGAGCATTTAGGTGCGATACTAAAAGGCTTGAATGAGCGCGTTGATTAAAGTTTGGATAGATTTAACTATACTATGTTTTGTCATTTTTTGTTTTTATAGAATGACTTATGTGGGATTGGTTTCTTTAATACCCATTAGAAAGCGTAGAATTTGTATATACATAGTAAATGTGATATACTATATATGACTTTTATATAAATCTTTTAAAAGAGTGGGCTTATGTCCACTCTTTCATTTATGATTAGCTCAATTTTAGAGTATTTAGAATCAAGAGATATATACAAGATGTAGTAAGTAAGGAGGCGATGGCTATGAAAAGAGAAGCAGTGGAGGCGTTTGTATCCTCTGTAGTTGAAGGTATTATAGCCGGCACCAATATGGAACTCGTCGATGTAGACTATGTACGTGAACGGGATTGGTATTTACGTGTCTACCTTGATAAACCAGGTGGTGTAGATTTGGATGACTGTCAGTTGGTGAGCGAAAAATTAAGTGCTGTCCTCGACGAAAAGGATCCAATTACGGAAAACTATTTATTGGAGGTATCTTCTCCCGGTCTCGATCGAGTTCTTAAGAAAGACAAGGACTTAGTTCGCTATAATGGCCGTGATGTAGATATTCAGTTGTTTAAGGCTATTAATGGCAGTAAACAATTTACTGGTGCATTACAAGGTTTTACAGACTCAACTATCGACTTTACTATCAATGGTGAAAGCATGACATTTGAACGTTCTACCATTGCACAAATTCGATTACATCTTGATTTTTAATATATGGAGGCATACGAGTGAGTCAAGAATTAATTCAAGCGGTAATGGTGCTTACAAAGCAAAAAGGTTTTGCTCCTGAGGTTATTTTTGAATCCTTAGAGGCTGCATTGTTGCAAGCATATCGCAAAGAACCAACATCTAACCCAGATGCGTACGTTGTGATTGACCGCGAAACAGGTGTTTATAAAGTAATGGCTAAAAAACAAGTTGTGGAAACTGTTGAATTACCTGAAACAGAAATCAGCTTGTTGGACGCTCGCAAAAAAGATAAACGTTTTGAGATTGGTGATGTAGTAGAAGTAGATGTAACTCCTGCCAACTTTGGCCGTAGTGCTGCCCATACTGCTAAACAAATGCTCATTCAACGTTTAAAAGAGGCTGAGCGGAGTGTAGTATACGAAGAGTATTACAGCCGTGAAGGAGACATCATCACTGGTGTTATTACTCGCGTTGAAGGTAAAAATGTATTTATCAATCTTGGTAAAACGGAAGCGATTTTGCCTCCAACTGAGCAAATTGTTACAGAAACATACCGTGAAGGAGATCGTATTAAATGCTATATCGTAGAGGTTAAGAAAACTACGAAAGGCCCTCAAATTATGATTTCTCGCACACATCCAGGTTTATTGAAACGTCTATTTGAGCTAGAGGTTCCAGAAATCTTTGAAGGCGTAGTAGAGCTTAAGTCTGTAGCTCGTGAGCCGGGGATGCGTTCTAAAATCGCTGTATATAGTCGTGATGAAAATATTGATCCTGTAGGTGCTTGCGTAGGTCCTAAAGGGCAACGTGTACAACATATTGTTGATGAATTACACGATGAAAAAATAGACATTGTTAAATGGGATGAAGATCCAGCAATTTACATTGCTAACTCCTTAAGCCCTGCGAAGGTTGTATCGGTAGATGTAAGTGAAGAAGAAAAATCTTCATATGTAGTAGTACCTGATTACCAATTATCTTTAGCTATTGGTAAGGCTGGTCAAAATGCTCGTTTGGCGGCTAAGTTGACTAACTGGAAAATCGATATTAAAAGTGAAACTCAAGCTGCTGAAGAACCTTTTACAGGTTTCGGCAATGCTGAGGATGGTGAATAGTCATGAAACCAAAATCCCAACCTATGCGTACTTGCGTAGGATGTGGTGAATCTAAGGCAAAACGAGAATTGATTCGCTTAGCCTTGAGTCCTGACGGCAATATCACTATTGATCGCAGCGGTAAAGCACCAGGACGTGGAGCTTATTTATGTGAATCCATGTCATGTTTTGAGCAGGCCTATAAGGCAAAACGATTAGAACGGTCCTTAAAGCATAGCGTATCTAAAGAGATATATGAAGCGTTACAACGTGATTTACAAGAGAATGAGTAATCACTGATATACATGAATGAATATAAAATTTTAAATCTCTTAGGCTTAGCGCAACGAGCAGGAAAAGTTATTTCTGGTGATTTTATCGTAGAAAAAGCTATAAAGAGAAAGGAACCGAAATTGGTACTTCTCGCTGGTGATTGTGCAGCCAATAATGAAAAGAAATATACTCAATTAGCAGAAACCCATCACATTCCACTTCACAGTATTGCCGATAAAGAGGCTTTAGGAACGGCCATTGGTAAGGAAGTTCGGGTAGTAGTCGCCGTACTAGATGATGGATTTGCAAAGGCATTACTTAAAGAGATTGATCGATAATAAGGGGGTATGTAGATGTCCAAAAAACGCGTTCATGAAATCGCCAAAGAGTTCGGCGTTGAAAGTAAGCAGGTCATTTCTATCTTGCAACAACATAATATTAATGTTACTAAAGCAGTTAATTCTGTAGATGATTCAGGTTATGAAATTGTAAAAAAACAATTAGGTAAAAAATCTGAAGCTCCTAAAGTAGCACAAAAAAAAGAAAAAAAGGTAGAATCGAAATCTGCTCCAACTGCAGCTCATAAACAAGAAGCTGCATCACATAAACAACAGCATTCAAATCGTTCTAACGAACAGAAAAAAGATAAACACAAACAAGCTGGTCAAAAACAAGACGATCAATCTAAACAAAAGGACCATAAAAAAGGCAATGTCCGTCATGTACAAATCTCTGAGCCTACACGCAAATCCGATGGTAAGCAACATGGTGGAGACAGTGCTAACAATCGCCTTAATAATACCCGCAATAATGATAACCGTAATAACGGTCGTTCTAATGATGTGCGTAACAATGACAATCGAAACAACGATAACCGCAATTCTAATAATGATCGCCGTAACAAGAAAAATAAAAAAGGTGGTAATAACCGCCCCCAATCCTTGTTATCTACATCTATGCAAAAAAAGAAAAATCGTGTAAAACATCGTAACGAGCAGTACCTACAACAAAAAGCAGAAGCTGAACGTAAAGCTGAAGCAGCAATTGCTACAGAAATTGAATTGAGTGGGCCTCTAACTGTTAAAGACTTAGCTGAAAAAATGGGTCGCGAAGTATCTGAAATCATCAAAAAATTGATGCTTTTAGGTGTTATGGCCAGCATTAACCAAGAGGTTGATGTAGATACAGCTACTATCGTGGCCGAAGAGTTCGGTGTAACTGTAACTGAAGTAGAACCTGAAGAAGACCCTACAGATGTTATTGAAATTGAAGATGCACCAGAAACATTAAAACCACGACCTCCTGTAGTAACTATCATGGGTCACGTTGACCATGGTAAAACATCCTTGTTGGACGTAATTCGTCAAACTAATGTAACAGCTGGCGAAGCTGGTGGTATCACTCAACATATTGGTGCGTACCAAGTTCGCTACAAGGATAATAAAATCACATTCCTTGATACACCAGGTCATGAAGCATTTACTGCTATGCGTCTACGCGGTGCGAAATCCACGGATATTGCAGTTCTTGTAGTCGCTGCCGACGACGGTGTAATGCCGCAAACTATCGAGGCTATTAATCATGCGAAGTCTGCAGATGTACCTATTATTGTAGCCATCAACAAAATGGATAAACCAGGTGCTAACCCAGACCATGTTAAACAACAATTGTCTGAACATGGCCTTTTACCAGAAGAATGGGGCGGCGATGTAATCATGGTTCCAGTATCTGCTAAACAAAAACAAGGTATTGATGACTTACTTGAAAATATCTTGCTCATAGCAGAAGTTATGGAATTGAAAGCGAACCCTAACCGTAAGGCATATGGCGTAGTTATCGAGGCTCAACTTGATAAAGGTCGTGGTGCCGTATGTACTGTCTTGGTACAGAAAGGTTCTCTTCGTGTAGGTGATACAGTACTTGCGGGTACTGCATACGGTAAAGTACGTGCTATGACAAATGAACGCGGTGAAAAAGTAAAAGTTGCTCGTCCGTCTATGCCGGTAGAAATTTTGGGCTTCTCCGAAGTTCCACAAGCTGGTGAAATTATAAATGGTATGGATGATAACGAAGCACGTGCAATTGCTGAAAAACGTATTGCTAAACAACGGGTTCAAGAATTACAAGCTACACATAAAGTTACATTAGATGATATTTTTAATCAAATTCAACAAGGCGAGTTGAAGGATCTTAATATCATTATCAAAGCCGATGTTCAAGGTTCTGTAGAAGCATTGCGTCAATCTTTAGAAGGCATCAAAAACCCTGAGGTACGTATTGTTATCGTTCATGCTGCTGTAGGTGCTATTAATGAATCGGATATCATGTTGGCATCCGCATCTAATGCGATTGTAATGGGCTTTAATGTACGCCCTGATGCTAATGTTCGACGTGCAGCGGAACAAGAAAAGGTTGATTTGCGTACATATCGTGTAATTTATGATGCTATCAATGATGTTGAATCTGCTATGCGCGGTATGTTGGCACCTCAATTTAAAGAGGTTGTCGTAGGTCGTGCAGAAGTGCGTCAAGTTATTTCTACCCCAAAGGCTATTGTAGCTGGCTCTTATGTAACGGAAGGTCGTATTACTAACGATTCTGAAGTTCGTTTAATTCGTGACGGCATCGTTGTATTTGAAGGTAAGGTTGATTCTTTACGTCGATTCAAAGATGAAGTTAAGGAAGTTAAAACATCCTTTGAATGTGGTATCTCCTTAGAAGGATATCGCGACATCAAGGAAGGCGACGTTATTGAAGCATACTTGATGGAAGAAATTGTACCTCAATTATAGGAGGTTTATATGAGTGATGTTCGTGTCAGAAAATTACAAGAATTTATCAAACAAGAGGTAAGTCAAATGTTGATGCGTGGATTGAAAGATCCTCGCATCGGTTTTACCACAATTACTGATGTTCATATAACAGGTGATTTGCGTGAAGCTACGATTTATGTTTCCTTGTTTGGTTCCGATAAGGAAAAACAAGATACCCTTATCGCATTAAAGCATGCGGCTGGACATATTCGTACCGAGCTTGGAAAGGTACTTCAATTGCGACATACTCCTTCCATCACTTTTGATAAGGATACGTCCTTGGACTATAGCATGCATATTGAATCCCTTTTGAACGAAATTAAAAAGGATGAAGAAACAAATTAACAAAAAGGATACAGAACATGAGTAAGATTACTATTAATCAATTACATATGGCTCTGTGTGAAGCTAATTCTATTATGCTAACCGTCCATATTAGACCTGATGGGGATGCTATTGGGTCCATGGTAGCCTTTTATGAAGCCCTTGTAGGACAAGGTAAAACTGTATATATGGTAGTGGATGATGTAGTTCCTGAGAAGTACACATTCTTACGGTATACGGACCACATCCATGATGTAGCGTATTTTGAAAATAATCCAGTTGATGTTGATATGCTTATGGTTTTGGATGCTAGCACGTATGAGCGAATTGGCAAAGTAGGTGCACTCTGGAGTGCACCTATTTTTAATATAGACCACCATATTTCTAATACGGAATTTGCGGATTATCTATATTTAAAGCCTGACTTTGCTGCTACTGGTGAAATTGTTACCGACTTATGTACAAAATGGAATTGGCCTATCACTGAATCTATGGGTATCGCGTTATATATGGCGATAGCTACGGACTGCGGTTTCTTTAAGTTTAGTAATACTACGGCGAATACCCTTGAGATGGCTGCTAAATGTGTAGCTGCAGGGGCTAGACCAAATGTTATTTCTGAAACCATTGAAGCCGTATCTGCTAGTCGCTTAGAATTAACAAAACAAGTTATGCAAACTATCGAGTTTCATAAAAATAATACAGTGGCCACTATCGAGTTGAATTGTGATGCCATGAATATTCTTGGCGATGATACAGATGGTTTTGTAGACATTATTAGAAATGTTGATACTGTAGATGTGGCAATTTTATTAAAAGCAGAAGCTGATAATAGAACACGTGTAAGTTTACGTTCTAAAGGTATTGATGTGAACGCTGTAGCAAGCCATTTTGGTGGAGGTGGTCACATTCGTGCTGCTGGGTGTACTATTAATTTGCCGTTACAAGAAGCAAAACAGGCTCTCATTGAGGTGATTTAATAATGGATGGGATATTACCGTTTTTAAAACCTCCTGGTATTACGAGTCATGATGCCGTTGCTATTTGTCGTCGTATTTTAAAAGAAAAGCGCATTGGTCATAGCGGTACATTAGACCCTATGGCTTATGGTGTATTGCCTGTATTTCTTGGCAAGGCTACTCGCCTTATAGAATACACCGAGGATTTTGATAAAACTTATGTAGCAGAATGTAAATTGGGTACTTTTACAGATACTGAAGATAGCTCAGGACAAACTGTATTGCCAGATACTAATATGGTATTGCGTGATGGCGTTGTATTGAATCAAGCTATTCAATCTACAGAGATCTCAGCAACTATGGTTAAACCAAGCTTTGAAGAACTGGTTAGTATCTTGAAAAAATTTGCAGGTATTCAGGACCAAAGACCGTCTAAGTATTCAGCTATTAAAGTAAACGGCATTCGAGCTTATGAATATGCTCGTAAAGGTATTCCTGTAGAGCTACCATTACGTCAAATTGATATTAAAAATATTGAGCTCATTGCTTATGGATTTCCCTTTTTTACGATTCGCGTGACTTGCTCAGGCGGGACTTATATTCGCTCATTATTACGCGATATTTGTACTGCTTTAGGTATACCTGGCACGATGACTTCTTTGGCACGTACTCAAGTAGGGCCTTTTGACATCGGTTCCGCTAAGATGGCTGAAGAGATAATGCTACATGGTGAAAGCCTTTTGTTACCAACGGATGCGGCGGTTTCTCATCTTTCAAAAGTGACTGTAAATAGTGTACAATTAAGGATGATGGTGCAAGGGAAGGAATTACCTATTGAAAGGGAATTTTCTTTTACCGAACCAGATAATTTTTATAGAGCCTATGGACCTCTTGGTTTCATAGGTATTATGAAACGAACAAACCACTCATTAAAGGTGGAAAAAAATATTTTTATTGAAGGATAAGTATGAAGCAAATACATTCGTTTGATGAACTACGTCAAATCAAAGATACAAAAGTATATGCCCTTGGTACCTTTGATGGCATTCATCGAGGTCATCAACGAGTTATACGTAAGGCTGTTGAAGAGGCTACATCAGTCAATGGCGTAAGTATCATCATTACCTTTGAACATCATCCGTTGACTATATTACATCCAGAACGAGTACCTAAACGGGTGATTCAAGAAGAGATTATGGATACTGTGTTAGAAGAGCTCAAAGTTGACTATATTTTACGGTTACCTATGACTGAAGCATTATTAAAAATGACTGCAGATGAATTCTTACATGATCTCTGCAATGATATGAATGTGGAAGCTATTGTAATTGGTGAAAACTTTACATTTGGTGCAAAGGGGCTTGGCAATCCAGAATATATGAAAAAAGTGGTAGCGGATAAGAATATACGAGTTCTTGTACAGCCTTTATTGCCATGTGATGGTCGTAGTACACCTATTTCTAGTACAGAAATTAGAAAGGCTATTCATGAAGGACGTTTGGAGGATGCAAATCATTGGCTAGGTAGGCCATTCCAGTTTAAAGGAACTGTGATTAAAGGTGATCAACGTGGACGCACATTAGGATTTCCAACATTAAATCTATTACTTCCTAATGAAATGGCTACACCTCCAGATGGAGTCTATGCTAATCGTGTATGTATTGGTGGTATTTGGTATGATGGGGTAGGCAATATTGGAGATAATCCAACCTTTAGAAATCAGTACCATAGATGTGAAGTACACGTTTTTAACTTTGACCAGGATATATATGGAAAAGAAGTGATTGTACAGTTCATTTCTTATATTAGAGGAGAAGTTAAATTTAATAACTTACAAGACCTTATCGATCAAATGAAGGTAGATGAAGAACAGGCTCTAGCTATTTTAGCTAATGCATAAAAAGGGGGTTCTCATGGATATTAAAGAAGCTCGAAAACAGATAGATAGTATTGATTCTGTATTAGTTACGGAGTTTGAAAAGCGACTCACATTGATTAAAGAAATTGGTAAATATAAGGATGAACATCATTTACCACTTATTGATGAAGAACGGGACGAAAGTATTATTGCTTTACATACTCAAAATTGTAAAGAAAAAGTTTTAGCACCTTATGTTGAAAATTATATAAAAACTGTTGTTTCTATGAGTAATGAGTTCTTAAAAGAGCATATGCATAAGCATATTTTTCTCATTGGTATGCCAGGTGCAGGCAAGACTACTGTTGGTAAGGTTCTAGCAAAAGAGTTAGGTCGAGATTTTTTCGATTTAGATCAAACAATTCAAGATAAGGTAGGTAAATCTGTTCAAAATATCTATATCTACGATGGTAAAGATGCTTTTAGTGAATATGAATATACTACAATTAAAGAATTAATTCATAACAAACCATCTGTTATTGCTACCGGTGGCGGTACTGTTACCTATGATAAAACTGTAAAATTGATGAGAAATAATGGTCTTGTTGTATTTGTTAATCGCGATGTGAATCATATTTTAGATGATTTGGATTTGGAGATTCGCCCACTTGTAAAAGAAAGTATCGAATATATCTTTAATGTATATGAAGAACGATATCCTTTATATGAAGAAGTAGCACATATTAAGATTGGTAACGAAGGTAGTATTACCGATGCAGTGCAAGAAATTATTGAAGCCTTGCCGAATACGGAGAAATAATGGACGCCATACGAGGATTTGTATACCGAACTATATATGAGAATACACAACGTACATATTGCGTGTTTGTCCTGAAAGATTATAATGAGGAATACATTACTTGTACTGGCAAATTTGAGTCTCCTAAAGAAGGGGAAGACATTGAAGTACGGGGCCGTTATGTAGAACATGAAAAGTACGGTCGCCAATTTGATGTGAGCAGTGTCGAAAAGTTAAAACCTGATAATATGGGTGCTGCCAAGAACTATTTGTTAAATTTAGGCATAAAAGGTTTTGGTGAAAAATCCGTAGAGAAGGTACTAGAGTATTTTGGTATTCGTATCTTAGAAATTTTACGGGAAGAACGTCCAGAAGAGATTAAAGATGTTCCAGGTCTCCGAAAGAGTGTTAAGGATGAATTATTTAATACCTTACTTGGTGAAGGAATTTTATCCGATTTAAATCATTTTTTTGAAAGTCATCACATTTCATCGAAATGGAGTCGTATTGTATATACCTATTATGGTGTGCAGTCAGTTGCAGTTATAGAGGATAATCCTTATATCTTGTTACGTGTAGCTCCAGATATGCTCTTTGGTACGGCCGATACTTTGGCCGAACATTTAGGTGTCACTGGCAGTGATACACGCCGTTTAGAGGCTGGTTTAGAATGGATTTTACGCAGTTTAGATAATCAAGGTCATACATGCTTACCCGTAGATCAACTTATCGGTCGATTAGATGAGCTATTACAAACTGATGTAGATGATATTGCTAACTTTATTGAAAGCCTTCTAGAACAAGGTGCACTGTATAGTACCTATTATGAAGATATCTTATATATCTATCCGCCAGAGATGTATGTTTCTGAAGTGGAAGGTGTCCACTATACTCGGGAGTTTCTATTAGAAGCTGATCCAATAGCATTAGATATTCCTAGTTTTATTGAAAAGTTTGAACGAGACAACTACATTACTTTTGGTGATGCTCAAAAAGAAGCTATACAGCTCTCATTTTTTGAAAAGTTTTCTCTTATAACGGGTGGTCCTGGTACAGGTAAAACAACTATTATTAAGGCGCTAGTAAAAGGTTTCCAACTCGGTGGATTGGGGCGTATTATACTTTGTGCTCCTACGGGACGTGCTGCAAAACGTTTGACCGAGGCTACTGAGTTTGAAGCAACTACAATTCATCGTCTATTGGTACCTGTTCAAGGTAGTAACTCCTATGACTTTACAAAGAATGAAGATGATCCACTTGATATAGATGTTATTATCATCGATGAAGCGTCTATGCTTAATGTGCGTCTATTCTATTCTTTAATGGCGGCCATTCCTAAGGAAGCTCATGTCATTATTGTGGGTGACGTAGATCAATTACCACCTATAGGTGCTGGATTTGTATTAAAAGATTTATTAGATAGTGATTGTGTGCCCTATACACGACTTAACCAGATTTATCGTCAAAGCTCTGGCAATACTATCGTTGAAAGTGCTTACGCAATCAACCGTGGTGAAATGCCTAACCTAGAAGGTGTGAGCGAAGAGTTTTCTTTTATTCCTGTTAAATCTTATGACATGATGATGAAAGCTATCATTGATGTATATAAACGTGAACAAGAGACGATAGAGGATGAATTAGATATTCAAATTATTTCTCCTATGCGCCGTGGTGAAGCAGGTAGTACATTGATATCACAATATGTACAACAAGCCGTAAATCCTCCAGACAGCTATAAGGGAGAAGTTCATGTCAATGGCATTACGTATCGCGTTGGGGATAAGGTTATTCAAATTCTCAATGATTATGAGTTAGAAGTGTTTAATGGCGAAATTGGCGTTATCTATGCTATTACGCGGACCGATATTTGTATTCGATTTATCCATAAAGAGGTTCGTCTACCTATCGATGAAGCACATATGATTATGCCTGCTTATGCTATTACAGTTCATAAGAGTCAAGGTAGTGAGTATGGTGTAGTTATTATTCCATTTGTTCCACGTTATGGTGGCATGTTACAACGTAATTTGTTGTATACTGCTGTTACGCGGGCAAAACGAAAAGTAATTATTGTCGGCACTACGAGCGCAGTTGAACGTGCTGTGCGTACTGTTAATGCCGATGAACGTTACACATTGTTTAAAGAACGACTACAAGGGAGATGTGATTCGTAATGAGTCTTTGGGATTTCCTATTTCCACCTGTATGTCCTCACTGTGGTGCGCCTGTAGCAAAACAGGGGGAGTGGTGTGAAACTTGTTTTACCAATCTACTACATATTCGCCATGTACCATATAAGTTTTTACACTATGTAGATGATGTATGTGTGTTGGCCGAATATCGTGGTGGTCTAAAGTCTATGATTTACGATGTAAAATTTAATGAAAAAAAGGAGCAGTCCAAAGGGGCCGCTCCTTTTTTAGTATCGTACAACTTTTACATGAAATATAATGAGTCTAACATTGTGAACAGTAATTGTAAAATTATGTATGATTATATTGTTCCCGTACCTTCTAGTAAAAAGAAAAAAGCTAAGAGGGGATATAATCAAGTAGATTTATTTTTTCTTGAATGGGCTCATTCTCTATGGGAAATAAATAGAAAAAACTTTAAATGGTTAGATTGTATATACAAGTTTGATACTTCTCGAGATATGTGGAGATTAACAAATAAAGAAAGACATCATAATATTGATGATGCCTTTGTTATATGTGCTGATTACAAGGATATTGATTTGACAAATAAGAATATTTTAATCGTAGATGATATATATACTACAGGTGCTACAATTGAAGCCGTAGCAAAAGTCTTACAAAAGCATAACGCTTTACGCGTTGATGCCCTTACGCTAGCTAGTGGTAGTTTCTAATCTTTACTATTAAATGTAGGAATATAATATTTGATTTTATAGTAGCATTATAAAATGTATTCATATCAAATTATGGCGATAATGTTTCTAAAAGAAATAGTTAACTTAGTATATAAAAAAGCGTTCACCTGAGGGTGAACGCTTAATTAACATATTAGCCAAGTACATCAATAAATGCTTTAACAACATCTGGATCAAAGAGAGACCCAGACGCACTAAAAAGTTCTTCTTTTGCTTTAGCTTTTGTTTTAGCCCAAAATTCAGTAGAAGGATTAACTGTTGTATCATAGTAATCTGCTACAGCAATGATTCGAGCTCCCAATGGAATATTAGCACCACGTAGATGTTTAGGATAACCGGAGCCATCCCATTTTTCATGATGGTAACGAATATAAGGTAAAATTTGTTGGCAGCAAGGATAGTTTTCAATCATATTGGCTCCACTTGCAGCATGTTGTTTATACTTAGACATTTCTTGCTTATTAAGATATGGAGATTTTTGGATTAATGCATTAGGTACCATTAATAGACCTACGTCATGAAGTAGAGCTGCGTGACGAATCTGTTCGATTTCATTTAATGGTAAACCCATTTTAGCTGCGATGCTAACAGCATAGTTTGAAACCTGAATAGAATGTGTATAAAGATGATAGCTTTTCATTTGTATCATCTGCAAAAGTTGTGCGCTTATGGCTTCTAAACTATCTTTCTCCAGTTCATACAAACCTGATGGTTGCATCAATGATAACATAAACATAATAAACCCCTCTAACTAACAAATAGAACATATGGTACAACCCCTCGTACTTATGTTCATATCGTACAACTTTAGGCCGTTCTAATTTAACAGTATACAAATTATACACCATAAATAATTTTTTGTGTATGATACGTATGTTCTTACATATATGTTGTATTCATATTTGGCATACAAAAAATAATTGACATTTTAAGAACCCACTAGATATGGTACTTAAAAAAAGTGATTTTAGAAATATTAAAATAATATGAAGAATATTTTAGGTTTACTATTCCAATTTTCTATACATCAAAATTAAGGGTTGCAAAATTTATTCTCATTGGTCTAAGAATTTTTCGATCTTATGTTTGGTAAATATTTTTTAGAGATATTTAACTACATACATAAATTTTAATAGTATCATAGTAAAACTAGACATGAATTCTGTTATTCTTTATAATACGTCTATACGGGTCTGTGGTTGAAAGTCGAGGCCAGTCGCAGGCAAAACGATCCACATAAGCAGCCCAAAGGGTTGTGAGCATGGTGCGGCTTAGGTGTAAGTCCTGCCGGTATAACCGAGAGAGGTAGTAGTGGGGAGTCTCAGACTTATGAGCGAACCCTCCAGCAGGCGAGTGTGGGGGCAAAGACCAGGTCAGCCGTATAAGGGCACATGAGGATTTTCTCATGTGCTTTTTCTTTTTATACATTTGTATATTATAAAATCTATAAAAAACCACTAATAATGGGAAAGTTTTTATACATAGGAGTAATATTTATACATACTATGTATAAAATTAAAATATAAATATAGGAATTTTGCGATAATGTTAAAATTTATATACAAAATTATTGACATAATTATACTGAGTCTATATACTATTATAAAGTAGTAGTAAGTTAGAATAATGAGGTTGATAATATGTTAAATAGTAAAGTAAAAAAATTAATTGTTGGTGGTTGTATGTTAGTGATGGCGGCTTCTTTAGTTGGTGGTTGTGGTTCCTCTAATCAACCTACATCTAATAAACTTGTCGTTGGTACTAATGCTACATTTGTTCCATTTGAGTTTAAAGATGAAAAATCTCAAGATTATACAGGTTTTGATATTGAATTGATTCGTGCGATCGGTAAACGTATTAATAAAGATGTAGAGCTAAAAAATGTAGCTTTTGATGCTTTGATTCCAGCTTTGAACACACATGATATTGATGTTGCTGCATCTGGTATGACCATTACAAAAGCGAGAAGTGAAAAAGTATTATTTTCTTCTCCTTATTATGAAAATGCTTTAGCAGTAGTATATAGAGATGGAACGGCTGTGAACTCTCTTGATGATTTAAAAGGTAAAAAAATTGCAGCCCAATTAGGTACTACTGGTGCAGATTTAGCTCATAAAATTGAAGATACTACTGTAAAAGAATTTGACCATAGTAATGAAGCTTTGTTAGAATTACAAAATGGTGGAGTAGATGCAACTGTAATCGATTTACCTGTAGCTCAATATTACAGCACTAAGCATCCTGACCAACATATTAAATTTATGGCATATCCAAATACTAAAGAATATTTGGGCTTAGCAATTAATAAGGATAACAAAGCATTGCAAGAAGAAATCAATAAGGCAATTGCTGATATGAAGGCTGATGGTGAATTTAATACATTATATAAAAAATGGTTTAATGTAGATGCACCTGCTGATATGCCAGTAGTTTTAGAATTTAAATAATAGGAGAGATTATGAGTTTTAATTGGGGGTTAATTGCGGATAATTTACCGCTCTTACTACAAGGTGCTCTAGTGACTGTAGAAATTACAGCCATGTCTGTGGGTTGTGGCTTTTTTATCGGTCTTTTAGTATCTTTAGCAAATTTATCTAAATTTAGATTAGTTAGATTGCTTGCAAAATGTTATGTAGATATCATTCGTGGTACACCACTACTGGTACAAATTTTCCTAATCTATTTTGCCTTGCCTATGATTACAGGTCAACGGATTGATCCATATATTGCGGCTGTTACCGCGTGTAGTATTAACTCTGGTGCTTATGTATCTGAAATTTTCCGTGCTGGTATTCAATCTATTGATAAAGGTCAAATGGAGGCTGGTCGTTCTCTTGGGTTAACTTGGGGACAAACTATGCGTTACATCATTATGCCTCAAGCTTTTAAAGCAATTATTCCTCCGTTAGGGAATGAATTTATTGCCATGTTGAAAGATTCCTCTTTAGTTTCTGTTATCGGCTTCGAGGAGTTGACACGTCGTGGTCAATTAATCATTGCTAAAACCTATGCATCCTTTGAAATCTGGGGTACGGTTGCTGTGATTTACCTTATTATGACAGTGACTATCTCACAATTAGTTGGATATCTTGAAAGGAAATATAGCATTAAATGATTAAATTAGTAAATGTACATAAATCTTTTGGTAAAAATGAAGTACTAAAAGGTATTAATTTACATATTGAACAAGGTCAAGTTGTTGTAATCATCGGCCCTTCTGGTTCTGGTAAAAGTACGGTACTGCGCACTATGAACTACTTAGAAGAACCTACATCTGGTAAGGTTATCGTAGATGGTATGGATCTTTCTGATAAGAAAAAGTTAAATGATGTTCGTGCTGAAGTAGGAATGGTATTCCAAAATTTTAATCTATTCCCACATATGACGGTTATGGAAAATCTTACCTTAGCACAAACTAAGGTTCGTAAAACATCTATGGAAGAGGCTAAGAAGATAGGTCAAGCTTTACTTGATCGAGTAGGTTTGGCGGATAAAGCCAATGCATATCCTGATTCTTTGTCAGGTGGTCAAAAGCAGCGTGTTGCTATTGCTCGTGCTTTAGCTATGAGACCTAAAGTAATGCTTTTTGATGAACCTACTTCAGCTCTTGATCCTGAAATGGTTAGTGAAGTACTAGATGTAATGAAGTCTTTAGCTGAGGAAGGTATGACGATGGTCATCGTTACTCATGAAATGGGCTTTGCGAAAAAGGTAGCGGATAGAGTTTTATTTGTTGATGGTGGCTTGATTTTAGAAGATGATACACCTGAACGAGTATTCGATGCTCCTACAAATGAAAGAACAAAATCATTTTTAGACAAAATTTTAATAGATTAATTAATGATATTATAGGAAGCAAATTCTAGAATTAGAAATTGCTTCCTGTTTTTTTACATTAAATTTAACCTATTTATTTATATTAATTTTTATTATATATGTATAGCTTAATATCTATTAATAAATTTGATAACCTTTAGGCTATATTTATTAATTATAAAGAGTTTGTATAAAGATTTAAAGTGTAGATTAATCTAAAAAACACGATTATGCTATAAATATTTGTGATATAACAATAATTTATACAGTCATTTTTTAAAATAATAATTTTTAATTCATATATTTTTATGATTATAAAAGTATACAATTAATTTATAGGGCGCATATAATTATTTATAGCATGTATAGATATAGGGATTGTTGAGGTTTACATTAAATAATATTCTTGTTTTCGGTGTTTGTATATTCATTAAAAATGTAAATATTGTTGTTTGATATTTTATACATGCTGTGTTATGATACAAATATAGAGCAAGACAGTAAGACAATATATATATTTTTAGGAGGATGTTACCATGTTAGGTAAAGTAAAATGGTTCAGCGCAGAAAAAGGTTATGGATTTATTGAACGTGAAGACGGTAGCGATGTATTTGTACACTATTCTGCAATCCAAGACGAAGGCTTCAAATCTTTGACTGAAGGTCAAAATGTAGAATTTGAGATTGTTGATGGAAACCGTGGACCTCAAGCCGCTAACGTTGTTAAAGCGTAATTACATACCAAAAAAATTATAAAAACAACATATAATTGAACCCCGATAGTATATAATATCGGGGTTTTTTGATTTTCTATATAAATTTAATTCATAATTCTACAAAAAATATAAAATTTTTACATAAAAAAGAAGGAGTTTTATAGTTGGATGTAGAAATACTAAATATAACACGAGGGATAAGGTTATATAATACCACACACTCGCATCTCGTGGATGATTTTTAGAAAGGGTGTTGACTTATGAAAGTAGCAATTAGAGGAAAAAACATTGAAGTGACAGATGCCTTAAGAGCATATATCGAAAAAAGATTGAGTAAATTGACTCGTTACTTCGATGATGAGTTAAATGCACAAGCGGTTTTATCCGTTGTAAAAGATAAATCTACAATTGAACTTACATGTTTTGTTGATAAAATCGTTCTTCGTGGTGTGGAAACTAACGATGATATGTACGCAGCTATTGATTTAGTAGTAGATAAAATTGTTCGTCAAATCCATAAATATAAAACTCGTTTAGCTAAACGTTTCAAAAAACAAGAAGCTTTCCATCCTGAAGCTTTGGCAGCTCCTGTGGAAGAAGAAACTATTGAAGTTGTAAAACGCAAACACTTTGTTGTGCGCCCTATGGATGTTGAGGAAGCGATTTTACAAATGAATCTTATTGGTCACGATTTCTTTATGTTCTTTAATGCTGAAACTGAAGCGATGAACGTTGTTTATCGTAGACATGATGGTTTCTATGGTTTGATTGAGCCAGAACTTCAATAATATATAATGTCGGCTGAACTTAATCCTAACTCCTTTCTACTTTAAATCAGCCGATTATTATATTAAGGTGGATGACTTAAAATAGTCATCCACCTTTTTTGCAAAAATAATACTATAAATAATCTTGAAATGCCTTGAATTCTTTGACTATTCAAGGCTTTTTCGTTATAATAAGTTAGATAAAATAATGTAAGATGTCCCGTAGAGGAGTGATTTGTTTGTTAAGCTTTTTACAAAGGCTATTAGGCAATAATAACGCAAAAGAAATTAAAAAAATGCGTGCTATTGCAGATCATATTAATGAAATTGAACCTAATTATATTAAATTAAGTGATGCTAACTTAGTGGCAAAAACTGATGAGTTTAAACGTCGTTTGCAAAAAGGGGAAACGTTAGACGACTTATTACCAGAAGCATTTGCTGTAGTTCGTGAAGCATCTAAACGTGTTTTAGGTATGCGTCATTTCGATGTACAGTTAATGGGGGGCATTTGCCTACATAATGGTAATATCGCTGAGATGCGTACTGGTGAAGGTAAAACATTAGTAGCTACATTGCCTGTATATTTGAATGCATTGACCGGTAAGGGTGTACACGTTGTAACAGTAAATGATTATTTGGCTACTCGTGATAGCGAGCAAATGGGACGTTTATATAATTTCTTAGGTCTTTCCACGGGCCTTATTGTGGCTAATCTTGACTTTAATCAACGTAAAGAAGCCTATGCGTGTGATATTACATATGGTACAAATAATGAGTTTGGTTTTGACTATTTACGCGATAACATGGTAACCGATGTTGTTCAAATGGTACAACGACCATTGAATTATGCCATTGTGGATGAAGTAGATTCCATTCTTATTGATGAAGCAAGAACACCACTAATTATCTCAGGTCCTGGTCAACGTTCCACCGATAATTATTATAAATTGGCTAAAATTGTTCCTCACCTTGTAAAAGATGAAGACTATGTTATTGATGAAAAACAAAAAACTATTGCCCCTACAGATTCTGGCATCGCAAAGGTTGAAAAAATGCTTGGCGTTGAAAACCTATATGATGCAGAAAATATCGAGTTGAATCATTTGCTTGGTGCTTCTTTACGAGCTTATGCTATGATGCATCGTGATACTGACTATGTGGTTAAAGATGGTGAAGTTGTTATCGTCGATGAGTTTACGGGCCGTTTGATGTTTGGACGCCGTTATTCTGATGGTTTGCATCAGGCTATTGAGGCTAAAGAAGGTTTGAAAGTTGAACGGGAAAGCCAAACTTTAGCATCTGTCACATTCCAGAACTATTTCCGTATGTATGATAAATTAGCAGGTATGACAGGTACTGCCAAAACAGAAGAAAAAGAATTTATCGATATTTATGGATTAGAGGTTATACCAATTCCACCGAATAAGCCTTTAATCCGGATGGATTTGTCAGATCAGATTTTTAAAACTAAAGCTGCTAAATATCGTGCCGTAGTACGTAATGCAGTAGAACGACATAAAATAGGGCAACCTATTTTGATTGGTACTACATCTATTACACAGTCTGAAGAACTTTCAGACATGTTGTTGCGTGCAGGTGTACCTCATAAAGTATTGAATGCTAAACATCATGAACAAGAAGCAGAAATCGTTGCGGCTGCTGGCCAAATGGGAATGGTAACAATCGCTACTAATATGGCTGGTCGTGGTACTGATATTACTCTTGGAGAAGGTGTGCCAGAACTAGGTGGGTTAGCAATTTTGGGGACAGAACGCCATGAAAGCCGACGTATTGATAATCAATTACGCGGACGTGCTGGTCGTCAAGGGGATCCTGGCTCTTCTCAATTCTTCTTATCATTAGAAGATGACTTAATGCGTATCTTTGGTGCTGACAATATTACAGGTATCATGGATAAACTTGGTATGGAAGAGGATGAACCTATCGAGCATTCTTTGATTACTAAATCTATTGAACGTGCTCAAAAGAAAGTAGAGGATCATAACTACAATATTCGTAAATATGTACTTGAGTATGATGATGTTATGAATCAACAACGTGAAGTATTATACGAACAACGACGCCGTATTTTACGTAACGAATCCTTGCGTGAAACAATTAACGAAATGATTGACAAGCTTGTTACCGAATCTGTAGATGCTTATGCTGATGAAAAGCTCTATCCAGAAGAATGGGATTATGAAGGTCTCTATAAACATTTAAGTCAATATTTCTTAACAGAAGAGATTATGTCTTCTCAAGATATGGAAGAATATAGTCGTCAAGACTTATTAGAACGCTTATTAGAAATTGCTCATGAAGAGTATCAAGATCGCGTTGATATGCTTGGAGAGGCTATGTTTAGCCAACTTGAAAAGGCGATTATGTTGCGCATTGTTGATAATAAATGGATGGAACATTTGGATAATATGGATATGTTACGAGAAGGTATTGGCCTTCGTGCATATGGTCAAAAGAATCCGTTGGTAGAATATAAGTTTGAAGCTTTTGATATGTTCCAAAACATGATTGCAGCTATTCAAGATGAGACAATCATGGCATTATACAAGATTCGTGCACAATTGATTCAAGAAATCGAAGAACCAGTTGATCACTTAGAAGGTGCACAATCCCATCATGAAGATGTGTTGGAGCCACAAAACATAGATTAAGATTTGTGAATGGCACGTTGCTCAAAGGGATTTCCACTGGGCAACGGCCATTTTTCTATTTTGTTAAGGTGATAGTTTATTGATGTAATAGACTAATTAACTAAAGGTGGTGAACATAAATTGTTAGAAGATCTAAAACCGATTATTTCTAATTTAGAAGAACGTATTTATGGGATGAGGGATTCACTTTAACATCGCTCAAAAGGAAGACAGAATATTTACACTTGATGTACAGATGAGTGATCCTACATTTTGGGATAATCCAGATAAAGCTCGTGAGATTTCTCAAGAGGCCACACAATTAAAAAATGCTGTAGAAAGCTATAAGCAACTTGTTAGTGATATTGAAGATGCTAATATGATGCTTGAAATGGCTATAGATGAAGATGATCTCTCCATGGAGAGTGAAATCAAGGAATATGTTAAGCAAATAGAAGAAACCTTGGAAAAGCAAGAAGTACTTTTATTGTTAAGTGGTGAATATGATGCAAATAATGCTATTTTAACATTTCATGCTGGTGCTGGTGGGACTGAGGCACAAGATTGGTGTTCTATGTTAATTCGCATGTACTTGCGCTGGGCTGAAAAATCTGGCTTTTCTATCGAGTTAATGGATGAACAACCTGGTGATGAAGCAGGAATAAAATCTTCTACATTCCTTGTTAAAGGTGAAAATGCCTTTGGTTACTTGAAGTCTGAGAAAGGTGTACATCGTCTCGTTCGTATTTCACCATTTGATGCTGCGGCTCGACGTCACACATCATTTGCTGCTGTCGATGTAATGCCTGAAATCGATGATACTGTGGAAATTAATATCGATATGAAAGATGTTCAAGTTGATACGTATCGTGCTAGCGGCGCTGGTGGTCAGCATATTAATAAAACCGATTCTGCTGTTCGCATGACACATAAGCCGACAGGTATTGTAGTACAATGCCAAACACAACGTTCTCAAATGCAGAATAGAGAACAAGCTTTACGTTTGTTACGGGCGAAACTATTTGAGTTAGAGCTCGAAAAGCAAGCTGAACTTAAAGAACAGATTGGTGGTACCTACCAAGCAATTGAGTGGGGTAGTCAAATTCGTTCCTATGTATTCCATCCATATAATCTTGTTAAGGATCATCGTACTAGTGTAGAAACTGGTAATGTTCAAGCTGTTATGGATGGCAACTTAGACCCATTTATCGAAGGTTTCTTAAAAAAAGAGGCTAACTTAACAATTTAGGAGATACTATGAAAAAGCTTTTACTATTCCTATTAGTGCTAATTATTGCTCTTGTAGTGGCATCCCAATTTTTATTGCCATCTTTTATTGGCTCTCGTATTGATAGTCAATTAAATGAAACATTGAAACCAACGGCTCAAACAGTAAATGTTGAGGCTCAACCTGCTTTCAAAATTTTATATGGTGAGGTAGATCGTGTTTATGGCACTTTGGAGAATATTAAACTGGGTAAATTGAATTTTGCTAGTTTTCGATATGATGCTAAACAAATCTTTGTCAATCCAATTTCTTTATTAGCTAGTCAACAAATTGATATCGTTAGTGTCGGGAATGCTAGTATTGATGGGACTATTAATAAAGCTGACTTAGCGACTTTCTTAAGTAATGAAGCAGGTAGTGATATTCAAGACGTACAAGTTGACATTAGTAAAGATAATATCAGCCTAACCGGCAAAATGAATGTAGGCATGGTGTTTAAAGGGGATGTTAAATTAGATGGGAATTTAGAGTTAAAGGGCAATACATTATTGTTTTCACCTAAAAAGTTCACCATAAATGGTGCTACAATTCCTGGAATGACATCTAATGTGTTAGAAAGTACTCAAATTTATGACTTCAACAATTTTCCAATTCCTGTAAAAGCGGAAAGTTTAACTGTTGATAATGGTGAAATTCTCATTAAAGTAAAACCTGTACTCAACTAGAAAGGATTTGTCGTGAATCATCGGAACACACAAAAAAGTAAGTACTCATGGATTCTTATACTTTGTATTATTATAGGTCTTTTATCTTCCTTATATTTAGTATTTGAACGCCATCAGATTGAGAAATCTCAAAATCATATTGAAAATATCGTAGATTATGATGCAGTTTTACGAGCCAGTGCCTTTGAAAAGCGCAGTCAACAAGAAGCTTTTAATGCGTTACGTAATGCTGGTGTGACTGCTTTTGCTATTTATGATCGCACGTTAGAAAAAGCAAAAGATGCGGGCCAGGTTAAAGTATTAAGCTCTGAAGAGATGGACTCTGTTCGTGTTAATGGCGCTGCGATTAAACCTGGGGCGACTTATGTAGCATTAATTTCAGGTAAAGAAGGCTATTATAAAGAAATTCGAGAGGATTTATACCACCGTATTGGCAAGGACAAGGTGAAAGAGCTTAATACAAGTATTGGTCCTGTTCTTGAATTGTATGGTGCAACAGCAGATAGCTATGCAAAGATGAATCTTGGTATTTCAAAATTGCAAGCACAAGAGGTTGCAGATCGAGGTTTCAATGTTATCGTTCGTCCAACAAACTATAGAAACGTAACATCTGAAGATATTCAATATCTATTTAAACGACTTGAAGGCATTCCTCATGTAACAGGGATGATTTTTGCTGGTAAAGAAGCTCTTGGTGCACCTAATTTAACGGATGAAACATTAGCCTTATTAAATAAAAACCATATTCCACTAGTTGGTATCGAAGCTGTAAATCAGTTGCAGTATGAGCCACAACAAGGTTTCTTGGAAATGGCAGCCAAAAATAATTATAGTGTAGGTCGTGTGTATACTATCGCTAAAGAGGAGTTAAAGAAAATTACCCCTGAAGAAGCGGCACAACGTTTTTACATTAGTGACATAGAGCGAAATATTCGTTTTAACTTGTTCCCGATGTATGAAACAGGTATAAATAATGAAACTGTATTACAAACTACAATCAATTATATTAATATAGCTACAGAGAAATTGGCTGTAAAAGGTTATGAATTCGGTCCAGCAGATATTTATCCTGCCTATACACCAAATCCATTATTAGTAGTTATTACAATGATTGGGGCTATCGCACTTTTTGTATATGTTTTACAAATGATGTTACCAATGTCTAAGCACACGCAACTTGTAGCATTTTTTGGCATTTCTTTGGCATCCATTGTTGTATTTATTCTTACAAGTGGTACCTTCATTACTCAAATATGGGCTCTAACTAGTGCTATTATGGCTCCTGTAGGTGCTATGATACGCTTGATGGAAGAGTGGCGTCATTATGATGGTGCACGTCCATTAGGGGCCATTAAGTCTACTGTTCTTGCATTATTATACCTTGTAATTGCTGCATTATTTGCTGCTATTGGTGGTATGTATATCGCATCTTTATTGGGCAATACGAAATTCTTTATGGAGTTTGCTATCTTTAGAGGTGTTAAATTGACCTTTGTTCTACCAATTATTTTAATTATTATTGCGTACCTTCAACGATTCCCATTGTGGAAAGGCCGCATGATTAACTCCAAAGAAGAAGCGAAAACATTTGTAGTAGAATTCTTAACTATGGATGTAAAATTATATGTATTCTTTATAATAGCAGCACTTGGTGGTGCAGTATGGGTATTTGTTGGCCGTAGTGGACACACTGCAGGTGTTCCTGTACCAGGCTTTGAACTTATGTTACGTCGTTTTTTAGAAAATACAATGTATGCGAGACCGCGTGAAAAAGAGTTCATTATTGGTCATCCTGCTTTAATGCTAGCTACCTTTGCGTTTATGCGTAAGTGGCCTACAGTAATGCATTTCTTATTAACTCTAGCTGGTGTTATTGGTATTGCTTCAATGGTTGAAACCTTCTGTCATCTTAGAACACCAGTGTTCATGTCCGTTATGCGTGGTTATGATGGTTTGTTAATTGGTGCCCTTTTTGGAGTGCTTCTTATCATCGCAGTACGGTTTATGATGTACGTAACACAATGGTTCCAAGCTAGGGAGGTTGACCATGAGTAATATTGTTATCTCTGGTTATTATGGCTTTGGTAATGCTGGTGATGAGGCCATGCTTTGTGCTATTATCGATGCTATTCGTAAAGAAGAGACTGATGCGCATATTACTGTAATTTCTGGTAATCCTAAAGAGACGAGTAAAAAGCATAATATTAATGCTGTAGGGACATTCTCTGCATTGGGGATTTTAAAAGCAATTGCTCATTCGGATCTTGTTATTAGTGGTGGTGGTAGTTTATTACAAGATGCTACTAGTATTCGCAATACTTACTATTACTTAAGTATTATGGCACTAGCAAAGTTGCTTGGGAAAAAAGTAATGCTATATTCCCAAGGTATTGGTCCTTTAAATCGTTCATCTACACGTCGTGCCGTTGGATTTGTATTACGTTTTGTAGATACTATTACAGTTAGAGATTCTATTTCAAAGGATGAACTAGTTTCTTTGGGAATTGAAGATGTAGAAGTTACTGCAGATGCGGTATTGGCCATGCAACCAGCAGATCTTTCAATTGGCGCTCATATTCTGAAAGGATATATATCTAAAATATCTGAAGAAGATGAACAACGTAAACGAATTGGTGTGGCGGTTCGTAGTTGGAAAGAGGATACAGAATATAGAGAATCCTTAGCTAATGTATTGAGCAGATTACAAGAACAGGATAATGTGGAAATTATCTTTATTCCTATGTCACATCCTGAGGATACAAAAGAGGCTAAGATCATTGCTAGCTATATGCCGAATGGCGCTATTGTGTTAGAAGGTCCGTTCTCTACAGAGCAACAAGTGTCGTTATCTGGAAATGTGGACCTCATGATTGGTATACGTCTTCACGCTTTAGTTTTTAGTTCTTTAATGGAAAAACCAGTTATTGGTATTTCCTATGATCCTAAAATTACAAGCTTTTTACATATGATTGGCCAAGAGCCTATTGGCACAATGACTCATTTGCGTGAAGAAGCCTTATATCAATGGTGTCATAAATTATTGAATTTTCGTGAGGCGTATCAAGCATCTTATGACCGCATTGAAGCATTGCGTGTAGATTCCCAACGCAATGCAGAAATTGCTATTTCATTACTTAAAGAGTATTAATATATTGGATTTTATCCAGAAAGTGAGGTCTCTATGGCTACATTAACACAAGATGTTAAACAATTAGTTCAAGAGAAGGCAAAAGCTATTCGCGTTGGTATTGTACAGTCTGTAACGGCAGCGAAATCCGGTCACCCAGGTGGTTCATTATCCATCGCCGATGTGATGGCCTTGTTGTACTATGTTGAGATGAATGTAGATCCAGCAAATCCAAAAGCTCCTAATAGAGATCGTTTTGTCCTTTCTAAAGGTCATGCAGCGCCTGCACTATATGCTACATTGGCAGAAAAGGGTTATTTTCCTAAAGAAGAACTCTTGAACTTACGTAAAATTAATCATATGTTACAAGGTCATCCTGATATGAAACACACACCAGGTGTAGATATGTCTACAGGCTCTTTAGGACAAGGCATCTCTGCGGCTTGTGGTATGGCATTGGCAGGGAAAATTGATAATGCAGATTACCATGTATACTCTATTCTTGGTGATGGTGAGCTTGAAGAAGGTCAAGTGTGGGAAGCTGCAATGTTTGCTGGCTTTTATAAACTGAATAATTTGACAGCTTTTGTCGATTTTAATGGTCTTCAAATTGATGGTGATATTACTAAAGTTCTTTCTCCATTGCCAATTCCAGAAAAGTTCAAAGCTTTCAATTGGAATGTTATTGAAGTTAATGGTCATGACCTTGATGAGCTTCATAATGCTATTGAAACTGCGAAAGCTTTCACAGACGCCCCAACATGTATTATTATGCATACTGTAAAGGGTAAAGGCGTTGAAGAGATGGAAGGTCAAGCGGGCTGGCATGGTAAAGCACCAAGTGAAGAGCAAGGTGTAGCCTTTGTTAATGAAATTATGGGGGTGCAATAATGGGTAAAGCAACACGTGAAGCATATGGTAATGCGCTAGCTCGCATTGGTAAAGAGAATACTAATATTATCGTACTAGATGCGGATTTATCCAAATCTACTAAAACAGATACATTTAAAGCTGTGTGCCCAGAACGTTTCTTTAATGTAGGTATTGCAGAGCAAAACTTGATCTCTGTTGGTGCTGGACTTGCAGCGGCAGGTAAGATTCCATTTGTATCTTCTTTCTCCATGTTCGCAACAGGTCGTGCGTTTGAACAAATTCGTAATGCTGTATGCTATCCAAAATTAAACGTAAAAGTTTGTGCCACACATGCGGGTATTACTGTTGGTGAGGATGGTGCAACGCATCAAAGTTTAGAGGATATTTCCTGCATGCGTACATTGCCAAATATGACCGTAGTGGTACCTGCTGATGAGCACGAAACAGAAGCTGTTATCGAATGGGCTGCATCTTATAACGGCCCAGTATACGTTCGTTTGGGTCGTGCTGGTGTAGATGATGTAACTAAAGAAGGCTATTCTTTTGTGCCAGGTAAATCTACTACCTTGGTAGATGGTTCTGATGTTACAATTATCGCCTGTGGCGCATTGGTTGGCCCTGCAGTAGAGGCGTCTAAAATTTTATCTGAAGCTAATGTATCTGCTCGCGTTATTAATATGGCATCTATTAAACCTATTGATGCTGAAGCAATTGTAAAAGCGGCTACTGAAACTGGTGCTATTGTTACAGCCGAAGAACATAATATCATTGGCGGTCTTGGTTCTGCAGTATCCGAAGTAGTAGTAGTTAATAAGCCTGTACCTATGGAATTTGTTGGTGTTCAAGATACATTTGGGGAGAGTGGAACACCAAAAGAATTGATGAAAAAATATGGCTTAACTGCAAATGACATTGTAGAAGCAGTAAAACGTGTAATCGCTCGTAAATAATCAAAGGGGATCCCATGATTGAATTTAAGAATGTTAGTAAAGTCTATGATAATGGTTCTGTTGCATTAGACGATGTGTGTTTAACTATTAACGATGGTGAATTTGTTCTCGTTTGTGGTCACAGTGGTGCAGGGAAATCAACTTTATTTAAGTTATTAACGCATGAAGTAGTGCCAGATGCTGGTACTGTCATTGTTGATGACTTTGATGTTACGCGTATGAAGCGCAGTAAAATTCCTAAATTGCGGAGAAAGCTTGGCGTTGTATTCCAAGACTTCCGTTTATTGCCTAATAAAACGGTAGCAGAGAATATTGCTTTTGCTCTTGAAGTTATTGAAGAAAAACCAAAAATCATTAAAGAAAAGGTGAGTCATGTATTAGACCTAGTTGGTTTATCTGATAAGGCTAATGACTTACCAGAGGATCTTTCTGGTGGGGAACAACAACGTGTTGCGATTGCTCGTGCTATTGTTAATCGCCCAACAGTTTTAATTGCTGATGAGCCTACTGGTAACCTCGATCCAGATACTAGTAAGGATATTGTAGAGTTATTCAAACATATCAATAATTTTGGCACTACCGTTATTATGGTTACTCATAATATGGATCTTGTTTCGTACTTGAATAAACGCGTTATTCGTCTAAAAGATGGCCGTGTTCAAAGTGATAATATGAGAGGTGCAGAAATTAATGAAGCTTAGAACGATAAAATACTATTTTAAAGAAGCACTGAAGTCTATGAAACGTAATGGACTTATGACATTAGCGTCCATTTCTACAGTGGCTTTATCCTTATTTATGCTCGGCGTATTCCTTTGTGGTGTCATTAATTTGAATAACATGGCATCCAGTCTAGAAAATCAAGTACAGTTAAGTATTTACTTAAAGGATGGTTTAACAACTGATCAAATTATGGCAGTAGGAAAGCAAATTAAGGCTATACCTAACTTAAAGCATTTAGAATTTGTTAATAAAGAGCAAGCTATGAAGGAGTTCAAAGAACGCCTTGGTGATCAACAACAATTGGTAAATGCTTTAGGTGATGTTAATCCGTTGCCTAACTCGTATGTGTTGACCTTTGATAATCCTAGTGATGTAAAAGCGACTGCAAAATTAGCTACTACATTCCAAGGTGTAGAAAGTACACATTATGGTCAAGATATTGTAGAAGAGCTTTTCCGCATTACGCAAGTAATTCGCATTGGTGGCATTGTATTGATTGCTTTCTTAGCAGCTGCAACATTATTCATCATTTCAAATACAATTCGGTTGACTGTATTCGCACGTCGTAAAGAAATTGCAATCATGAAATATGTAGGTGCTACTAATGGATTTATTCGTTGGCCATTTCTGATTGAAGGCATGTTGTTAGGCTTAATTGGTGCTATCATTGCCGTTCTTTGCGTTGGTGAATTTTATCACTTCATCACAATGGAAGTTTCTGAATCATTAGCATTCTTCCCTTTAGTACCAATGTTCCCATTCTTCTATGATGTAGCCCTTTATATCTTAGGTGGCGGCATAGTAGTAGGTGCTATTGGTAGTACTATTTCTTTGAAACAATACATGAAGGTGTAATGTTTATGAATAATAGTATATTTAAATCTCGTTTCGTAGCGGCAATTTTGACTGGTATAGTGGTATTGGGAACACCATTATATATCGTTGCAGAGGACGAAGATTTAACAAATCAACTCGATTCAATACAACAACAAGTTAATCAACAAAATGCTATAAAGTCAGATGCTGAAACTGTAATAGTCAGTGTATCCGAACAGTTACGTCAAATCGAAGAACAATTACGTCAGGCTCAGCAACAATTGGATTCTATTCAACAACAACGTATAGCTGTTGAGAATGATATTACGGTGAACGAAAAATTACTTGCTGAAGCACAAAAGCGCTTAGAAGGGCGAGAAGCCGTATTTTATAAGCGTGTACGTGATATTTATATTAACGGTCGTTTAAGTTACTTAGATGTAGTTATTGGATCTAAAGATTTTACAGACTTTGCTAATCGTTTAGAAATTTTAAAACGAATTATTGATTCCGATATTAAATTAATTGAGGAAATCAAAAAAGAGCGTGCTGAAATAGCGGCTCGAAAGCAAGCACTAGAACAGTCTCGGGCAAAACTAGTTGAGCTTGAAAAAGCAGCTGCGGCAAAACGAGCTGAAATAGAGCAAAAGAAGAAAGAACGTGAGGTAGTTCTTCAAAAGGCGCAAAATGATCGTGCTACAGCAATGCAAGCAGTAGAAGAACTAAATGCATCTTCTGCACAGATTACAGCGTTATTGAAAGCGCGTCAAGCAGAGCGTGCCGCTGCACGTGCTGCTGCAGCGGCTCAACAATCTTCACAAACTTACTCTTGGGTACAAGGGTCTGGTCAACTTGGGTGGCCTGTAAGTGGTGAAATTACTTCTCCATATGGCTATCGTACACATCCGATTTGGGGCACTACAATTTATCATTCTGGCATTGATATTGGTGTTGATGAAGGTATACCTGTTCATGCTGCAGATGGTGGTACTGTTGCTTGGTCGGGTTGGATGGGTGGCTATGGTTATGCCGTAGTTATCGATCATGGTAATGGCATGTCTACTCTTTATGGACATAATTCTGAACTTGCTGTCTCTGAAGGGCAAGATGTAGGTAAGGGTCAAGTTATTGCCTATGCTGGTAGCACAGGCAATAGTACAGGGCCACATGTACATTTTGAAGTTCGTATAAGTGGGGATCCTGTGGATCCTATGGGATATTTATAATATGAAATTTGATACACGTACGGTGTTATGGAGTCTAATGAAATATATAGGCGCTGGCATCGTTATTATGTGGCTTACATTTTGGTACCTTTCCGGTTCATTCTGGGGTCTGCCAAGATTATTTATAGCCTATTATACTGCGAGTCAAGTTTTTATGACACCTATGGCTAAAACTACCCTTTATGATGGTATGCTAAAGGGGTTAATTGACTCTTTGGGAGAACCGCATAGTGTTTATTTAAATGCAGAAGAATATAAGTCCATGAAAATGCAAACATCTGCAACATATGCTGGTGTCGGTATGGTCCTTGGTACTGATGATAAAGGTCTATATGCTGTTAGTGTTATGGAAGAGCAACCAGCTTTCAAAGCTGGAATTAAACCTGGAGACCACATTATTGCTATCGATGGACAAGCCACTACTGAAATTCCGGTAGAGGAAGCATCTTCTCGTATTCGTGGCGAAGCAGGTACTACTGTAGCTCTTGATATTGAGCGTAATGGTGAAAAGTTGCATTTTGATATCACTCGTGAATCCATTGTTTTGCCTACTGTTAAAAGTAAAATGCTAATTAGCACAGTTGGGTATATTCGTATTAGTCAGTTTGCAGAGAATACCGCAGAAGATTTTGCCACTCAATATAAAGAGCTTCAATCTCAAGGTATGAAGGCCCTTGTCTTGGACTTACGAGATAATCCAGGCGGCTTATTATCTACTACTGAAAAGATATCTAACTATATTATGCCTCCAGGTACACTCGTAACGGTACAAAATCGATCAGGTAAAAAGGACACTTATAAGTCAGATGGACCTGATGTAGCTATGCCGTTGGTTGTTTTAGTTAATAAGGGCTCTGCTAGTGCATCAGAAATCATAGCAGGCGCTGTTCAAGAACGTAAATTAGGCACTATCGTAGGTACTAATACATATGGTAAAGGTACCGTTCAAACTATTTTCCCTAGTTTAGATGATGAAGGAATTAAAGTAACTATTGCTAAGTACCACACACCAAGTGATCGTGTTATTGATGGAACAGGTATTAAACCTGATGTAGAAATCGATTTACCAAAAGGTGTACATCCATCTAGTACATTAGATGATATTCAAATTAAAAAGGCATTAGAGCTATTACAGCAATAATGCATAGGAGTTAAATTATGTTTATAGATAGAGCGCGCGTCTTTGTTAAAGCTGGTGACGGTGGGGATGGTATGTCCAGCTTCCGTCGAGAGAAATACGTGCCAAATGGCGGCCCTAGTGGTGGTGATGGTGGTAAAGGAGCGGATGTTGTTTTTAAAGCTGACAAGAATATTAATACGCTTGTAGACTTTAGATATAAACGTCAGTTTAAGGCACCGGCTGGCGGTAATGGTGAAAGCTCTAATAAGCACGGTCGAGGTTCCGATCCTCTTATCATTCCAGTTCCATTGGGAACTGTAATTAAAGATGAGGAAACAGGAAAAATCTTTTGCGACCTTGTCAACGATGGCGATACCTTTGTTATTGCCAAAGGTGGTCGTGGCGGCCGTGGCAATGCTCGCTTCCAAACGAGTGCTAACCGTGCACCAACCTTTGCAGAAAAGGGTGAACCTGGTGAAGAATTCTGGTTACAATTAGAGCTTAAAGTATTAGCTGATGTAGGTTTATTAGGTTATCCATCTGTAGGTAAATCTAGTATTTTGCGAAAAGTATCTAAGGCTCAACCAGAGGTGGCTGCCTATCACTTTACTACACTAACACCAGTACTCGGGGTAGTTACAATTTCTGGTGATCGTAGCTTTGTTTTAGCCGATATTCCAGGCCTTATTGAAGGGGCTAGTGAAGGTGTGGGCTTAGGTCACAATTTCCTACGTCATGTTGAACGTACGAATATTTTAATTCATGTTCTAGATGTATCTGGTATGGAAGGTCGAGACCCTAAGGTCGACTTTGATGCGATTAATGAAGAGTTACGTAAATACTCTGAGAAATTGGCTAATAAGAAACAAATCGTAGCTCTCAATAAGATTGATATGGTCTTTGATGATACGACGATTCCAGAAACAAAAAAATATTTTGAAGATAAAGGCTATGAGGTATTTCTCATTAACGCCTTAAGTGGTGAAGGTTTGCCAGAGCTTATGGAACGAGCTTACTACTATGTAGAAAACTACGAGCCAGAGCCTGAAGCAACTGATGATACAGTTGTATACGAAGCAAAACAAGATGTAGAGTTTCTAATTACTCGCGGTGATGATGCTGCTTTCTACATTACAGGCAAACGTATTGAACGATTAGTAGCTATGACAAATCTTGATGATGATCAATCTCTTCGTAGATTCCAACGTATTTGGCGCTTTATGGAGATGGATGCAAAATTGAAGGAAAAAGGCTGTAAAGACGGTGATGAAGTTGTAATCGGCGATCAACGCTTTACTTTCCAAGAGTAGGAGTAATAATGACAGGAAAACAAAAACGGTATTTACGTTCATTGGCGGCTACAATACCACCAGTTGTCCAAATTGGTAAAAATGGTTTAGAGGATAGCGTTATTGATAGTGTTCGTGCAGCGATTACAGCACGCGAACTTATTAAGGTTAAATTACATAATAATAGTCCTGAAGATAAGACAATTTTTCAAGACTTAGCAGATATGCTTGGCGCTGAATTAGTTCAAGTGATTGGCTTTAATGGTGTTTTATATAAAGCTAAAAAAGAACCTAAAATCATTTTGCCAAAATAATTTTATAATTTAGTAGATCATATAAATTTGTATACATCGTAGTTGAGAATTTCAACCTTAGGAGGTGAGTCTATGCGCAGCGCCATCGTTAATGCAAAACGAATTGTAGTCAAAGTTGGTAGCAGTACGCTTTGTTACACTAACGGACATTTAAATTTGGAGCGTATTGAAAGATTAGTGCGCCAATTATCAGATTTGGCTAACCAAGGTAAAGAAATTATTCTTGTTTCCTCTGGTGCTACTGGTGCGGGTCTTGCCCCCTTAGGCTTTAAGGAAAAACCTAGAGATCTCGTATTAAAGCAAGCAGCTGCTGCAGTAGGTCAAGGTATTCTCATTCATATGTACGAGCGCATGTTTCGAGAATATGGTCGCACCGTAGGGCAAATTCTTTTAACGAAAGAGGATAGTACTGGACGCCATAGTTATCTTAACTTGCGAAATACATTACATACTTTATTGCAACTTAACGTTATTCCTATTATTAATGAAAATGACGTGGTTGCTATCGAAGAATTTAAAATCGGTGATAACGATACATTATCTGCCACTGTTGCAGGTATTGTAGATGCAGATTTACTTATCATTTTGTCAGATATTGAAGGTTTATATACGGCTAACCCAGCCACTAATCCAGATGCTACTTTGATAGAAACTGTTTCTGAAATCACCGATGAAACTTATGCTATTGCCGGTGGTGCTGGTTCTAATATGGGAACGGGTGGTATGTATACAAAAATTAAAGCTGCTCATATGGCAACAAATTCTGGTGTACCAATGGTTATAACCTCAGGTGAAGTAGAGGATTCTGTTCGGCTTGTATGTAAGGGGGAACAAATTGGGACACTTTTTGAAGCCCGTGATGCAAATTTATCTGGTAAACATCATTGGTTGGCTTTTGGTAAACGATTAAAAGGCTCGATTACGATTGATGACGGTTGCGCTCGGGCTGTTTTAGATAAGGGGGCTAGTATTTTGCCAGCTGGTATTATTGAAGTAGAGGGGACTTTTGAACCTGGTGATACAATTTCCATTTATTATAATCATAAAGAAATTGGTCGCGGGCTTATCAATTATAGTATTGATGATATGAAGGCGATTAAAGGTCACAATACAAATGATATAGCCGAAATTCTAGGTATTAATACGACTTATGATGAAGTTGTACATCGTAATAATTTAGTTTTATTACACTGAGGAAATCCTATGAACCAGTATGAAGAAATCTGTAAAGATATGGGCCAGAGAGCTAAAACGGCATCTTTTGAATTAGCCCAACTTGATCAAGAAACTTTAGACTCTGCATTATTAGCAATTGCTGATGCTGTAGAAGCACACACAGATGAAATTATGGCAGCTAATGAGTTAGACCTAGAAAAGTCTGTTGATTATAATATACCTAAAACTATGATAGATCGATTAACCTTGACACCTAGTCGTATTGCTCAAATGGCAGATGGGGTACGTCAAGTGGCTGCTCTTGAAAGTCCTGTAGGTTCCATTATAGAAACGTTTACTCGCCCTAATGGTTTGATTATTGAAAAGCGATCCGTACCTTTTGGTGTAATTGGTATCATCTTTGAAGCCCGTCCTAATGTAACCATAGATGCAGGTGTTCTTTGCTTAAAGACTGCAAATGTTACAATTTTACGCGGTGGCAAAGAGGCATTCCACACGAACCAAATCATCGTGTCTATCATGCGGAATACCTTAGAGTCCCTAGGTATTAATGGTGACTCTATTCAACTTGTTGAGGTGCTTGATCGAGATATGGTTGGTGTACTTTTACAACAACGGGAATATATTGATGTAATTATTCCACGTGGTGGCGCTGGACTTATTCGTCGTGTTGTAGAAGATAGTAGCATTCCTGTTATTGAAACTGGTAGCGGTGTATGTCATACTTTTGTTGATGAATATGCTGATTTAGAGATGGCTTTAGAAATTGCAGTCAATGCTAAAGTTCAACGTCCATCTGTGTGTAACTCTATGGAAACACTGTTAGTTCATCATGCTGTGGCTTCTGATTTTTTACCACGTCTTGATACAGCACTACAAGAATACGGTGTTCGCATTCACGGAGATGAAGCTGTAGCTCAATATATGGAAAACACAATTCCTCTAGAAGAGGATTCTTTCAACACAGAATACAATGATATGGACTTAAATGTGCGTATCGTTGAAAATCTTGAAGAAGCTATTGAACATGTGAATCGGTATACTACTCATCACTCTGAGGCTATTATTACAGATGAACCTATGCGAGCTAATGTGTTTATGAATTTAGTAGATTGTTCTACTGTATACCATAATGCATCTACACGTTTTACAGATGGCTTTGAGTTCGGCTTTGGAGCAGAAATCGGTATTAGTACACAAAAGCTTCATGCTCGAGGTCCTATGGGTTTACAAGCTCTAACATCTTATAAATACTTTGTATTTGGAGAAGGTCAAGTACGGACGTGAAGAGACTATATTATTTTGTAAGAGCATACTATAGATACATTCAAACACCAAAGGGACGATATGAATGGATTTCCTATATAAAAGCATTGCTCATATTCATCATTATTTGTGTCATTGTCATTAAGGGAGTGACCGCATTATGGTAGATAAACGTCGCATAGGTATAATTGGTGGAACATTTAATCCCATTCATTTAGGTCATCTAATGATTGCAGAAGTGGCTTGTGAGAGCTTTAATTTAGAAAAGGTTATCTTTGTACCTGCTCGTATTCCACCACATAAGCAACATGATGTGATTGATAGTCATCATCGCTATGCTATGACGGCGGCCGCAGTTTTGGATAATCCCAATTTTGAAATTTCTGATGTAGAGATACGCCGAGAGGGCCCTTCGTATACCGTTGATACGATTCAATATTTTAAAAAACTATATGGTCCTACTGTTGAATTTTACTTCATTGCAGGGACTGATACTATTCGTGCATTACCGACTTGGAAATTTATAGATGAACTGATAGACGAGGTTCATTTTATTGGAGCTACTAGACCAGATGGATCGAGTGCTATTGATTCTACTTTGGATGAATTAGGAGCTAAAGCACGGGAAAAAATACATGTTATGGAAGTGCCTGAAATGAAATTGTCTGCTACGTATTTACGAGAGCGCTTACGGTCTGGAAAGACAGTTCGTTATATGTTGCCTAAATGTGTAGTGGATTATATAGAAGAAAACCATATATATGGGAAGGAATAAATGATGTTATCGTTTGATGAAATACAACATAGGGTAAGTCAATGGATGGGGAAAAAACGTTTTAAGCATACCCTGGGTGTTGTTGAATCCGCAACTCAGTTGGCTAAACTTTATAATGTTGATGTAGAAAAAGCACGATTAGCGGCATTACTACATGATTGTGCTAAAGAAATGCCTTTGAAAGAGATGCAAGATTTGGTGAAGGAGAATAATTACAAAGCTGATGAAGAATTATTAGCCAATGGTAATCTTTTACATGGATTAGCAGGTATGATTCGAGCTAAACTTGAGTTTTCTATAACCGATTCAGAAATTTTAGAAGCTATTCGCGTTCATACAACTGGTAAGGTAGGGATGTCCACATTAGATAAAGTTATATTCTTAGCAGATTATATTGAACCCAATCGTCATTTCCCAGGTGTTGATGAACTTCGAAAGGTAGCTAAAGAAAATCTCGATAGAGCTGTATTGCTTGGTTTTGACAATACTATTAATCACCTTATTGAGCAACATCTTTCTATTTATCCTTTGACCATTCTTGGTCGTAATGATGTATTAAAATCTTGTAAATAATGGAGTTTTTATATGGACGAGCGTGAACGAGCAAGAGCTCGCCGACGTAGAAAAAGACGTCAACAAAAGTCATCTGTAAAGTGGCCTAGAGTCATTTTGGCTATTGTTGTAGTTTTGGCTCTGGTCGGTGGGATAGGATATGGCATATATAGTGGCGTATCATATGCATATAGAGCAATTGTAGGAACTACTGAAGTTACTGAAGCTGTGACAGATAGTGGAAATAAACAGGACGCAAATACTGTATCAGTAGAGCAAAAAGGTTTAGATAAACCTCTATATATTTTGGTTATTGGCACTGATGACAATAATCCTAGCCAAGGTGATAGCTTATTCCTATTATCTGTAAATCTTGATCAAAAAACTTTGGATGTTATTGGCATTCCAAGTAATAGTAAAATTGATAATCGTGACCAAACAGATGCGACCATGTTAAATGGTATTTACGAAAAAGGTGGTATTGAGCTTACTAAAGCTGTTATTGAGGATATGTTCCATATTTCAATACCATACTACGTGGTAGTTAATCAAGATGCTTTCAAGAAAACTAATGATGTGTTAGGAAATCAACAAATTTATGTAGAGCAACCGATGGAACATGTTGATGCAGAAGGCAATAAGGATATTGATTTACGACGTGGTTATCAAACATTAGATAGTAATAATGCCTTAGCATATTTACGATATTCTGATCCTAAACACGATACCTTTACTCGTGTGCAACGACAAGAGCGATTTTTAAAGTTGTGGGTGGAACAAGAGCATAATGCATTTTTTATAACAAATGCATGGCATATTTGGCGTATTTGGGAGCATTTTGATAGTAATATCTCCACTTTAGATGCTATTAAACTGGTATATAATGCGAGCAAAATTAATAAGGAAGAGATCCACTTCTATATTCTTCCTGGTGAAAAAGAGCTTATAGGTGAAACGACTTATTGGAAGGTAAATCCTACGGAAGCCCAACGTTTAGTGGGTATTACAATGGGTAATTTACCAGCTAATGAAATGACGCAATTTATATCTGCACCAACAAATAGTATGTCGAAAGTTGCACCTGAATCGGAACATAATGGTGGCACTATTACAAAGCCCACAGAACCAGGTGAGGAGAGCGGTAGTAAGCGATAAGATAAGAGGCAAAATAATGAAAAAGAAAGAAGATATTAAACAAATTGTATTAGAACTTGCACAAGCTGCATTTGATAAAAAGGGCAGAGATATTGAGATTCTTGATTTAGATGGAATTTCAATGTTAGGTGACTATTTCTTAATTGTTAGTGCAAATAATAGTAAGCAATCTCAAAGTATTGCTGATGAAATGGAAGATAAAGCAGCCGAATTAGGTATAACAGTACAGCATAGAGAAGGTTATCGTGAAGGTGAATGGATCTTATTGGATTTTGGCGATATAATTTGTCATGTCTTTGGTGGTGATGAATTGCGTGAATTCTACGGTTTAGAAGAATTGTGGAATGACGCTGGTCGAGTTCCATTTGAAGGAGTATAATATGGCTACAGAATTGTTGGAAAATACAATTGCCACATTGAAAGTATTGCGTACTAGTGACCAAGGTGCTTTTCTAGATGGTCAAACAGGCAATACAAATGATGATATTTTGCTTCATAAAGATCAACAAACTTCACCAGTTACTATAGGAGATGAGGTAGAAGTATTTTTATATCGCGATCCAAAGGGGCGTTTAACTGCTTCTATGCGTTTACCAGCTATGAAGGTTGGCCAAATTGGTTATGTTGAGGTCATCAATACGACAAATTTTGGTTGCTTCGTTGAGGTTGGCACAGAACGTGGTATCTTTATGCCTCATGCGGAGATGCGTGGTCGCCCTCAGGTAGGGGAAAAGGTATGGGTTCGTCTTTATACAGATAAATCTGGCCGTTTTGCGGTCTCCATGGATGTAGATGATGAAATGCGTCGTGCCTCTAAAGCTGCTACTGAAGCTACGGTTGGTCAACTTGTAAAAGGTGCTATCTATAATTTAACGAGTGATGGGGCATTTTTTATCACTCCTGAGCGTTGGATTGCCTTTTTACATCGTTCTGAAATGACGAGAAAGTTAAAAGTAGGGGAAATGATTGAAGGTCGTATTACTTTCAAACGCGATGATGGTCGTGTCAATGTATCTATGCGCCCTACAAAGGAAAAAGCTCTTGTTTCAGACGGTGATATTATTATGGAATATCTTTTAAATCGCGGTGGAAAGATGCCATATAGTGATGAGTCTTCAGCGATGTTGATTAAAGATAAGTTCAATATTAGTAAGGCTGCGTTCAAACGTGCCTTAGGGCATTTAATGAAAGAGAAAAAAATTGTTCAGGAGGATGGTTGGACATTGCTTACCGACATAGGTCGCCAATGGACACCTCTTGTTAGTGATGAGTCCCAAGATGAGGAATAAAGACGATGAAAATTGTCATTGTAGGCGCTGGTAAGGTTGGTTATTCATTAGCACAACGTCTTATTCAAGACGATCATGATGTATATGTTATCGATCGCTCACCAGAACGCATTCATAATCTTGAAAATACATTAGATGTTAGCCTAGTTTTAGGGAATGGCAGTGATGTTCAATTATTGAATGAAATCGATATGTCTGATGTTGGTATGTTTATTGCTGTTACTGATTCAGATGAGGTTAATATGCTATCCTGTTCGGTAGCTAAAATAAAAGGTGTGCCTACGACTATTGCACGCGTTCGTGATAATAGTGTGGCGGAACATATGGATGAGGAGATACGAGCTCAATTAGGTGTTGATCTTTTCATCAATCCTGAAATGGTTACAGCTCAAGAGTTACTACAAATTTTAGAAACACCATCAGCTATAGATGTTGAGGAGTTCGGTCAGGGTGCTGTGCGCCTTATGGAATTCAAATTGAATAATGAATTTCCTCTATTAGAACAGCCACTAAAAGAAATTCGCTTTCCTGAAGGTGTTCTATTAGTTGGTATTTTACGCTATGGTGAAATGATTATTCCGCATGGTGAAAGTCGCTTACAGGCTGATGATAGTGTATTTTTCCTAGGTTTGAAAGAGTCCGTTTCTGAAGTGGAGAAACTTTGGTTCCATAATTATAATACATTCTATAAACGGGCTGTAATCATTGGGGCAGGTCTCTTAGGTCGTAACTTAACTGTATTACTAGAAAAAGCTGGTTTTTCTGTGAAGGTTATTGAAAAAGACTTTGACCGTTGTGAGAAACTGGCAAATCAAGTGGATAAAGCCATGGTTATCAATGGGGATGGTACTGATTTTGATTTGCTCGAAGCTGAGGAAATTGCTGATAGCGATGTAATTATTGCTCTAACAGATGATGATAAACTTAACTTACTTGTAGCACTTGTAGGGAAGCATATGGGTATCCAAAAGACCGTTGTTCGTGTGGGTCGGCCGGAATATATTATGCTGATGGAGCAAGTAGGTATTGATGTTGTATTTTCTCCACGTTTATTAACAGCAAGTCAAATTTTGCGCTTTGT
This sequence comes from Veillonella parvula, assembly GCF_945949885.1. Taxonomy (GTDB): domain Bacteria; phylum Bacillota; class Negativicutes; order Veillonellales; family Veillonellaceae; genus Veillonella; species Veillonella parvula_B. The sequence continues at coordinate 75,391 of NZ_CAMFFZ010000001.1, read as the reverse complement.
ACGAAGTGGAGAAGGGGTTGTATCTATTTCCACCTTTGAAGGTGGTAAAGCCGAATCTATTGAGATTGAAATTACCAATGAATCACCTGTGGCAGGTAAACAATTAAAAGATATTCGTTTACCTGGGAAGGCCTTAGTAGGTGTAATTTTACGGGAAAATGAAGCTATCGTACCTCGTGGTAATACTCAAATTTTAGATGGTGATCATATCGTTCTCTTTACATTACCTGAATCGGTAAGCAAATTGCTTAAATATCTTACTTAGTAAGGAGGGGCTATGCGAATTCAAATCGTTATGTCCTTAGTGGGTCGACTACTCTATATATTTGGGGCTTTTACTTTAATCCCTTTTATATATAGTGTCGTATTTGAAACTGCATATTGGTCATTCCTTATAACTACAAGCCTTTCTTTAGTTTTGGGGACATTTTTGTCTTATTACGGTTGTGAAAGTCAAAGCTTTAGTATTCGTGACGGGTTCTTAGTTGTATCCGCTACTTGGATATTTACGGTTATTTTGGGGGCTTTGCCTTTTTTGGGGAGTGGCATATTGACGAATGTTTTTGATGCTCTATTTGAAGCCACTTCGGGTATTACTGCAACTGGTGCCACTATTATTTATAGTGTTGATGAGTTACCAAATACATTTGTATTATGGCGTGGTCTTATGCACTGGGTTGGAGGGATGGGGATCATCGTCCTTATCTTATCATTTTTAAAGAATTTAGGAGCAGATGCAGCACATTTCTTTAATGCAGAGGCATCTGTACCAAAGCCTAGTGTTGTAATGCCGCGTATTCAATCAATGGCCACCAAGCTTTGGCAGTTGTATATTGCTTTTACTGCTCTTTGCTTTCTTATGCTGTGGGCTGGAGGCATTGAACCTTTTGATGCGTTAAACTATGCCTTTTCTATTATTGCTACGGGAGGATTTGCACCTACATCAGCAGGGGCTTTTATTTATGAACAAAGTAATTATATTTGTTTCGTATTTATATTCTTTATGTTCCTTGCTGGTGGCAATTTCTCTGTGTATTACAATGCACTTCAAAAAGGAATTCGCGTTTTAATTAATGATTTTGAAACACGTATGTACTGGCTTGTAGTGTTTATTGGTATTGCCATTGTATCAATATCTTTAGCATTACAATCTAGCTATTCTAGTCCTTTAGAAATTGTTAGAAATGCTGCCTTTAATTTAGTTTCTCTTCAAACTGGTAGTGGTTTTGCTATTAGTGATTATGATTTGTGGCCTGCTGCAGCACAGATGATGCTATTTATTTGTACATTTTTTGGTGGTTGTAGTGGTTCTACAACGGGTGGTGTAAAAATTATACGACTTATTATTTTGATTAAGAGTTCTATAATTTATTTGCGAAAATCAATTCATCCTGATATGGTTCAAGTAGTACGTATTAATGGAAAACCGATGCCTACTAAATGGATTCAGATGACACAGCAATTTTTATTTTTATATTTAATGATTTATGTGGTATCTGTTTTTCTAATGACTTGCACGGGACTCAATACATATGATTCTATGCAAGTGGTTACGGCTTTTCTTAGCAATGTAGGACTAGGGTTTGGTGGTTTTGGTCCTACTGATTCCTTTAGTGTTATGCCGGATACTGCTAAATGTATTGCTATTGTAGACATGTTATTAGGCCGTTTGGAGTTATTTACGATTTTAGTTATGCTTCACCCTCAGTTTTGGGAAGGGTATTTTATAAAAAAAGAGGTTCCCAAACGATATCGTATTCTATAGGAGGGCGGGAACTATATGGAAGTTATAAAACGTCCTCTAGGGCTTTATAAAGCAAATTGTTATGTGCTTATCAAAGAGGGAAAATCTATAATCATTGATCCGGGTTTTCATTGTAACCACATTATTGATATGGTTGCAGATTCTGAACCCATAGCAGTTTTATTGACACATGGTCATTGTGATCATGTGTCAGCCTTGGATGAAGTATGTACACATTATAATATTCCCGCTTATTTACATCCTTTAGATCAAGAATTGTTACAGTTAATTCGACGGAGACCAAGTGTATATAAGAAAAAAATGTATACACATTGTAATGATTTAGTAGAGGGGCAATTAAATTTAGATCCTTTTAATATATTAGTTCATCATACACCTGGGCATAGTGCGGGATCGATTTGTTTAGAAATTGAAGGGCATCTATTTACTGGTGATACCTTATTTAAGCAAAATGTGGGAAATACAGATAATTATAAAAGTGATCCAGCTGATTTGTTTAAGAGTTTGAAATATCTTTTAACCTTATCCAAGGATTTGATTGTTGAGCCAGGACATAGGGAATCTACCATATTAAAAAATGAGGAAGAATTTATTAAAAATATTGTAGTATAGTGTTGACAAAAGTCCTGATAACCGATATACTAAGCAAGTACTTTGGTTACGGCCCCGTGGTGTAGCGGTTAACATGTCGCCCTGTCACGGCGAAGATCGTCAGTTCAAATCTGATCGGGGTCGCCATTTATGCCTCGGTAGCTCAGTTGGTAGAGCAACGGACTGAAAATCCGTGTGTCGACAGTTCGATTCTGTCCTGAGGCACCATTTACATGCGGGAATAGCTCAGCGGTAGAGCACCGCCTTGCCAAGGCGGGGGTCGCGAGTTCGAATCTCGTTTCCCGCTCCAATTTTATATGGCGGCATAGCCAAGCGGTAAGGCAGAGGTCTGCAAAACCTTTATTCCCCAGTTCGATTCTGGGTGCCGCCTCCACAATCGTTACCCATGCCGGGGTGGCGGAACAGGCAGACGCAACGGACTTAAAATCCGTCGGTTGGAAACAACCGTACCGGTTCGATTCCGGTCCTCGGCACCAATTAAGACTAACTTTAGGTTAGTCTTTTTTCTTATATACAATTAAAACGATTTGTGAAAATTATTACTATAAGTTACGCATAAATATATAAGAGATAGATAAAGCTATGAATAAGAAATCTAAGTTATTAATTAGTGAATGCCTATTTGGTGTACCTTGTCGATATGATGGCAAAGATAATTATATAGAAACTATAGAGGCTCTAAAGGAATATTATGAATTAGTACCAGTATGTCCGGAAGTGTTAGGGGGACTTAGTACGCCTCGTGATCTTGCGGAACGGCAAGGTAAATGTATATGTACTGCTAATGGAGCTGATGTTACAGATGAGTTTGTAAGAGGTGCTCAATTAACAGTTGGTATTGCACTAAAATATGGTTGCAAGCAAGCTTTGATGAAGGCGAAAAGTCCTAGCTGTGGATATAAGCGCATTTATGATGGAACTTTTACTAGAACATTGAAAAATGGTCATGGATGTACTGTAGAGGCTCTACTAGAAAAGAATGTAAGAATTTATACGGAAAATGATATAGAGTTATTACTTGCAGAAAAAAAGAGATGAGTTAAACTCATCTCTTTTTGGTTATATTAAGTAGTTTTACTATTAAAATAACTTAATACAATAGAAAAATAATGACTACAATATTAATTAAAGACTACTTGCCTGCATTAACAGGATCATTTGCTAATGGCTGTTCACCAAGTAATGTAGTTAAGTTATGTAGATTAAATCGATATTGAGCATTACTAAAATCTCTTGTTGTATCATATCGTTGACTTGGAGCATGCATGAGACCTACTAATGTATCGTATAGCAAATCATTAGTAAAGAATTGATGCTCGTGTTTAGCAAGCACCTCAGCAGTTTGAGGATAAGTTGAGCGATATTGTGGAGATAGGTATACCCAGAATGGAATATGTGTCATAACAAAATCAAATGTATCAGGGTTATGGGATTTGTCTAAACTTTCACCGTGATCGGAGAAATACACCATAGCTTGTAAGTTTAATTTGTCTTTGCCATAATTGTAAATTTGTTGTAATAACCAGTCTGTGTATAATTGGCTGTTAGCATATGCTTCTTGACCATCAGGATACGGACCTTGTTTCCACTTGCTAAATTCATGCGGGTAACGATCATTGTAATAAATATGACTACCCATAATATGTATAACGATAAAGTTGTTCTTGGTAGGATCTACAGTTTCTAATAATGGCAATAGAGCTTCATCATATCGATCTGAGAATGCATAAGATTCATGGGCCCATTTTGTTGTGTCTGCAGTTTTAGCCATTAATGAAATAGCTGTATCATATTCACCGAATACACCTTGATTGCTAAACCAAGAAGTCGTGTATCCCGCTTTTTTAGCAATATCTAAGATATTGGCTGAATCAAGAAATGGTTTATCATCGTATTGGTTTCGTTCAGATAGTGCACGCTCCAAGGTTGGTATTGTTTGTACGTAGGATGAATAGGCATTATCAAAGAAGATAAAGTCTTTATTGTCCGAACGCATATTGCCTTGCCATGGAGTGTCGTCATATGGGAAGTTTGGATTATATACTTTCATATAATCTCGAGAACTAGATTCGCCAATGACTAGAATAATAGTACCAGGTGTTTTGTTCACCGCCGTTTCCTTTGTGTCTAAATTAAAGGAATCAAATACTAAGTGGTGATTATCATTATATTGTTGCATTTGTTTTACATAATCGCCTGTAGCAATCCAGTTCGCTACAATACAGGTTTGAGGGAACAAGAAGAATGGTACATATACTAAAAAAGCTACAAGGGATGCGATGAGCATAGCTGACCGCATAGGACGTGTAGTATTTAAGTTTACTACTGCTTTCATTCCTAAGTTAGACCAGTACAATAAATAAGTCCATAAGATAAGACCAATACTCACTGCTATAAGACCAGGTATACCAGCTGCATTCTTTAAAAAACCAAATGCTTCTTCTGGATTGGTCATATATACGGCGAGCAGACTGGCTGGCGTTAAGCAATGCCAGGTAGTCATGTAATAGCTGATTTGTAAGAATGGTATTAAGCTTAAAATCATGGAAATAATAGCCATGATCAAGGACGTTGTCTTATGGAAACAGTTTGTTTGGTTCAGTAAAAACTGAATGCCTGATAATCCCATGAAGATCAATAAGCCAAATAAAAAATCATTAGCAAATTCATAGAAATATAGCGGCTTTACATAAGACCAGTGGAATAAAAGCGGAAAGGTAAGTGCCCATAAGATTCCAACTAGGCCATACCCTAAAAAAGGCCTGTGGAAAACGGTACACCCCATAAAATATTGAAATAAAAAGGTACCTACAATTGTTGGTACTGCTAAAATCGTAATATCTTCTACATCAAGTCCTAAGGTTATGGGCTCATAAATCAAAAATAAAACGATATATAAAACAATACCTATAATACCAAAGCGAAAAATGGGATTTTGCCCAATTTGCTTCACACTCGATGACATAATAAATCCTCTCTAAAAGGAATACACAATAACATATCTTTTATAATATATAATAATTACAATAATAAAGATAGCAGATGAGTATAAAAAAAACAATTATTTGAAAGTACTACTATATATGCTTTATAATTATATAGTTAAAGTACATTTTTTCTGAGGATTGGGGTTTATGGGAGATTATAATTACAAGTTGGACGTTTTTGAAGGTCCCCTTGATTTGCTCTTGCATCTCATTGAAAAACATAAAATAGAAATCACCGATATTCCTATCGTTGAAATAACAAGTCAATACTTGGAATATCTAGACAATTGGAACCATTTTGATATTCATTATAGTAGTGAGTTTCTTGTTATGGCATCTACCTTATTACAGATTAAATCACGCATGCTGTTACCTAAGGCTGAACCTGAGCCTGATGAAGCAGAGGATCCACGTGATGAGTTGGTAGCAAAATTAGTAGAATTTAAGAAAATTAAGGATATTACATCTCTATTAATGGAGCGTACCGCTGTATCTGCAAACATATTTAGTCGTCCTGAAGAAACGAGTGTACTTGGATTAGATAGTGTATATAATTTGGAACTTTCACAGTTATATCAAATCTTTTATCAAACTATAAAACGAGCTAAAGAGGTACCAGAAGAAGAGATGATTCGTGAGGTAAAGGTTGAAAAGGATACGTATAGTTTAGAGGACATGATTATATCCTTGTCTAGTCGTATACATCGTGGCGAATGTCTATATTTTAGGGAGTTATTAGTAGCAATTGAAACGAAAAGTGGTATGGTAACCATCTTTATGGCTGTTCTAGAATTATTAAAACAACAAGTTATGGAAATGCGTTATGAAGATGATGACATTATATTCACTGCTACCTAGGAGAGAGCTGTGTAGAAAGGGGGCTATATGAGCTTACCAACGATGCATTTAGAAGCCGTTTTGTTTTCAGCGGCAAAGCCTATATCGATAGATATGTTATCAGAAGTGTTTGGGCTTTCCATAGAGGAAATACAAAAATATATAGAAGAATTACAACGAGAACTAGAAGAACAGAATCGAGGTATTCGAATACGTATATCTGGAGCCGGTATTGAATTAGTAAGCGCTGTTGAATGTGCTGATTATGTTGGTCATATTCGGAAGAGAGAAGATAAATTATCTAATGCAGCAATGGAAACATTAGCTGTTATCGCCTATAAGCAGCCTATTACAAAGGCTGAAATCGAAGAGGTTCGCGGTGTAAATAGCGATAAAATTATAAAACAATTATTGTCTAGATCTCTTATAGCTGAATTAGGTCATAAGGATACTGTAGGTAGACCGATTCTATATGGCACGACTGATGAATTTTTGAGAAGTGCTGGTGTAGAATCGATAGAAGCCTTACATCAAGAAGTTTCGGAAACAGAAGGATAACATGGAACGATTACAAAAATATATTGCCAGTTGTGGTATTGCATCACGGCGTAAGGCAGAAGAACTAATTACAGAAGGTAAAGTACAGGTCAATGGTAGCAAGGTAACCGAATTAGGGGTCAAAATTAATCCACAAAAAGATAACGTTAAGGTTAATGGGCAATTATTGACTCAAGAGAAGCCAGTATATTATTTGTTAAATAAGCCAAAGGGTGTCATTACATCTGTGTCTGACCCTCAAGGTCGAGAAACGGTTTTAGATTATATAAAAAATGAAACAAAACGAATTTATCCTATTGGTCGTCTCGATTTATATACAGAAGGTTTATTACTGCTTACGAATGATGGAGAGTTGGCACAAAATCTAACGCACCCATCTAAAGGCGTGGAAAAGACTTATGAAGTTCGTATCAAAGGACGTGTTCGCGATGAAGATTTACAAATTATTGCAAATGGTGTAGAGCTCGAAGATGGTATGACTGCGCCTGCAACAATTGTAGATTTAGGCTTTGATGATCATAATGGTGTGCACGAAGTGGAGATTACAATCCATGAAGGTCGCAATCGTCAAGTTCGCCGTATGTTTGAACACTTTGGCTACCGTATTCATAATTTAAAACGCATTGCTTATGCTGGTCTTACTTTAGGTGGTGTAAAACGTGGTGCTTCTCGTCAACTAACAATTCGTGAAGTAAAAGCGCTAAAAGCATTGGGGACAGATAAGGTATGAAACAAATCATAGTCATTGGCGGTGGCGCGGCAGGTCTAATGGCAGCTGTTATAGCAGGCCGTGAAGAAGCACGAGTCATCTTATTAGAAAAAATGAATATGGTTGGTAAGAAAATGGGCATTACCGGTAAAGGTCGATGTAATATTACGAATAGTGCAGATATGGCCGAATTTATAAAAAATACTCATGGTAATGGTAAGTTCTTGTACGGTGCCTATGAACGCTTTAGTAATGAAGATCTTCTGGACTTATTGCATAGTTGGGGGTTAAAAACTAAAGTAGAACGTGGGGGACGAGTATTTCCTGAATCCGATTCTGCATTAGAAGTACGCAATATCTTTATGAAAATCCTTAAAAAGTATAATATCCAAGTTAATTTAAATGAACCTGTTACATCGATTACGGTACAGGATAATCGTGTAGTTGGTGTTACAACGGATAAGGAACAATATGCCTGTGATGCTGCTATTATTTGTACTGGTGGTGCATCTTACCCATTGACAGGTTCTACTGGTGATGGTTACGTTTTAGCCGAAAAAGTGGGACATACTATTACTGATATTCGTCCATCCTTGATACCTATTGTTACAAACGAAACGTGGGTAAAGGAAGTTATGGGGCTTAGTCTTCGTAATGTTGAGGTATCGGTTGTTTCTAAAAATAAGGTACAAGCTAAACAATTTGGGGAAATGATGTTTACTCATTTTGGTCTTACGGGCCCTACAATCTTATCGTTAAGTCACACGATAGGTAAGTTGCTTCGTAAGAAAAATCCTCAAATTGCTATTGAAATTAATCTTAAGCCTGCTTTAACTGCAGAAGTACTGGATAAGCGCTTGCAAAAAGATTTTGATTTATATTCTAAAAAACAATTGGCTAATGGGATGAAGGATTTACTACCTGTAAATCTTATTCCAATTGTTATAAAGCTTGCTGAGTTAAATCCGACTAAACCGATTAATCAAATTACAAAGGAGGAGCGTTTGCGCTTATGTCATGTGTTGCAACATATGACATTAACTGTTAAGGAATTACGACCTGTAGCGGAAGCTATTGTTACAGCCGGTGGTATTTCCTTAAAAGAATTTAATCCTAAAACTATGGAGTCTAAATTGATTGGTGGTTTATATGGTGCGGGCGAAGTACTAGACATTGATGCTTTTACAGGAGGCTATAATTTACAAGCTGCCTTTTCCACAGGCTATGTGGCGGCCATGCATGCCGTACACGGTGATGAAGAATAGAGGTTATTATGAGCACTAAAAAAATTGCCATTGCTATTGATGGTCCTGCAGGGGCTGGTAAAAGTAGTATTTCTAAAGTAGTGGCCAATGAATTAGGGTATTTATATATTGATACAGGTGCCATGTATCGCGGTGTTACATGGGCAGTTCTTAATAGTCAAATCGATGTTAAAGATCAAGCTGCTATAGAAGCTTTATTACCATCTTTAAATTTGACCTTAGAGCCCACTGCAACAGCATGTAAAATCTATGTTAAAGATAAAGATGTAACATCATTAATTCGCCAACAACAAATTAATGATAATGTATCGACTATAGCGTCATATAAAGGGGTTCGACAATATTTGGTAGAACGTCAACAGGCGATGGCTGCTGTTGGGGGCGTTATATTAGATGGTCGAGACATAGGCTCCGTTGTATTACCAGATGCAGAGTTAAAAATCTATTTAACTGCTTCTGTTGATGCGCGAGCAAAACGTAGATGGCTTGAAGTACAAGGTACACCAAACGAGCAAACATTAGAAGAAATTAAAAAGAACGTAGAAAGTCGTGATGAAATGGATAAAAATCGTGAAGAATCTCCACTTGTATGCGTTGAAGATGCAGTCGTTGTAGACTCTAGTAATATGAATTTCGATGAAACTGTGGCATATATATTGAATTTAGTGCAGGAGACAATCAATCATGAATAAATTTTCAACCTGGTTATGGCGTACCGCTTTTTGGCTTCGCTATAAGGTAGGGTATGGGCTGAAAGTATATGGTCGTGATAATTTTCCAATGGAAGGACCTGTTATCGTGGTGCCTAATCATTTAAGTAATAATGATCCCCCTATCTGTGGCTATGCTTTGCCTAGACATGTACACTTTATGGCTAAACAAGAATTATTTGTGAATCCTATTTCGCGTTTTTTTTGTACATGGCTTGGTGCATTTCCGTTAAATCGTGGTGCTATTGATAAAGTTGCTATTCGTCATGCCATGGGACTACTTAAAGATAATAAGGTTTTAGGCATATTTGCAGAAGGTAACCGTCAAAAAAGTGGTAAGCTTGGTAAATTTCATGATGGTGCAGCATCAATTGCTCTTAGAACAGAGGTTAGCATAGTGCCTGTTGCTATCATTGGCTCTCACAATATGGAACGTAATAAAGTAGCTTGTATTATTGGTAAACCAATTCCAGTTGAAAAAGCTAAAGCGACTCCAGAAGCAATTCAAAAAGTAAATGATAGTGTTAAAAGTGAAATCCAACGAATGATAGATTCTTATCATAACAATTGTATAGAGGAGATTTTATGGAAATAATTTTGGCTGAAAACCATGGTTTTTGCTATGGTGTAAAACGGGCTGTTGAAATGGCAAATGAAGCTGCAAATAACGATGGTAAAAGCTATACATTAGGGCCGATTATTCATAATCCTCAAGTTGTAGGTCGTCTTGAAGACAAAGGAGTAAGTCCAGTTCAAGAAGTGTCTGATATCGCTGAAGGTACAATGATTATTCGCTCTCATGGTGTAGGCCCTGCTATTTATCAAGAGGCAGAAGAAAAGGGATTACATATTGTGGATGCTACATGTCCACATGTAAAAAAGGCACAGCAAGATGCAAAGTCTGTTATAGATGAAGGTATGACTTTAGTGATTTTAGGAGAAAAAAACCATCCTGAGGTAAAAAGCATTAATTTATGGGCAAATAACGAAGGAATAATCATCGAAGATGAAGATTCCGCCCAAAAACTACAAGTTGTGGAAAAAATGGGCGTTGTTGTACAAACAACCTTTTCACAATTCAAATTTAACAGTATAATAGACATATTAGAGAAAAAATCTAAGAATCTTAAGGTTTTCAAAACGATATGCAATGCAACGCAAGAACGACAGAATTCTGCCGTTGATTTAGCACGTAATGTAGATCTTATGATAGTGATAGGTGGTAAGAACAGCGGCAATACGAACCGATTGGCAGAGGTTTGTCGTGACGTTGGATGTACAACGTATCACATTGAAACTTCTACTGAATTACAACTGGAATGGTTTAACCGAGTACAGACGGTAGGAGTAACAGCAGGAGCATCGACTCCCGACTGGATTATTAAGGAGGTCATTGAGACAATGAAAGATTTTGCAGAATTATTAGCAGCCGAAGGTCAAGAAGAATTTAAGAAAGGGAATGTTGTAGAAGGTACAGTAGTTCAAGTCGAAGATGAACGAGCTTACGTATCTTTTGGCTACAAAACTGAAGCCATTTTGAACAGAACTGAAATTTCTTATCCAGCACCAGAATCTGCCAAAGATGTGTTAAAAAATGGTGATGAAATTAAAGCAGTTATCATGAATCACATCAAAGAAGATAATCCTATTTATCTTTCCATGACTCGCTTGGCTAAAGATGAAGATTGGCAATATGTTATCGAAGCACAAGAAAAAGATGAAGCTATCGTATGTAAAGGTATTGATGCTATTCCAGCAGGTTTAGTAGTAACAGTTAAATCCCTTCGTGGTTTCATTCCATTGTCCCAAGGTGATGTTCATTTCGTGAAATCCTTGGACAACTTGGTTGGTACAGAATTTGAAGCTAAAGTACTTGAAATTGATGAAAAGAAAAACCGTTTGGTTCTTTCCCGTCGTGCAGTATTGGAAGTGGAACGTCAAGCTAAATTAGCTGAAGCATTGAAAAACATTAACGTTGGCGAGAACTATAAAGGTATTGTTCGTAAAATCATGCCTTATGGTGCATTCGTAGATATCGGCGGTATTGAAGGTTTACTTCACATTTCCGATATTTCTTGGCAAAAAATTAAAAAAGTGGAAGATGTTCTTTCCGTTGGTCAAGAAATCGAAGTTAAATTACAATCCTTCGACGCTGAAAGCAATAAATTATCCTTGTCCTTAAAAGCTTTATCTAAGAGCCCATGGGACGTTGCTGAAGAAACATTGCATGTTGGCGATGTTATTAATGGCAAAGTTGTTCGTTTAGTAGCTTACGGTGCATTCGTAGCTGTTAATGACGACATCCAAGGTTTACTTCACATTTCCCAAATTACAAAACAACGTAATGCGAAAGTTGAAGATTACTTGAACCGTGGTCAAGAAGTTGAAGTCAAAATCATTTCTCTTAACAAAGATGAAAAGAAATTGGGTTTGGCTTTGACTGAGTTGATGGAATCAAAAGAAACTGCAGAAGACGCTGAATAATTCATTGTCTAATAAAAGGCTAGCCAAGGTTTCCTTGGTTAGCCTTTTTGCGTACTTTACTTAGAATATGATAAAATATAGTAATGTATTAGATTAGATAATGAGGTGAAACTATGGCAAAACCATTAGTGGCTGTTGTAGGCCGTCCAAATGTAGGTAAATCTACACTTTTTAATGCCATTGTTAATAAACGTATCTCTATCGTTGAAGATATTCCGGGGGTAACAAGGGACCGTATTTACTTCGATGCAGAGTGGTTAAATCGTGAGTTTACAATGATCGATACAGGTGGTATCGAGTTCATTACTGAAAATAGTCATGTTATTCCTAAGATGATGCGATTACAAGCTGAATTAGCTATTGAAGAAGCGGATGTAATTTTATTTGTCGTCGATGGTAAACAAGGTATTGTACCTGCTGATGAAGAAGTTGCAAATATTCTTAGAGCTAGTGGAAAACCTGTTGTACTCGTAGTTAATAAGATTGATAGTGTAAATCAAGAGCCGAATATTTATGAATTCTACAATCTTGGTTTGGGGGACCCCATTGGCATTTCCGCTAAAAATCTTATGAATTTAGGTGATTTGCTGGATGATACTGTTAAACATTTTCCACCAGTTGGCACTAATGTAGATGATGAAGATACTATTCATGTTGCCGTTATTGGTCGTCCAAATGTAGGTAAATCTTCTTTGACTAATGCATTATTAGGACAAGATCGTGTAATAGTATCTGATGTAGCAGGTACTACTCGAGACTCCATTGATACGTATTGGACTCATGAGGGCCAAAAATTTGTACTTATTGATACGGCGGGAATGCGTCGTAAGTCTAAAATCGAAGAAGCCGTTGAACGATATAGCATTGTTCGTTCTTTGCGCTCCGTAGACCGTTCTGATATTGTAGTTCTTGTACTAGATGCTCAAGATGGAGTTACAGAACAAGATAAAAAAATTGCAGGTTATGCTTACGAAGCTGGTAAAGGCGTAGTCATTGTTGTTAATAAATGGGATCTTGTTGAAAAAGATGACAAAACAACATTGCGATTTACTGAAGATATTTATGATGAATTAGGTTTCTTACAGTTTGCACCAATCTTATTTGCTTCAGCTTTAACTAAGCAACGTATTCATCGTTTAGCTGATATGTTGAAGTTTGTATCTGAACAACAATACCGCCGTGTATCTACGGGGACATTAAACCAATTATTACAAGATGCACAAACTGTAAATCCCGTGCCATCTCGCAATGGTAGAATTCCAAAAATCTATTATATGACGCAGGCTAGTGTTAAGCCGCCTACATTCATTTTATTTGTAAATGAACCAAAGCTAATTCACTTCTCTTATATGCGTTTCTTAGAGAATCGATTGCGTGAGTCCTTTGGTTTTGAAGGAACTCCGATTCGTTTAGTATTACGTGGCAAGAAACGGGATGATGAAGACTAATGGATATTATGATTATTGTATATGCTGTATTATCATATCTTATCGGATCAATTCCTAGTGGATTAATTATAGGTAAGCTTTTCTTTAATACAGACGTGCGACAATATGGCTCTAAAAATATTGGCGCTACTAATACATATCGAGTTATCGGACTTAAAGCAGCCTTACCTGTATTTTTATGTGATGCTTTAAAAGGGGCAGCAGGAGTAGTGCTACTCTCACCTTATGGGCCTATGTTTATGATCTTAGGTGGTATTCTTGGGATGATGGGACATAACTGGTCTGTTTTCCTGGGGTTTAAGGGTGGTCGTGGTGTTGCCACGGGGTTAGGTGTTCTTGTTGCACTTTCTCCAATAGTAGCATTGATTTGCTTTTTGGTATGGGGTGTTATCGTATACTTTACTAAACTTGTATCTTTAGGCTCTATCATTGCCGCTGCATTAGTACCATTACTGATGTATTTCACTGGAGAATCCTTCTGGTTTGTTGGCTTTGGCGGGTTAGCAGCTTTGTTTGTCATTGTACGTCACTGGGATAATATTAAGCGTCTACTTGCTGGAAACGAGTTAAAAGTAGAGCGTATTAAAAAGGATTAAAGAATGAATGTTGTTGTTATCGGCTCTGGTAGTTGGGGGACGGCCCTTGCTATTAAATCCGTTTTAGCTGGAAATACTACAACTATATATTGTCGTCGCCCAGAATTTGCGGATAAACTTGCAAAAGACTTAGAGAATAAAGACTATTTACCAGGTGTAAAACTTCCAGAAGAATTACAATATAGTTCTGATTTAGAGGCTTGTATTAGTAATGCTGAAGTGGTATTAATGGTTACACCTTCTGTACATGTACGTACCAGTTTAGAGGCTATTAAACCGTATGCTCATAAAAATCAAGCCTATATTCTATGTTCAAAAGGTGTAGAACGAAGCAGTGGGAAACTTTTGACGACTGTGATGAAAGAGGTTTTTGCTACCATAGGGTGTAATTTAGCGGTTTTGTCTGGACCTAATCATGCAGAAGAGATTGGGCGTAATTTGCCTGCTGCCTCTGTGTTGAGTACAGAGAATCTAGAAGTGGCTACAACATTGCAAAAGGCATTATGTAGTCAAAATTTTAGAATTTATGCAAATACTGATATGATTGGTGTTGAACTAGCAGGAGCTACGAAAAACATTATTGCCCTTGCGGCTGGTATTGCAGATGGTTTAGCTTTAGGTGATAATTGTAAAGCTTTACTATTAACACGTGGTCTTCACGAGATGACTCGTTTTGGCGTAGCCTTAGGCGCTCAAAAAGAAACCTATGCTGGTCTTGCCGGTATGGGAGATTTGATTGCTACCTGTATGAGTCCTCATGGTCGTAACCGTGCGGCTGGGCAAAAACTAGCAGCCGGTAAGACGATGGATTATATCATTAATCATACGAATATGGTGGTAGAAGGATTTTTTGCCACAGATATTATTTATAAAATGGCTTGTAAACATCAAATTGAAATGCCTATAACGAAGGCTTTATACGAGGTTTTATACGAAAAAAAATCTCCATCCATAGCATTAGGCGAGTTGATGGGACGTGATATTAAAATTGAAGTATCATAGATAAAAGATACTTTTAATTTGGTTATTTATATACTATAATTAATGAGTATAATCTTGTGAGGGTTGTATGCGAATTATTGGCGGAACTGCTAAGGGACATGTTATAAAAGCACCTAAAGGATTAGATACTAGACCTACACTTGATCGTGTTCGTGAAAGTGTATTTAATGTATTAGCAAATAAAGGTATATTTGGTTCTGATGTACTAGATATATTTTCTGGCACTGGTGCAGTAGCAATTGAAGCCTTAAGTCGTGGTGCAGCACATGCAGTAGCAGTGGACTTTAAAACAGGCAAACTAATTTTAGAGAATGCTAAACATTGTCGTGTGGATGATCGGTTAGAAATCATTCCGAGGAAACTTTCACAATTAAAAAATTATATAGTGGGGCGGCAGTTCGATTATATATTTTCTGATCCGCCATATGAAAACGGATTTATACAAGATACCATAGATTTGGTTGTAAACCATGATTTGTTAAAACCTGAAGGTGTTTTATTATTAGAACATCATAAGGATGAGGTTTTTACCTTACCAGAATCATGGGAGTGTATAAAAAAACAGAAATTTGGTTATACGATGGTTTCCTATTTTGTAAAGATAGCCGAAAGGAGCTAAACCTGTGCGTATAGGTGTATGTCCGGGTAGTTTTGACCCAGTTACAAATGGACATGTTGATATTTTTGAACGGGGCAGTCGATTGGTTGATAAATTAATTATTGCTGTCAGCTCAAATCCGAATAAAAATTCCTTATTTACTATGGAAGAACGGGTTGAGATGATTCGAAATTCTGTCAAACATATTCCTAATGTTGAAATTGATTGTACAGGTGGCTTGCTCAACGAGTACGTTAAATCCAAGAATGCTACTATTATTATTCGAGGGTTACGTGCATTGAGTGACTTTGAATATGAATTTCAGCGCGCATTATTTGCAAAATATTTGGATGATGACATTGAAACAGTATTTATTATGACAAATAACAAATATTCTTTTGTCAGCTCCACAGGCATTCGTGAACTAGCTAAATTTGGTGGTAAGCTAGATGGTCTTGTTCCGGATGATGTTAAGGAAAAACTTGAAGAACGCTTTAATACGGTCCATAATAAATAGGGGTGAATTGTATGAAAACAGAAAAATTATTAGAAGATTTAGAGGTTCTTATTGAATCCAGCAGCCGTATTCCTATGACTACAAAACGTATGGTTGAGGAAGACGAAATTATGCGTATTATAGATTCTATTCAGGAATCCTTACCTTTGGAACTTGAAGAATCTCGTCGTATTGTAGCAGATAAAGATAAAGTGTTAGCTGATGCTCAACGTCAGGCTGAAACTTTGATCGATCAAGCTAAAGACTACATTGCTAAATTAACAGCTGAAAGTGAACTTGTAAAACAAGCTCAAGAACAAGCCAATCAAATTATTAATGCAGCAAACCAATCCTCTGATGAATTGAAGGCTAGCTCTATTCAATATGCTGGTGATGTTCTTAAATACGTTGAAAATAACTTAGAGAAAACATTGGAAAGCTTGCGTCAAAACCGTGAAAGTTTAAAACAAACTGAACAACGTACGGAAGAAAACCAATAATTTAAGTACAGGCTAGATATCATATTATATCTGGCCTTTTTTATATTTTAATTCCATAGAAAATTTAAGATAAGTAATATCAAATTTCAGATCAATATGTAAAAATAATGTGAACAAAATAATAAGCCAAAAATAAAAGCGAAGGGATACCTTCGCTTTTATTTTTCTCTATAGTTTTCTGGTTTTTTAGGCTCAACAATCATAGTTTGATGGGTATTGAAAATAACAAATCCTAAAGGAGATCCGGGTGGCTTTTTGATATTTTTAATGTATGTATAATCTACAGGAACCTTACTAGTATCACGAGCTTTACTAAAGTAGGCTGCATATTGTGCTACTTTAGATAAAATCATATCGTCTGGCTCAACATTGAGCCGTAAAATAAGGTGCGACCCTTGGATATCCTGTGTATGGAACCAAATGTCAGTTGGTTTTGCAAATCGGTGTGTCAAATATTCATTTTGCTGATTATTACGGCCAATAAACATTTCACCTTCGTCAATTGTTAAGTGAATGTAGTTAGATTTACCAAGCTTGTAAGATAATGGTTTTTTTGATTTTTTTATGATACCTGCATCCATGCATTCTTTGCGTATTTCTTCTAAGCTTTCACGAGTAGTGGCTAAGGAGATACTGTATAGAATAGATTGTAAGTATGCTAGTTTTGTGGTACTTGCATTGAGTTGGTACTCGCCGCTAACCATACGATTTTTTAGTTTTGTATAAAGCTTATAGTACCATTGTGCATTTTCCACAATCGTTAAGTTTGGCTTTAAAGGAATAGTTAAGATTTCATTTTCTTCGGAAAGAAGATTTTGCAATTCAATAGACGGTTCGTATTGCACTTGAAGGTGTGCATTTATCATTAGAAGATCACCATATAATTTATAGGTTTCCATTTTCTTAGTATCTTCTAATTCATCTTTAATCTTTTGATGGCGACCTTCTTCCTTTTTGATGGCTGCTGCTAAGATTTTTTCTAACTCTTTATCAGCTGTATGAATTGCTTTTGTATTATGAATGGATTCCTCTAAAGCTTCAGAAATAGTGTTGTATTCTTTTAATACCTTATAGTTGTGTAATAAAATGCTTGCGTGAGCCTTTTTATTGTTATTGCTGACTAAAGTAAACAAACCATTGCTGTTTTCTAGTTTTACCTTGAGGTCGTACAAGGCTTTAACAAATGTATTTAGTTGGGAAGTATCTAAATCAGTTATAATTTCTTCACCACTTAGATTGGAAATATATAAAACTTCATCCAATAAAGACTTACCAAAGCCGTTAAAGATAGAGCGAATAGATTGTTGCACGGAGCCATTACCAAAAGAGGTGAGTAGATTTTTGATTTCATTACAATCAAAGTCCATCAAGCTTACACGATTAGCATTTGGTGGTAAATTATACTGTAGCTTTGGACTAATAGATCGTTCACGGTTCATGAGTGGAGATACGTGAATTAAAGATTCTAAAATAATACCGTTTTGTACAAAAATACAGTTGGAATATTTGCCCATTAATTCAACATATATATATGTACTAGTAATGGAACCGTCCATTTCAAGTTTATCCGTTTGGATGCACATGATTCGGTCGCCATTGATTTGTTCCACCTTTACAATGCGGCTACCTTCAATATGCTTTCGTAAGAACATACAAAGTGAGCTTGGTTCTTTTGGTAAATCTTGCAGTGGTTGACTAAGATATATTGCTGGTGTAGCACCTACGGTAATGATCAAGTTTTGGTCTTCGTTGAGTGCTCGAATTTTAAATAATAATGTAGTTTTATCTATTTGATATAGTTTTTGTATTTGACCTGTTTGTAATCGCTCGTTTATTTCTTTAGCGAGTACAGACATGGTAAGTCCGTCTAAATTCATAGTACTCCTTTCAAATATATTTAGAAGTATAGTTTAGTATACCATAGTGTACATATAATTCTTAGTATTTAAACACGGATTATGTAATTCGTGGTACAATAATAAAAACTACTAAGGAGGATGACTTATGAAAAGCATGACCGGTTTTGGTTCGGGCACAGCAACCAAAGATGGTATTACCTGTACTGTAGAAATTAAGTCCGTAAATGCACGCTTCTTGGATCTATTTATTCGTAGTCCAAAACAAATGAATCCTTTTGAAAGTATTATTCGTGGAATGATACAAGATCGCATTACTCGTGGTAAGGTTGAGGTATCAGTTTCTATTCTAGATGCAGGAGAGCGACCTAAAACTTTTACCATTAATAGTGTATTGAGAAAGCAAATACAACAGTTATTGGTACAAGAGGAGTTCTATGATACCCCCAAAAAGGTACCTTTACAAGCTGTAAATTCGATTTCTAACGAATGGATTCAACAATAAGATACACCAATTGCTGAAGAGGTACTTTCAGATATTGTAAAAGAAGCAACTACTCAAGCATTAGATGCTTTAATAGCAATGCGAACTGCGGAAGGTCAACATATCAATCAGGATCTATTAGAACGTATCGGTACACTTGAAAAAATCATTACTAAAATTGACACTAATAAATCTGGTGCTGTAGAAGCATATCGGGAGCATATAAGAACTAAGATTCAGGAATATTTAATTTCTTTAGAAGCGAGTATTAGTGAAGATCGTTTTATACAAGAAATTGCTCTATTAGCTGATAAGACGGATATTACGGAAGAGATTGTCCGATTTACCTCTCATGTGGTACAATTAAAAAATACACTTGCAGATACAAATTCAATCGGTCGTAAGGTTGATTTTATTTTGCAAGAAATGAATCGTGAGGTAAATACAATCGGCTCTAAAGCAATGGATTCGATTATTACTGAGTTTGTGGTTCAACTTAAATGTGAGTTAGAGAAAATTAGGGAACAAGTACAGAATGTAGAGTAATAGGAGGTCTATGAATGAGTATTCAATTACTGAATATAGGCTTTGGTAATATGATATCTGCTAACCGTGTTATGGCTATTATTAGTCCTGAATCCGCCCCTATAAAGCGGATGGTTCAAGATGCTAGAGACAAGGGATTGCTCATTGATGCCACATATGGTCGTAAGACTCGTGCTGTATTAGTTATGGATAGTGGTCAAATTGTATTATCTGCAATTCAACCTGAAACCGTAGCACATCGACTTGTGCAACATGATGTGGATGTAGATACAGTGGAATCATAGGAGTGCATATGTCAGACAGAGGATTATTAATCGTTATATCCGGGCCATCTGGCGCAGGTAAAGGTACGATTTGTGCGAATATTCGTAAAGAAATGCCTAATTTAGTTTATTCTGTTTCTATGACAACCCGTGCTCCACGTGTGGGTGAAAAGGAAGGAATTAACTATTTCTTCCGCTCTAAAGAGGAATTTGAGTTTTTACTTAGTGAAGACGCATTCTTAGAGTATGCTAAGGTATATGATAATTACTATGGTACTCCAAAACAACATGTAATGGATTTATTAGATGATGGAAAAAGTGTACTATTAGAAATTGATATTCAAGGCGCTATGCAGGTTAAGGAACGTTTTAGTGATGCCGTATTTATTTACATTGTACCGCCGTCATTATCTGAGTTATCTGAGCGTTTACATAACCGTGGCACAGATGCTAAAGAAGTCATTGATAAACGATTGTCATTGGCTTGTTCAGAATTGGCCTTAGCTCATCGCTATGACTATATCGTCGTAAATGATGATTTAGCAGAGGCTTCTGAAAAGGTTGCTTCTATCTTGCGAGCTGAATCTTGTAAGATTAGTCGTAATAAAGAGCAAATTCAATATATTTATAAACAATATCAAGAGTCTAAGGAGAAGTGATAGTATGATGGTAAAACCTCCATTGAAAAAATTGGAAAGTCAAGTAGATAGCAAATATACATTGGTGTCTTTAGCGGCTAAACGCGCTCGCGAATTAACAGATGGAGAACCTTGCTTAGCAGAATCTACACATGCGACTGACAAGCCTGTATCTTTGGCATTTTATGAAATTGCTGAAGGTGAAGTGACATATAAACGCACTAAAGAAGGCATTAAATAAAAATCAATTCCTTGTATCATTGATACAAGGAATTTTTAAAAGGAGAAGAACATGCGCGGAAAACATATCATTGTCGCAGTATCTGCAGGTATTGCAGCGTATAAGGCAATTGAAGTGGTAAGCAGACTTCGTAAAAAAGGGGCTGAAGTAAAGGTTGTAATGACACAAAATGCAACGCATATTGCGTCACCTTTAACGTTTGGCGAAATCAGTGGACATCCTGTAGCTCTAGACATGTTTGAACAAGTCCATCAGTGGGATGTAGAACATATTGCACTGGCCACCTGGGCAGATGCATATGTAGTTGTGCCTGCAACAGCAAATGTGATCGGAAAAATTTATGCAGGCATTGCTGATGATATGTTAACTACAACTATTATGGCCACTACAGCACCTAAGTATCTTTGTCCTGCTATGAATACAGAAATGTATAATAATCCTATTACACAACGCAATTTAGAAGGATTACGTTCTTTGGGCTACCATATTATGGACCCTGCAGAAGGTTGGTTAGCCTGTGGCATTATAGGTGTAGGGCGTTTACCGGAACCAGAAGCAATTGTGGAGTGGCTAGAATCTAAAATGTTCAGTACCAATGAGCTTGAAGGTACTACTATACTCGTTACAGCTGGTGGAACACAGGAGAATATCGATCCTGTTCGATATATCGGAAATCGCTCTAGTGGTAAGATGGGATATGCTATTGCAGATCAAGCTGCACGCATGGGGGCTCAGGTGATTTTAGTAAGCGCTCCCACATCTTTACCTGTACCAAGTGGCGTAGACTTTGTTTCTGTAGATTCTGCAATATCCATGCAGGAGGCTGTTGAAGCTCGTTACAATGATGTCAATGTAGTTATTATGGCCGCCGCTGTTTCTGACTTTAGAGCCCTTCATAAAGCAGAGCAAAAAATAAAAAAAATGGAGTCTATGACCATAGAACTTGTAAAAAATCCAGATATTCTACAAGGGTTGGGCTCTAAAAAAAGTCATCAAGTTCTTGTTGGTTTTGCGGCAGAAACAGAACATGTAATCAAGTATGGTCAAGATAAAGTGGCTAGAAAAAATTTAGATATGCTTGTGGCCAATGATGTAAGCAAATCTAATGCAGGTTTTAATGTAGATACAAATGAAGGCTATTTCTTATATCCTGATAAAGAGCCTAAAAAAATGCCTAATATGAAAAAATCCGACCTTGCTCGACATATTCTTAAAGAGGTTATTGAATTAGTAGCAAACAAATAAAGCTAACATAAATTAATTTTGGTGTGTGTTGTTTTAAGAAGGGTGTGTTTTTGTTATATGTTTGCTATACAAAAAGCGTATTTAGCGGGCTCCTTAGGGAAAGGACAATGGAGTAATAATATTATTGCTGGATTAGTCGTAGGGGTTGTGGCACTGCCTTTAGCGATGGCCTTTGCTATAGCTAGTGGAGTTACACCTCAGGCAGGTATATATACGGCAATCATTGCAGGGATTTTTGTGTCCTTATTTGGTGGATCTCCCGTTCAGATTGCGGGACCTACAGGGGCATTTATCGTTTTATTAAGTAGTATTGTTGTCAATTATGGCTTTGAAGGTTTACAAATTGCGACAATGATGGCAGGGATTATTCTCGTTTTAATGAGCGTTGCAAAGTTAGGAACGGTGATTCGGTTTATACCAACACCTGTTATCATGGGCTTTACTGCAGGTATTGGTGTTACGATTTGGGTGGGGCAATGGCCATATTTCTTTGGCTTTCCGCAGTTGCCGTATATGGCTCATTTCCATGAAAAATTATGGGCTATGATTCAGTCCTTACCATACTCTGACTTACCTACATTGGGTATTGCGCTCTTAAGCTTAAGTCTATTGTTAGTTTTACCTAAAATCCCATATATCAATAAAGTTCCAGCTCCTATTGTAGCTATGGTTGTTGCTACGGTTATTCAAGCCATCTACCAATTTCCTACGGTTTTAACCATTGGCAGTGCTTTTGGTGGTATACCTCAAGGTTTGCCAGAATTTTCTGTACCCAAATTGAGCTTTGATAAAATCTTATCCTTAATTGGTCCAGCTTTTACAATTGCTATGCTAGGCGCTATTGAATCCTTATTGTCTGCAGTTGTTGCTGATGGTATGAGTGGTACCAAACATGAATCTAATACTGAACTGTTTGGACAAGGATTAGCTAATATATTTGCGCCATTGTTTGGTGGAATTGCATCAACCGGTGCTATTGCGCGAACTGCTACAAATATTCGACAAGGTGGTAATTCTCCAGTGGCAGGTATTGTTCACGCCATTACATTAGGTGCCATTCTTTTATTTTTAGCTCCATATGCAGTGTATATTCCGTTGGCATCTATGGCAGCCATATTATTTGTGGTAGCCTACAATATGAGTGATGTACCACGTTTTATACGAATGCTTATCCTTGCACCTCGCCCAGATCAAATAATATTATTGCTTACTTTTTTCCTGACTATTTTTACGGATTTAGTAGTAGCGGTAAATGTAGGTGTAGTACTTGCAGTGTTACAGTTTATGCGCAAAATGGTTAATACAATTGATGTGCATAAAGCAAGTAGTGCCGAATTATCAGCACAGATTAGGCATGAAATTACAATCCATCCAGAAATAATGGTATACACCGTAGAGGGACCATTATTCTTTGGTGCAATAAGTGCATTTGATAGAGCGTTAAACTCTATACATAAAGATCCTAAATATTTAATCATTCGCTTTGTAAAAGTGCCATTTGTAGATTTGACGGGTCTACGTATTCTACGTGGTATTATTGAAGAACTTCAAAAAAGAGGCATAGAAGTTTTGCTGAGTGATGTGAGTTACGATATACGTAGAGCGATGTATAAATCTGATTTCTTGGATATTCTGGGCCGTCATCATATGTATCGTCAGTTTGAAAGTGCCCTTCATAAGGCTGAACATGATTTAGCTTTAAAAGAGGCAAGAGAAGTATAATAATGACTTGCTTTCTCCCTGTAAATACACTATAATATTTCTGTAACTCATCAAGAGTAGTGGAGGGATAGGCCCTGTGAAGCTACAGCAACCATTCCAAGCGGAAAAGGTGCTAATTCCTATGACAAATGTCGTTAGATGGGAGGGTCTCTCATGAGTGCATGAGAGACTTTTTTCGTATTAGGAGGATAAAATGGCTGAAAAACATATGTTTTTTACTTCTGAATCTGTTACTGAAGGCCATCCAGATAAAATAGCTGACCAAATTTCTGATGCTGTTTTGGATGCGATTATTGAAAAGGATCCAACTGCTCGTGTGGCTTGTGAAACTTTAGTTACTACTGGTTTAGTTCATGTAGTAGGTGAAATATCTACTCACACATATGTAGATATTCCTCGCATCGTACGTGATACAATTCGTGAAATTGGTTATACTCGTGCAAAATTTGGTTTTGATTGTGATACTTGTGGTGTACTTGTATCTATCGATGAACAATCTGCGGATATCGCCATGGGCGTTGATGAAGCACTTGAATCAAAAGATGGCAATGGTGAAGTACTTGATAAGATCGGTGCTGGTGACCAAGGTATGATGTTTGGCTATGCATCTAATGAAACACCTGAACTCATGCCGTTACCAATTTCTTTGGCGCATCGTTTATCCCGTCGTCTTACAGAAGTTCGTAAGGATGGGACCTTAACTTACTTACGTCCAGACGGTAAAACTCAAGTTACTGTAGAATATGTTGATGGTAAACCTAAACGCATTGATACAATTGTTATTTCTACACAACATAGCCCTGAAGTGACCCAAGAACAAATTAAAGCTGATTTGAAGCGTTATGTAATTGACGCAGCGTTGCCTGCTGAATTTGTTGATAAAAATACAAAATACTTCATCAATCCAACTGGTCGTTTCGTAATCGGAGGACCTCATGGTGATGCTGGTTTAACTGGTCGCAAAATTATTGTGGATACTTATGGTGGTATGGCTCGTCATGGTGGTGGTGCATTCTCCGGTAAGGATCCATCTAAAGTAGACCGTTCCGCAGCATACGCAGCGCGTTATGTAGCTAAAAATGTTGTAGCAGCAGGTCTTGCTGATAAATGTGAAGTGCAAGTTGCTTATGCAATTGGCGTTGCTCATCCTGTATCTATTTTAGTTGATACTTTTGGTACAGGTCGCATAGAGGAAACAAAAATTCAAGAGCTTGTTAAGAAACATTTCGACCTTCGTCCAGCAGGAATCATTGAAATGCTTGATTTATTAAAGCCTCATTACCGCAAAACTGCAGCGTATGGACACTTTGGTAGAACTGATGTGGATTTACCTTGGGAACGTACAGATAAAGCACAAATTCTAAAAGAAGAAACTGGCTTATAATACAAAAGGTCTTGGTAGAATTTCTACTGAGACCTTTTATAATAAACGAAAGGAAATAATGTATGCGCGTAGCACAAGTTATAATTAACAGACCGGCCAAACAACTTCATAAACCTTTGAGCTATTTAATGCCTGAAAAGTTTGGTAATGTTTTACCTGGTACGCGCGTACTCATTCCTTTAGGACATAGTCGTGAAGAAGGTATTCTCATTGGTTATGACGAGTTAGTTGAGCCACCAGAGTTCACTTTACGAAATATCGTACAAGTATTAGATAGTGAACCTTGGTTTACACCAGAAATGATGGATACGGCCCGTCGTCTAAATGAGTATTATTTATTCTCCTATGGTGATGCGTTGCGATTGTTTACGGTGAATAAGACATTAAAATCCTATGAGGCACCAAAGGAAGAATGGCTTGTAGTCATGCCAGAGTTTTCGGTGGCACAATTTAGTGAACGAAAAAAGAAGCAGCGCGAATTAGCAAAATACTTACTTGAAGTGGGTGGAGCATCTAAGGCATTACTATTGGCAAAGGGCTTTTCTCGCATGGTCATAAAGCAAGTAAGTGAAGCCAAGGGAATCACTGTTGAATCACGCTTCAAAGCTACAAAAACAACATTTGATGAGCTTTTAACAGAAGAGGTTAATATTCCTCTTACAGAAGCTCAACAAGCTGTATATGAACCAATACAAGAAGCAATGAATAGCCATGTTCATAAAACCTATTTACTTCATGGTGTAACTGGTAGTGGCAAGACTCAATTATATTTACGTGCTACAGCTAAATGCATTAGTCAGGATAAGACGGCTATTATCTTGGTGCCTGAAATTATATTGACAGATCAAATCGTGCGACGATTTGTAGAAACCTTTGGTGATGAAGTTGTAGTATTTCATAGTAAATTGACGGTACAACAACGGAACAATAATTGGGAGCGCTTGCGACGTAAGGATAGTCACATTATTATTGGCGCACGTTCAGCCGTATTTGCGCCAGCTGAGGATATCGGTCTTATTGTGGTCGATGAAGAACATGATACGTCTTACAAGCAAGAGGATATGGTCCGCTATCATGCACGTAATGTGGCGTTGTGGCGTGCAGAGGTCCATAGTTGTCCCGTTATTTTAGGTTCCGCTACACCATCTGTTACTTCCTACTATAAAGCTAAGCAAGGGGAATATCATTTACTAGAGCTGCCACATCGTATTTTTGACCAACCTATGCCTAAGGTTAGCATAGTAGATATGAAAGAAGAAATTCTGCATGGTAACTACTCTGTTTTTTCTGATGCAATGCGTAGTTTGATTCAAAAAACATTAGATGAACATAACCAAATAATTATCCTACTAAATAGACGTGGTTATAGTACCTTTGTTATGTGCCGAGACTGTGGGGAAACCATTATGTGCCCTCATTGTGATGTAGCCATGGTATATCACCAAGCTGGTGAAGAATTGCGTTGCCACTACTGTGAACATCATGAACTAATTCCAACTGTTTGTCCTAAATGTAATAGCAAGCGCATAAAGTTCTTTGGCTCAGGCACACAAAAGGTAGAGGAAGAATTACGTCGTCATTTTAATTCGGCTCGCATTGCTCGCTTAGATCAAGATGTGACAAAAAATAAGCAATTAGCAGAAGATATTCTACATGATTTTGGAGCTCATAAATATGATATTTTGTTAGGAACACAAATGGTATCTAAAGGTCATGACTTTAAAGATGTAACAGCTGTTGGTATTTTAACGGCCGATTCAATATTAAATATTCCTGTTTATACTGCTGCTGAACGAACCTTTGATTTACTTACTCAAACCTCTGGACGCGCTGGTCGTGGCGATAAAACGGGAAGCGTTGTAATACAAACATACAATCCGTTAAATTATGCTATAATAAAGAGTAAGGCTCATGATTATGTAGGCTTTTACAATGAAGAAATTCAAAATCGTAAAGCCTTAGGATATCCTCCATTTCGAGAGATGATTCACATGCTAGTACGTCATCAAGATATGGAGACATTAGAGTCTATTGCAAATCATATTGTAAATGATTTGGAGGCTCATAAGGGGAATCAAGATATTTTGATTAATGGTCCTTACGAAGCACCTATAAAAAAGGTACGTGATATGTATCGTCTAGCTATTATGATTCGCGGTACTGATTTAACGAATTTGAAAGAATATATATATAACTCATGGATTTTCACGCAAGAAGGATTGCTGATTGACGTGGACCCCGTGTAGTATAGGAGTGTCAATGGCTGTATTAGATGTTGTAAAAGCAGGTCATCCCGTTTTGAAACAAGTAGCGGAACCTGTAGAACATGTTAATAAAAAACTTAGAGCCCTTATCGATGATATGGCTGAAACGATGTATAAAACTGAAGGTGTTGGTCTTGCTGCACCTCAAGTAGCTGTTTCTAAACGAATTATCGTAGTAGATGATCAAGTTGGTAGTGGACTCATTGCATTAATCAATCCTGAAATCACACATGCTGAAGGCTCTCAAGTAGGACCAGAAGGTTGTTTAAGTGTGCCAGGCTATTTTGGGGATGTAGAACGCTTTAATAAAATCACCGTCAAAGGTATTGATCCACATAACAAAAAGGTCACTATTAAAGCAGAAGGCTTTTTAGCTCGTATTTTCCAGCATGAAATTGATCATTTAGAGGGTCATTTGTTTATAGAAAAAGCGACAAACTTACGATTGATTGCAGATCATTCAGAGGAGAAAGAAATTGTCTAATAATAAACAATTGCGTATCGTTTTTATGGGGACGCCGGATTTTTCTGTACCAACCTTAGAGGCTTTGATTCAAGCTGGTCATTTTATTGTTGGCGTGTATTGTCAGCCTGATAAACAAAAAGGGCGTGGTAAACAAGTTCAAATGCCTCCTGTGAAAGTTGCTGCTCTTGAACATAATTTACAAGTGTTTCAACCTGTTACATTACGGGATGAGCAAGTTCGAGCTGAATTAGAAGCATTGAAACCAGATGTAGTGGTGGTTATTGCATATGGAAAGATTTTACCACCGTGGTTAATCAGGCTGCCACAATACGGTTGTATTAATGTTCATGCTTCGATTTTGCCTAGCTATAGAGGGGCTGCACCGATTCACTATGCAATTATTAATGGGGACTCTAAAACGGGTGTTACCATAATGCATATGGATGATGGTCTTGATACAGGTGACATCATCGCCATTGTGGAAACCGATATTTTACCCAGTGAAACGACAGGGCAGTTATTTGAACGAATAGCTGTACTAGGGGGTGAAACTATAGTACCTGTATTAACTCGTTGGGTTAATGGAGAAATTGTGGCTACTCCACAAGATGATACAATGGCTACACATACTGCTAAGATTACAAAGGAAATGGGGCAGATTGACTGGTCTAAGCCTGCTAATGAAATTGTAAATCTCATTAGAGGTCTTAATCCAGCTCCTGGATGTTATACGTATCTCGATGGAAAACGTTTAAAAGTATGGTCTGGAGAAGTGGTTCCAAGTGATATGACTCACTGTTTGATAGATATCCATGGTAAACATGTATCAATTGCTATATCAGCCACAACTATGCCTGGTACAATCGTATCTAAAATAGCTGGTTTAGGTGTATTTTGTGGTGATGGAAATATAATTCTATTAACAGAAGTCCAACCAGAAAATAAAAAACGCATTTCTGCAATTGATTTTATAAATGGTCATCAAATAAAGGAAGGTATCGTTTTTGGGGACTCAATATAAGCAGTACGAAACGTATCCGTTATACTTGATTTTATCAACTATTACATGTGCTTTACTCACAGCTGTGCTAGTTTTTCTAATGTATGTATTAGAACCAGGACTTTTACAACTGCATTTATTTGCATCAATTATAAGTAGCGTAGTTATCTCAATACTTATTGCTATCATATGGATTTTGTGCTTATCTTTAATTGTTGCTAGCACAGGTATTATACGGTTACATCCTATTGTTTTAAGATTAGCCAATCAGTTTATTTATGGATTATTTCCATTAACGTTGACGATTGGTAAGATGAAAGGGATTACTAAGGATCAACTTCGCCAGTCAATGATTGATTTAATCAATCATCTAGTAATGCTAGATATGTATACGGTAGATCCAGAACGTATATTATTATTAACTCCTCACTGTTTACAAGAAAGTTCGTGTGTTCATAAGGTTACACATGATGTATATAATTGTAAGCAGTGTGGGCGATGCCAGGTTGGTAATTTATTGCAAGTGGCTAAGGACTATGGTTGTCAATTTATAGTTGTCACCGGAGGCACCTTAGCGCGGATGAAGGTAAAGGAAGCACGCCCAAAAGCCATTGTAGCAATAGCTTGCGAACGAGATTTAGCAAGTGGAATGGCTGATGTATTTCCCATCCCTGTTATTGGGGTATTAAATGAACGTCCTAATGGGCCATGTTGTAATACAACAGTCGATTCCGAACGTGTTCGAGCAGTAGTAGAACAATTGATTGGTAGGAATAGTAATGATAGAAGTAAAGGCTAATCAACAACAAAATATTCGATTGCTCGCTGTAAAAGCATTGAGTGAAATTAATCGCAATGGTGCCTATGCAAATATAAAGTTACAAGAGTATTTGCAAAAATACCATCTAACCGATTTAGATCGAAGATTCTTTACTGAACTTGTGTATGGAGTCATTCGTAGAAAAAATTACTTGGATGCTATTATTGTTCACTTTGCAAAGCGCCCCTTAAAGAAATTATCTTCTATGGTTGTGGAAATTCTTAGACTTGGTATTTATCAAATTATCTATATGGATAAGGTTCCTGAAAGTGCGGCTGTTAACGAATCTGTTAAACTCGCCAAAAAGCTAACTAGAGGTTTATCTGGTTTTGTAAATGCTGTTTTACGTTCGGTTTTACGTGAAAGTGATAGCATTTCTATCGGTGAACTAGCTAAGTCCGAAGCTGAAGAAATTTCCTTTATCTACAATCAACCATTATGGCTTGTCAACTTTTGGATAAAAGAAATGGGAAAAGATAAGACAGTAGATCTTTGTTCTTGGTTTAATGAACAACCTCGTTTGACGGCTCGCATAAATACAGTGAAAGTATCTATTGAGGATTGTTTAAAAGAATTAGAAGATTTAGATTGGATTGTAGAACAGGATACATATATTCCTGAAGTAGTTTATATTGATGGACATCAAGGTCATTTAGAAAAAGCCAAACCTGTTTTAGATGGTCATATTACTTTTATGGATAAAGCATCTATGTTAGTAGCCCATGTGGTGGATCCTCAACCAGGAGAGCGTATCTTAGACTGTTGTGCTGCACCAGGTGGCAAGTCTATGCATATGGCAAGTCTTATGAACAATACAGGAGCTATTATGAGTTGTGATATTTACGACCATAAATTAGAACTGATTAATCAAAATGCTGAGCGATTAGGTGTATCTATTATTTCTACTAAGCTTCAAGATGGTCGTTATCTACCTGATAATTGGAAAGAACAATTTGATCGCGTCTTAGTTGATGCTCCTTGTTCTGGTCTAGGTATATTACAAAAGAAATTAGATATGCGTTGGCGTAAAACAGAGTCTTTACTTATTGAGTTGCCGCCGTTACAGCTTGAAATATTAGAAAAAGCTTCTGAAATGGTTAAGGTTAATGGATATTTAGTATATTCCACATGTACTATGAATAGTGGTGAAAATGAAGCTGTTCTAAATAAATTCTTGTCAATTCATAAGAACTTTATCATCGATCCTGTATCATATAAAGGGGCACCACAAGCTATAGATGGTATGATTACAACCTATCCACCGCGAGATCATATGGATGGTTTCTTTATGGCTCGCATGAAACGCTTATCATAATATAAGAAATGGAGTACCATGATAGAATTATTGGGTAAGTCTTTAGAAGAATTACAATCTATCTTTAAGACCCATAATATACAAAAGTTTCGAGCGAAACAGTTAATTGACTATATCTATCATAGATATATTTTTGATTTTGAAGACATGACACAATTTCCGAAAGACTTGCGTCAATGGCTAAATGATAATTGTGTTATTTCTTTACCTACATTAATTACAGAGTCTATTGCCCCTGATGGAAAGACTCGCAAAATTCTTGTAGAGATGACAGATCAAAGTTGTGTGGAAGCCGTTTTGATGGAGCAACACTATGGGTATTCTGTATGTGTTTCCTCTCAAGTGGGGTGTGCTATGGGATGTGTATTCTGTGCTTCTACACAAGGTGGCTTATACCGAGATTTAACAGTCGCTGAGATTATTGGACAAGTTGTCATATTTGGGGCTCTTACTAAAGAGGAAATACATTCTGTTGTCGTTATGGGCGCAGGGGAGCCGTTACAAAATTATGATAATGTATTACAAGCATTACAACTACTACATGATCCTATGATTTGTAATATTAGTTATCGTAAGATGACGATTTCCACTTGTGGTTGGGTTCCTAATATTTATAAATTAGCTGATGAAGGTTTTCCAA
This sequence comes from Veillonella parvula, assembly GCF_945949885.1. Lineage (GTDB taxonomy): Bacteria > Bacillota > Negativicutes > Veillonellales > Veillonellaceae > Veillonella > Veillonella parvula_B. Next base: position 43,940 of record NZ_CAMFFZ010000001.1, on the reverse strand, counting down.
TAACTTTAGCACTTTCATTACATGCTACAAATAATGAAGTTCGTCGTAGCATTATGCCCGTTGGGGCACGTTATGAATTGACGGAAGTCTTAGATGCGGTAAAATACTATTATAATACGACACAGCGTCGTGTTACCTTTGAGTATATTCTTATAGATTCTGTAAATACATCTATGGATGAAGCTCATGCTTTGGGGCGAATCTGTAAAGATTTCCCAAATTGTCATGTTAACTTGATCCCAGTTAATGGCAATGAACATATTGAATTATATAAACCATCTATTACGAATATGAATACATTTAAAGACATCGTTAGTTCCTATGGTGTATCAGTAACGGTACGAAAGGAAATGGGCGATGCAATCCAAGCCGCATGTGGGCAGTTAAAGGCTGCTCATGGTCGGAAAAAGGAGAATCATGAATAATTTTGTTGGTTTAAGTAAAATTGGGCTTGTGCGCCAGCGTAACGAGGACCGTTTCTTCATTGATGGCCATATTTGTGCTGTTACTGATGGCATGGGTGGTTATAGCGGTGGTGAAATTGCAAGTACCTATGCTGTAGATGAAATAAAAGAATATTTGTCCTCCCTTGAAACGATAGGTCAACAAGACTTATGTGATGCTATTATTCACGCTAATCAACGTATTGTAAATCGCGTTGCTTGTGAAGAACGTCTTGCTGGTATGGGTACTACCGCTGTAGTTACAGCTATAAATGGTAATCAACTTTACTGGGCAAGTGTTGGTGATAGTCGTTTGTATGTATATAGAGATGGTCATTTACGACAAATTACTACGGATCATTCTATGGTACAAGAATTATTAACAGCTGGAGAGATTACAAAGGATGAAATGCTAAATCACCCTCAACGTAATTTATTAACCCGCGCAGTTGGTGTTGATGAAATCTTAGAGGTTGATAGTGGTGTAGAATCTATTCTTCCCGGTGATCGTATTTTACTTTGCACTGATGGATTAAGTGGCTATGTATCCGATGATGTAATTGCCTCTGTATTACAATCAACGGATGATGATATGTTGGTTATTGAATCATTGATGGAAGCTGTATATGAAGTCGGAGCAGGAGATAATGTGACCATTGTGGTGGGAACAATCTAATCTAGAAATGGAGAAATAATGAGTACTATGAATATAAAAGGTATACTTCTAGATAACCGCTACCGAATTGTTGATAAAATTGGCGTTGGTGGAATGGCTGATGTATACCTTGGAGAAGATACCTTACTAGGTAGACAAGTAGCAATAAAAGTATTGCATGCTAATTTTGCAAATGATGATGAATTTGTGATTCGATTTAAACGAGAAGCACAAGCGGCAGGTAAATTAAATCATCCAAATATTGTTAATATGTATGATGTAGGTTTTGACCAAAATCTACATTACATTGTCATGGAATATGTAGATGGTGAAACCTTAAAAAAATATATAACTCGTCATGGAAGACTGTCTATAGATGAGGCTGTTAAATTTACTATCGCCATAGCTGAAGGTTTAGAACACGCTCATACAATGGGCATTGTTCATTGTGATATAAAACCACATAATGTTATTATTACCAATACAGGTCGCGTTAAAGTAACTGACTTTGGTATTGCTCGTGCAATAAATGCAACTAACACAGTTATGTATACGAATTCGATTTTGGGCTCTGCACACTATTTATCACCAGAGCAAGCTAGTGGTAAACCGGTAGATGGAAATACAGATATTTATTCACTGGGTGTCGTATTGTATGAAATGCTTACAGGTCGTGTACCATTTGAAGGGGAAACGCCAATTGCAGTAGCATTAAAACACGTTCGTGAGAAGGTAGAACCTCCAACTCGATATAATCCATCAATTCCTCCGCTTTTAGAAGCTGTTGTTATGAAAGCATTATCTAAAAATCCTGCAGATCGATTTGATTCTATCTCTGATATGATCAGTGATTTGCGGTTATCTCAAGGTTTTACGATGGGGAAAACACAACGTCATGAACCATATGATTTTGCTACACAAATGATTCCTGCGGTTGATCCTGAAGCACTTGAAGATCTTAGTACGATTCAAGAAGAACGTAAAGACGAGGGTAAAAAGAAGAGTATGTTAAGTAAAATTGCATCAATTCCACAAAAATACATCGTTCTAGGTGCTGCTGTCATTTTCTTAGTAGCATTTTTAGGTGCTTTCTTAAGCTACGGTAATTTCTGGAGTAATACAACAGTAGATGTACCTAATGTGGTAGGCAAACAAGTTTCTGTAGCAAAAAATATCTTAGAAGATAAACATTTGCGTGTGTCTACAAGTGAAGTCACAAATCCAGATGTGCCAGCTGGTCAAGTTATTTCTCAAACTCCTGGGGCTGGAGAGAAGGTTAAAGAGCAACGAACAATCCATCTTGTGGTTTCTAAAGGTGTAGGCGATATTACGGTGCCAGATTTAACTGATTTAACTGTGGATCAAGCCCGTCAACGACTTAAAGATTTAGGTTTAGTTGTGGGGAAAATAACACAGCAATCTGTAGATGGTAAAAAAGATGGTGTAATCATTGCTCAGAGTCCTTCCGGAGATTCTAAAGTGTCTAAAGGGACAACAATTGATCTCGTTGTAAATAAAGCGAAGGCTAAGAAAGTCAAAGTACCTAATCTTGTTGGTATGACATTAAAAGATGCTCGTGATACATTGAGTAATATTCAACTAGGTGTAAACCAAGTATCTGGATCTGTGGAAGAAAAATCTGTGGTTATAGAGCAAAGTATTAAAGCTGGCGATGAAATTGACGAAGGCTCCACATTAAATCTTACGACTGAGTTCAAAGATGATAAAAAGAAATCTGAAAAGAAAGATGGAAACAGTGGTAATAAAACAACTGGTACTATAGACGTTACTGTACCAGCTGGTTCTAAAAATCAAGAACTTAAAATTGTTGTAAAGGACGATGAAGGTTCTGCCGTAATCTATGATGATACGAATAAACCTGGAGATCGTGTTGTTAGAAAAGTCTCTGGTGTAGGTAATGTACGTATTGAGGTGTACCTCAATGGTGCATTAGTGCAAGAAACTGCATTATAAGAGGTACTATGATTACAGGCATTGTTGTCAAAAATATGAATGGGTACTTTTATGTACAAGATGATATGGGTACCATTCATGAATGTAAGGTTCGTGGCAGACTTAAGCAGGGTCGCTATAGTTTACTTGTGGGGGATCGCGTTACGATTTCAGAGGATGGATTCGTTGAATCCATCCACGAACGTCATAATTCAATGGTTCGTCCAGCAGTAGCTAATATTGACCAAGTTGTATTAGTTGTGGCTGCCCATGAACCAGATATTAATGAGCTATTACTTAATAAAATGCTTGTTATGATTGAACATGCGGATATACCTATCGTGCTATGTATCAATAAATGTGACCTGATGGATTCAGAGACGGAAACTATGGTTGATCTTTATAAATCAATTGGTTATAAGGTTTTGATGACATCCACATATAATATGACAGGCATCGATGATTTACGTCATGTGCTTCAACATAAGGTAACGGCTTTTGCAGGTCCATCTGGTGTTGGTAAGAGTAGTCTTTTAAACGCAGTAGACTCAAAATTTGCCTTCCAGACTGGGGAGGTAAGTGATAAGATTAAACGTGGTAAACACACCACTCGTCACGCTTCCTTATATTGTTTAGATGCAGATTCTTTCATCATGGATACACCTGGCTTTAGCGCTATTGAATTTAATGATGTTTCCCTTGAAAGATTGCCTACATTATTCCCAGAATTTGGTGAATATGTTGATACTTGTAAATTTAATCCTTGCTATCATGAGCATGAACCAATTTGTGGAATTAAAGCTGCTTTAGAAGCTGGTCATATTCATCAAGGACGATATGATGCTTATATGTCTATACGTGATGATATAGAAAGTCAACGAAAGAGGTTTTAATATGATAAAAATTGCACCATCTATGCTTTCCGCAAATTTTGCGATATTAAGCGAAGAATTAAAATCTATTGAAGCAGCGGGGGCTGACTTACTACATATCGACATCATGGATGGACACTTTGTTCCTAATCTAACCTTTGGTGCTCCCATTGTGAAAGCCATTCGTCCATATACAAAATTACCATTTGATGTGCATTTAATGGTTACTAATCCTGGTGATTATGTAGAAGAATTTGCAAAAATTGGTGTAGAATATTTTACTTTTCATCAAGAAACTGTACCTCATATGCATCGTTTGATTCAACATATCAAGCAATGTGGGATGAAGGCTGGTGTAGCATTGAATCCTAGTACACCTGTATCTTTACTAGAAGATGTAGCTGCAGATTTAGATATGATTTTAATTATGTCTGTGAATCCAGGATTTGGAGGGCAATCTTTTATTAAGAATGCCATAAAAAAAGTTAAACAAGCTAAGATATTGTTAGAAGAAGTGGATAATTCAACGGCAGTTATTGAGGTAGACGGTGGTATTAACGATATTACTTGTGTATCAATTAAAAGAGCGGGTGCTACAGTTTTGGTTGCTGGTTCTGCAGTGTTTGGAGCAGAAAATCGTGCAAGTATGATTGAATCCATTCGCAATAATTAAATAATTTAGTTTTAGGTATACTGATTTATGAAAAAATTTAAAGATAGATTTATTATATCGATGATAGAAATACTGAAGTAAATTTAATTAAAATAAGGAGTGAGGCATTCTTTAAGAAATCCTCACTCCCTGCTTGCTTTTACCTTATTTTTTTGTTAAAATTACTGGGTATGAAAAATATGCACGTCAGTGGACTTCGGTACTGTGCCTAATTTTGGGTGACCCGAAGGATGAAGCGGCGGAGGTTAATTAACAGGAGGTGCCACAATGGCAGTAGTATCAATGAAACAATTATTAGAGGCTGGTGTACACTTTGGTCATCAGACTAGAAGATGGAACCCTAAAATGGCGAAATTCATCTTCACTGAACGCAATGGTATTTATATCATTGATTTGTCTAAAACAGTTAAAAAAGTAGAAGAAGCTTACAATTTCTTGCGTGAAGTTGCTTCCCAAGGCGAAGTAATCTTGTTCGTAGGTACTAAAAAACAAGCTCAAGAAGCTATTAAAGAAGAAGCTATCCGTGCTAACATGTTCTTCGTTAACGAACGTTGGTTGGGCGGTATGTTGACTAACTTCAAAACAATTGAAACTCGTATTAAACGTTTAAAACAATTGGAAGCTATGGCAGAAGACGGTACTTTTGAAGTATTGCCTAAAAAAGAAGTTATCGGTCTTCGTCATGAAATGGATAAATTGGAAAAATACCTTGGTGGTATCAAAGATATGCCTAAAATGCCAGGTGCTCTTTTCGTAGTAGATCCTAAAAAAGAAAAAATTGCTATTGCGGAAGCTAAAAAATTGGGCATTCCAGTAGTTGCAACAGTTGACACTAACTGTGACCCAGATGAAGTTGATTTCCCAATTCCAGCAAATGACGACGCTATCCGTGCTGTTAAATTGTTGGCTGGTAAAATGGCTGACGCTGTTCTTGAAGGTCGTCAAGGCGAATCCTTCGAAGAAGCATTAGATAACATGGTAGCTGACTCTGCTGAAATGGTTAGAGACGGTAAAGCTTAATCGTTGTCGTATTAGCATTTGAAAGATAAATCTATAACATATATAATTGGGGTAAGGACTATATCCTTACCTTAATTAATACTAGGAGGAACAAAATAATGGCAATTACTGCTGCTTTGGTAAAAGAATTGCGCGATATGACTGGCGCAGGTATGATGGACGCTAAAAAAGCATTGGTTGAAACTGACGGTAATATCGATAAAGCGGTGGACCTTCTTCGTGAAAAAGGTTTGGCTGCGGCAGCTAAAAAAGCTGGTCGTATTGCAGCTGAAGGTGTAGTACAATCTTACATTCATGCTGGTGGTCGTATCGGTGTTTTAGTGGAAGTTAACTGTGAAACTGACTTCGTTGCAAAAACTGATGATTTCCAAAATTTAGCACGCGATATCGCAATGCAAATTGCGGCTGTAAATCCTACATACTTGAACCGTGAAGAAGTTCCTACTGAAGTCATTGAACACGAAAAACAAGTATTATTGGAACAAGCTAAAGTAGAAGCTGAAGAAGACGTTAAAGCTGGTCGTAAACCAAAACCTGAAGCTGTTTTAGAAAAAATGGTTGCTGGCCGTATCGAAAAATTCTATAAAGAAAATTGCCTATTAGAACAAGTATTCATTAAAGATGGTGATAAAACTGTTACAGACATCATTAATGAAAGTATTGCAAAAATCGGTGAAAACATCAACGTACGTCGTTTTGTTCGCTATGGTTTAGGTGAAGGCATTGAAAAACGCCAAGATGACTTCGTAGCAGAAGTAATGGCATCTGTTGGTAAATAATTAATAAACAATAAGAGAACACCGTACAGTGTTCTCTTATTTTGCAATAGAGGAGTAAAAATATGGCAAAAAGAAACTTTCGACGTATTGTTTTAAAGTTGAGTGGTGAAGCATTAGCAGGTGAACAAGGTTTTGGTATTAATCCTGATGTTGTCGAAGAATTTGCAAAAGAAATTGCTGCTTTAGCAAAATCCACTGATTTAGAAATCGCAATTGTTGTTGGTGGCGGTAACCTATGGAGAGGTTTAGCTGGTAGCAATCAAGGTATGGATCGTGCTACTGCTGACTATATGGGGATGCTTGCAACAGTGATGAACTCCTTAGCATTGCAAGATGCATTAGAACAAGCTGGTGTAGATACACGTGTACAAACGGCTATCGAAATGCAAGAAATTGCAGAACCTTATATTCGTCGTCGCGCTATTCGTCATTTAGAAAAAAAACGTATCGTTATCTTTGGTGCTGGCCTTGGTAAACCTTACTTCTCTACAGATACAACAGCTGCATTACGGGCCGCTGAAATTGAAGCCGATGCTATTTTAATGGCAAAGAAATTTGCTGATGGCGTATATGATTCTGACCCTAAGACAAATCCTAATGCCGTTAAATTTGATGAATTGACATATAACGAGATTATCACAAAAGAATTAAAAGTAATGGATGCTACATCTACAACTTTATGTAAAGATAACAATATTCCTATTATTGTATTTAGCATGGATATTCCTGGTAATATTACAAAAGCTGCTAAAGGTGAAGAAATAGGGACCATTGTTCGAGGAGAATAATTCATATGGAAATTAAAGAATTGTTACAACAAGCAGAAGACCGCATGAATAAGTCTATTGAGGCTTTAAAACATGAATTCGCATCTATTCGTACAGGCCGTGCTAGTGTAGCACTACTTGATAAAGTAATGGTTGATTATTATGGAAGTCCATCACCCATTAATCAAGTTGCGAATATCTCCGTGCCTGAACCTCGCATGATTGTGATTGCACCTTGGGATAAAACAATGATTGGTGCTATTGAAAAAGCAATTTTACAATCTGATTTAGGTTTGAACCCTGGTAATGATGGTGCACAAATTCGTTTAAGTATTCCTCAATTAACTGAGGAACGTCGTAAAGAAATCGTTAAAGTAGTTCATAAAAAGGCTGAAGATGCAAAAGTTGCAGTGCGCAACATTCGTCGCGATGTAAATGAAGCATTAAAAAAAGAAGAGAAAGCTAAAACGATTACTGAAGATGATGCTAAAGACGGTTTAGATCAAATCCAAAAGCTTACCGATGCTAAAGTTAAGCAAATCGATGAGTTAAAAGCAGTAAAAGAAAAGGACGTATTAGAAGTATAATGTTTGATTCTAATAGCCTTATTGGAATACCATGGCAGCTTGCAAAGTCTCGTTTGCAGGCTGCCCATATTCCTTTTAAGGTAATGATTGGTGGATCCTTTAATCGCTTCTTTGAAATTTCAGATAAAGGATTTTATGTGGCACGTATTACAAAGGTTGATGAGTGCTTACATATACTACTATATAGACCAATGATTGCCAGCGACTTCGGAAATTCTATCGAGGTAGACTATGCTAAAGAAATTATTTAACCGTAAACGTTCTGATACGCCTGTCATTGATCGTAATATAATTCCACAACATGTTGCTATTATTATGGATGGTAATGGACGATGGGCTAAACGCAGAGGAATGCCGCGCTCCATGGGGCATCGTGCTGGTGCAGATGTATTAAAAGAAATTGTTATGGCCGCAGATGAGATCGGAATTAGAGCTCTTACGGTATATGGTTTCTCCACGGAGAACTGGAAACGTCCTGAACAGGAGGTTTCTTTACTTATGGCTCTCATAAAAGAATACTTAAACAATAATGTTAAGTATATGCATGAACATAATGTACGCATTCGATTTATTGGTTTTATTGGAGGGCTTTCAGAAGACCTACAAAAAATCATTCAAGATGCAGAATTATTAACTCAAAATAATACAGGCCTTACATTACAGTTAGCGATTAACTATGGTGGGCGTGATGAAATAGTTAGAACTATCCGCGACATTGCAAAATCCGTTACGGATGGCGTTATTACAATGGACAATATTACTGAAGAATATGTAGGTTCTCAATTATTCACTAAAGAGTTTAGTGATGTAGATTTATTAATTCGTCCTAGTAGTGATTTTAGAATTAGTAATTTTTTGTTATGGCAACTAGCCTATGCTGAATTTTGGTTTACCGATTTACATTGGCCAGATTTTACTAAGGAAACTTTACTTGAAGCTGTGGCGGCCTATCAGAAAAGAGAACGCCGATTTGGTGGCTTATGTGATGAGGAATAAAAAATGTTAAAAACACGTGTTATTACCGCTGTTATTGGTTTTATTATTGCCTTAGGGGCCATTACATTAGGTGGATTAGTGTATGATGTGCTAATTACACTTTTAGCTTTATTTGGATGGCGTGAGTTTGTATTACTTAGTAAAGCTAAACGTGTTCGGATATCCATTATATGGGGCTATATTAGCATTTTATTGCTAATGATTGTTCTTGCATGTCATCAATATATTATAGCTATAGCTATTTTAGTATTAAGTTTATTTGCCAATTATATGTTGTGTACATTTGGTGAAACTAAGTACTCGATGTCTAGTGTATCCTTTAGTGTATTTGGTTTATTGTATATTGCTATGGGTATGACTTCATTGCTCTTGATTCGTCATGACTCAATTTACATGAATTTATCAATGCCTTTTGAACTATATAACTGGGGCACTATTACACTTTGGTTATTATTGTTTACTACTTGGGCTAGTGATACCTTTGCATACTTTTCAGGTCGAGCTTTTGGTAAACGTAAAATAGTACCATCCATTAGTCCTAATAAAACACTAGAAGGTTTTATTGGTGGCTTTATCGGCTGTATCCTTACAGGTGCAGTATTTTCGTATATCGTTGGCATTCCTTGGTGGATGGGAATCCATGTAGGTATGATTAGCGGTATATTAGCACCATTAGGTGATTTGTTTGAATCAAAGATTAAACGACTATGTAATGTAAAAGATTCTGGTACATTATTACCAGGTCATGGCGGTGTATTGGATCGCTTTGATAGTTTATTATTTGCGGCTCCTATTACATTAGTATATATATTGCTATTTTCGTACTAATTTCATAGAGGTACACTTATGAAATACCTAAGTATTATCGGCAGTACTGGCTCAATCGGTACACAGACGCTTGATGTGGTGTCTCAACATCCAGATCAATTCAAGGTGGTTGCCTTAGTGGCACATCATAATATTGACCTCTTAGAACATCAGATTAAAGAATATAAACCTTTGGTGGCGGGTCTTGTAGATGAGGGTGCTTTTAAAGAATTACAAGTACGCTATACAGGTCCTACAAAATTGATAGGTGGTAAGGAAGCCCTCATTGCAGCAGCTACAATTCAAGAAGCAACAATGATTGTTACTGCTATTGTAGGTGCTGCGGGAATTGAGCCTACAGTGGAAGCTATAAAACAAGGGAAGACTATAGGTCTTGCTAATAAAGAAACTCTTGTTGCTGGAGGTCCATTAATTACGGCTTTAGCTAAAGAACATGGCGTGCAAATCCTACCTATCGATAGTGAACATAGTGCTATATTTCAGTGCTTAGAAGGACAGAAACGTGACAATGTTGACTCTTTAATCGTCACTGCTTCTGGTGGTCCTTTACGCACATGGGATTCTAGTAAAATTCAAACTGCAACTGCTGCAGATTGTTTGCGACATCCTACCTGGAATATGGGCAATAAAATAACTATAGACTCTGCCTCTTTATTCAATAAAGGCTTAGAGGTAATAGAAGCTCATTGGTTATTTGGTTTTGATTTTGATCATGTTGATGTAGTAGTACATCCTCAAAGTATTGTTCATTCTATGATACGTATGAAGGATGGTGCGATATTAGCGCAAATGGGTAATCCAGATATGCGCGAGCCCATTCAATATGCTTTGACATATCCCAAACGTGAAGTTTTAAGTATGAATCATCTTGATTTTAGTCAAGCTCTACAATTGGAGTTTTTACCTCCACGGTATGACGATTTTCCTGCACTTCGCCTTGCGTATGAGGTGGGACGTGCTAGTGGATTTAAACCTGCTGTATTTAATGCAGCTAATGAAACGGCAGTATATGCCTTTTTAGAAGATAAAATCGCCTTTGGTGATATTTATAAAGTCGTTACTTCTGTTCTTGAATCTATGGAAACAGAAGATGATTTCACATTAGATAATTTATTATCCATCGATAGATGGGCCCGTGAAAAGGCAACATCGTTGATGTTATAGGAGAATATATGATTACGGCATTAGCCACAATATTTGTATTTGGTTTAATCGTGTTTATTCATGAATTAGGCCATTTTATTACAGCTAAGATGTCAGGTATGCAAGTTGATGAATTTGCTATAGGTTTTGGTTCAGCCATATTTAAAGTACAAAAAGGGGAAACTTTATATTCTATTCGTATAATTCCTCTTGGAGGATTTAATCGTATTGCTGGTATGACACCTGACGAGCCTCTTAATGAGAGCTCCTTTTATAATAAACCTGCGTGGAAAAAATTTATTGTTATTTCTGCAGGGGCTGTATTTAACTTTATATTAGCCATTGTACTTTTCTTTGGCCTAAATGTGACTGTAGGAAATCTTACATATACAAATGAACCTGTAATTGGTAACATTATTGCGGGTAGTTCTGCAGAACAGGCTCATTTAGAAGCTAACGATAGAATTATTACGATTGATGGTAAAAAAATTAGTACTTGGGATGATATTCGTCCTAGCTTACAAGGCACAGCAAACCATGGTGTAACTGTTGTTGTAGAGCGTGAAGGACAAACTATAGAGACTACGGTAATACCTAAAATGGAACAAGATAGTCCTAAGATTGGCATCTACCCTAGCTTTACTCGTGAAACTTATAGTATTGGTGAATCTTTGAGCCTTGCTGTTAGTCGGACGGGGCAAACTATTGTTGCTATGGTCAGTGGGATTTACGATATGATTCGTGGCACACAAGCAGCCGAATTATCTGGTCCAGTAGGAATTTCCCAAATGGCAGGTACTATTGCACAATCAGGATTTGCACCACTATTAAGTTTTGCTGCATTCCTTAGTATTAATTTAGGGGTTATTAATCTTTTACCATTACCTGTTTTAGATGGTGGTCACTTGATTATTATCTTGGCGGAAGCTATAACAGGCCGTAGATTACCTGCTAAAGCTCTTATGTATATACAAATGGTTGGGGTTGCCTTAATGGTAGCATTATTCTTATATGTAACAATGCAGGATATTTTCCGTTTACTATAAGACAGATGGGAGATTACAATGATTGTACGTAAACCAACAAATGGTATCTATGTAGGTACAGTTAAAATCGGCGATTATGCACCGGTAAGTATTCAATCTATGATTACTACGGATCCAGTACATACAGAGAAGGCAATTGCAGAAATTAATCATTTAGCAGAGGCTGGTTGTGAACTGGTTCGTGTCGCCGTTCCTACAATGGCATCTGCAAAGGCTTTAAAGGCTGTTAGAGCGGGCATTTCAATCCCTTTGATCGCCGATATTCACTTTGATTATAGATTAGCTTTAGAAGCTATTGAAAATAATGTTGATGGATTGCGCATTAATCCAGGAAATATTGGTGGTGAAGATAAGGTTTTAGCCGTTATTGAAAAGGCAAAACCTAAACAAATCCCAATTCGCATTGGTGTTAATGCAGGCTCTTTACCAAAGCATATTCTCGATGCTCATGGAGGACATCCTACCGCGGACGGTATGGTTGAAACCGCTTTAGAACACGTAAGAATTTTAGAAAAACTCGATTATCGTCAAATGAAATTATCTATTAAAGCAACGGAAGTACCTCTAATGGTGGAAGCATATCGTAAGTTATCTGATAAGATTCCTTATCCGTTACATTTAGGTGTAACAGAAGCTGGTACTATTAAACAAGGCACTATTAAATCTGCTATGGGGATTGGTGCATTATTGCTCGATGGCATTGGTGATACATTACGGGTATCCTTAACTGGAGATCCAATTCACGAAATTGAAGTAGGTAGAAGTATTTTAAGTAGCTTAGGATTAAGAAATTTTGGGGCCACTATGATATCTTGTCCTACATGTGGTCGTTGCCAAGTAAATTTATTTGATATGGCTGGTATTGTAGAAGAACGTCTAGCATCCATAAAAGCGCCTATTAAGGTTGCCGTTATGGGGTGTGTTGTAAATGGTCCAGGGGAAGCGCGTGAGGCCGACTTTGGTATCGCTGGTGGTGATGGTCAAGGTATCATTTTCCGTAAAGGGAAAGTTATTAAGACTGTACCAGAAGCCGAATTAGTAGATACATTGTTTAGAGAAATTGACCAATATTTAGAAAATTTAGATGAGGAGTCTTTATGTTAGCCACTAAATTATATGCACCTACATTGCGTGAGGTTCCATCTGACGCTGATGTAGTAAGCCAACAGCTTATGCTTCGCGCTGGTTTTATGCGTAAAACTGCAAATGGTTTATATAGTTTTTTACCATTGGGTTGGAAAAGTATTAAAAAGATTGAAGCTATTGTACGTGAAGAAATGGATCGTGCTAGTGCTCAAGAAATTATGATGCCAATTTTACAGCCTGCAGAAATTTGGAAAGAGTCTGGCCGTTGGAACGCATATGGCGCAGAAATGATGCGTATCAATGATCGTCATGATAATGAGTTTTGTCTAGGACCAACACATGAAGAGATGATTACAACCCTCGTTAAAAATGAGATTAACTCATATCGTCAATTACCAGTCAACTTATATCAAATTCAAAGTAAATTCCGTGATGAGCGTCGTCCACGTTATGGCTTGATGCGTAGCCGTGAATTCATTATGAAAGATGCTTATTCTTTTGATGTAGATGAAGCGGGTTTAGATGAATCCTATAAATCTATGTACGATGCATATACACGTATTTTTACACGTTGTGGTCTTACATTCCGCCCAGTAGAGGCTGATAGTGGTGCAATCGGTGGTAGTGGTACGCATGAGTTCATGGCCATTGCTGAAGCTGGTGAAGCTGATATCGTATATTGTACTAAGTGTGATTATGCAGCTAACATTGAAATCGGCAAGCCTGGTATCATGAAGCAAGACGAAGAAGTTTTTCATGAGTTATCTGTTGTGGATACACCAAATGCGAGTTCTATTGAAGCTGTGGCAGACATGTTAAATTTACCATTACATAAAACTATTAAAGCGGTGGTATTTTCTATTGATGGTAAAGTGGTATTAGCCATTGTTCGTGGTGACCATGAAGTAAATGAAGTCGCTGTACAACATGCCGTACTTGGCTCTGTAGAGCCTGAGATGGCTACCCCTGAAGAATTGGAAAAAGTAGGTTTAACAGCTGGCTTTATCAGTCCTGTAGGATTACAACAAACAGATGAATTTGCTATCGTTGTTGATGAATCTGTTATGGAAACTTACAATGTTTGTGGTGGTGCTAATAAAAAAGATGCTCACTATGTTAATATCAATCCAAAACGGGATTTTAATGTAGAAGACATTATTGTTGCTCCAATTCGTTTGATCACGAAGGACGATGTGTGTCCTAAATGTGGTGGTGCTTTAGAACATGCTAAAGGCATCGAAGTAGGTCAAGTATTTAAATTGGGTACCAAATATTCTGAAGCATTACAAGCTACATTCTTAGATCAAAATGGTCGTCCTAATCCTATGATGATGGGTTGCTATGGTATCGGTGTATCTCGTACATTAGCTGCTGCTATTGAGCAATATCACGATGAAAATGGTATCATTTGGCCACGTTCTATCGCTCCATTTGAAGCAGTTATTGTGCCAATTAATGCAAAAGACGAAGCACTAATGTCTACTAGTCAAACTATTTATACTGCTTTACAAGATGCTGGTGTTGATGTATTGTTAGATGATCGTAAAGATCGTGCAGGCGTTAAGTTTAAGGATGCTGATTTGATTGGTTATCCACTTCGCATTACGGTAAGCAAAAATACTCTTGAAAATAATGAAGTAGAAATTCAAATTCGTAAGTCTGGAGAAGCACTTCCTTGTGCTATTGATTCTGTAGCCACAAAAGTCACAGAGTTACTTCAAAACTTATAATAAAATTGCGATTTTAGTGTATGCTCACTAGGGTCGCAATTTTTCTTTATAAACTTGAATTAATGGACTAAATCAGTCATAATTAAATGATAGGATATTTATAATGGGAGGTAGTATATGCTTGTAGATTTTCATATGCATTCCGTCTTTTCAGATGGTGTTGAAACACCTAGGGATTTGTTACGCCACGCCTTAGACTGTAATGTGTCTATGATGGCTTTAACTGATCACGATGAAATAGATGGTATTCAAGCATTACGTGCTGCTCAAAAAGAATTAGATCCTAATGAATCTGTTAAAGTCGTAAATGGCTGCGAGTTTAGTGCTGATTATAAAGATAATTCCATTCATATTTTAGGGTATTGTTTTGATGAAACTAATAAAGAATTAAACGATTTTATTACGTTCTTTAAAAGGAAGCGTGAAGAACGTATCGATGAAATCATTAGACGTTGTAATAATGAAGGCTATCACATTACAAAAGAAGAGCTCATTAAACAATTTCCTGATACAAAAGCCTATGGGCGTCCACATATTGGTAAACTTTTAATTGATGGTGGTTATGCTAAGGATGTTAATGATGTTTTTAAAGGCATTTTACGAAAAGGTAGTCCTTGCTATGTGCCTAAGGTAAAAGTAGAGGTTCATCATATTATCGATATCATTCATAAAGCGGGTGGACTTGCCGTTATGGCTCATCCTAAATTGGTTACCAGTGATGAATATGTGTTGGAAATGTTAGATTATGATTTTGATGGTATTGAGGTATATCATTCAAAACATAATGATGATGATGTAGAAAGATATAAAGCATTAGCTAAGGATCATAGCCTCTTTATTACGGGTGGTTCTGATTATCATGGGATTCCAGAAAAAAAACCTGATAAGTTTGGTGATTACTTAGTATCCGGTGAAGATGTATCAGAATTTATTAGTTTGTTATAAATATGAGGTAGACTATGGAAGTCATTGCATTTGTAGGTAGTAGTGGCACAGGTAAGAGTCATCGTGCACTCGTAGTTGCTCATGAAAATAAAATTGAATGTATCATCGATGATGGTATTTTGATTCATGATAATAAAATCGTGGCTGGCTTTTCTGCAAAAAAAGAGTCTAGTCGCTTAAAAGCTGTTCGGCGTGCTATTTTCCAAGATGAAGTGCAGGTTAAATCTGTACGTGAACAACTAGATAAGATTAAACCTAATAAGCTTATGATTATCGGCACCTCTGATAATATGGTTAAGAAGATTACTAAAGCTTTGGGGCTACAAGAACCTGATCGATATATTCGCATAGAAGATGTTGCAACACCCAAGGAAATTGAAAAGGCACAACATGCACGCCTTAAAGAGGGTAAGCATATAATTCCTGTGCCCACAATGGAATTAAAGCCACACTTTAGGGGGTATTTGATTGATCCAATCAAAACGATGTGGCGCCGCCGTACTTTAAAAAAACAAGATCAAGATACATTAGGTCAAATTGGTTCTGAAGGATTTGAACGTTCTGTTGTACGGCCTGCTTTTAGTTACTATGGTCGACTCACATTTGACGATGAAGTAATTATTAAATTGATTAGAAATGGGTTAAAAAAAGTAGCTGGTGTCGATGAGACCAGTATAATTTCTTTTAAAAAAAGCGACAAAGGTCAAAACGGTCTTGTTGTTGATATGGCTGTAGTTATTGAACATGGATATCCTGTTAAACCATTGATGCAACAGGTACAAAAATCTGTTCGCAATGAAATTGAATATATTACCGGCATGTCTATTGAACGTATGTCCATTAAAGTTAAGAATATTATTGAAACAAAACGTAAGATTGTTAAAGTATAGGAGTTAGAATGAAGTCTTATTATATTTACACCTATGGTTGTCAAATGAATACCGCCGATTCTGAGCGCTTATCCCATCAGCTAGAGTCTGTTGGATATACGCCAACAGATGAAGTTGAAACTGCAGATTTAATTCTGTTAAATACTTGTGCAGTGCGCGAAAATGCAGAAACTAAAGTTTATGGCCGCATAGGTGAACTAAAAAGACTAAAACGTAATAATAAAAATTTGATTATCGCCGTTACAGGATGTATGGCTCAAAAAAATCAGGCAGAAATGTTTAAACGAGCTCCACATATTGATATTGTATTAGGTACTCATAATATTCAACATATTAATGAGATGATTGAAGAGGTACAATGCGGTCACACGCATCAAATCAACGTAGATATGGATAACTCTGTATTACCTGAATTAGAGGCAAAACCAAATGGTTCTTTTTATGCATGGGTACCTATTATGAATGGTTGTAATAAATTTTGCACCTATTGTATCGTTCCCCATGTACGTGGTAGAGAAATTAGCCGTCCTGTAGAGGCCATTGTTAAAGAGGTTACAGACCTAGGGGCTAAAGGATTTAAAGAAATCACCTTATTGGGTCAAAATGTAAACTCTTATGGCCTAGATTTTAAAGATGGTACAGATTTTGGTACATTAGTTGATGCTCTTGATGGTATTCCTGGTATAGAACGTATTCGCTATATGACAAGTCATCCTCAAGATATGAGTAAGTCTATGATTGATGCTCTTGGTAGGTCATCTAATATTGTGACGCATTTACATTTACCTATTCAATCTGGTTCCAATCGTATTTTAAAGAAAATGAATCGTCATTATACGGTAGAGCATTATAAAGAATTGCTTTCTTATTGCCGTGAAAAAATAAAAGATGTGGTGGTGACTACGGATATCATCGTAGGTTTCCCAGGAGAAACTGAGGAAGATTTTCAAGCTACATTACAGTTATTAAAAGATGTACGCTATGATATGGCTTATACGTTCATCTACTCTAAGCGTTCTGGAACGCTAGCTGCGACTATGGATGATCAAATTCCTGAAGAGGTTAAGCGTGTTCGTTTACAGACATTGATGGATGTACAAAATGAAATTTCTTATGAACTAAATAAACCTATGGAAGGACAAGTATTTGATATTATTATAGAGGGACCAAGTCCTCGTGATGAAGATATGTGGTTCGGTCGTACGTCTGGTAATAAAATGGTTTTATTCCCAAAAGACGAGTCCTTATCAATCGGTCAAACTGTACCAGCTTATATCGATAAAGCTCAAACATGGGTTTGTTATGGTAATATTTTAAAATAAACGATTAGAATTAAAGAGAACTCGTCACTATTATGTTAACTCTAAGGTTAGATTTTTTATCTAAAATTAGTGTGCCAAACATATGGTGACGATGTTCTTTTTTATCATAGATACTGATTAGAAATCATGTGTGTTATAATAATAGAATAATATAAAAGTTGTATATTGATGACTTTCATAGGTATGAACACCATTTAGATATTGTATTTTCTATAAAGAAGGTGTAACTATGAATTTAGATTTAAACGCTGTAGGCGAAACGGCATTATTGACACTATATGCGAGAGCGAAAGATTACGAGTCTGAACAATCCGTATTGAAGGATAAAAAATCCTTGGAGATTATAAATCAGATTGAGTATGATTTTGATCAATTTAAAGATGTTAAGATGTCCTATTATGGTATTTTAGGACGGGCTAAAGTTATTGATAATGAGATACGAAAGTTTATATCTCTTTATCCAGATTGTATCGTCGTATCATTAGGTGCCGGTTTAGATACTATGTTTTATCGAGTCGACAACGGTTATATTGATTGGTATAATATCGATTTTGCCGGAGTGATTGAGGCACGTTCACAATTTTTTGAGCCTCATGAACGAGTACATAACGTAGTGAGCTCTATAACTGATGAATTGTGGACTAAAAATATTGAGATAAATGGCCGAAAACTATTGCTTGTTAGTGAAGGGGTAGTTATGTATCTTACACTGGATGAAATGAAGCAATTCTTAGGCTTACTGACTGATTCTTTTGAAGAATTTACCTTATATCTTGATATGATTTCTCCTTACGTGGCAAAACGTAGTAAACAACATGATATGCTCAGTAAAATGGATGTTACTTTTCAATGGGGAACTAAGGATGGTCATGAAATTGTAATTATGAATCCTAAACTTAAACAAACTGGACTGATTAATTTTACAAGAAGTATGTTGTCCTTAGCGCCTATTGTTTATAAATTGTTGTATCCGTTCATATATTTGTTCAATAACCGCATGGGTATATACGAATATAAGCGAAATCTGTGATATGACTCATAATATATGAGGTGAATATGAGTAAAAAGCAAACACCTATGATGGAGCAGTATTTAGATATTAAATCTAGATACTCTGAAGAATTACTGTTCTTTCGCTTAGGTGACTTTTATGAATTATTTAATGATGATGCTTTAGTTGCATCTCGTGAACTTAATATTACCTTAACAGGTCGACCTACAGGAGATGAGGAACGCACACCGATGTGTGGCGTTCCTTTTCATGCTGCTGAAAGCTACATTGAAACGCTCGTTAAAAAGGGGTATAAGGTTGCTATTTGTGAGCAATTAGAGGATCCAAAAGCAGTAAAGGGCATCGTTAAGCGCGATGTTATAAAAGTCATTACACCGGGGACGGTGATGACGGAGAATGGCAACGATGCAAGGTCAAATAACTTTTTATCATTATTTTATATGGTAAAAGATGCGTGGATTCTTGTGTTTTCCGATGTATCTACAGGCGAAGTTATTTGGCATCGCATTACAAATTGTGAAAAACGCAGTGATATGTACGATGCACTTAGCATGTATCGACCAAGTGAAATCATATTGCCTGAAGGAACGATATTACCGCAAGATATTCGAGATTTTATTGAAAACCAATTTAGTAATGTCGTATTTTCTCCTTTTTCTACCTACTATACACAGCGTGAAGTAGCTGAAAAAGCTGTAACTCATTTTGGTGATTTAGGCCTTATGGAAGAGGACGTATGGGAAGCTTTAGGTTATATGCTTTTATATTTAGAAGATATAATTAAGTCTGAAATTTCTCATATCAACTATGTACATCAATTAAGTGTAGGTAATCGCCTCATTCTTGATACATCTTCTTTGCGTCACCTTGAAATTACTCACAATTTACGTGATGGTGGTCAAAAAGGTACTTTACTTGATGTGCTAGATCGTACGTTGACACCAATGGGGGCACGCCTTTTAAAACAATGGCTTGAAAGCCCGTTAACTGATGTAAATCAAATTCAACGTCGCCAAGCAGCCGTGGCAGAACTCATTACACGCGGTGCTGAACGCTCTCATATTCAAAGCTTTTTAGATTGTATTTACGATTTTGAACGCATCGTAGGTCGTGTTGAAACCGGATCGGTGTCTCCAAGAGATTTAACAGCACTTCGTGAATCATTAGCAGTTTTACCGGATATTAAGAATGTATTAAGTACATGTTCAAGTCTAGCTTTAACGTCGATTAATGAATGCATTCATGATCATAAAGATATTTATGACTTATTATGTCGTGCTATTGCAGAGCAACCAGCGTTGACATTAAAAGATGGTCGAGTTATTAAAGATGGCTTTAATGCTGATTTAGATGAGCTACGTTCTTTAGCGACTAATAGCGAGCAATGGCTCGCCAAGATGGAAGCGGATATTAGAGAAGCTACAGGGCTTTCAAAAATTAAGACTGGTTATAATAAAGTGTTTGGTTACTATTTTGAAGTATCACATAGTAAATCAGAACAAGTGCCAGATTATTTTATTCGAAAACAAACCTTGGCCAATGCTGAACGTTATATTACACCTGAGTTAAAAGAGTTTGAAATTAAAATTCTCAGTGCAAAAGATAAAATCATTGCGTTGGAGCACGAACTATATCAACAATTACGCAATGATATCAAACTGGTTATTAAAGAGGTACAAGAAACCGCTCGAGCTCTTGCAGACCTTGATGTATTATGCTCATTAGCATTAGTCGGATACGAAGAAAACTATATTTGTCCAACTATTGTTATGAATGGTCAAATCAATATTCGTGATGGTCGCCATCCGGTTATTGAAAAGTTTTTAAAACGAGAGGTGTTCGTACCAAATGATATTGTTCTAAATCATGATGATGAGGAATTCTTACTCATTACAGGCCCTAATATGGCAGGTAAGTCTACTTACATGCGCCAAGCGGCTATTTTAATGATTATGGCACAGATTGGTTCCTTTATTCCCGCTCGTGAGGCCTCTATCTCTCCTGTAGATCGTATTTTTACACGTGTTGGTGCTAGTGATGATATTTCTACTGGTCAAAGTACGTTCATGGTGGAAATGAAAGAGGTAGCTTATATTTTAGAGAATGCTACTCACAATAGCTTGATTATTCTTGATGAAATTGGTCGGGGGACGAGTACCTTTGATGGCTTAAGTATTGCACAAGCCGTAGTGGAACATATTTGTAAGCACATTCATAGCAAGACTTTATTTGCAACGCACTACCATGAATTGATTTGCTTAGAAGAAAACTATAGTAAATTAAAAAATTATACAGTAGCTGTTAAAGAAAAAGGGAAAGATGTTGCTTTCTTGCGCCGTATCATTAAAGGTGGTGCTGATCGCAGTTATGGTATTCATGTTGCTAGATTGGCAGGCTTACCGAATTCTGTATTAAAACGAGCTGAAGTGATTTTGGAATCGTTGGAAGATCAAAGTCACGATGCAAGTGACTTAAATAATCGAGTTATGGGGGCTCAACTTACTAATGTAGCAAAACCAGCTGTTAAGCAAGTTAGTGATTCCCCACTAGGAAATTTATTTACACATTCCGTAGTAGATAGCTTATTGGAAGTCGATGTAATGAGCATGACTCCAATTGAAGCATTAAATAAATTATATGAACTACAAGAGGAGGCTCGTAAAGGAGGTGGGAAATAATGGCAACCATTCACGTATTGGATGAAACGACAATCAATAAGATAGCTGCCGGTGAAGTCGTTGAACGTCCCGCATCAGTTATTAAAGAGCTCATAGAAAACTCTATTGATGCATCAGCTACCAATATAGAGATTGAAATCGGTGATGGTGGTGTAGCATACATGCGTATTACCGATAATGGCATTGGTATGACGGAAGAGGATGCTCGCTTGGCGGTTTTACGTCATGCAACCTCTAAAATTCAACAAGTCGAGGACCTCTTTGATATTGCGTCCTTAGGCTTTCGTGGGGAGGCCTTGGCTAGTATTGCCTCTGTATCTCATTTCTCTTTGACCACTCGTAAAGCAGACTCTGACTTGGGGACTCGTATTATTGTTGATGGTGGCACTTTTACCGATTGTATTCCTTATGGTGCAGCACCTGGTACAACTATCGAAATTAAAGATTTGTTTTATAATACGCCGGCTCGTCGTAAATTCTTGAAAACTGAGCGTACAGAATCCTCTAAAATTCAAGATATTGTAGGAAAATTAGCGCTAAGTAATCCATATATTTCTTTTAAACTTATTATCGATGATCGGGTAGCTATTATTACACCAGGAAATGGAGATATTGGTGATACTGTAGCTGCGCTATATGGATATAAAACCAAGGGTGATATTTTTACAGTTGCCTATGAAAGCGACTCCATTTATATCGATGGCGTAGTGAGTAAGCCCACACTTCTTAAAAGCACAAGGGTATGGCAGACCATTATCGTTAATAATCGAGTGATTTCTGATAAAACTATAATGAAGGCTATCGATAATGCATACCATGCACTATTACCGAAAAATGGTCATCCTTTGGTGGTACTAAATATAACTGTGCCTGCGAGAATGGTTGATATAAACGTACATCCTCGCAAGAGTGAAGTTAAATTTTCTGACGATAAGATTATATTTAAAGCTGTATATCACGGTATCTTAAATGCTTTAAATAACCCACTTCATGAACGATATGAACGAGAGTCATCATCTTATATGACTGGCGCAGTTGCTAACATATCCGAGAAATATGGTAATGATATTGCTAGCAATAGTAACAGTGATATTAAGAATTTTAGATCTGATAGTACATTCTTAGCTGGTAATACTACTTATGATTCTTATCAAGCGCCTACTACTGTACACGATTCGATGCAGTCTGCAGAACATATAGCAACAGCTATAGATTATGATAAGGTCTTTGGTGGGCGCCGTACAAAAGGCTATGAAGTCATGCGCGGTGAAACTTCACAGTTTGTGGAGAACCTTAAAACTAAGGGGTATACACCACCTGCACCAAAGACAACTTATGAACAATCCTCTTTTGTGGAGGAAAGCTTTGCTGCTGTTCCTACTGCATACACTAGTTATACTACGGAAGATGTAGAGAAGTTTAAATCCTTGTCTCATGATATTCGTAACGAAGAGGTAGAAGAGCGTACAATTCATAACTCGGGCTTTTTACCAATGGGGCAAGTTGCATCTTGTTATATATTAGCTAAAAAAGGTGATGATCTATATATCATAGACCAACATGCCGCACATGAGCGTGTGCGTTATGATAAGTTGTGTAAATCTTCTGAATCGATTCCTATGCAATCTATTTTGGTTCCTCAATATAATGAGGCCACAGATGATGAAATGAATTTAGTAGAGGAAGAACGAGAAACATTACTTGATCTTGGTTTCGATGTAGAGTTGGGTGGTCCTACTAAGATAAAATTAGTAGGAGCTCCTGTAGATTTGGTAGAGTCAAAAGCTTTTGAAATTCTCCAATATGTATTCTCTTACTTACATGATCATCAACAGCCTACTAAGGCTCAATTACGACATGAAATGTTAGCCTATGCGTCTTGTAGAGGGGCAATCAAGGCAGGTCATAATTTAAATATGTATCAAATGACTACTTTAATTGAGGACTTATTTAGTACCGAAAAACCATATGTATGTCCTCATGGTCGTCCTACGATAATCAAATTTACACCTGATGAATTAGGTAAATTATTCTTACGGTCTTAACATGAATATATTAACTACAGCCCAAAAATCTAATGAGGCCATTCAAGAGGAAGCCAAAGTGTTGGCTTCCTCTATGCATATGACTTATATAAAAAGAGGAAAATTATCTATACCAGCATTATTTGACGCACATCTATGTGATTACATTGCGGTTCTTTCTGGTAATGGCCTAACCATTCATTTTCCCAATAATCAACAGCATAGTTTTCATTTATCGATGGCTCAATTGCGTATACTACGTTTACAACGTGGAGAAGGGGATCATTTAATTAATACTGTGCAAACAATATTAAATGCTAATCATCCGCTTGGTAAAGAAGAGTTTTCGTTTCTTGATTGTACAATTGGTCTTGGCAGTGACAGTATTGTTGTAAGCTATGCTTTTTCTCAGGCTAAAATAAAAGGCCTAGAAGGTTCTTTACCTATTTGGCTTGCCACATCTTATGGTTTAGCTCATTATTCGCATAATGTGAAAAGTGTGACGGATGCATTACGTCGCATTGAGGTAAGTCATGATACTTTTGAAACCTATGTACCTAATCTTCCAGATGATAGTATAGATATTATTTATTTTGACCCCATGTTTGAGGTTCCTGTAGAAGAGAGTCCTCAATTTAAACCACTTCGTGGACATACAATGGAAAGTCATATTGATGATAAAATTATGGAGGAGGCTATGCGTGTTGCCTCTTGTGGTGTTATCATTAAAGAACGACCGTTTAGTTCGGTCTTTCAGAAATATCCACCTCATAAATGGGTCGGAGGCAAATATAGCCGCATAGGCTATGGTGTATATATGAAGGAGTTATAGTGAATCCCTTAATTACCATCGTTGGACCTACTGCGGTGGGCAAAACGGATCTTACCTTGGAATTAGCTGAACAACTTAATGCCGAGGTTATTTCTGGTGATGCTTACCAAGTATATAAACAACTTA
The DNA here is from genome assembly GCF_945949885.1 of Veillonella parvula. GTDB lineage: Bacteria > Bacillota > Negativicutes > Veillonellales > Veillonellaceae > Veillonella > Veillonella parvula_B. The sequence continues at coordinate 19,533 of NZ_CAMFFZ010000001.1, read as the reverse complement.
ATATTGGTACCGCTAAACCATCGGTGGATGAACTTAATCGGGTGAAACATCATCTCATCGATATACTGGAACCAAATGATTCATATTCGGTATCTATTTTCCAAGATCAAGCTAAAGAGATAATTGCAAGATTAAAAGATAGAAATATTCTTCCTATTCTGTCTGGTGGTACAGGGCTTTATGTTCAATCATTATTGGAGAACTATAACTTTAATGATGTTAAGCCTGATAAAAGTTTACGAGCAGGACTAGATGAGCTATATAATACCAAAGGTATTGAAGGCTTACGAGAATATGCTTTCACATTAGGCAAAGAACAAGATATTGAAATTCAATATACTGATAAACATCGTCTATATCGTGTCATTGAGATCTTGCATAATGGTGATGTAGATTCGTTACGAAATCAGACTAAAGATGGTTTATCCTATAAAGGGCCTGTTATCGGTCTCATGAGAGACCGTGATAAACTATATGAGCGCATCAATTTACGCGTTGATATGATGTTTGATGCAGGCTTGGTTGAAGAAGTGGAACAACTCATAAAATCTGGTGTGAAGCTAGATTGCCAAGCATTTAAAGGTATTGGTTATAAAGAAGTTGTAGACTATATAAATGGCAGTATAACATTAGATGAATGTCGTGATTTGATTAAGAAGAATACACGTCATTTTGCTAAGCGCCAGATTACATGGTATAAACGGATGCCCTATATAGAGTGGATTTATATTGACTGTAATACATCAAAGGATTTTATATTTAATAAAGCTATGGATTTAATTCGTAGAGAAGGATTAGCATGACATTAGAAGAAATACGCAGTAAAGCCCTTGAAATGGCTGAACCTGAATTCAAAAAGTTTGAACCTATTGCATTGGCCAATACAAAAAAAGTATTAGAAGCCTTTAAAGAGTGCCAAGTATCTGATTATCATTTTACGGGTACAACTGGTTATGGTTATAACGATGTAGGTCGTGAGAAATTAGATGAAGTTTTTGCCTATGTATTTAAAGGTGAAAAGGCTATTGTACGACCGCACTTTGTTTCTGGTACACATGCATTAGCAACGACGCTAATTTCTTTGCTGGGAAATGGTTCTAAAGGTACTGAATTTATATATGCTGTTGGGGCTCCTTACGATACGATGCAATCTGTTATCGGTGCATCTCGTGAAGTGCGTGGTTCTTTAGTAGAAAAAGGCTTTATCTATACAGAGGTACCTTTGAAAGATAATGCCTATGATGTAGATGCCATTGCTAAAGCTGTTAATGATAATACTAGAGTAGTGGTTATTCAACGTTCTCGCGGCTATAGCACACGTGAGCCATTATCTATTGCAGATATTAAGATTATTGTAGACTCTGTAAAAGCTAAAAATCCGAATACAATTTGTTTCGTAGATAATTGTTATGGTGAATTTACAGAACTTCAAGAACCTTTAGAAGTTGGTGCAGATATCATGGCAGGTTCGCTCATCAAAAATGCGGGAGGCGGTTTAGCGCCCACAGGTGGTTATATCGTAGGCCGTGAAGATCTTGTTGAAGATGCAGCGTATCAATTGACGGCTCCTGGTTTGGGTGATCATATGGGTTCGTATGCACATGGTTATCGATTATTCTTCCAAGGCTTATTTATGGCGCCTCATGTAGTCTTACAAGCGCTTAAAGGCGCTGTGTATACTGCAGCGGTAGGTGAGTTATTAGGTTATGATGTATTCCCTAAGGTAGATGCAGATCGTTATGATTTGATTCAAGCTATCAATCTGAAAAATGGAGAAGAAATGGAGCATTTCTGCGTAGGTATGCAGGCTTACTCTCCTGTAGATGCTCATGTACATCCAATTCCAGGCGACATGCCGGGATACGAAGATAAAATTATTATGGCTGGAGGTACCTTTGTGCAAGGATCTTCTATTGAGCTGAGTGCCGATGGGCCTGTACGTCCACCATATACGATTTTCATGCAAGGTGGTTTAGTATTTGAACATTCCATGCTTGGTATTTTAGGAGCTGCTGAAGAGCTATTAAAACATAGATAATATTTAGAATCTCTTTCTTTTAGAGAAGGGGATTCTTTTTATTTCAAATCTTTTCAATGTACCTAGTTCTAGGCTATAATATAAGTTGCTATAATTTTATAGCAATACTACTCGGACTTTTACACCGAACTAGTGGTTTACACGTCAGGCTTTCACCCTGATTAGTTTTATGATCAAGCGATCATTAAAAGGAGAAAGTATGGAAAAAGTTATCGCTGTAGCTATGAGTGGCGGCGTAGACAGTTCTCTAACTGCTGCAATGCTATTAAAACAAGGCTATAAAGTATTTGGTATTACTCTATGGTTATGGGTGAGTGGCACGCCCTATGATGAGGTGCCTCTTGCCGTAATAGATGCTAAGAAAATGTGTGATTTTCTTGGTATCGAGCATCATGTAATCGATGCTCGTGATGTATTCTACGAAAATGTAGTAGATTACTTTGTAAAAGAATATGCCTATGGTCGTACGCCAAATCCTTGTGTATTTTGTAACAAGAACATCAAGTTTGACTTGATGCTTAATCGTTCTCTCGAATTAGGGGCCACACATATGGTAACCGGTCATTATGCACAAGTAAATTATAATGAAAAAACAGGTCTATATGAGTTACATAAAGGTGTTGATCCAACAAAAGATCAAAGTTATGTTATGTACAATATGAACCAACGTATTTTGAGTCATCTTATGTTCCCATTAGGTGGTCAATGTAAGACTGAAACACGTAAATTAGCTGTTGAATATGATTTACCAGTAGCTAAGAAACCAGATAGTGTAGATATTTGTTTCTTGCCTCATGGAAACTATCAAAAGCTGGTGGCAGAAGAAATGAAGGGAAAGCCAGAGTCTGGTAATATCGTTACCGAAGATGGTGAAGTGTTAGGTAAGCACAATGGCTTATTTAATTACACTATTGGTCAACGTAAGGGACTTGGTATTGCGTATAAGTACCCATTATATGTTATTGGTTTTAATGGTGACCGTAACGAGGTCATCGTAGGTCCTAACGAACGACTCTTTACAAATCGAATGATTTGTAAGTTCTATAACTTCTTAGATGATACCATTCACAAAGAATTGAAGGCACAAGGTAAGATTCGCTATGCAGCCAATCCTTCTCCTTGTACAGCACGTATTTTAGATGACGATACGATGGAGGTTATCTTTGAAGAACCACAACGGGCGATTACCCCTGGTCAGTCCGTAGCCTTTTATAATGGCACTCAATTATTGGGAGGTGCTGTTATCGATCGCGTATATTAGAAAGGAGAATGCAAGTTCTTTGAACTTGTTTACATAGTATGTCAACGAAAAAAATTCGAAACTTCTGTATTATAGCCCATATCGACCATGGTAAATCTACCATCGCTGATAGATTAATTGAATATACTGGTACATTACAAAAACGTGAAATGGAGGCTCAAGTTTTGGATTCCATGGACCTCGAACGTGAACGCGGTATTACTATTAAAGCGCAATCTGTTCGCATTTTGTATAAAGCGCAAGATGGTGAAGAATATATCTTGAATCTCATCGATACTCCAGGCCATGTCGATTTCAGTTATGAAGTATCTCGTTCTCTTGCAGCTTGTGAAGGGGCATTACTTGTTGTTGATGCTGCTCAAGGTGTGGAAGCGCAAACGTTGGCAAATGTGTATCTAGCTTTAGAACATGATCTTGAAATCATTCCTGTTATTAACAAGATTGATTTGCCGTCAGCAGACTCTGATCGCGTTAAACAAGAAATTGAAGATATTATTGGTTTAGATGCATCTGATGCTGTACTATGTTCTGCTAAATCAGGTATAGGTATCCCGGATATTTTAGAAGCCATTGTAAATAAAGTTCCTGCACCACCAGATAAATCTGATGAGCCAACAAGAGCTTTAATTTTTGATAGCCGTTTTGATGCGTACAAAGGTGCTATTGCCTATGTCCGCGTAAAAGAAGGGTCCATAAAAGCAAAAGATACTATTCGCATGATGCATGATAAAAAGGACTTTGATGTTACAGAACTTGGTATCTTTACACCTAATCTTGTACCTGTACAAGAATTACCATGTGGATCAGTAGGTTGCATTGCAGCTAGTATCAAAAATGTAAAAGATTGCCACGTAGGCGATACTGTAACATTAGCTAATAATCCTGCATCAGAACCTTTGCCTGGTTATCGTAAGGCCGTATCCATGGTGTACTGTGGCCTTTACCCAACAGAGTCTAAAGATTACGAAAACCTTCGGGATGCATTAGAAAAGTTACAGCTAAATGATGCTGCCTTAGAATATGAAGCAGAAACATCATTGGCATTGGGCTTTGGTTTTCGTTGTGGTTTCCTCGGTCTTTTGCACATGGACGTAATTCAAGAACGTTTAGAACGAGAATATAACTTGACGCTTATTACGACCGCTCCATCTGTAAATTACAAAGTGTATAAAACAAATGGAGAAATGCTTGAAGTCGATAATCCTGCTAAATTGCCCCCTCCAACAGAAATTGATTACATTGAAGAGCCTTATGTAAAGGCATCTACAATCGTACCTAAAGATTTCGTTGGTACTATCATGGAGTTATCTCAGGATAAACGCGGTGAATACCAATCTATGGAATACTTAGATGAAACACGCGTATCTGTCGTTTATCATTTACCATTGAGTGAAATCATTTATGATTACTTTGATAAATTAAAATCCGCTACAAAGGGTTATGCATCTCTTGACTATGAATTAATTGGTTATAAACAATCTCCAATGGTTAAGATGGATATTCTATTAAATGGTGATCCTGTGGATGCATTGTCCATTATCGTACATAAAGACCGCGCCGCTACACGTGGTCGTGCATTGACAGAAAAATTAAAAGAACTCATTCCTCGTCAAATGTTTGAAATTCCTATTCAAGCTGCGGTAGGTACAAAAATTGTGGCTCGTGAAACCGTAAAAGCTTGGCGTAAGGACGTTTTGGCAAAATGTTACGGTGGTGATATTTCTCGTAAGCGTAAATTACTAGAAAAACAAAAAGCCGGTAAGAAACGCATGAAATCTGTCGGTTCTGTAGAGATTCCACAAGAAGCATTCATGGCGATTCTCAAGGTTGAGGACTAATATAATGAAAGCAGATTCTAATATTTTGAGTCTGTCTACACTTGGGGATATGGGCTTGTATGTCCATATCCCTTTTTGTAAACAGAAATGTATGTACTGTGATTTTTCGGCCTATCAGAATTTACAAGACTATTACGAAACCTATGTATATGCTTTAGTTCAAGAAGTCGATTTATGGGTCTCTGAACATCCAGAGTCTACATCTAAAGCTATTGATACAATTTATTTTGGTGGAGGTACCCCTACAGAATTATCGATTCAACAACTACAAATGATTCTTGATAAAATCAAAAATACTTTTACAATTACTGATGATTGTCATATGACTATTGAATCGAATCCTGGGGAAGTAAATTTACATTATTTAACGAAACTAGTTAAACTTGGTTTCAATCGTATTAGCTTTGGTGTTCAAACATTTGACGATAAGGCGCTTACCATGATTCATCGCAGTCACAACGAGGAACAGGCAAAACAAGCTGTTTATGATGCTAAAGAGGCGGGCTTTACTGATATCAATATTGATTTGATTTATGGTTTGCCACGACAAACATTAGAGGATATTCAATATAATTTAGATATTGTAAAAGACTTACCGATTAATCATATTTCAACGTATGGACTTCAAGTTGAGGTAGGAACGTATCTATATCATTTAGTACAAAAGAACCTTATTTCTATTCCTAGTGAAACCATTGATGAATCCATGTATGACATGATGATGGACGGATTAAAAGATTTAGGCTTTGAACGATATGAGATTTCAAATTTCGCCAAGACTAATTCCTATAGCCGTCATAATTTAAAATATTGGCACTATGTAGATTATTTAGGCTTTGGTGCTGGTGCTCATTCCTTCTATGACGGAGTACGCCGTAGTAATAATCGTAATGTAATGCCTTATATACAATCAGTTGATCGATATGTAATGCCTACTATCGATACGGAGACGATTACTTTAGAGCGAACTCAAGAGGATTTTTGCTTTTTAGCTCTTCGCACTAAATGGGGCCTTGATGAGCGAAAATTTGAAGATAAATTTGGCGTATCTGTCCATAATTTATTTGGTACTACTTTAGAGGATTTAGTTAGTAAAGGTCTATTAGAGTATCAAAATGGAAGTTATCATTTAACCGCTGAAGGTGCCAAGCATGGAAACTATGTGTTTAGTCAATTTATTCGTGAGTAATTTCTCACAGTTTCTCAAAATCTAATATGTTAGTATAAATAGGATGATGATGAATAAGCATGCTAGATTTGAGGAGGAACGATGAAGACATCTGTAATATTACACGGTTTACATAATGAATTTACTTTAGATCAAATGAAAGCATGCATAGAACTTGCTGAAAAATATGGCGGATCCTTTCGTCATGTTGTAACAGGTATACAAATTACAGGTATTGAAAAAGATGATAAGGAACAGCTAATTTCTGAATTGCCTGATGGCGTGACAACTGTTATTCATAGAGGTGTTAATTCCTTAATTGCCTGTGTAGGTAAAGGCCATTGTAAAAATGGACAAATGGAAACTAAAGAATTAGCTGATTATGTAGAGAGAAAACACTACGGCCGAAAAACATCTCATAAGTGCAAGATTGGCATCAGTGGATGTGGACGTAACTGCCCTGATGCGATGGTGAAAGATATTGCTTTTATTGGTACATCTCAAGGTTTTATGTTGGCTGTTGGCGGTAATACAGGTATGAAACCAGAAGCAGGAAAAATTTTAGCAAGAAAACTAACTATTGAGCAATCTAAAAAAGCTGTAGATATTTTGATTGATTGGTATGCTGAACATGGCGAACCTCGTGAACGTATGGGACAATTGTTAGAAAGACTTGGAAATCCACTTGAAGGTGTAGAACTATAAATTGTAATATTTTTAGTACTAATTACTTTATGGTCCTTAGGCTATACATTTTTACAATCAAAAAGTATTTTTACTGAGAGTTTCATAATAACAAAATTATAATATATATAAACACTTATACTATTTCAGGTTTTAATAATAGAAATTTTATTAGATCAACATATTCCAATGTTTAAATTTGGGGATATGACATAAATGTAGATAGTATAAGTGTTTTCTCATTATTCTGGTTTGATTTTTTGACTAATTAATTAAAAATATAAAATTGTCTTTTTGACTAAATAGATTTTATTTGGCTTTTTAATGATTTTTCTGCTTGACATTTTTTTTGAATATGATAATATTATACATGCGATTAGCACTCAAAGTTTATGAGTGCTAACAAGAGGTGTCATTATGGATGAAAGAAAACAGCGCATCTTGCGAGCCATAATTGAAGACTACGTTAAATCCGCAGAACCTGTAGGCTCTCGAACGATTGCTAAGAATTATGATCTTGGTATCAGTCCTGCTACGGTACGGAACGAAATGTCAGATTTAGAGGAATTAGGCTATTTAGAGCAACCTCATACATCGGCTGGACGTATTCCTTCAGCTAAGGGCTATCGCTTATATGTTGATTCTATGCTGAGTCGACAACCTGTTCCATTACAGGATGCTGAAAAAATTGAAATGTTATGGAAACATTCCAATGGATCAACGAGTGAACTCTTTCTAAATATGGCTAAACTACTTTCACAGGTAAGCCATAGCATGAGTTTATTCTTGGCACCAGCCCATGATAGAGCATTAATCAAATATATTCATGTATTACCGCTAGATAGTCATCAAGCCATTATGGTTGTTATCACTGAAACAGGGGCACTTGATAATGAGTTGATGTACTTTGGTGAAGGTGTTTCACCAGAGCTTTTACAGAGTCTAGCCATACAATTTAGCAATGCACTACAGAATGTAAGTATTGGTCATGTAACGGCTGAGGCTTTAGGAGCTATATTGGTCCATATGAAAGGACCGCAGGGGATTTTATTAATCCTTTCGGAGACATTATTACGAGCTATTAATAAACGTAAGTTGTTCTATTCGGTAGGTACCACAGAGTTGTTAAATCAACCAGAGTTTAAGTCTGTTGAGAAGGTACAACCCTTGCTTTCCTTAGTGGAAGAGCAAAATCAATTAGGACAGTTATTAAAAGATGATTCTCCAACACCTGTTAAGGTCAAGATTGGTATTGAGAACGAAACTGAAGCACTACATTCAATGAGTGTGGTACAAGCTGATTTTACGAATCAAGATCAGCCTATCGGAACTCTTGCTATTCTTGGTCCAACGCGGATGGAATACGGACGTATCATCGGCATGTTGTCCCATATGAAACATATAATGGAAACTATGGTAAAAGAACAAAACAGAAAGGGCATGTAATGGCTGAAGAACAAGACATTAAACAAGAAACAGTGGAGGAAACAGAGAATACTACAAATGTAGAGGAACCAACTGTTGAAAAAACTGAAGAAGCTGTGGCTGATGCTGCTCAAGTGTTAGAAGAGCTTAAAGCCGATTTTGATAATCGCTATAAACGGTTACAAGCGGACTTTGAAAACTTCAAACGTCGTACTAACCAGGAAAAAGAGCAACTTGCAGGATATGTAAAAGGGGATGTATTAACAGACCTTCTTCCTGTATTGGATAACTTTGAACGAGCTGTTCAAAGTCCTGCAGAAGGAGAAGCAAAAGTATTCCTCGATGGATTCATTATGATTCATCAAAATTTGATGGCTATGTTATCTAAACATGGTTTAGCGATTATTGAAGCTGTGGGTCAACCATTTGATCCAAATTTCCATCAAGCGATTATGCGTGTACCGTCAGATGAATATGAATCCGATACGGTGTGTGAAGTATTGCAAACTGGCTATACTGTTGATGGTCGTTGTATACGTCCAGCAATGGTAAAAGTTGTTGAATAGATTATAAAGTTTTAGGAGGTATATATTATGGCAAAGGTAATTGGTATTGATTTAGGTACAACAAATTCTTGTGTTGCTGTTATGGAAGGCGGCGAACCTACGGTTATTACAAATCAAGAAGGTGCACGTACAACTCCTTCCGTTGTTGGGTTTGCAAAAAATGGTGAACGTTTAGTTGGTCAATTGGCTAAACGTCAAGCCGTATCTAATCCAGAAAACACAATCATTTCTATTAAACGTCACATGGGTACAGACTACAAAGTAACTGTAGAAGGTAAATCTTATACTCCTCAAGAAATTTCTGCAATGATTCTTCAAAAAATCAAAGCTGACGCAGAAGCTTACTTGGGTGAACCTGTAAAACAAGCTGTTATTACTGTTCCAGCATACTTTACAGATGCTCAACGTCAAGCTACAAAAGATGCTGGTGCTATTGCAGGTCTTGAAGTACTTCGTATTATCAACGAACCTACAGCAGCTGCTCTTGCATATGGTGTAGATAAAGATGAAGATGGTAAAGTTCTTGTATTTGACCTTGGTGGTGGTACATTCGACGTATCTATCCTTGAACTGGGGGATGGTGTATTTGAAGTATTGGCTACATCTGGTAATAACCATCTTGGTGGCGATGACTTCGACCAACGCATTATGAACTACCTTATTGAAGAGTTCAAAAAGGAAACAGGTATCGATTTATCCAATGATAAATTAGCTGATCAACGTTTAAAAGAAGCTGCTGAAAAAGCAAAAATTGAGTTGTCTGGTGTAGCTAGTACAAATATCAACTTACCATTTATTACAGCTGATGCTACAGGCCCTAAACACTTGGATGTAACATTAACTCGTGCTAAATTTGAAGAATTAACTGCTGACTTAATACAAGCGACTATTGAACCTACTCGTAAAGCTATGAGCGATGCTGGTTTATCTGCATCCGATATCGATAAAGTATTGTTAGTTGGTGGTTCTAGCCGTATTCCAGCTGTACAAGAAGCTATCAAAAAAGTATTGGGTAAAGAACCAACTAAAAACGTTAACCCTGATGAATGTGTAGCTATTGGTGCTGCTATTCAAGGTGGCGTATTAGTAGGTGAAGTTAAAGATGTATTGTTACTTGACGTAACGCCATTGTCCCTTGGTATCGAAACAATGGGTGGCGTATTCACACGTATTATTGATCGTAACACTACAATCCCTACATCTAAATCTCAAGTATTCTCTACTGCAGCAGATAACCAACCATCTGTAGATATCCATGTATTACAAGGTGAACGTGAGTTCGCAGCAGATAATAAAACATTGGGTCGTTTCAACTTGGATGGTATCCCAGCTGCTCCTCGTGGGGTTCCTCAAATCGAAGTAACATTCGACATTGATGCTAATGGTATCGTACATGTAAAAGCTAAAGATTTGGGTACTCAAAAAGAACAAAAAATTACCATTACTTCTTCTAGCGGTTTGAAAGAAGAAGAAATTGACCGCATGGTTAAAGAAGCTGAAGCTCATGCAGCAGAAGATAAAGCTAGAAAAGAAGAATTAGATGTTAAAAACAATGCTGATTCCTTAGTATATCAAGCTGAGAAAGCATTGAAAGACCTTGAAGGTAAAGGCGATGCTGCTTTGATGAAAGAAGTAGAAGAAGCGAAAGATAAATTGAAAAAATCTATCGAAGCTAGCAATATCGAAGACATCAAAAAAGATAGTGAAGCTTTGGAACAACCATTACATAAATTAGCAGAACAAATGTATGCAGCAGCTCAACAAGCTCAACAAGCAGCTGGTGCTACAGATCAAGGTCAACAACAAACAAAATCTGATGACAATGTAGTTGATGCTGATTACACAGTAGTGGATGACGACAAGAAATAAGAAGGGTTGGTAACGAATGGCACGTGATTATTATGACATCCTAGGGGTTAGTAAAAATGCCTCTCAAGATGAAATCAAAAAAGCCTTCCGTAAAAAGGCACGCCAATACCACCCAGATGTAAATAAAGACAATCCAAAGGAAGCTGAAGCAAAGTTTAAAGAAGCTAACGAAGCTTACGAAGTCTTGTCTGATGAAACTAAAAAAGCTCAATATGACCAATTCGGCCACGACGCTTTCAAACAAGGAGGCGGCGCTGGTGCCGGTGGTTTCCAAGGTGGCTTCGGCGGTTTCGGCGGTCAAGCTGGAGGCTTTGGTGATATCTTTGGCGACATTTTTGGTGGCATGTTTGGTGGTGGACGCCAACAAGGCCCTCAAAAAGGTAATGACTTGCGTGAAGATATCGATATTTCCTTTGAAGATGCAGCCTTTGGTAAATCTATGGAAATTGAAGTGCATCGTCATGAAGAATGTGATCACTGTCATGGTACTGGTGGTGAACCAGGCTCTCGTGTCGATACTTGTCCAAACTGTCATGGTTCTGGTCAAGAAACGGTTATTCAAAATACTCCATTTGGACGTATGCAGTCCGTTCGCACTTGTTCTCGCTGTCATGGTACGGGTAAAAGCATTGAAAAACCTTGCTCTAAGTGCCGTGGTACTGGCGAAATGTTGGCTAAACGGAAGATTTCCATTAAGATTCCAGCTGGTGTAGATAGCGGATCTCGCTTACGTGTAGCTAATGAAGGGGAACCTGGTATTTTAGGCGGCCCTAAAGGGGACCTTTATGTATATATCTTTGTTCGTCCGCATAAGGAATTTGAACGAAATGGTAATGACGTTATTAGCCGTGTAAATATTAGCTTTGCTCAAGCTGCTCTTGGTGCGACTATACAAGTTAACACCTTAGATGGTAAAGTAGAGCTAAAGATTCCGGAAGGTACTCAAACGGGAACGGCATTCCGCGTAAAGGGCAAAGGTATTCCATATTTGCGTAACCCTAATCAACGAGGGGACCAACATATTGTGGTAACTGTCCAAACGCCTAAGAAGTTGACAGATACTCAACGTGAGCTATTGCTACGCTTTGCAAATGAAAGTAATGAAGACGTTAATAACTTACAAGTGAGTAAAAGTCTCTTTGAAAAAATCAAGGACTGTTTAATAAAATGAACAGCTCATGTGAAGGAATGGTTTGTTCCATCACATTCCCTATAAAGGAGCATATATGCAATGGATAGAAATATCCGTTGTCTGTGAAAGAGTAGCCACCGATGAGGTGACTACTCTTTTTGACGATTATACAGACAATGGAATTATAGAAGAAGATGTTGAAAATCAGCCTAATTTAATAAAATTAACTATGTACGCTGATTCATCATTCGATATGGATATGATTAAGGCGGATTTAGAAAAACGTCTTACAGAGGATAATATTAAGGTTATATCAATAGATACAGATATTCTTGATGAGTCAACTTGGTTAAACTCTTGGCAACAATATATTGAACCTACAGAAATTTTACCTAACTTAGTCATTAAACCTGCTTGGCAAGATTACGATAATGTAGATAATAAGAATATTATTGAAATCGATTCAGATATTTCCTTTGGAACTGGTGCTCATGAAACGACAAGAACTTGTGCTGAACTTTTAAAAATTTATAGTGCGCCTATGGACCTTGATAAGGTAACTTGTTTAGATATTGGTACGGGAACAGGTATACTTTTATTAGTAGCATCTCACTTAGGTATTAAAAAACTTGTAGGTATTGACATAGAGGAGTATGCTGCAAATCAGGCTCGAATTAACTGTGAGAATAATCATGTATCTACTGAAATTATTTGTGGTAATTTGGATAGTGATTTCAATGGTACTGCCCAATTAATTTTAGCTAATCTAACAGTAGATCCGCTTAAAATACTATTACCTCAAATTGGTAAGAAACTAGATGATAAGGGCATTTTGATTATCAGTGGCATTATTGATGACCGTCATGATGAAATTATGCCATATATTGAGGCTAATTGGCATATTCTTGAGGAGCGCATTGCAGGGCCTTGGCATACATTTGCGCTAAAAAAACGATGAAAAAGATTTTTATTCCTACACCATTAGATGAAATAATAGAATTACCAAAAGATGTGACACATCATGTGTTACATGTATTTCGTCATAATATTGAGAAACCTATAACAGTTACAGGCAGTGATAATCGTTGTGGCATGTATCAGATTATTGAAGAGATGGCTGGAAAAGCGCAAGCGAAACTTATTGAATATATTGAGGGGGCAGCAGCATCATACAGAATGATTCTTGTACAATCCATCTTAAAAGGTGAAAAGTTAGAATGGGTTTTACAAAAAGCAACAGAGTTAAATGTGGATACAATTTATCTTGTGCCCACAGCTAACTGTGTAGCTAAATATGATGAAAAAAAGCTTCAATCAAAAGTAAATCGTTGGGAAAAAATTATGCTAGAAGCAGCTCAACAATGCGGAAGAAATCATTTGCCTACACTCGTAGTAGGTGAGACCCTTATACAAGTATTAGACATTGAATCTGAAGCTCTAAAATTGGTAGCTTATGAAAATGAAGATGGGCATACAATTAAAGATATACTTAAAACGGTACATTCCGATGAGTCAATAACTGATATTTTAATTTGTATAGGTCCTGAAGGGGGCTATCAAGAGAAGGAAATCAATGCTATTATAGATAGTGGTGGAAAATCGGTATCGCTTGGTAATACAATTTTGCGAGCTGAAACTGCTGCCATTGGATCATTAGCAATGATTCAATATGAATTAGAACTATAAATTAAACAAGAATAGAGAGGTGCAATGAAAACCGTTGCTTTTACAACCTTGGGGTGCCGTGTAAATCAATATGATACGGATGCTATGAAAGGTTTATTTTTACAAAATAATTACGAAGCGGTAGACTTCGATGAAAAAGCTGATATATATGTAATTAATACATGTTCTGTAACGAATATGGGGGAAAAGAAATCCCGTCAATTAATTCGCAAGGCGAAGCGTCAAAATGAAGACGCTTATGTTATTGTAACTGGTTGTTATGCTCAGCTTGATCCGGATGCGATTGCCGCTATCGATGGTGTTAATCTCGTTATCGGTACCAATAATCGTTCTAAAATCGTTGAGCTAGTAGAACAGTTAGAGTCTACAGAACGACAAATCAATGCTGTACGAGATATTATGAAAGAGTCTAACTTTGAGGAAATGCCATTATTTGGTAATGAATCTGATAAGGCTCGTGCTTTCATGAAAATTCAAGAAGGTTGTAATAACTATTGCTCTTTCTGTATCATCCCATACACTCGAGGTAAATTAAAATCTCGTAAAATAGAAGATATTGTGGAAGAGGCAAAACGTTTAGTTGGCCATGGCTTCCATGAGATCGTATTAACCGGTATTCACTTAGGGAACTACGGTGTAGAACTACCAGGTCGTCCTACCTTGGCTGATGTGGTAAAAGCATTACTAGAAATTCCTGAGTTGTATCGTATCCGTTTTGGCTCCATTGAATCTGTTGAGGTTTCCGATGAACTTGTGGAATTAATGGCTACAGATAAACGAGTATGTCCAAATCTTCATTTGCCATTACAAGCCGGTTCTGATCACGTATTAAAGTTGATGAGACGTCACTATACTTTACAAGAGTATAAGGATCTCATTGCAAAATTGCGTTCTCGTATTAAAGACTTATCTATTACGACTGACATTATTGCTGGTTTTCCACAAGAGACCGATGAAGACTTTGAGGAAACGTTAAACACTGTTCGTGAAATAGGATTTACTCATATCCATGCGTTCCCATATTCCATTCGTGAAGGTACACCTGCAGCAACTATGCCTGATCAAATACCAGAAGCAGTGAAGAAGACTCGTGTAGCACTTTTAAATGGCCTTAGCCAATCTGGTTATGAAATGTACGCAAAATCTCGCATTGGTAAGCCTGGTGAGATTCTCATCGAAAAAGAAGAGAATGGTTACTACATGGGCTTAACAAATGAGTATGTAAATGGTAAAGTTAAGTCTGATGGGACACGTAAAATTGGTGATCTCGTTGGTGGAACTGTTGTAGATTTAGAAGATAATTATTTAATTATTGAGTAAGGAGTCAGATTATGAGTGACTGCATTTTTTGCAAAATTATTAATGGTGAAATTCCGTCTAAAAAAGTGTTAGAAAATGATAAATTCTATGCTTTTCATGATATTCAACCTGTAAAAAAAGTTCATGTATTAATCGTGCCTAAAAATCATGTGTCTAATATTGCACATCTTAATGAAAAGAATGCAGATTATGTTGAAGGGTTACTGCCATTTGTTCGTGATGTAGCAAAAGAGCTTGGCATTTCTAAAGATGGTTATCGTTTGATTTTTAATACTGGTGAAAAAGCAGGCCAAACTGTATTCCATATGCATGCACACCTTTTAGGTGGAGAAGAAATGGGCTGGCCAGAAGCTTAATTTTGAGTATTATGTATTCTTTTTATAATACTCATTAAAAAGCCTATAAAATATACTTGAAAATATTGACAATATCTATACCTATACATATAATATTATATGTGCGTATGTAAATTATCAGCACTTCCCGAGATTATTTTTGGAGGGAGGGATATAGATGTCTGAAATCAAAGTCGGTAAAAACGAAACGCTTGAAAGTGCTCTTCGTCGATTCAAACGCTCCTGCCAAAAAGCGGGTGTTTTGTCTGAAGTAAGAAAACGCGAACACTATGAAAAACCAAGCGTAAAAAGAAAGAAAAAATCTGAAGCAGCAAGAAAACGCAAATTCAGAGCATAAGATGATTACCCTAATTCTGCCTTTTCATGGCTTCATGAAATCCAGAATTAGGGTTTCTTTATTATATAAACAAGGAGGAATTATGAGTTTAAAAGATCAATTAAAGGAAGATATGAAAGCAGCCATGAAAGCTCGTGAAGAAGGTAAAATAGCGTTATCTGTAATTCGTATGGTCAATAGTGCCATAAAAAATACAGAAATTAATGACAAAATTGAGTTAGATGATGCTGGCATTCTTGGTATTTTAGCTAAGGAAATGAAAACTCGTCAAGATTCTTTAACAGAATTTGAAAAAGCGGGCCGTGAGGATTTAATTAGTCATGTAAAAGAAGAAATGGCTGTATTACAAAAATACTTACCAGAGCAATTGAAAGAAGATGAAATTCGTATAATTGTACAAGAAGCCATTGCTGTATGTGGTGATAACGTAAATATGGGTAATGTTATGAAACATGTAATGCCAAAAACAAAAGGGCGTGCAGATGGTAAGATTGTCAATAACATTGTTAAAGAATTACTTGGATAATATAAATTGATATCAACGACTATTCTATATATACTAATTGATTATAGTTTATAGTAATAGGTGTGTTAGAGGTAACTTTTAGAGAATAATGAAATTCTATAGAAAGTTATTGACATATATTTTCAACATATGATAATATGAACTCAATAAAATAATTGGTCAACGAAGACTCCACTTTAGATATATAGATTTATATATTTATTTGTTGGAGTCTTTTTCTTTTAGGAGGAAAAAATATGTCGACAACTAACGAATTATTATATTACATTCCAGCAGGTCAATATGGGAAGGAAGGCGTTCTTGCATTATTAGAACAACATCCTGAAATCAAGTTCGTATCTCTTGTAGGTATTGACTTAGCAGGTAATGATACTGATGAAAAAATTCCTATGTCAGCATTCTTCGATGACTACGAATCTTTCTTTGAAGGTCGTGCTGTTCAAACAGATGGTTCCTCTGTAGTGCTTACAAATATTGCTACATTAAATAATGCTCGTGTAGATATGTGGGGCGATCCAAGTGTAAACTGGTTTGTTGATTACAACTACGAAAATATCGATCCTGTTACAGGATTACCAACTGGTACACTTCGTATTCCTGCATTCTTGATGCATAATTACCGCTATGTAGATTCTCGTTCTATTTTAAAACGCAGCTGCGACTATGTTCGTGCTGAATTATTAGCTTTGATTAAAGAACATGGCTTATCTGGTATGCCGCATGTGAAAGCTGATGAAGTTGTAGATATCATTTTCACATCTGCAACAGAACTAGAATTCTGGGTAAAAACTCCATCTAGAACAGTTACCAAAAAAGAATTATCCGTATCTCAAAAATTACAGGAACAATACTGGCAACGTACTCATGGTACAGTTCGTACTGCATTAGAACAAGCTGTTGAACGTCTTGATAGATATGGTATGGTTGCTGAAATGGGGCATAAAGAAGTAGGTGGCGTTAAAGCTAAACTTGATGAAGATGGTCATGAAGCAGTTGTATTAGAACAATTAGAAATCGACTGGAAATTCTCAAATAATCCATTACAAACAGCAGATAATGAATTACAAGCTCGTATCATTGTTCGTGAAGTATTCCGTGAAAATGGTCTTGATGTAACATTTAATGCAAAACCAATAATTGGTGTAGCTGGTTCTGGTGAACATACTCATTTTGGTGTTATGGCTAAATTAAAATCGGGTAAAGTTGTTAACTTATTTAGCCCAGAAGATATGCGTAAAGAATCTGCCAGCTCTTTAGGTATTGGTGCGATTATGGGGCTTCTAAAACACTATGAAGCCATTAATCCATTTATCAGCTCTACAACAGATTCTTTAAACCGTTTAAAACCTGGGTTTGAAGCGCCAGTATGTATTGTTACATCTTTAGGTACTGATCCATCTGAACCTAGCCGTAACCGTACAATCCTTTGCGGTTTGATTCGCGATATCGATAACCCTATGGCGACACGTTATGAATTACGTTCTCCAAATCCTTACACTAATACATATACTGCTTTAGCATTAATCTTTATATCTGCATTTGATGGTATGAAATATGCTATTACATCTGGTAAAACACAAGCTCAATTGGAAGCAGAACTTTCCAAAGAAGTAGGTGAAACATCTGATTATCTTGCTACAAATCGTGCATACCGTACTGAAAAAGATGTGTTTGATGATTTCACACAAGAAGAACGTAATCAAATGTTTGGTGTTGCTCCAGCTACTGTATGGGAAAATATAAAGGGTTACCAAAATAATCCTGAATTAGTAGAAACATTGGCTCAAGGCAATGCATTTGCTAAAGATTTAATGGACTCCTTTATTGCCTCCATTCTTAAACGTTGGAAACTAGTATTAGCTAACCGTTTAATCCCAAACAATTTGGATACAGTTCGTAGCATGGTTGCAATTCATACTGACAGCCGAAATAGTGTAGATGATAAACGCTTTGCAGAAGTTAATGACTTACGTTTCTACCTTGCTAAAGATAGTGATGATCGTAAATCCTTATTCACTCGTTTAATCGATGCACTTAATGATGGTGAATATGATTTAGCATCCCAATTACAAATCGAAATGAATGATAAAATGGAAGAATTAGAAACTAAGTACGCTAATTACGCTAAAAATATTTTCTAAGATGCTAGTCGATAGTGTTAAAATAAAAGAGACTCTACTGATGTGTAGAGTCTCTTTTATGCTATTACGATTTGTTATTAAGAAATTTTTCTACCAGTACTAGGCAACAAACTAGAACTAGAATAGAAATAGACCATAATAACATGTCCAAAGCTGATTCATGATCGATAATTAGTAAACGAACAATGGCGGTAATGCCAATATATAAGAAGAAATCGAGAGGAAAATGGAAGTTATTCTTAAAGTACTTAATTATGAGTGCAATAAATTCAAAGTAGAGAAAGAAGGTAATTATCTCTTCAATCAATAATGAATAAGTACTATAGCCTTGAATATTGGCCCATGC
Organism: Veillonella parvula; assembly: GCF_945949885.1. Taxonomy (GTDB): domain Bacteria; phylum Bacillota; class Negativicutes; order Veillonellales; family Veillonellaceae; genus Veillonella; species Veillonella parvula_B. The sequence goes on along the minus strand of NZ_CAMFFZ010000001.1, from coordinate 840 downwards.
AATAAAACCAAAGTTTACTAAACTATTGATTAAAGCAATGCATAAACCAATGCCAACACCAATAAGTGCAATATTTTTAATGGTTAATATAAGCTGAGAAATACGAATCCACATACATACTCCAATTAAAATAATAAAATTACTATAGGACATATAAAAAGACCGTACACCGTACGGTCTTTTTACCTTTATATTAAGCTATTAGCAAAAATCCTAAGATTAGATATCAGCCTTAATAGCTTCTAATGCAGCATCGAAGTTAACTGCTTGAGTTACTTCTGGTACATATTCAACATAAGTTACTTTGTTATCTTTGTTGATTACTACAACGCCACGAGTTAAAAGACGAAGCTCTTCAATCAAGAAACCGTAGTTTTCACCGAAGGAAGCATTCTTGTGGTCAGACAAAGTAATAACTTTATCTACGCCCGCAGCACCACACCAACGTTTTTGAGCGAATGGTAAGTCCATAGAAATTGTCAATACGACTACATCTTCGGAAAGAGCTGTTGCATCTTGGTTGAACCAACGAGTTTGAGCATCACAAACACCTGTATCAAGGGAAGGAACAACGGAGATAACTTTTACTTTACCTTCGAAGTCTTTTAAAGTTTTAGCTTGCAAGTCATTACTCAATACAGTGAAGTCTGGAGCTTGTTGACCTACTTTAATTTCTGGGCCAACTAATGTGATAGGGCCACCTGCAAATGTTACTACGCCAGTACGTTTTTCCATGTTTTATTCCTCCTAAGAGTTTTAATTCTAATTATGTAAGATAAAATTTCTTTCTTAAATTGCAATATGAAATTGAACAGTATCCAAATCTACAATTCTATTAAC